>JAJPJX010000063.1 GCA_021324015.1 Solibacteraceae bacterium | reverse complement strand
GGAGCGGCCCAAGGCCGCCCCATTGACGATGAAATGCTGCGCAGCATTAAACTCATCGGGCCGGTCCGGGTGAACGAACCAGCCTTTCCTGATTTCAGCGTACGGCATAGGGGAAGAGGGCGCGAGGCGGCTTGCGCGGCGGCGGATTGAAAACAGGGGGGATATTTTTCTGTTTGAGCGGTGATCAAGTCCAAATTGGATTCGTAAGCGCTGTCCCTCAGATCAGAGGTGCGGCTTCGGCGGCATGACCTGGGCCCACGGGAAGGTGCCCTTTTTCCTGATCCGGCGCCGGAAGACCTTGTCGCCGGCGGTGACATATAAGGTCTGGAGGTCCGGACCGCCGAAGACTACGTTCGAAGGGTCACTGGCGCCGGGGCTGTTGAGAATGCCGACCGTTCGGCCGGCCGGGTCGGCAATCTGGATCCCGAGCTTCGTGGCTACATACACGAATCCATCGGCGTCTACTGTCATCCCATCCGCTCCGCTGCGGATCGGGCCGGATTCGACTTCGTCCGGGATCTCCAGCCGGTGGAACGCCTCGCCGGCAGCCAGCGACCCATCGGGCTGCACCGAGAAGGACCAGATCCAGCGGCTCATCGTATCCGCCACCATCAGGAAGGCATGGTCAGGTGAGAAACGGACGCCATTGGGAAACAGGATCCCCTCGTCGACGACCCGCTTGTTCCCCTTCGCGTCGATGAACCAGACGCGTTTGTTCTGCGGATCGGTGAAATAGATTTCACCGCGGGGGTTGACCGCGAGGTCGTTGGAACTCACGCCTTCCGCGACTACCGATTCTTTGCCGTCTGCCGCATAGGCAACAATGCGTTGGCGTCCATTCTGGCAGGCGTAAAGGCGGCCGTCCGGTCCGAACATCAGGCCATTGGCTTCGCCCGTATTCTCGCGGAAAAGAGCGACTTTTCCATCGACGGAAATCCTGTAGATACGGCTGTTGGGAATGTCGCTGAAGAAGACATTCCCCTGCGCATCGACCGCCGGGCCTTCCGTGAATTTGTATCCCTGGCTGACCAACTCCCAGCCGGTATCCGTGTCCAACAGGATGTTGTTGCTGAGGTAATGCCGGGGGCCGCCGGCCGGCTTGGCGATGGGTTTCGGATAGTCGCGCCACAGCCAGCGCAGGGCATCCGGCAGGATCGCAGACCCGTGTTTGCTGTTGTGAGCTTCGGTGCCGATCACCAGCTTGTAGTCATAATTGGCGTCCCGCAGCGCGGCGCCCAGTTCGTAGTTGCTGTACACATTAATGTCTTGCAAACCGTCCTGAAGGAAGACACGCAGCGGCCGGGTTTCCATTTTCCGCACCAGGGATGGATAGATATGGTCGCCGCGCAGGTTGGTAAAACCGCCGATGAAGCTGAGGACGCGATGGAAGACATCCGGGCGGGTCCAGGCCGCGTTGAACGAGGCGTTCCCCCCGGAGCTCGATCCGGCGATCGCGCGGTCGTTGGGATCTCCGGAAAGGTTGTAGCGCTTGCCGACTTCCGGGAGGATCTCTTCGATCAGGAACGCCGGAAAGCGAGGGCCCACGGCATCGTATTCATCGCTGCGGTTGAATCGTGACTGCGTGTTCGGAGCGGCCCCCGGGACCACGCCGGGATTGATGAACACGCCGATGGTGACCGGCATGTCGCCGTTGTGGATCAAGTTGTCGAACACAATGGTGGTTTTGAATGCGCCGTTCTCGTTCACAAAGGTCCACCCATCCTGGAACACCATCGTGCAGGCGGGTTTATCCGGACGGTATTGCGCCGGGACGTAGACCCAATAATCCCGCACAGTGCCGGGATAGATTTTGCTCGTCCACTCGTATTTGGTGACCGTGCCTTGTGGCACCCCGGCTTGCCGCCTGGAATCAGGACCCAGGACATATTCTTCGGCGAGCATCAGCGGCGATGCCACAGTAAGGCACGCCAGAAGGGCACAGGTCAGCTTCCGCATGTTCCCCACATCTTACACCGCGGCCCCAGGATTGTTCGGTCCGGACCCGCAGGCGCCGGACCGGACCATGGCCTGCCGGAATGCGAAGATCACAAACCCGCTGAGATACAATGGCGGCCAAATGAAACGGAGCACTCTTCTGTTTTTAGCGCTATGCCTGAGCGCCCCCCTGTGGGGTGAATGGAGCGCCGGAGTAGCGCAGGTGGTCATTACCCCGACCGAATCTATTTGGATGGCCGGCTATGCGGCGCGCACCAAACCTTCGGAGGGCGTGCAGACGGACCTGTACCTGAAAGCGCTGGCGCTGGACGACGGCGGGGGGAAACCGGCGGTGCTGGTGACCTCTGACCTGATCGGCTTTCGCAAGGAGGTGGCGGACGCCATCGCGGAGCGCTGCCGGCAGCAGTATGGCCTGGCCCGCGACCGCCTGGCGCTGAATTCGTCGCATACCCACAGCGGGCCGATCATCGGCGAGTTGGATCCCAAGCCCGGCTATGAAGCGCAGAAGGAGGTGGTGCGGCGCTACAACGAAGACCTGATCGGGAAAGCAGTCGCCACTGTCGGGGCAGCTCTGAAGAGCATGCGGCCGGCGCGGCTCGAGTTCGCGCAGGGATTCGCGGGGATCGCGGTGAACCGGCGCCGCGATCACCCGGGTACGCGCGGGTTGCCGGCGCCGGTGGATCACGATGTGCCCGTGCTGGCGGTGCGGAATCCGGATGGCTCGCTGCGCGCGGTGGTGTTCGGATATGCGTGCCACAACACCACGCTGGGGGCATACCAGATCAACGCGGACTATGCCGGGTACGCACAGCGTGCCCTGGAGAAAGCTTATCCCGGCGCGACCGCCTTGTTTGTCCTGGGCTGCGCGGGCGACGCCAACCCGCTGCCGCGCTACCAGGGTACCGATCCGGCCCTGACGCACTATTCCCTGGAGTTGGTCACCATGTACGGCCGGATTCTGGCGGCTTCCGTGGACCTGGTGCTGCACGGCAAGATGCGTCCGATTGGCGGCCCGCTGAAGACCGCATTTGCGCGAGTGGACCTTCCGTTTCAAACGCCTCCCTCCCGCGAGGAGTTGCAGGCGTGGGCCAAGGATCACGACGCCAACCGGCGCGCGCAGGGCGAACGGATGCTGAAGGCGATCCAACGGTACGGCAAGCTGCCGGACCACTATCCCGACCCGGTTGAGGTGTGGCAGTTCGGAAACGACCTGAAGTTCATCGCCCTGGGCGGCGAATCGGTGGTGGATTATTCACTCCGTCTGAAGGGGCAGTACGGGTGGGAGAACACCTGGGTGGCGGCCTATTCCAATGATGTGTTCGCCTACGTGCCTTCGGCGCGGGTGCTGCGGGAAGGCGGATACGAAGCGCAGGGCGGCGCGGGCGGGCCCTTCAGCGCCGCTGCCGAAGAATTGATTATCGAAAAGGTCCACGACCTGGTTGGGCAAACCGCTCAGTAGGTGGGGCGCCGGCTTGTCCGGAGCTGTTCGAGAACTTCCAAAGCATCAGAAAAACCCACACACCCAAGAGCAGCAAAAACGGCGATGCTTTCCAGAGGAGCTGAAGCGGTTCGGATGCGGCGTCCCGGATCTCAATGTTCACCTGGTTGTCCTGCATTGCCACCAGGGTATCTCTGTAATCCCGCGGCAGCACGGTTCGTACGCTATTGCCGTCCTTGAGCCGGCAAATCGCCGCCGTGGCGCCGGAGTTGCTGCCCATGACGATTACCCCGGCGATCTGTCCGGTCCGGACTCGGTCGAGGAACTGAGAGTAGGTCATTGTGACGGAAGAGCGCCGGCAGGCTGGCGGGACGAAGACGGCGACGATCGTCTCAACCGTTTTGGATGGCCCGGGATGCATCAGCCCGCCTCTTGCCCCACTCTTTGGCCCACTCCTTGCCCCAGGCTTCCGCAATCACGTCCCAGATACGCTTCGCGGTGACCGCCGCCTCCTGCAATGCACGCTCGCCCAGGGCTTCCAGCCGGTAGCAGCGTTTGGCGCGGCCGCCGCGCTCGGGTGTAGGGTCCGATCGCCAGGACGCAACGAGGCCTTTGTCCTCCAACCGGTCCAGGGTGACGTAAACCGCGCCGAGCGAGACCGACTTGGGACGGGTCAGCTCCTGCACCTTGGCGTGAATTGTTACGCCATAAGCGTCTTCGCGAAGGGTCAGAATCGCAGTCAGTACCAACTGCTCGAACTGGCCCAGCGAATCAGGGTTAGCCATTTGTCCAACATGGTAGGGAAAATCAGTGCGGAAGTCAAGCCGCCAGAACCAGATGTTCCTTCCCGAATCTCTCTTTTAAATTGACGCTTTAGGTCCGGAAGTATACAATTGAGCCAATCGAGGCAGGTGGAAGCATGCTGCCGGAAAGTCCTCCAGGGACGCGACGTCCGGAGGGTGGAGTCCGGGCAGTGTGTCTTCAGGGTTGGGCCCACCGACCGTACGCAGTTGCGGGACTCCAGGCTTTCCGCGCGCGAACGCCAGTGTAAATGCACCGCCAATGCCGTCAGCGGGGCGGCAGGGTGGCACGGGTATCCACATGACAAACCGGGGTTTTTGGTTTTTAGCGGCACTGCTTTTGTGTGTCTTGGTTTTCGCGCCCGGACACCTTGCCGGGCAGGCGACTACGGCGAGAGTGGTGGGCACCGTCACGGATGCCAGCGGCTCGGCGGTTCCAGGCGCCAATATCACGGCTAGCAATACCATTACCAGGCAGGATTTCAAGACCAGTACCAACGCGGTGGGGAATTATGAAGTTGTGGTGCCGGTGGGCACCTATACGCTGTCTGTGGAAGCCACGGGGTTCCAAAAGTCGCTGATAACCGCGTTCCCCCTGAGCGTGGACCAGGAGGCGCGCGTGAACGTGCAACTCCAGGTCGGCCAGATGACGCAGCAGATTCAGGTGGAAGCCAGCGCCATTGGGCTGCAAACGGAAGACGCCAGGGTCGGCACGGTAATCAACAGCCAGCAGGTCATCGAGTTGCCCTTGAACGGCCGCTCCTTCGTGCAATTGGCGCTGCTCACCCCGGGGGTCAACCCTGGCACGCCGGGCAGCATCACGGTGCGGCGGAACCGCGGCTCGGTGGGCCAGCAGGTGGCCATGTCCGCCAACGGCTCGCGCGACACGCAGAACCGCTTCTACTACGATGGCATCGAGTCCATGGACCTGGACAGCTACAACTTCGCCTTCTCACCCTCCATTGACGCCATCAACGAGTTCAGAGTCGAGACCAGCACCTACTCCGCAGAAATGGGCGGGGCTCCCGGCGGGCAGGTGAACCTCACCACCAAGAGCGGAACCAATTCGTTTCACGGCGGAGCGTGGGAGTTCAACCGCAATGACGCGCTCACGACGCTCTCGCCCTTTCAGCCCTATTCGCCCACGGCCAAGCCGCCGCGCCTGAATCGTAACCAGTTCGGCGCCAACCTGGGCGGCCCGGTCTTCGTGCCGAAAATTTACAACGGTAAACAGAAGACGTTTTTCTTCTTCAACTGGGAATCCGGACGACTCATCTCGGGATCCTTCACGGGAACCGCGTTCGTGCCGCCGGTGCCCTATCGCAGCGGCGACTTCTCTAGCTCGAGCGTTACCATCTACGACCCACAGAGCGGCCTTCCGTTCCCCGGCAACAAGATTCCGCAGGACCGCATCCGGCCGTTCGCCAGTAAGTTCGTGCAACAGTTCGTGCCCGCGCCGAACGCCAGCCAGCCGGCGATCAATTTCTACGGTCCGCAAGCCCCGGCGCCCGTAAACCAGGATCAGTACATCACCCGCCTCGACCACCGAATTTCGGACAAGAATTTCCTGTACGGCAGCTACATGTACAACGTGCAGGCCGACCAGGCAGCGAGCAGCGGAGCGGCGGCGCCGACGTTCGTCTGGGACACGCGCAGCAACCGCGCGCGGGGCCAGAACCTGAGCGTGGGCGACACCCACACATTCTCCGCCAATGTGGTCAATGAGGCCCGTATCGGCTGGAACCGGTTTTACGAGCACGAGTTCTTTGGGACCACGGACAATCCCGCGCTGGACGTTGCCAACATCATCGGCATCGCGGGAGTCTCCAAGCGCCCCCGCGATTACGGCGCCCCAACCTTCGGCGGCGCGGGTTACGATTTCCCCACCACCCGCACCAATGGCCCCCGTGACCGGCTCAATCAGCTCTGGCAGGTGTCCGACGACATCTCGGTCCAAAAAGGCCGGCACTCTCTCCGCATGGGCATGATGGTCGGTCGCCGGAACTGGACCTTCGATGAGGCCGTAAACCCGCGGGGAGTCTTTAGCTTCGACGGACGCACCACTACCCTGAACGGCGCCTCGCCCGTGCGCGAAAACAGCTTCGCAGCGTTCCTGCTGGGCATGGGCACGTCCGCGAGCCTAAGCGCCGCTCCCTTTGCCACGCGCATGGGTAACTACTGGCAGGGTTACTATTTCCAGGACAACTGGCGGGTTACGCCCAACCTGACCCTGAACATGGGCGTGGGCTACGAGTACTTCTCACCGCCCGACCAGCGCGGCAAGATCACCAACTTCGATCTCAACGGCGTGGTGCCCGGCTTTGTGCCTTCGCAGCAGATCTACAACGGTTTCCCGGACATTTCGGACACCCCGGGATACCCCGCCTCGCTGGTCTTCCCGGACCGCAAGGACTGGGGGCCGCGCTTCGGCTTTGCCTGGCGCGTGCCCGGTGTCTCGGATTTCGTAGTGCGCGGCGGCTACGGCATCTACTACACGCCGGAGATCACCAACACGTACACGGGACTTACGCTGAACCCGCCCATTGTGGGATCTTACAGCGCTACGGCGACTTACAATGCTCCATTCTTCGTGGATACGGTCTTTGCCAATCCGACGGCGGGGGTATCGGCCTTCAGCGCTTCGGCGGCGGATCCACACCTCCGCTCCACTTACGCCCAACAGTGGAATTTCACGATTCAGAAGAAGCTGCCCCGCAACCTGATCGCCGATATCGGCTATGTGGGCTCCAAGGGAACGCGGCTCACCGAGGGTTTCGACGGCAACCGTCCCATCCAGGTGGTGGTGCCGGGCGCCGGAGTGCCTTCGATCCGGTCGCGGCGGCCCTTCCAGGGCTATGACTCGCTCCCGGTGTACAAAAGCATCGGCAACTCCACATACCACGCGCTGCAAACCAAGATCGAACGGCGCATGGCCAGCGGCCTCTCCGTGCTGGGCTCCTACACCTTCTCCAAAGCGCTCAGCAGCGCCGATATCAGCAGCGTGGGCGGGGGGGCCTACCTGGGCGGCATCCAGAATTACTTCAACCTGGCGGCCGACAAGGCCCCGGCAGGCTTCGATATCCGGCACCGGCTCTCGGTGGCGGCCATCTACGACCTGCCGTTCTTCACACATGCGCAGATGGCCGCGGTGCGGACACTTTTGGGCGGTTGGCAACTCGGCACGATTATCACGGAACAGACCGGCTTCGCTTCGACGATGGGAGGGACGGGCGACACCACCGGAACAGGCGTTGGCTCGCGTCTCAGCGTGGTGCCCGGCCAGAGCGTGACTGTCGCCAATCCCAACCGGGACAAGTGGTTCAACACGGCCGCCTTCATGGATACGCCACTCGGCCAGTGGGGCAACAACTCCCGCATGCCCATCCACATGCCGGGCATGAACAACATAGATGCCTCCGCCACCAAGAACTTCCGCTTCAAAGAAAGCGCCAACCTGCAGTTCCGCGCGGAGTTCTTCAACTTCTTCAACCACGTGAACCTGGGCGCGCCGGGAACCGACCTGCACGCGCCAAACACCTTTGGCCGCATCACCAGCGCCAGCCAGGGCGCCGGCGTCTCCACCGACGGGCGCGTCATTCAATTCGGTTTGAAATTGATGTTTTGAGCGATTTTCCGCGGGGGGCGGGCTCCTTGGCCTGCCCCTCGACGGCGCGACACACCACCAGGTTCCGGCTACACTCAGGGGTAGAGGAGACGATTGCATGGGCATTTCTGAGGGAGAGAAGCCGGCTGGAGGCGCGAACGCGGGTGTCGCAAGACGCGAGTTCGCCAAAATGGCGGTGGCGGGAGCATCGATGCTGGCTACGGCAACCAGGAGTTCCGCCAAGCTTCTCCCCATTCCCCCCGGCATCAAGATCGCTACGTATGCGCGCAACCCCAGCAAGGAGAACATGTTGTACCTCAAACAGCTTGGGGTGACATGGATCAGCAGCGCAGATCCCACGCGGGAGACCTCCACGGCCGAAGGCTTCGCCCGAATTCGCCGGCAATGGGAAGCCGGAGGCTTTAGGGTCTACAACGAGTCCACCAGAGTAGGCCCCAGCGGAGCAATTATCAACGTGCCGGAGATCGTGCTGAATCTGCCGGGGCGCGACCAGAAGATTGAAGAGTACTTGAATTACCTGCACTATCTGGGCAAGGCAGGCATTCCTTATATGACCTATGGCTTCGAGGGCAACGGAAACTGGCGGAGCGGACAGGCCACTTTGCCCCGAGGATATTCCGCCTCCGACTGCGATTTGCGGAGCCCCAATTTCCAGGGAGGATGGGACGGAAAGGTGTATAAGGAGCCTCTTTCTCACGGCCGTGTCTACTCAAGAGAAGAGATCTGGGACAACTACACATACTTCATCCGGAAAGTGGCGCCGGTGGCTGAAGAGGCGGGCGTCCGCATCGGGATCCACCCGGACGATCCGCCGCAACCGATGCTCGCGGGCGTTCCCCGGATCTTCAGCAGCTTCGAGGGCTACAAAAGAGCTTTGGAGATCGCCGATAGTCCCAACGTGGGCATGTGCCTGTGCGTGGGGACATGGCTCGAGGGCGGGCCAATGATGGGCAAGGACCCGGTGGAGACGATCCGGTATTTCGGCGGTTTGAAGAAGCTGTTCAAGATCCATTTCCGGAATGTGACCCGTCCGCTGCCCCATTTCACCGAGACTTTGATGGACGACGGCTACTACGACATGTACAAGGTGATGAAGGCCCTGGTAGACATCGATTTTGACGGGATCGTGATCCCGGATCATATTCCCGGGCTGGGAGAGCCGCCGGCGGGAGCGCAACGCAGGGGCGAGACCAGCCGGGGAGCTGCACAGCCGTTCCAGCCTAGTCCCGGGTTGGCATACAGCATCGGTTACATGAATGCGACCTTAAGGGCGGCTCTGAGCAATAAAAGTCAATTGCAGTGAAATGGGCCTAGAGCCCCATAGCCTCCCACTTCCGGCTCTCTGCCGGTTTGCCGTAGAATCAGAACCTGTATGAGAAAACCGCAAATCCTGACGGCCGCGGAGGCGGTCCGCCTCATCCCGGACGGCGCCACCATCGCCACCAGCGGCTTCGTCGGGTGCGGGCATCCCGAGGCGCTGACCAGTGCGCTCGAAGAGCGGTTCCGGATCGAGTCCGCGCCGCGGGACCTGACTCTCGTCTATGCCGCCGGGCAGGGAGATGGCCGCCGCCGCGGACTGAATCATCTCGGGCACGCGGGTCTGGTCAAACGCGTGATCGGAGGGCATTGGAATCTGGCCCCGGCGTTGAGTGCGCTTGCGCTCGAGAACCGGATCGAGGCGTACAACTTTCCGCAAGGGGTACTTTGCCGGCTGTTCCGCGAGATTGCGGCCGGCAATCCGGGGGCGATTACACGGATTGGGCTCGACACCTTCATCGATCCGCGCCGGGGCGGCGGCAAGTTGAACGCGCGGACCACCCAAGACCTGGTCGAACTCATCTGCCTGGATGGCCGCGAGTGGCTCTGGTACAAGGCGTTCCCGATCGATGTCGCGCTGCTGCGCGGCACCGCCAGCGATTCCTTCGGCAATATCTCGCTCGAAGAAGAAGTGCTCACGGGGGAGAACCTTTCCCTGGCGCAAGCGGCCAAGAATTCCGGCGGCACGGTCATCGTGCAGGTAGAGCGCCTCGTTCCGGACTACTCGCGCGATCCCAAGGCGATCCGTATTCCCGGAATTCACGTAGATGTGGTGGTCCTCGGCGCGCCAGAGTCCCACCTGCAGACCTTCGCCGAGCAGTTCAATGCCCGCTACGTGACGGCCGGCGATCTGGCATCCGCGGAGCTTCCGCTCACCTGCCGCGGGCCCAGGCTCTATGCCGCGCGGCGCGCCTTCGCCGAGATCCGTGAGGGCGACATTGTCAACTTGGGGATCGGCATGCCTGAAGGCCTGGCGCAGATCGCCAGGCAGAAGAACCTGCTCGAGAGCATGACTCTGACGGTGGAGGCCGGAGCGATCGGCGGGATCCCCGCCGGGGGCCTGAGCTTTGGCGCGTCGTCGCATCCGATGGCGATCATCGACCAGCCCTACATGTTCGACTTCTACGATGGCGGCGGGCTGGACATTGCCTTTTTAAGCATGGCGGAGTGCGATCAGGAGGGCAATGTCAACGTCAGCAACTTCGGGGGCCGCCTGGCCGGTGCGGGCGGCTTCGTGGACATCTCCCAGAGCGCCAAGAAAGTCGTCTTTATGGGGACTTTCACCGCGGGAGGCCTGGAGACCTGCTGCGAGGACGGCTGCCTGCGGATCGTCTCGGAAGGGAGGCAGAGAAAATTCGTGCGCCAAGTGCAGCAGGTGACGTTCAGCGGCCCGCGCGCCGCCGCCGAGGGACACGAGGTGCTGTACGTGACCGAGCGAGCGGTATTTCGTTTGGCGCATGGCGGACTGGAGCTGATCGAGATCGCTCCGGGGATCGATCTCGCCGGCGACGTTCTGGCGCACATGGATTTCGTACCGCGGGTCAGCGATGCCTGCGTGCGCATGGATGGATCGGTCTTCGAAGAACCGCTCGCTGACGGGCGCGGCTCGGTAGGCTAGCGGACCGGCAGGATGGTCACGCTTGATGCGGCACATTCCCCGGCGCTCGGGCCACAGGCGCGGGGCGACAGGTCCTTGTTGAGGCAGATTCTGACCTCCTGCAACTCTCCGTCCTTGTAACAGGACGTTCTGAAACTCGCTGCGGGGAAACTCGGGTTCGCGGCAGCGACCTGGGCCTCGACCTGTGCGGGGCTAAGATGCAGCTCCTGCGAAGGCTGATTCAGGTCGTCCGGCAAGGTGACGGAGTCCCGCGCCTTGCGGAGCGCGGCAAAGTAATCCTCCACGCTCAACCCGCTGCAGCTCCCATGCGCGGTCCACTCGTGCTGAATCAGCGACTCGGTGGGAATGTACGGCAAGGTAGCCTGGATGATCGCCTGCGAGACCGGGCTGGAGCCGCAGTTCTCCGGCCCGCGCGAGGTTTCCCCCTGCGGCCAGAGCCCGTGCACCACAAAGCCGACATGGCGGCCGGCGCCGCATTCCCGGGGATCTTTGTTCCCCTGGGGTTGGTCACAGAAATCCGGCGCATAGGACAGCACCAACAGGTAATAAGAGAATTGCGGAGCGGGAGTGGGTTTCTTTTTGCGCGACCTTGCGTCCGCCGTACCGGACAGGAGGCAGATCACCGAGGCCGCGATAAAGAAGCGGCGGTTTAACGTTCTCATGGGAATATTCTCCTATTCCGCTATGGCGTGTAGAGTTCGGCACTGGCCAGCGGAAACAGCACCTGATCGTTGGTACCGCCCGTTACGAGCACCTTGCCGGTGGGCAACAGCGCCGCGGCGTGCAGGTCGCGCGGAGTGATCATGGCTCCGGTCAGCGTCCACGAATTGGTCGCCGGCTGGTAGAGCTCCGCAATGGCCGTGGTGAAGCAGAATCCGAACTCCGGATCGCAGAAATAGATCCCGCCGGCCACCAGCACCTGGCCGTTTGCCAGACGCGTGGCCGTATGACTCACGTGACCCTGCTTCATCGGCGCAGTGGGCGTCCAGGTCCCGGCAGTGGGATCGTACACTTCGGCGCTGCTGCATGGGCCGCCGCCACAGCCGCCCGCCGCCAGCACCTTGCCGCTGGCCAGCCGGGTGGCCGTATGCCCGGCCCGCCCGATGCTCATGGAGCCGGTCGGGGTCCAGGCGCCCGCTCCGGGGTCATACAGTTCCGCACTCGCCGGCCCCCCGCCAGCCGCCAGCACCCGGCCGCTCGCGAGCAGCGTGGCGGTGTGGTGCGCCCGGGCGGCGTTCATGCTGCCGGTGGGCGTCCATTTTCCCGAGGCGGGATCAAAGAGTTCCGCGCTGTTGCACGCCCCTCCGTTGCAGCCGCCGCTCACCAGCACCTGCCCGCCTGGCAACAGCGTGGCCGTGTGCCCCGTGCGAGCCACGCTCATCGACCCGGTCAGGCTCCACAGGCCCGTGCCTGGATCATAGATTTCCGCGCTGGCGGTCCCCCCGCCCGCCACCAGCACCTTTCCGCTGAGCAGCCGCGTGGCCGTGTGCCCACTGCGCGCCACGTTTAGCGGCCCGGTCGGCGAGAAGGTACCCGAACCGGGATCGTACAGTTCCGTGCCGGATTGGGAGGCGCCGCCGGCGACCAGCACCTTCTGATTCGCCAGCGACGTCACGGTGTGACTCTGGCGCGCCAGGCTCATGGTGCCGGTGGGAGCCCAGAAATGCGGCCCGCTGATGAACCCTGTGCCGCTGAGAGGCACCGTCTGTGGAGTGTTCGGCGCGTTGTCCTGGATGCTCAGGGTGGCGCTGCGCTGGCGCGCCGCAACGGGCGAAAACACCACTGAGATTGCGCAACTGCCGCCCGGCGGCACATTCGGATTCGGGCAGTTGCTGGCCTGGAACTCCCCCGGGACGCCGCTCACCGCCACCGCACCGATCACCAGCGCCGCCGTGCCGTTGTTGGTTACGGTAATCATCTGCGGCGGGCTGGTGGCCCCCACCTGCTGGAGTCCCAGGTCCAGGCTGGTCGGGCTCAAACTCACCAGCGGCGAACTGCCGGGATGGTACAACTCCGCGCTGCTTAGAACGTTATCCGCGGTATCCATGCCACCCGCCACGAGGACGTCTCCGGTGCTCAGCAGGGCGGCGGCGTGATTGCTCCGCGCCGCCGTCATCGTGCCGGTGGCCGTCCAGGTGACCTTGGCAGGACTATAGACTTCGGCGCTCGCGGTGGCGCCCCCGGCGACCAGGAGCATCCCGTTCCCAAGCAGCGTGGCCGTGTGCTGGAACCGCCCGGCAGTCAGCCCGCCGCTGGGGACCCAGGCTGCGGTGGAAGGGTTGTAGCGCTCGGCGTTGAGGATGAAGAACCCCTGGCCATCCAGACCGCCCGCCAGCAGCACCTGGCCGGACAGCATCGCGGTAGCCGTGGCGGAGGTCCGCGGTGACAGCATCGCGGCGGCGGGAGACCAGGCGCCGGTGGAGGGATTGAATAGCTCCGCCCCCAGGACGGGGCAGGGCAGCCCAGGCTGGCTGCATCCGCCCGCGACCAGAACCTGGCCGGTGTTCAACAGGGCGGAGGCGTGTCCTACCCTGGCGGCGGACATTGCGCTGGTGATGGTCCAACGGTTGGTGGCGGGGTCGTAAATCTCCGCGCTCGCCAGCGGATTGCAGACCAAACTGTTGCACACCGAGATCCCGCCGCTCACCAGCACGCGCCCGTCCGCCAGGCGGGTCGCCGTATGGCTATACCGTCCGACGTTGAGCGAGCCCGCCGGACTCCAGGTCTGGCTGGAGGGGTCGTAGATCTCAACACTGGCCAACGCGGTGCATTGGGACGGCGCCGTACAGCCGCCTGCCACCAGGACCTTTCCGTTGTTGAGCAGGGTGGCGGTGTGGCTGACACGCGGAGTGCTCATGCTGGCGGTTGTGGACCATGCCTGGGCGGTCGGGTTGTACAGTTCCGCGCTGGCGACCGCACTGTTACAAAAGAAAGTCGCGCAGCCTCCCGCCGCCAGCACATTCCCGGATGGCAAGCTGGTCAGGGTGTACTGTGTGCGCGGCGAGGTCATGTTCCCGGTCGCCGTCCAGGTGTTTGGCGGCGTCGAGACCGCCGCGCTGGCTGCGAGCAGCAGGGCAAGCGGCAGCAGCACCGCGGCGCCCCGCAGAGACTGTCGGGCGGCAAGATAGCCTGGTTTCATGTTTCCCCTCCGGAGGAGCAGTGATCTTCGGGGGCATTCCGTATCCGGTTGGAGGAGAAAAAATGCGGAACGGCCTGAAAGACGGCTCGCTGGCGGTCGCGGCTCGGTTGGCTAAGGGAAGAAGCAGTCATCTTAAGAAGCACGCGACCTGCCAAAATCAGGTAAGGAGATTATCAGGATGACAGTGCGGAACTCACGCCGTGAATTCCTTGCGGGCGCAACTGCGGCAGCAGCGGCAACTTCGATGGCCGCCGGGCGCGGGCCGATTCTGGCCTATGCCGGCACGTACAGCGCTCCAGTCGGAGCCGAAGGCGCCCCGGGCCGGGGCAAAGGCATTTACCTGCTCGAGATGAACCCGATCACCGGCGTGCTCGTAGAGCGCGCGCTGTTTCCCAACGCCGAGAACCCGTCCTGTCTGGCGCTGAATGCCTCCGGGACGCGTCTGTATTCGGCGAACGAGACATCGACGTACGGGGGTGCGAACAGCGGCTCGGTAAGCGCGTACGAGATCGAGCGCCCCGGCGGGCGCCTGAAGCTGATGAACACGGTTGCGTCGGAAGGCGCCGGCCCGTGCCACCTGAGCCTGCACCAGTCTGGCAAGTGGTTGTTCGTTGCGAATTACCACGGCGGAACCTCGGCGGTTATTCCGATCGGTGCAAACGGCGAGCTCGGCGCGGCCAGCGATGTAAAGCACCACGACGGCGTTCTCGGCCCCCGCCGCGCCACCAGCGCGCCGCCGGGCAGCTTTGCCTGGAGCGGCCACGACCGCACGCACTCGCACATGATCCAGCCCGACCCATCGGGCCGCTTCGTGCTCGCCGCAGATCTCGGACTCGACCGGATCCTGGTCTGGAAATTCGATGCCGCCGGCGGGAAGCTGATGCCTAACGATCCGCCCTCGGTTGCTGTCGCGCCGGGCGACGGTCCGCGGCACTTCGCCTTTCATCCGAACGGCCGACTGCTCTACTCGCTCCAGGAGGAAGGCTCTACCCTGGTGACCTTCGACTACGATGGCGCTACCGGGCGCCTGAGGGCGAGGCAGACGATCTCGTCGCTGCCACCGGGCTTCGCCGGTACCAACTACACCTCCGAGGTCGCAATCTCTCCGGATGCGCGCTTCGTCTATGCCGCCAACAGGCTGCATGACACCATCGCCTGGTTTTCCATAGCAGGAGACGGGACGCTGAGATTCGCCGGCGAAGAGCCCACGCGAGGCAACTACCCGCGCTTCTTCACCTTTGACCCGTCCGGGCGGTTCGTGTACTGCTGCAACCAACGGGCGGACGCGATCGTGTCCTTCCGGGTGAACCGGAAGACAGGCGCGCTCACCCACACGGGCCAATACACGCCTGTGGGGACTCCGTCTTTTCTGGCCTTCCTCGTGGAGCGGGGCAGCGGACGGTCCTGATGACTCCAGGGTGTCGTCTCTCGGCGGGACTGCGGCGAGCCGTGCGGGGCGGCCAGAGGGGATCACGTTCTTGCGAAATCGTTGTTGCCACACTTCCGGCTAAATAGACCTTTCGAGGTCGTTTTTTCTTGCTTGGTTTTTTTGACTCCCAGGCTTCCCGGTGATAGAGTCTTTCAAGCCCGTGGAATGCGCCACTTACGAAGGAGGAATCGGTATGGACAGACGTCAGTTTCTGGGCCGGCCGGTCTCAGCAGGACTAGCTCTGGGCGGCGCCGCGGCGCTACAGCAGGCGCCCTCGGCTTACGGGCAGCGATCGGATCTGCCGCCGAAGTTCACCCCGTCGGCGTACACGGTTCCCAAGTCCCCGAACAGCGCGGGGCTCACGCCGGATTACTTCACTTACGCCGACAACCTGGTGATCGAGCGCAACCAGCCGGGGAAGCCACACCAGGGCAAGGTGCTGGCAGCGGTGCAGGCGCACTCGGACGACATCACCCTGTTCTGCGCCGGCACCGTCGCCAAGCTCATCGATGAAGGATACACCGGGTATCTCATCCGGCTATCCAACGACGAAAAAGCCGGAAAGACGGTTGGATACGGAGTCGTGCAGAACGAGATCGATAACAGGGAGGCAGCCAAGGCGCTGGGCTGCAAGAAGGCGTTCTCCTTCTACTACCGGAACCATCGCATGGACGATTGCGCGGCCATCGAGATCCGCCAGCGGCTGATCTTCCTGTTCCGGCTGCTCCAGGTGAACACGGTGTTCCTGATGGACCCCTCTGATCACTACGATGAAAACCCGGACCACCTCGTAGTGGGCAGGGAGGTGGAAGCAGCCTGCTGGATGGCGGGCACGGGCGGCGGCAGGGAATATCCGGAACAGCTCAAGGCAGGGCTGAAGCCGGCGAATGTGCGTGAAAAGTACTATCACGCCCGGGCGCCGCAAGGACACAACCTGGTGAATCGCATCGTGGATATCAGCTCCTATATCGATCAAAAGGTGCGCGCGAACGTGGCCAATAAGGGGAAAGGCCCGGCCGGCGACAACGGAGCGCGCCTCCGGCAGTCCCTGGCGAAGCAGGGCAAGAAACTGCCTCTGCTGGGAAACGACGACGACACGGCCAATTTTCAGTATGTGAAGCATTTCATCATGGACGATTTCCGGACCTTGGGCGCGCAGTTCGGCTTGGAATACGCCGAGGCGTTCCGCTATATCGGACCGGAACCGGAGCACCGTCAGATTGTCAACAAGTATGTCGAGGAACACGCGGTTCCTCTGTAACCAACGTTGAGGAGAGCAATCGGGAGACGGATGATGCATCGAAGATCGTTCCCCATGCCCGGCTTGGCGGGCGCGGCGCCCCAGGTGAATGGCGGCGAACCAATCGTGGTCAAGGACGAGCCGGGGATGCCGCACCGCGGCAAGGTCTTTGCAGCCGTACACGCCCATCTGGACGATATCCCCTATTACGCCGCCGGCTTGTGCGCCAAGCTGATGAGCGAGGGCTACACGGGCTATATCCTGCGCACGAGCAACGATGAGCGATGCGGCGGGCGGAGCACGGCGGAGAATATTCTGAGCAACGAACAGGACCACTTCCGGATGGCCGCGGCACTCGGGTTCAAGGATGTATTCGACTTCTACTACCAGAACCATGACATGGACGGCATTTCCTATATCGACTTGCGCGGGCGTCTGATTCTCATTTTCCGGATGCTCCAGGTGGATACGATTCTCTCGTTCAACCCATGGGGGCACGCTGAGGAAAACCCTGACCACTGGGTGACCGGGCGGGCCGTGGAGGAAGCCTGCTGGATGGCCGGCATGCCGAACGATTTCCACGAGCACCTGGAGGCGGGCATTCAACCGCACACGGTAGGCGAGCGATATTACTTTTACGCACGGGAGGGGCAGCCATATAACCGCGTGGTGGACATCGGTTCCCACGTCGAGAAGAAAATCGACGCCATCGTGGAGTGCAAGTCTCAGGGCGACGGCAATCGCGGGTCCATCGTTCGCGCGCAACTCGCCAGGCAGGGAAAGCGGCTTCCACTGTTGGGGAACGATGACCGCGCCGCGGATCGGGCGTACGTGCGCCAGTTCCTTCTCGAAGACGACCGGGAGCACGGGAAGCCGCACAACCTCGAGTTTGCGGAGCGGTTCTACTACATCGACCGGCGGCCGGCGAAATCGAAGGCCGACGAGTACATCGAGAAAAACGCGGTCAACCTATGATGACGCGCAGAGATTTGTTGAAGGCAACGGCTGGTGGTTCGCTGGCCGGGGCCGGGATCGCGCCTTGGACCCCGCAGGCGCAGGCGGCCGCGGCGGCTGTCGGCCCCATGAAGATCACGAAGATCGAAGGAGTGCGTTTCCGGCAGGACCTGAAAATCCAGGGAATTGCGCCCAACTGGATGTGGGTGCGGTTGCACACGGACACGGGAATCATCGGCATCGGTGAATCCTATCCCGGCTATGAGGCCCATCGCGGCGCGCTTAAGGAACTGGCCGGCCTGTTGCTGGGGAAAGACGCGACGAAGATCGAGCGCCTCTGGCAGGATCTTTTCTACCACATCTCTTACCAGCCGTGGGGCGGAGCGGAAACGCGCATGCTCACGGCCATCAACATCGCGCAGTGGGACCTCCTGGGTAAGGCGTCCGGCCTACCGGTCTACAAGCTCCTGGGAGGCAAGTCGCAGGAAAAGCTGATGGTGTACAACACCATGAACGGCTGGCCCATCAACGGCATGCGGGAGCATACCGCGCCGGAAAAGCTGGCCGAATTCCTGCTCGGCCGCGGCATCAAGGGTATCAAGATCTACCCCTACGATCGGGGGCCGGTCAACGCCCTGGCCAGGCACGGCGGCACCTTCATCACCCAGGCGGAACTGAAACAATCGCTCGATCCGGTGCAGCGGATTCGGAAAGCGGCCGGCGATGAGATCGAAATCGCGCTCGACTTAAGCAGCCGGTGGAACCTGCCCTGTTCGATGCAGATTGCGCACTCGCTGGAGCCGTACGGGATCATGTTCCTGGAAGACGCGATGCTGCCCGACAACCTGGAGGCCTATGCGTCGCTGGCGCGGGAGACCTCCATCCCGATTTGTATCAGCGAGAGGCTGGCCACGCGGTTCCGGTTCCGGGAGATGTTCGAGGCGCGGGCGGTGGACGTAGTGATGTACGACGTCACCTGGTGCGGCGGCATTTCCGAAGCGAAAAAGATCTCCGATATGGCGGACACCTACAAGATCCCCACGGCGCCGCACACGGGCGGCGGACCGCTGCTGTGGTATGCCTCGATCCATACGGCCACCTCGCTGACTAACTTCTTCATCATGGAAAGCGTGTACCACCTGTACAACGATGTGTATCCGCATTTCCTCCGGAACGTGCCGGCGCCGGTCAACGGCTACGTGACCGCGCCGGAGACGCCTGGCCTGGGAATCGAAGTCCGGGAGGAGGCCTTCCGCAATGGCGACGCCGTGACCGAGACAGTGGCGGAACTGTGATGGATTCGGCGCCCCTGCCCCGGAGAAGATCGATCAGATTTTGGCGACGGTCTCCACCAGCGCGTCGCCGTTGGTGAACAGCTCCGGCTTGATCCCGGCCCCCACTCCCGGCGCTTCCGGCGCGGTGACGTGGCCGTCTTTGGGCACCGGCGCGTGGTTCACAAAGTAGGGGAACTGATGGGCGTACTTCCAGTAGTTGCTCTCCATGATGAGGAAATTCGGGACGGCGGTGGAGAGATGCGCCGCGCAGGTATACAGCAGCGGCCCCCCGCAGGTATGGGGTGAGGTGGGAATCATGTAGGTGTCCGCTAGATCCGCGATCTTCTTGGCTTCGGACACCCCGCCGCACCAGGTCACATCGTACATCACGACCGAGCAGGCCTTCGCCTCCAGGAACGGCCGGTACCCATAGCGCGTGGCCAGGGTTTCGCTGACACAGATGGGCACGCTTGTTTCGCGGGCGAGGTGAGCGTAGGTCTCGGCGTTGCTCGAGATCATGGCGTCCTCGAGGTACATGATGTTGTACGGTTCCAGTGCCTTGGCGATGCGCAGGGCGCTGGTGAAATCGAAGCGGCTCCAGCAGTCCACGGCGATGTCCATTTGGCTGCCCACCTTATCACGGATCTCGCGAATCCATCCCAGCCCGCGCTCCAGGGCCTGGCTGGAAATGTAATTGTCCGGGGCGCTGAAGGGATAGATCTTCATCGCGGTGGTGCCGCGATCGAGCAGGAACTGGACGATCTTCATCGTATCGCGGCCCATCTTCATCTCGTTGATCGCCCAGTAGTCCGTGGTCGTGTTGTACACGCGAACCCTGGACCGGGTTTTTCCGCCCAGGAGCCGGTAGAGGGGCAGCCCGCAAGCCTGGCCGAGAATGTCCAGTTGGGCCATGTTCACGGCGCTCAGCAACCGCATCTCCGCGCCGCCCGCAGTCCGCATGACTCCTTGAAAGTACAGGTTGCGCCAGATACCATCGATGTCCCGCGGGTCGTGGCCGAGAAGGCTGTGCGCATGGTCCTTCAGGGCCCCGATCTCCCCGTTGGAGAAGGGATAGGTCTCGCCCGTCCCCACAATACCCTTGTCGGTATGGAGGCGCACCCACCAGAACTCGGCTTCGTCGGAGCCTCCCGAGCCGCCGCCGATGTGGATATCCTTACGAAACGTTACCGCATCGATGCGGGTAATTTTCATCGGCTCTGTGTTATCGATGGCCGCCCGCAGGCTCGGCAGCATACCGGCGGCGATCGCCGCCTGTTTCAGGAATGTCCTCCGCGTGAATGGTTGCGGATGCATCGTTTTCGCCCCTTCCGGACCTCAGATGCCCACGGCGTTTTTTTCGACGTACTCGTCCACCTTGGTTTTCGCCGGCGGGCGGCGATCCACATAGTAAAACCGCTCGGCGTATGAGAATTTGTGCGGTCTGCCGTAATCCCGGAAGTCGTCGAGGAGAAACTGGCGGACGTACTCCCGGTTGGCCGTGCGGTCGTCGTTGCCGAGCAGGGGCAGGCGCTTCCCCTGCCGCGCGAGCCGCGCGCGCAGTTCGGAGCCGAGCGCACCGCCGCCTTGAGACCGGCACTCGACCATCGCATCGATCTTCGCTTCCACGTAGGAGCCGATGTCGACGAGCCGGTTGAACGGCTGGCCAGAGCGAGTGTGGAAGTAATATCGTTCGGTCACGGACTGAGGCCGGAAACCGGCTTCCAGGTGTTCCTGGAAATCGCTCTCGCTAGCAGCCAACACGCAGGCATCGTCCACGGCGCGGCCGGTTACCTGGCGGTCGGTATCCTCTTCGCCGTATCCCCACGGGTGAAACGAGATCACCGTGTCGGCCTTGAACATGCGCAGGAGCAGGGTGAGCCGGCCGCGGATCTCCGTGGGTGAAATCTCGTTCATGCGATGGGCCCGGTAGTACAAGTCGGCCACGTCTTTGAAGCCCATTGCCGCGGCCATCTTGAGGTGCTCCTGTTCGTTGCTCAAGATGTTCTGGGCGATGGTGTGGCCGCCATATTTCTCGTCGTTGGTTGTCCGCACCAGATAGCCTGTATAGCCCTCGCGAATCAGCTTGGCGCAGAGGCCGCCCGCGTAATAGGGCAACTCGTGCAGATGGGCATGGATGGCTACGAAAACCTTGCCTTGATGCGGCTGACCGGGGTGGTCCGTTTCGAGGACGATCTCAGCGTTGCCGGTGCCGGCTACCGCCTGGTTCAGATAGGGGACTCCGCCTGAGTTCATTGTTCAGTCCTCAGAGCGGAACGGCATGCTCGCTGGCGTACTTCATGATATTCCCCGCGTAGCTCGGTTCCGGGCCGATATAGCGGAATGCTTCGGCGTACTCGAGGCCGAACTGCTGGCCGAGGAGGTGAAAATCGTCCATCAGGAAGAACTTCACGTACGCCAGGTTGGCGGTCTCGTCATCCTCCCCCAGCAGGGCCAGTTTCTTGCCCTGCCGTGCCAGTTGCCTGCGGAGCCGCACCCCCGCCGTCCCGGCAGGCCCTTTCCCTTTGTTGGCCACGTTGGTCCGCACTTTGTGATCGATGTACGAACTGATGTCCACGACACGATTCACCAGATTGTGTCCCTGGGGAGATCGCGCGTGGTAGTACTTCTCGCGGATATGCGCCGGCTTGAGTCCGGCCTTGTAATGCTCCGGATAGTCCTTGCCTCCTCCCGCCATCCAACAGGCGCCCTCCACCGCTTTGCCAGCCACAATGTGATCCGGATTTTCATCGTAGTGGTCGTACGGATCCATGGCGAAGATGGTATTCACTTGCAGCAGCCGGAACAGGAAGATGAGCCGCGCCCGGATTTCGATCACCGCGTTGTCGTCCATGCGGTGGTTCCGGTAGTAAAAGGAATAGGCCCTTTTACAGCCCATGGCCCTGGCCGCTTCCTGGATGTCGGCTTCGTTCTGAACCACGCCATAGCCCAGTGTTCTACCCGCGGCTTCATCATTAGAGAGCCGGATGAGGTAGCCCGTGTACCCCTCGTCGATCAGTTTGGCCACCGTACCGGCGGCGAAAAGCGGGATATCGTCTGAGTGGGCCTGGACAGCGGCAAGGACCTTGCCCTGATGCGGCTTGCCGGGGACATTCCGTTCGATCACCAGGTCATCGGCAAACGTGTAGTAATCGGGCGTGGTGAAAGGGCTGTACTTCGAGTGAGGGATCGCATGCGCCGCGGGAGTGAATTTCCCCGGCAGCCCGGAAGCCCCGCGTGAAGGCTTAAGAGCGGCGCCCAAGCCCACCGCCATCCCTCCCGCCGCCGACCGGCCGAGGAATTTTCGTCGTTCCATAGCTTGTTTCCCCGTACTATACCACCCTCGTTCGGATCCGCGATGCCAAGTGTTGATCTGCCCAGGAGCTGCTTCGGAGTATAATTATCAGGTAAACAGATCTTGTTGCCCTGTAGCACGGCCAGGGAGGACGAATCGCATGACAGAGAGGGTGCCCAGCCTCGCTGAACTCAGTGAAGATCGCGTTGCATACCTGGAAGGGCTGGTCAGTCGGGCCAGAGCCGCCGCCGCCGTCTTCAGCCAGTACACGCAAGAGGACGTGGATCGGATTGTGAAGCCGATGGTCGTGGCGGGGATGGAGCAGGCGCGCTACCTGGCTCGTCTGGCGTTTGAGGAGACCAAGCTCGGGGTGATGGAAGACAAGGCCATCAAGAACATGGTGGCCACGGAGTTTGTCTATAACTACGTCAAAGACAAGCGCACGGTCGGCCAGATTCGGGAGTTCCCGGATCGCAACCTGGCCGAGGTCGCCGAACCGATCGGAGTTCTCTTCTCGCTCACCCCGATTACGAACCCCACAGCGACCGTTCTCTTCAAGTGCATCATGGCCATCAAGACACGCAATGCGGTCATTTTCAGCCCGCATCCGCGAGCCTTTCGTTGTTGCGCCGAGGCCGTCCGCATCATGTATGAAGCGGCCGTGAAGCACGGCGCGCCGGAGGGTGTCTTCACGTGCCTGGAATCGCCCACCCTGCCGGACAATGCGTACTTGATGCGCCACAAGCACATCGGGCTGATTGACGCCACGGGCGGGCCCGGTGTGGTCAAAGCGGCCTATAGCTCCGGCAAGCCGGCGTTGGGCGTGGGGCCAGGCAATACGCCGGTCTATCTCGAAAAGACGGCGGATCTGGACATGGCTGTCGTGGACATCCTGACGTCCAAGACTTTCGATAACGGAACCATCTGCGCCTCCGAGCAGACCGTGGTGATCGATGATGAGGTCTATGACCTTGTCCTGCGGAAGTTTGCGGACCTCGACGCGCACATCTGCAACGAGAAAGAGGCGGAACTGCTGGGCCGGACGGTGATCGATCCCGAAACGGGATTCGCGCGGCCGATGGCCATCGGCCAGAAGGCCACGACCATCGCCGGCGCGATCGGCCTGCCGGTCAAGGCAAGCACCCGGCTTCTGATCGCGCCGATTCACGGTGTGGGCCGCGAACACCCCCTCTCGGTAGAGAAACTGTTTCCGGTGCTGGCGGTCTACCGCGCGCGATCCGTCGATGAGGCGCTCAAGATGTGCATCGACGTGAACCATGCCGGCGGGATCGGACATACCGCCGTGGTCTTCTCGCGCGATGACGAGGTGATCCGGAAATTCAGTGAAGTGATCAACGCCGGGCGGATTATTGTGAATTCTCCGGGGTCCGTCGGCGCGATCGGCGGCGTCTACAACGACATGGTGCCCACGTTTTCCTTCGGATGCGGAACCGGCGGCGGCAACAGCACCACCGACAACGTGAATGTCTATCACTACCTCAATATCAAAAGGGTGGCCCGGAGGACGCAAATGCACACGTGGTTCCGCATTCCTAACCAGATCTACTTCAACCGGAACGCGGTGGAGAATCTTGGCCAGTTCCCGTCCCGCTGCACCATTATCGTGACCAGCCCGGTGCTGGAGCAGATCGGGCACGTGGACATCGCGCGGAGGCACATTCCGCCGCTCACGCATATCCACGTTTTGGTCATTCCGGACGCGGAGCCCGAACTGAAGGTGGTCATGCAGGGGCTGGAGGCGCTCCGTTTCTACAAAGCAGACCAGATCGTCGCGCTGGGCGGCGGGTCGGTGATCGATGCGGCGAAGATCATGCGCCTCAAATATGAGGCGCCGGAGGCCGACATCGACGAACTGGGCGCCCCGTTCCTGGATATCCGCAAGCGCATCGCCGAGTACCCGGCGGAGAAAAGCAACCGGGCCCGCCTGATTGCCATCTCCACCACCAGCGGGACAGGCAGTGAAGTCACTCCCTTTGCCGTCCTGATCGACAAAGACCGCGGGCGCAAGATCACTCTCGCCGATTACTCCCTCAGCCCGGATGTGGCGATCGTCGATCCGCAATTTGTCATGTCGATGCCAAAAGGCCTCACCGCCGACACCGGCATTGACTGCCTGACGCATGCCCTGGAGGCCGGAGTCTCGGTTTACGCCTCGCCCTACACCGACTCGCATGCCATGCAGGCCATCCGCATGGTGTTCAAGTTCCTGCCGATTGCCTATGAACATCCCGACAATGAGGAAGCTCGGAGCATGATGCACAACGCCGCGTGTATTGCGGCGCTGGCCTTTTCCAACGCGTCGGTGGGGGTGAATCACGCCCTGGCTCACGCCCTCGGCGCGCGCTTCGGTGTGGCCCACGGCCGCGCCAATGCGCTCATGCTGCCGCACGTCATTGCGTATAACGCCTCCGTGCCCAGCAAGTTCATGCCTTCGCCGCACCAGCGGGCGTACGTGGCGCACAAGAAATACGCCATGGTAGCAGACCTGCTCCGCCTGGGCGGCGACACGATTGCGGAAAAGGTGGATCGCCTGGTGGCCGCCATCGAAGAGTTGCTCGACCGGTTGGCAATACCCCGTTCGATCGCCGGCCTGGGGATTTCGAAGGAGGAATTCGAGCGGGCGGTTCCGGAACTGGCCGAGATCGCCTTCGACGATCCTTCCTGGCGGCCGACCAACCCGCGTATGCCGTTGATGAGCGAACTGGTCGATCTGTTGTGGAAAGCGTATGCGGGGCGGCGCCAGGCGAACGGCGCGGCTCCCTCTCAGCAACCGGCAGCCAAGGATGGCCTGGCATATGTCGATGAATACAGTCTGGCTCAAAAGTGACGAAGCGGGCGCGGTTCCCGCGTTGCAGGACGTCATTGGACACCTCGACGGCGCCGAAGGAGCAGTGGTCCTGGATTTCTCCGGCGTGCTACGCATCGATACGCGTGCCCTCGGAGCGATGGAGCAACTCGCCGGGAGGGCCGATCAGAATGGCTCTAAAGTCGAGTTGCGCGGCGTCAACGTCGGGGTTTACAAGGTGCTCAAGCTGACGGGACTGGCGCATCGATTTTCCTTCCGGACGTAAACGCATAGGCGCGCGGCGCGCTCATCGCCCGCAAGGGCCGGTGCTACCCTGGGGGCATGGGGAACGTCATTCGCGCCCCGCGAGGCACCCGCCTGACCGCTCGAGGCTGGCAGCAGGAAGCCGCCCTCCGCATGCTCATGAACAATCTGGATCCGGAGGTGGCGGAACGTCCGGAGGAACTGGTGGTCTACGGAGGCGCTGGTAAGGCCGCGCGCGACTGGCCCTGCTTTGAGGCGATCGTCCGTGAACTTCAGACGCTTGCCGGCGACGAGACCTTGCTCGTGCAGTCCGGCAAACCGGTCGGCGTGTTCCGCACCCACGCCGACGCACCCCGCGTGTTGATCGCCAATTCCAACCTGGTGGGCCACTGGTCGAATTGGGAGCAGTTCCGCGCGCTGGAACGCCTGGGACTCATCATGTACGGCCAGATGACCGCCGGAAGCTGGATCTACATCGGCACACAAGGGATCTTGCAGGGCACCTACGAGACCTTCGCGGCGGCAGCGCGGAAGCACTTTGGGGGATCGCTCGAAGGCAGGTTGGTAGTTTCGGGAGGCCTGGGGGGCATGGGCGGCGCCCAACCGCTGGCCGCCACCATGAATGGCGGGGTCTTTTTGGGAGTCGAGGTGGACCCTGAGCGCATCCGCCGTCGCGTGGAGATGGGCTATTGCGATGCGATGGCCGGCACGCTCGACGAGGCGCTGGCAAAGGTAGACGCGGCGCGGCGCGCCCGCCAGCCCCGATCCATCGGCCTGGCGGGTAACTGCGCCGAGGTGCTGCCGGCACTGGTACGCCTTGGCGTGGCGCCGGACCTGGTTACCGATCAGACCAGCGCTCACGACCCGCTGAACGGCTACATCCCCGCGGGCTATCGTGTCGCGGAGGCGGCCGTGTTCCGAAAGTCCGATCCCGCTGGCTATCTGAACGCTTCGCTGGACTCCATTGCCGTGCACGTCCGGGCCATGCTGGACCTGAAACGCGCCGGCGCGGTGACCTTCGATTACGGCAATAACATCCGGCGCTTCGCCGCGGACCGCGGCGTTTCCGATGCCTTCACCATTCCCGGATTCGTGCCGCAGTATATCCGGCCGCTGTTTTGCGAAGGGCGCGGTCCATTCCGCTGGGTGGCGCTCTCCGGAGATTCCCGCGATATTGCAGCCACCGACGGGCTAATCTGCCGCCTGTTCCCGAGCAACGCAGGGCTCACCCGATGGATCTCGCTGGCCCGTCAGAAAGTGCGCTTTCAGGGGCTGCCGGCGCGCATCTGCTGGCTGGGATACGGCGAGCGCGCGGAGTTCGCATTGGAGATGAACCGCATGGTCGCGCGCGGCGCGCTCACAGCCCCCATCGTGATCGGCCGCGACCACCTGGATTGTGGTTCGGTAGCCTCGCCGTACCGCGAAACCGAAAACATGCTGGATGGCAGCGACGCCATCGCCGACTGGCCGATTCTCAACGCCCTGCTCAACACGGCGGCGGGCGCCAGCTGGGTTTCCGTGCACAACGGCGGGGGCGTGGGAATCGGCTATTCGCTGCACGCCGGGCAGGTCACCGTCGCGGATGGCACGCCGGACGGGGCGCGGCGCATCGAGCGCGTGATGACCTGCGACCCGGGCATCGGCGTGCTCCGGCACGTAGATGCCGGCTATCCCGAGGCGAAAGAGTTCGCCCGCCGGGCGGGCTTGCGCGCGCCCATGCCATGAAGCACATCCTGGTTCGCCGCGCCAGCCAGGTGCTGACCTTGCGAGGCAGCGCCGGTCCCCGGCGGGGCGCCGCGCTGCGCGATTTGGGCATCGTCGAGCAAGGCGCGGTACTGATCCGCGGGGATGCGGTCGTCGCCGCCGGTTCGGCCCGCGAGGTGGAAGCTCTGTCCGGGGCGCGGCAGGCAGACGAAATCGATGCCCGGGGTTGCGTCGTCATGCCCGGCTTCGTGGACAGCCACACGCACCTGGCATACGGGACGCCGCGCCTGCTGGATTACGAGATGCGGCTGGCGGGGGCCGCCTACGAAGAGATCGCCGCGGCCGGGGGTGGGATTCTCTCCAGCGTGCGGGCAGTGCGGTCGCTGCCGGCCTCCGCCCTGGAAGCGCAAGTTCGCGCGGCGCTCGAAGCCATGGTCCGCCATGGCACCACCACCGCGGAAGCCAAGAGCGGCTATGGTTTGGATGAAGCCGCGGAATACAAGACTCTCGAATTGTATGCCAGGCTCGACGGGCAGCCTCTCCGCATCGTGCCTACCTACCTGGGCGCGCATGTGCCGCCGCCCGAATACCGGGACGCGCCGGATGCCTACATCGAATGGACGTGTGCCCACATGCTGCCTGCCGTGAGCGCGCGAAAGCTCGCCCGTTTCGCCGATGTTTACTGCGACGCCGGAGCGTTCAGCCTGGCGCAATCGCGCCAGTACCTGGAGCGCGCCCGGGCCGTGGGGTTGCGGCTGAAGATGCATGCCGAGCAGTTCACACGAACCGGCGCGGCCCTGCTGGGAGTGGAACTGGGGGCCGCCAGCGTGGATCATCTCGACTGCGCCGGCGAGCAGGAGTTGCGCGCGCTGGCGGGATCGCAGACTATCGCGACGCTGCTTCCCGGCGCGGTGTTCCATCTCGGGCTGACACGCTATCCGCCCGCCAGGGCGCTGATCGGGGCGGGCGCAGCCGTGGCGCTGGCCACGGATTTCAATCCCGGCACCAGCCCGACTTACAGCATGCAGATGGCGCTCTCGCTGGCCTGCGCGCAGATGCGCATGACGCCCGCCGAGGCCATTGCCGCCGCCACCATCAACGGCGCTCACGCGCTGGGGTGTGCGGACCGTCTCGGCTCCCTCGAACCGGGAAAACAGGCGGACCTGATCGTGCTGAACGTTTCCGACTACCGGGAGTTACCCTACTATTTCGGAGGAAACAACGTGCGCCAAACCATGAAAGGCGGGCAGATCGTCCAGTGAACCGCACCATCGTGGAGTGCGTTCCAAATTTTTCCGAGGGGCGCGACCAGTCCAAAGTCGATGCCATCATCGCGGCGATCCGCTCGGCGCCCGGCGTGGCGATTCTGGACCGCGAGATGGACGCGGACCATAACCGCTCGGTGGTGACCTTTGCCGCTCCCGCGGAGACGGTCGCCGAAGCCGCCATTCGCGGCGTCGCCAAGGCGGTGGAACTGATCGATCTGAATGCCCACACCGGTGTGCATCCGCGCATCGGCGCCGCCGACGTGGTCCCGTTCATCCCCATTGAAGGCGTCACCCTGGAGGATTGCGTCCGGATCGCCGATTGGGTGGGGGAGGAGTTGTGGCGGCGGCTGCGCCTGCCGGTCTACCTCTATGAAGCGGCGGCGCGCCGGCCGGATCGCGTTAACTTGGAAAACCTTCGCAAGGGGCAGTTCGAGGGCCTGCGGGAAGAGGTGCGCGAAAATCCCGAGCGCCGGCCCGATTTCGGCGAGGCGGAGTTGCATCCGACGGCCGGTGCAACTGTGGTGGGCGCCCGGAAGTTTCTAATCGCCTACAACATCAACCTGAACACCGCGGACATCGAGATCGCCAAGCGGATTGCCAAGGCCATCCGATTCTCCTCGGGGGGCTTTCGTTACGTGAAGGCCATGGGTGTGCCGCTGGCTTCGCGCGGTCTGGCCCAGGTCTCGATGAACCTGACCGATTTCGAGCAGACGCCGGTCCACCGCGTGTTCGAAGCGGTCCGGTTGGAAGCCGCGCGCTGCGGAGTGAGCATAGTTGGCAGCGAAATCGTTGGCCTGATCCCGGCCAAGGCTATCAGCATGACCGCAGAGTGGTACCTTCAGCTGGAGAATTTTCACCCCGGCCTGATCCTGGAGAACCGTCTGGCACGGGCAACCGAACGCGGCCTGGACGAGTTCCTGAATGCCCTGGCGGCGCCGGCGGCAACTCCCGGGGGCGGCAGCGCTGCGGCTGCGGCGGGAGCCATGGCGGCGGCCCTGGGATCCATGGTGGCGGCACTGGCCAAGCTGGACCCCACGGAGTTCGACTCCCGCCGGCAGTTCTTTTCCGAAGCCGTAAACCGCGATGCTCAGGCGTACGACGGCGTGGTGGCGGCCTATAAAATCCCCAAAACCGAGCGGGGCGACGCGGTGGACCGCGCCCTCTATGAGGCGGCCCGCGTGCCGCTGGAAGTCGCCGAAAACGCCGCGGACCTGGAGCAGCACCTGCGCAGCCTGGCTGCGGCAGCGCCGGCCAGGTTCCGCTCGGATATCGAAACCGCCGAAGCGCTGGCACAGGCCTGCCGTGCGGGAGCGCTGGCCAACGTGCGCATCAACGTGGAGGCCATGAAGGACCAGGCCATGGCAGCCGGCCTCCGCACGCGGCTGGAGGCGCTCGCTCCGCGCGGATAGCCCGGCGTATCCGAGCAGCCTTCTACCAGTAAAGCTTCAGTGAAACCTGCATGCGGCGCTGCGTATTCGACTGCGTTCGCCACAAGCCAAAGTTGGGGTTCTGCAGAGTGGTGGCGCCGCTCAAGGGCCCAAAGGCGGTTCTGTTCAGCAGGTTGAACGTCTCCCAGCGGAAGTCCAGGCGCTGCTGTTCGCCCTTGAGCGGGATGCTCCGGGCCAGCGAGAAATTCTCGTTGTAGTTCGGCCAGCCACGCAGCTTGGGATTGTAGCGGGTCTCATTGCCGAACCCGGTGGTGGGCTGCGGGCCGAAGAACGACGCGGGCTGGAGGAAGCTGTCTTTGTTGGGGTCGAAACTGCCTCCGTGAATGGGCGCGCGCCAGCCGTCATAGGTGGGCACGGTGGCGCGGTTGGTCCCGTTGAAGATGGGGAAACTCACCGTGGTCCCTATCGAGATCGGCGTCCCGCTCGCGTATTGCTGAATGCCGGCCACGCGCCAGCCGCCCAGCACGGCCGACGACACGCCCCTGGTCAGATAACGTTTGCCTTTCACGAAGGGCAGCTCGTAGACGTACGTCAGCTTCACGTTGTGGGTCTGGTCGAAGCCGGCGATCGACTTTTCCAGCCTGAGGTTGTAGGCGTCCATCGAACTGGGCGTGGAGTTGTAATTGTCTGAGTCCGTGAGGGCCTTGGAAAGCACATAGGAAGCCTGCAGGGTGAGGCCGGAGGAATACCTCTTCGAGAGCTTCAGCATCATCGAGTGATAGGTCGAATGGCCCAGCCGGTCGCCGCCGCCGCTGATCGTATCGATCAGGGCGTATTGAGGGTAAGGCCGCAGGGCCTGGCCTACCGTCGCCCCTGTGCCGAAGACCTTAGTGAATGCCGCAAAGGGCGGGGTGATCCCGGCCGCTACCGCAGCCGGAGAAGTGATCTGCGAGGTCAGCAGGGTGCGGCCCGCCGGGGTAAATGGGTTGAGATTGGGCGGGAGGCTGCGGTAAGGGATCTGGTCGTACGCCAGCAGCGACGACTGGATGTCGCTTGCCAGCGTGCCCAGGTAGCCGATTTCCGCGACCATGCTGCTGCCGATCTGGCGTTGGATATTGAACGCGTACGTCAGTTCCCCCGACTCCCGCGTCGCGGTAGCGCCGTTGTAATAGGGGACATTGGTGTTGCCGTTGGCAACCGAGGGATCAATCTGCGGCACCGGCGCCCAATAGGGCGCGCCGCCCTTCAGCGTGAACAGCGGGGTGAGGCCCAGGCTGGGGTCGGTACTGACCGTAATCTGCTGCACGAAACCCAGGTAATGAGTGGAGCCCAGTGGGTTGATTACCGGTCCATAGCTGCGCGTCGCCGAGCCCCGCAGCGTAGTCTTACTATTCAGGGCATAGGCGAAACCCAGCCGCGGTCCGACGCCCTTATACCAATTGGGCGCCAAGGTATGGGTATTCTGCCTTCCAGGACCGTAACCCGCGAACACCAACGCACCCAGACGTCCGTCCGCGCCCGGGTTCGGCACGCTCGGATCGAAATTGCTGAGAATGTCGTCTCCGTAGATCGGCGCCAGGTTGATCTCGTATCGCAGGCCCAGGTTCAGAGTCAGGCGTGACGACACTCGCCAGTCGTCCTGAAAATACATCTGGTGCGTGCGGTACTGCCCGGCAATGTACCGGTTGGTATCCAGGCGGTAGCCGGACGCCTGGCCCAGCAGGAATGACGCGAACGAGCTTCCGGTCTGCTGGCTGGTGTCCAGCGGCATCGCCGTGTTGAGGTAGGAGAAGTTCTCCAACCCCGCGATGTACGATAATCCGAAGCCGTTGTAGTGGGTGTTGTTGTAGTAATAGCCCCACTTGAACGTGTGGGCGCCGTGAACCTTGGTCATGTCGTCTCTAAATTCGACGACGATATTGTCCGAACCGTTCGGCGCGCCCACGCCCCAAGTACTCTCGTCGGAAAAAACCTCGATCGGGAAATTGAGGTTGCAGTCGGGCCAGTTGGGCACGCAGATCCCTTTGTCTTTCCACCCCGTTGACACGGTCGGAATTCCGTCGCTCTGCGGCGCGCCTTTGTAGGTCGAGTACGCTCCGTGGTTCTGCCGCCAGTTGTTGCCGCCCGCGTAAAAGCGGTTCAGCCAGGTCGGCGAGAGGGTGTAGTCGTAGCTGAGGCGATAAATATCCGAGCGGTTGTACCCCGGATTGCCGGACAGCGGATAGGGCAGCGTCGGAGTCGAGGCGCCACCCCCCAGATCCTGCTCTCGCGTGCGGGCGAACAGAAACGCGATCCTCTGCTTGGAGGTGAGCACCTGGTCCGCCTTGATGCTGTACTTGTTGTTCGGAAACTGGGAAGTGCCGTAGGAAATGGCGTTATTGCGCACATACGCCGACGTGCCCGGGACCAGGCCGGGAACGTTCGGTTGTACCAGCGGCTGCGCGTATCCCATGATGGCTTTCGCCACCGGATCGAACTGCGACTGCGGAATCTGGTTGTTCGGAAACGGCATCCTCTGGTAGGCGCCGTTCACCAGCGTAGTGGTGGAGGGGTCGTAGATCTGGATCATCTTGCCGGCCGAGTTCACCCAATTGTGCAGGTCGCCGTTGAAGAATTCCGGCGGCGGCACGGTGTAGGGAACCGGCGAGGCGCCTATACGGTTGCGGAACCCCTCATAGGAGAAAAAGAAGAACGTCCGGTTGCGGCCGTTATACAGCTTAGGGATCAACACCGGACCGCCCGCTGTGACCCCGAAATCATTCTGTTTATAGACAGCTTTCTGGGCCGCGAAAAAACCCCGCGCGTCCAGGTGCTGATTCCGCAGGAACTCGTAGGCGTCTCCATGAAACTCGTTGGTGCCCGACTTGGAAACAAAGCTGATGGTGCCGCCGGAAGCGTGGCCGGTCTCAGCCTTGAAGCCGGCGGACTCCACGCTGAACTCCGTGAGCGCCTCGACCGACGGGGCATTGATCTGCGACCAACTCACCTGCGCATCGGGACGTCCGACCGTGGCGGCGGTGCCGTCCAGCGTCATACCGTAGGCGCCAATCCGGCCCCCGCCGACGCGAAGGTTGGAATCGCCGGTGCCAGCCACCTCCGCGGTGGTGGTGGCAAGATCGAAGGGGCTGCGCACCGCGCCATTTACGAGTAGCGGCAGATCGTTCACCAGCCGGTTGGATACCTCCGTGGCTACCCGCGCTGTTTCGGCCTGCAGCAACGCAGCACTGCCCGTAACTTCAATGGTTTGTTGAGTGGTGCCCAGTTCCATCACCACATCCAGCCGGACCGTCGCTCCCGCGGCCACCACGACATCGCTGGCGATGTACGTCTTGAACCCGGTATTTTCGACTCGTACTCGATAAGTTCCCACCGGCAGAGCCGCTTCGGTAAAATCTCCCGAGTCAGTCGTGTCGGCTTTGTAGATGGTGTTCGTTGCCACCTGAGTGGCCGTCACATGCGCTCCCGGCACCACGGCTCCGCTGGCATCTTTGACCGTGCCGGTAATGATTCCGCGGTCGCCTTGCCCCCGCAGACCCGCCGCGCTCAAAACCAAGAGCGTTGCGATAAGGTACAACTTTCCTTTCATGCCCGCAGCCTCCTGCTTCAGCCTGGACTAGCCGGTTTCCCGGTCTGTAGATTATACTCCCGGCCGCCAGTTTAGGACCCTTTTTTGTGGTTAAAAGTGAAACATCGGCTGCGGTAGCGGTGACATCCGCCCGTTAACTGGCTTTTAACTGGTTTACCGGTTAGATCTCGGCCGCTCTAACTCACACGAAGTGATAATTCTCGGCCGATTCGTTCCAGACGATCTTTTTCGAGTTTTTGAACGACAGCGTGGCCATGTGGCCGGAGATGGCTGCCTGCTGGCCTACCGTGGGCGGCGCGATCACTTCCTCTTTACCGAGAATCGCGTTGATAAAGTTGCGGAAGTGGTTGATGGCGCCGTCGGACTCGCCGAAATCCCGCGGTCCGTTCAGGTGCACCACCGCGCGGGCCTTTACCTGCTCGGACGCCTTGCCGTTCAGCAACTCTGGAGCGAAGTACAAGTCCTTGCGGTTCAGCACCTCGATGGTGCCTTCGTTGCCGCACAACTGTTCTCCGTACCCATAGTGGTCGTTGCCGAAATAGCAGCTATAGTTCAGGTGGAAGCGGTCCGCGTATTCATAGATGGCGCTGAAAGTGTCCGGGGTGTCGCGGTCGTCGTCCGGATGGGTCCAGCGGTAGATGCCGCCTGACGCCATGCAGGAAAGCGGCACCGTTTTGTTCAGCATGAAATTCACGATGTCGGTCTGGTGCACCAGCAGGTCGGTCGAAATGCCCCCCGAATAGTCCCAGTAAAGCCGCCACTGGAAGTAGCGATGCTTGTCGAACGGGCGCTTGGGTGCGTTGCCGAGAAACCGGTTCCAGTCGGTGTTCGAGGGGTTAGTGTCCGCCGGAATGGCATAGCGCCAAGCGGGATTGTTCTCCGCCGAGTTACGGTACCAGAAGGCGCGCACGTAATGGCAATCCCCGATCATGCCCTGCTGCACCATGGCCCTGGCCTTCTTGTACAGCGAAGAACTGCGGTTCTGCGTGCCCACCTGGCAGACTTTCCCGGACTGCTTCCATGCGCGGATAATATCCCAGCCTTCTTCAATGGTGTGCGCCAGGGGTTTCTCCACGTACACGTGCTTACCCGCGCGCAGCGCCGCGATGGCCATATCATGGTGCAGATGCTCGGGGGTCATGATGAAGACCGCGTCCACGGAGGGCTGCGCCAGCAGGTCGTGATAATCCAGGTAGGTGTCCGGCTGATTGCCCCACACGGTCTGCACGCGGTCCTTAGCGCGGGCGATGTAGCCCTGGTAAGTGTCACAGACCGCCGTCAGCCTGACCTGGTCGGGCGCGGCGTCGTGCAGCCAGCCGATGCCTGCGTTTCCGCGCGTGCCGACTCCGATCCAGCCAATATTGATCTTGCCGTTGGCGCCGCGCGCGCTGTTCACGGCGGGCCCCGCCAGCGCCGCGGCTGCGGAGGCTCTCAGGAAGTCACGGCGTTTCAGCTCATCCGCCATAAGGGGTGCTCCAGATCCGAAGGTTTCGCTTCATGATAGCACCCGTCGCGCGCGGCCGTCCGTGGCGCCCGCGCGTGACGCGAACACTCAGCCCCGCTATAATGAGGCTCCTGGGCCCCATGCGCCTCCACTCCCTCAGCGCCGGGTTTTTGCGTGCCAAACCAGCCCACGTTCTGGCCTTGGCGGGTGTGCTCATTCTGCTGATCGCGTGGGTAGACTGGCGCATCCTGACGGACGCATCGGTGGGATTCCTGTACGTATTTCCGATCGCCCTGGCGGCGCCCCTGCTCACCCGCTGGCAGATCGGCGTGCTGGCCCTGCTGTGTACGGTGCTGCGGGAGCAGTTCAGTTCTTTGCCCCGCGCGCCCGAACTGCTGCCCCGGTCCTTTTTGGTAATCCTCGCCTTTGCCGGTACAGGATTGTTCATCCGCGAGTCGGCGCGCATGCGCGACCTGGTCATCCAGAACCAGGTGCGCCTGCGCCAGCAGGCCGAAGAGCAGTCCCGGATGCTGATCGAGAGCAGCCTGGCGGCCATCGTCTCCGTGGATGCGGAAGGCAAGGTGGTGCTGGCGAACGAAGCCGCCCACCACCTGTTCGCCGCGGCGGACCAAACACTCACCGGACGAGCGCTCGAGGACCTGCTGCCGGGCGCCAACGTGTTCCCCTCCTTCGCGGCCGGCCAGGGCTCGCGCCGCATGGTGGAATGCACCGCCCGCCGGCTGGACGGAGAGACCTTTTTCGCGCAGGCCTGGATTTCCACCTACGCCAGCCAGGGCGGCGCGCGCGCCACCGCCATCATCTTCAATGCCTCCGACGAACTGCGCGACCGCGAGCAAAGCCGCCTGCGGCAACTGCTCATGAGTTCCCGGGTGATGATGGGCGCCGCCTGGCACGAGGTGCGGAATTACTGCGCCGCCATCGGGGTTCTGCAAGCCAGCCTGGCACGCAACCCGGAACTGGCCGCCACCCGGCAGGTCAGTGCCCTGGGGACCCTGGTGGAAGGACTCCGCCGGCTAGTTTCCTCCGAACTGCGCTCCGAAGGCGGCGACCACCTCGAGGAGGTGGACTTACACGCGGTGCTCTCCGAACTGCGCATTATCATTGAGCCGTCGTTCCAGGAAATCGGCGCCGCCATCACCTGGTCCGTGCCCGATAGCCTGCCCAAGGTGATGGCGGACTCCTCCGGTCTCCTGCAAACCTTCTTGAACGTGACTCAGAATGCCCGCCGCGCGCTAGCGCAAGTGGGCGAGCGCCGCATGGCCGTGACGTGCAGCGCGCGTGACCGGCGGGTATCCGTGGAGATTCACAACAACGGGCCCCGCATTGCCGACCCCAGCCGGCTGTTCGAGCCGTTTCAAAAAGGGGCGGACGTCACGGGCTTGGGACTGTACATTTCGCGCGCTATCGTTCGCGCCTTCCACGGGGACTTGCGCTATTTGCCGACCCAGGAGGGCTGTTCCTTCCTGGTGGAACTTCTGGCCGCCGGCGCCAAACCACAGGGGTGAGATGGGCGAAGATTCAGACAGCAAAATTCGGATTCTGATCTTGGACGATCATGCCGTATTTCGGGAGGGGCTCGCGCTGCTGCTGGCGAGCGAGCCCGATTTCGAGATCGTGGCAAAGTGCGGTTCGGTAGAAGAGGCCCTGCCCACCATTGCCACCACCAAACTGGACCTGGTGCTTCTGGATCTGGACCTGGGCGGGCGCCGCGGCTCGGAGTTCTGCGCCGTCGCGCGGGATATGGGCTTTCAGGGCAAGATCCTGGTGCTGACCGCCGCCGTGACCGATCAGCAAGCAGTGCAACTCCTGGCGCAAGGAGCTTCCGGGATCTTCTTAAAACATACCTCGCCGGAATTGCTGCCCGGAACCATGCGGCGCGTGGCGGCGGGCCAAGTGTGGATCGACCCGCGGCTGCTGCCCCCGCCGGCCGCCCAGGAACCGGCTATCCTGGCCAAGCTCAGCCACCGGGAGCGCCAGGTGCTGATGGCGGTTTTGGGAGGGTTTTCAAACAAGGAGATCGCCACGCGTTTAGAGGTCTCGGAAAACGCGGTGAAATCGGCGATGCAGCAGCTCTTCGCCAAAACCGGGGTGCGCTCGCGCAGCCAACTGGTGCGCATCACGATGGAATATATGCGGGACAGGATCGGCTAGCGCCCCCTGTCCCGCGGGTGGAGACCTAGACTCCGGTGGCCGCCGGAACGGCCCGGTGCTTGGGCTTCAGGTCGGCCAGAACCCCCAGGGACATCTTGCGAATCTCCGGTGGAGCGTTGGTGATCAGCCAGAAAAGCGTCTTGGCTGTGGACAGCGGAGCGCCGGGGTCCAGGTAGCGGTTGTTCGGATCCGCCAGCCCGTTGCCCGGCGGGTTGAACTTCGCATTCCGGATCAGGTTGAACACGTAGGCCGCCGCTTCCTTGGGTGGCACCACGCCGCCTTCCACTCCCTTCATCTTCTCAACCCCGTCGTAGAAAAGCTGCTTGAAGCCCTCGTGGTTGCTGAAAAACAGGCCCATGGGCGGTTCGCTGTCCGGCAGGATCGAGTCGTCGTGCGACTGCTTGTAGCGGCGGTAAATGCTGGCCAGGCGCAGATCGCCTAAGCCCACGCCCAGCGCCCACACCCGGAACCAGGCGTTCCACAGATCGAAGTCGCGGAACGCCGTGTAGGAGGCGCTGACCAGCATGTCATTGTGGCGCAGGTTATTTTCGTGGATCTGCGCCACGTAGTCAAAGCGCTCCGGCGAGAAATCGTTCTCCTTGAGGGCCTGCAGCAGTCGCGCTGCCAGGGAGTTGATGACTTCGGTCGAAGTCGCCAGCCCTCGCGAGAACAGCGCATCCAGGAACCCGGCCCCGGAGCCACCCGCCATCAGCGCCCAGCGCTCGCCGTGGGTTTGCTTGACGGACGTCTGCAAACGGTCCGAAGACACCCAATCCCGCACCACCTTGGCATCCTTGAACTGCTCGTAAATGCTGGGGAAGCGGTCCAGGAACCGGCGCCACTCCTGGTCCGGCGTGATGTCGGTTGGCTTGGGAAACTTGCGGATGTCGAAACTCAGACCGACGCTGACCAGCGGGTTCGTGGAACCCGGACGGTTGTTGAAGGGAATCACCCAGAGCCATCCCCCGTCAAATAGGTGATGGCAGGTGCCTTCGTACCAGCGCCGCCGCCCCTGCGGGACTCCGTTGGGGAGGTTCAGGTCGTCATACGGCTTCACGTCGATCATGTGCGTGAACAGGCAGCGCGTCTGGAGGTTCAGACGCGGCGGGTTGTCACGCAACTGGAATAGCCGCGGAAGCACAGCGCCACCGCCCGAGGCGTCGGCCACAAAGCGCGCCCGGAACGTCTCATTGTTGGCGCGCAAGGTGACGCCGTCCTTGTCGATATCCACACCCGTGATGGGGGTGCGGTACTTCACCGTGGCTCCGTGGTGGATGGCGGTGTGGGTTAGGAACGCGTCGGTATCCTGGCGAAACAGGTGGGCCTCGTAGCCCTCGCGGTATGGCGGAATCACCAGTTGCGTGGCCTCGTCCGGCCGTCCGTGCTGGCCTTCGCGGTGATACACAAAGCCGAAATTCTTCTTGACGCCGAAGGTGGACGCGACTTCCTTGTGGATGATCTCGCCCGAGCTGAACTTTTCTCTGAACTCCGGAACACCGAAGCGCTCGGCCATGATCTTCATCATTCGGAAGGTATGCCGCACCGTCGATTCGCCCAAGGCGAAGCGCGGATGCACTCCCGCGTCCGCGATCAATACCTTGGCGCCGTTGTAGGCCAGGATGCTGGCCAGGACCCCGCCTTCAAAGCCCGCACCCAGAATCGCTACGTCAAACTGATCGTTCATCGTGCCTCAAAGCTCCTTGTTGCTGCCTGTGTGTTGGGATGAATCCAGTTTTGTGCCCCTCGCACCCGCCTCGGGACGGCGGTCTTTCTAGTGTAGTGACAATCCCAGGCTCGCCCCTTGAATCTTTCGATATAAGAAACCGGTACCTTCAGTACCTTAGGGGTCACCCGTTCAGGAGAGAAGTTCGCGGAGGTCGGAGATCCAGAAGTCCGGCTGCCAGGCGGTCAGCTCCTGCGGCTTGCCGTAGCCGTATCGGACCGCACAGGTGCGGACGCCTGCCCGGCGTCCGGCTTCCATGTCGGCCGGCGAATCTCCGACCATCAGGCAATCCTGCGGCTCGGCCCCCAGGTTACTCAAAGCCGCCAGGATTACGTCCGGCGCGGGTTTGCAGGGGATACCGTCGGTGCCCTGCACATGGTCAAAGTACTGGATGAGGCCGAATTGTTCGAGTACCAGGCGAGTGGTCGGGGTACCTTTCGTGGTAGCGGTGGATTTCCGCCCCCCCAGGTGCGGCAGCGTCTCCCTCACGCCCGGGAAGACCCGAGTGGACTTGTGTCCGCGGGCCGGATAGATGGCCCGGTACTCTTGCACGAGCTCATCAATCTGTCCGGCGGAATAATCCGGGAAGACGTCGCGGAAAACCTCGATCAGGTGCAGCCCGATGTAGCCTTTGAGAAACTCGAACGGAACGTCGTAGCGTTGCCGCTTGGCCAACACCTGCTGGATGGCGCCGCAGATATCCTCGGCAGAATCCAGCAGGGTGCCGTCAATGTCGAACAGATAGGCCGGGAAATGGGGAATCACGCCGGCTGCGGCCGCTCTCCTTCGGCCAGCCCGGGGAGTCTCCTCCCACCCTCCGGCCGGAGCACTTGCTGCGTGCGATCATCCGGCCCGCGGGAGCCGGAAGAAGGCAGGGCTGGCAGTTCCTCGCCGCGGATGAGTTGCATGACCTCGTTGCCGTCCAGAATTTCGCGCTCCAGCAAGGTCTCGGCAATGCGCACCAGCGCGTCGGAGTGCTCTTCGAGGATCTGCGCGGCGGTGTCGTAACCGCCCCGCACCAGCTTCTTCACCTGCTCGTCGATGCGGATGGCCGTTTCCTCGCTGTAATCGCGGTGCTGGGCAATTTCGCGCCCGAGGAAAATCTGCTCTTCCTTCTTACCGAAGCTGAGCGGGCCGAGCTCGCTCATGCCCCACTCGCAGACCATCTTGCGGGCCAGGTCGGTGGCGCGCTCGATGTCGTTGCCGGCGCCGGTGGTCATGTGGTGCATGTACTTCTCTTCGGCGATGCGGCCGCCCATCAGGATGGCGAGTTGCGCCAACAGATAGTCCCGGCTATAGGAATGCTTGTCGTCGATGGGCAACTGCATCGTGACGCCCAGCGCCATGCCGCGCGGGATGATGGTCACCTTGTGCAGCGGGTCGGCGTTGGGCAACGTAGCCGCCACCAGCGCATGACCGGCCTCGTGATAGGCCGTGTTTCGCTTTTCGGCGTCGCTCAGGATGAGGGATTTGCGCTCCGCGCCCATCAGGATCTTGTCCTTGGCCAGTTCGAAATCCACCATCATCACCACCTTGCGATTCTGGCGGGCGGCGTTGAGGGCGGCTTCATTCACCAGGTTGGCCAGGTCCGCGCCCGCCAGGCCCGGTGTGCCGCGGGCCAGCACCGAGAGGTCCACGTTATCGCCCAGGGGGATTTTCTTGGTATGCACCCGCAGGATAGCTTCGCGGCCTTGCACGTCCGGCCGGCCTACCACCACACGGCGGTCGAAGCGGCCGGGCCGCAACAGCGCCGGGTCCAGCACGTCCGGGCGGTTGGTGGCCGCCACCAGGATTACGCCTTCGTTGGACTCGAAGCCGTCCATCTCGACCAGCAGTTGATTCAGGGTTTGCTCCCGCTCGTCGTGCCCGCCCCCCAAACCGGCCCCGCGATGCCGCCCCACGGCGTCGATTTCATCGATGAAAATGATGCAGGGCGCGTTCTTCTTCCCCTGCTCGAACAGGTCGCGTACGCGGCTGGCACCCACGCCGACAAACATCTCCACGAAATCCGAACCGGAAATGGAAAAGAACGGCACGCTGGCCTCGCCGGCGATCGCCCGCGCCAGCAGCGTCTTGCCAGTGCCCGGAGGGCCGATCAGCAGAACGCCCTTGGGAATGCGCCCACCCAGCTTTTGGAATTTCTGCGGCTCGCGCAAAAACTCGATGATTTCCTGCAGTTCTTCCTTGGCCTCCTCCACCCCGGCCACATCCTTGAACGTCACTTTCTTCTGCTGCGTGGAGTGCAGCCGGGCGCGGCTTTTCCCGAAGCTCAGGGCCTTATTGCCGCCGCTCTGCATCTGCCGCATCATGAAGATCCAGAAAGCCAGCAGAAGGATGAAGGGCGAGGCGTTGACCAGCAGCGAGACCCAGCCGCCGTTGCTGGCTTCCTTGATCTCGATGTTGACGTTGCGCTCCTGGAGCTTGTTGTAGAGATCCGGGTAGTTGGTGGGCACCAGCGTGTGCAGGCCGGCGTTCTCGTTGCTGTAAGTGCCATGGACCTCGTTGCCGCTGATGGTCACCTCTTTCACCTTCCCGGCTTCCACCTGGCTGAGAAACTCGCTGAAGGTTACCTGTTTTTCGGGGCGATGGTTGCCGGTGCGGACGACGGTCCACAAGAGGACGGCCACGCAGATCAGGACCACCCAAAAAATTGCAGTTTTGATGTTAGAATTCACGACACCTCCGTGCCGAAGGGCAAGCACTCCGGGGCACTACCCTAATAGACGTTACGCCACTCGCTTGCGATTCCAACTATCCCTCGCCCGCCGTCTCCCGAATGATTAGAACGGCTTGACTCCCGGCGTCCGCGGCAAACTCCGCGCCGGGCCCGAACAGCCGCGTGCAAACGATGCGATCTCCGCAGGTGACCACCGGCCAGTGGCGGCGTTCCCACAAGGGGATTTTTGCTTGTTGGAACATCTCCTTGATCTTCTCTGCGGTGGAGTGCCCCACCCGGCGATACTGATCCCCGGGCAGCCAGTTCCTCACTTCCAGGGAACCGGAGATGCGGTCCGCATCCAAATACCCCATTAAGCCATTATATCCAGAATGTAACCGGAGGGACTCCGGGCCCGGTAGAGGTTCGATGCAAATATTGGTGGTCCCGTCCGGCAGGGTTACTCGCCCGGGCACGGCCAGGGGCAACCGGAAAAACCGTTGCGCACCGCCCCCAGGGGATGGCGGAGCCAGTCGTAACCATCCGAAAGAACGGAAGATATCCAGGCCGGGGACTTGCAGGCGCCCATGCCCCGCCGGCTCGCGGGCCAGCGCCAGGATCGCCTCCACGTGGGGAAAGGCGACACCCCGCAGATCTCCTTTTGCCAGCGCCACGGCTCGGCGCACCAGGCGACGCGCCACCGCCGCCGGCAGAGCGGCGAGCACCCCGGTCCGCACCAGCACAGCCGGCGCCCGGACCAACAGGTGCGCGGCAGCCAGGCGGCTGATCTCCTGTTCCCACCAGGCTTCCTCGGCCAGAGCCCACTCAGCCGCTTGCGCCAGGGTTTGTGTGAGCGCCGGATTCCATTCCCGGATCAACTGCGGCAGCAGTTGCCGGCGGATCCGGTTGCGTGCGAAAGCAAGGTCGGCGTTACTCGAGTCTTCGCGCCAGGGAATCCCCCGCTCGCGCAGCCAGCCCTCTACCTCGCTCCGCTCGACGTCCAGAAGCGGGCGCACCAGGCCCTCCGGAGTCACGGGGCGGATGCCTGCCAAGCCAGCCGTTCCGGCGCCGCGCAGGAAACGGAACAGGACGGTTTCCGCCTGGTCGGAGCGGGTATGGCCCAGAGCCACGCGGTCCAGACGGCCATCCTCCAGGAAACCCAGGAAGAACCTGCGGCGGGCGGCGCGGGCGACCTGCTCGAGGTTGTCACCGGTCTCACGGCAGAGGCGGGCCACGTCGCACTCGCCCGGGTGAAACGGCAGAGCGAGCTCTCCAGCCAGGTCCCGCACGAAGGCGGCGTCGCCGCGCGACTCTTCGCCGCGCAGGCAGTGATCGAGGTGCAGCACGCTGAGGCGTAGATCCCATCGGGGGGCCAGTTCTCGCAGGGCGTGCAGCAGGAAGACCGAGTCCGCACCACCGGACACGGCCACCCCTACCCGTTGGCCGGAGGCCAGCATGTTATAACGAGAGATGGTCCCGGCAACACGCTCCAGCACACCTAGGATTTTAGTTGAACCCGCATGAACTCTGACATCACTGCACTGGCTTCCCGCGTGCGCCTCCTGCTGATGGACGTCGATGGCGTCATGACCGATGGCAAACTCTACAACGTGCCCGGACCCGACGGCAAGATGGCCGAAACCAAGGCCTTCGATTCGCAGGACGGCATCGCTCTGCAATGGATGCACTGGAAAGGCATCAAAACAGGCCTGATCAGCGGCCGTGTGTCACCGGCCACGGTGGAACGCGCCACGCAGACCAAGTTTTCCTACATCTACCAGGGGCACATCGAGAAGATACCGATTTTGCAGGAAATCCTGGCGGACGCCAAAATCGAGTCGAGCCAGGTGGCCTACATCGGCGATGACCTTACCGACGTGGTGGTGATGCGGCGGGTGGGACTGGCCATCGCCACCGCCAACGCCCGGCCGGAGGTGAAGAAGTTGGCCCATTACGTCACCCGGCAACCCGGGGGGCAGGGTGCCGTGCGCGAGGTGATCGAGCTGATTCTAAAGGCCCAGGGATATTGGACAGAGATCCTCCAAAAGTACGAAATCGAGGCTTGACGTAAGGCGAATAAAAAGCGAAAATAAGGCGTGCTATTCGATTGCGCGCCTGCCCGTTCGCCGCTCGTAGGCATCGCCAAGATGGCGGCGCACAGCGACCTGCTGGCCGCCAAACGGCGTGTGCAGTATCTTGAGATTGCGGCGCGGAGCATCCTCAACCGCACCCGGCCGCACATGCCCTTCCAGTGGACCATCAATCCGTACCGCGGCTGCGAGTTCGGCTGCCAGTACTGCTACGCGCGGTATACGCACGAGTTCCTGGGCCTGGAGGACAGCCGGGCGTTCGAGGAACGGATCTTCGCGAAAGCGAACGTGGCGGCTCTGCTGCGCCGGGACCTGCCGGGCGTTGACCGCCGGGATGCGATCGCCATCGGGACCGCGACCGACCCCTACCAGCCGGCGGAACGGCGGTACGGGCGGACGCGAGCGATCCTGGAGGTCTTCCTCCAGGACAAGGGCAGGCGCCTCTCCCTGACCACCAAATCCGACCTGATCCTGCGGGATATTCCCCTTCTGCGCGAAGTGGCGCGGCGGAATGTGTTGAGTGTCAACATCACCATCACCACCGTGCACAGCCGGCTCGCTCGGCTGCTCGAACCAGGTGCCCCGCGGCCGGATCTGCGTCTGGCCGCCGTGCGTGCGCTGGCGGATGCCGGCATCCGCGTGGGGGTCTTTCCGAATCCGATTCTGCCGCTGATCACGGACCGCGAAAACAGCCTGGACCGGCTGGCGCGGGCCGCGCGGCGGGCCGGAGCGAGCTATTTCGGTGGCGGTCCCCTGTTCCTGATGCCGGCGGCGCAGAAGGTGTTTTTCCCCTTCCTCGAAGAGCGGTTGCCGCGCCTGGCGGAAGCCTACCGCCGGCAGTATGCCCGCAGCGCCTACCTGGGGCCGGCCTACAGGAAGGACCTTGGCGAACGCGTCCGGCGGGTACGCGAGCGCTGCGGGTTGGACCCCGCGCCGCTGGAATATCAGCCGGAATTGTGGGAGGGAGAGGAGCAGGGCACGTTGTTTCCGCTACATTGAACTCTGGATGGACCTGTCCGAGTTCGACTACCACCTGCCCGAAGAAAGCATCGCGCAAACCCCTCTGGCCGACCGGGCGGCTTCCCGCATGCTGGTGCTCCACCGCCGCGAGGGGCGCTGGGAAGACCGCCGGTTTCGTGACCTGCCCGGCTTTCTACACCCCGGTGACTGCCTGGTGCTGAACGACTCCAAGGTTTTTCCCGCGCGCCTGTTCGGGCATCGTGCCGGGGTGCGCGCCTTACCTATCGGGAAAAAGAATCCCAAGCGGCGGGAATACCTGAGCGGCGAGGTCGAGGTGCTCCTGGTCCGCCCGGTGGGCGGCGGCCGGGATTGGGAGTGTCTGGTGCGGCCCGGACGCAAGATGCGTGTCGGCGAGGTGGTGCGCTTTGGCGAAGGACTGGAAGCGGAGATCATCGCCCGGGGGGAGTACGGCGAGCGCACCATCCGGTTCCATGGGCACGCGGACCTGTTCGCGGAGTTCGAAAAGATCGGGCACGTGCCCCTGCCGCCCTATATCAAGCGGCCGGACAATGCGAGCGACCGGGAGCGCTACCAGACGGTGTTCGCGCGCGAGCGGGGCTCGGTGGCGGCGCCTACGGCGGGACTGCATTTCACGCCGGAGATACTCGCCCAGTGCCGGGCAGCGGGCGCGGAGATCGCCTGCGTGACCCTGCACGTGGGTCTGGGCACATTTCAGCCGTTGCACGGTGAGCGCCTCGAAGGCCAGCGTCTGCACGCGGAAAGCTGGCGGATTGACGCCGAAAACGCCGCGCGCATGCGGACGGCCACGCGCCTGTTAGCGGTGGGCACCACCGCTGTCCGGACCATCGAAAGCGCTCTGCTCGGCGGGGAATTGCAGGCCGGGGCGGGCGACACGGACCTGTTCATCTACCCCGGCTTCCACTTTCGCGGGACCGGAGCGCTGCTCACCAATTTTCACCTGCCACGCACCAGCCTGCTGCTGCTGGTGTGCGCGTTCGCGGGCAGGGAACTGGTGCTCGAAGCATACCGCCACGCGGTGGCGAGCGGCTACCGCTTCTACTCCTACGGCGACTGCATGCTGGTGCTGTAGCTACAGCCTGGGGGCGTAGTAGCCCTTGCGGGCACGCACCACCAGGTCTTTTCGACCCTTCACGCGCACGCTGACGGTGTGATAGAGGCCATCGGTCCTCAGGGGGTCGGGACGGTAGAACAGGTTGTACTGGTGGCGCAATTCGTTGGCGATGTTTTCGAAGGACTGCTCCAGGTCTTCGACTTTGAAAGGAAAGAACGCCTGGCCGCCGGTCTCGAGAGTCAGGTATTTCAAGACCTTGTCGCCGTCCGTCTCGACACGCGTGATGTTAGTCGAAATCCCGTAGATGACGACATCGGCTTTCTGGGCCATTTCGAGCGCCTGGTCCCTTGTGACCGCGCTCTGGTTGTCGTCGCCGTCGGTAACCAGGATGATGGCGCGGCGAAACTTGTGCAGCGGCTGATCTTTCTGCAGCTTGTCGCGGCAGGCGAAGAAGATGGCGTCGTACAGGGCTGTGCCGCCACCCGGGCGCAGGCCGCGAATTCCGTTTTCGAGCTTCGACATGTCATCGATCAGGTCGGAAACCAGCTCCGCGGAAGTATCGAAGCTGACCACCATGGCCTTGTCCTCGCGGGGTCGCAGGACGCTGCGGAGGAATTCTACTGCGGCCTCCTGCTCGAACCGGAAGCGTTCCCGGATGCTGTTGCTGGTATCGATCAGGATTGCCAGCCGCAGCGGCAGATCCGTTTCGGCGGTGAACTCCTGGATTACTTGGGGCTTCTTGCCTTCGACGACCTCGAAATCGTTCTTCCCGAGATCCGTGATAAAGCGGCCCTTCTTGTCGGTGACAGTGAAGAGCATGTTGACCCGGGTAACGTCCAGGATGATGCGGGTGTTTTCGTCGGTTTTCTCGACTTTCGCCGCCTCTGGCGCGCGCACGGCCTGACGGGGTTGGGCCCATAGGATCAGGGCACACACACCCAGAGCCACGCCGAGAATCGAGGCTTTCATGCCCCTATTATAGTCCTCTCATCCAGTTCTCCAGCTCGGCTGGAAGCGGCGACTCAACGCGCACAGGGGCGCCGGTGGAAGGCTGGCGGAAGCCGATGCGCCAGGCGTGCAGGAAGTAGCGCGCCAGAGGAGGCCGGCCGGCGATGGCGGCGGGCGCGCCATACAACCGGTCGCCCACGACCGGGTGTCCGGCCGCGGAAAGGTGCACGCGAATCTGGTGCGTACGCCCCGTCCCGATGCGGACCTCCAGGAACGTGAATCCAGGGAAGCGGCGGAGTACCCGGTACTCGGTGCGGGCGGAGCGGCCGCTCGCCAGGCGGGCAGTCATGCGGACGCGCCGCTGCGGGTCCCGCGCGATGGGTTTCTCGATTCTGCCGCTATCGGCCGCCAGGCTGCCATGCACCAGGGTGAGATAGGTCTTCTCCACCTCGCGATGGGAGAACTGTTCCGCCAAGGCGCGGTGAGCGGCGTCGTTCTTGGCCACCAGCAGAACGCCGCTGGTGTAACGGTCCAGGCGGTGGACGATACCCGGGCGCAGCGCGCCGCCCGTGGTCGAGAGCGATCCGAAGCGGTGGAGCAGCGCGTTGACCAGGGTGCCGGAATGGATGCCGGCGCCCGCATGCACCACCATCCCCGCAGGCTTGTCGATGGCCGCTAAATCAGTATCCTCGTAGAGGATATGCAGGGGGATGTCTTCGGGAACCGCTGCCAGCGGGCGCGGAGGCGCGGCCTCCAGTTCGATCTGCTCGCCGCCGCGCAGCAGGTGCGCCGGCCGGCCGGGGGAGCCGTTGACCTGGACCCGGCCGGACTTGATCCACTGCTGGAGCCGGGCGCGGCTGTATTCGGGAAGACACGCATGCAGAAAGTGGTCCAGGCGTTTGCCGGCGTCGCTAGCTTCGGTCACAAAGCGCACTACAGGATATTGTAGGGTGGAGAGGAGAAACGACGGGTCGGAACATGGGCAACTCGAAGACGGCGTTAGTGACGGGAGCCAGCAAGGGCGTCGGCAAGGGCATCGCGCTGGAACTCGCGCGGCAGGGCTATGACCTAGCGGTCAACTATCAAGCGGATGCGCCGGGGGCCGAGGCCACCGTGGCCGCGATCCAGGCCATGGGCAGGGAAGCCTTCGCGGTGCAGGCTAATGTGGGCGCCTCCGCCGAGGTGGACCGCATGTTCGCCCAGGTGTTGGCGCGCTTCTCGGTGCTGCACACGCTGGTGAACAACGCCGGCGTGCAGACCTGGAAGCCCCTGCTCGAACTGGAGGAGGCCGAATGGGACCGGGTGATCGCCACCAACCTGAAAGGCTGCTTCCTCTGTACGCAGCGGGCCGGACGCCATATGAAAGAGCACGGCGGCGGGCGCATCATCAACATCGGCTCGGGCTGCAACAAGGTTCCGTTTCCGAACCTGGTAGACTACACCGCCAGCAAGGGCGGTATCGAGATGTTCACCCGCTCGGCCGCCATCGAATTGGGCCGCTACGGCATCACGGTGAATTGCGTAGCGCCCGGGGCGATCGAAATCGAGCGCACTAAGCACGAGACCTCGGACTATGCCGGCACCTGGGCGCCGCTCACCCCCCTCGGCCGGGTGGGACAGCCCCTGGACGTCGCGCGCGCCGTGGCCTTCCTGGCGAGCGAAGCCGCCGGATTCATCACCGGGCAGACCATCTGGGTGGATGGCGGATTATTCACAAGGCCCAACTGGCCTTATCGCTGAGGCCGGTGCGGGGCTGCCCGGCTGGCTGACCGAGGCGGCCGTCACCGTCTTGTGAGCTTCCGGCAGGATGGTTTTGCGCAAATCGTAGAACTGCACGCGGCAGTACCGGCAGTGGTAGAGAGTCCCACCCAGCCAGCCCTGCAGCCGGTTGAACAGGCCGCGGCGCATGGGGTCGATTTGGTCACGGACGGGCATCTGGCGCAGGCGGTAGGTGCCGCAGCGCGGGCAGCGCGGATATTCCCCCAGGTAGAACGTCGTCCGCCGGGGTTCCGGGCGCCGGCTCTGGCACTGGCCGCACTCGTACAGCGCCAGAAAGAGAAACTTCTCGCGAAAGCTGCGGTGGACGCGCTGCATGCGCTCGCCGCAATTCGCACAGTTCGGCATTCTGCGTACCTTATACACCAGTTTGCGCACCGAACTCAAGCCGCGTCACAATAGGAGAGTCGCCCTTACCCCTGCGAAATTCCTATGCTGGACCGCATCACGGTGCATGGCGCGCGCCAACACAACCTGAAAAACGTGGACGTCCAGATTCCGCGGCACACCCTGACGGTGATCACCGGGTTGAGCGGCTCCGGGAAGTCCTCGCTGGCCTTCGACACCATCTACGCCGAGGGCCAGCGGCGGTATGTGGAGACCCTTTCGACCTACGCGCGACAGTTCCTGGACCAGATGGAGCGCCCGGATGTAGATTCTATCGACGGCCTGAGCCCGGCGATTTCGATCGAACAGAAGACCACCAGCCGCAGCCCGCGGTCCACGGTGGGTACCATTACCGAAATCTACGACTACCTGCGGCTGCTCTATTCTTCCATCGGGGTGCCGCATTGCCCCTTGTGCGGGCACGAAATTTCGCGGCAGACCACCGAGCAGATTCTCCAGCACGTGCTGGCGCTGGGCCCCTCGGACCGCATCATGGTGCTGGCGCCCATCGTGCGCGGCCGCAAGGGTGAATTCCGGAAGGACCTCGAGAGGCTGGCGCGCCAGGGCTTTGTGCGCGCGCGGGTCGATGGCGTCCTGCGGTCCCTCGATGAGGAGATCCCCCTCGACCGGCGCAAGAACCATACCATCGAGGTGGTGGTGGACCGCCTGCAGGTGAAAGCGGGCATCGAGAAGCGCCTGGAGGCCTCCATCGAGACCGCCACCAAGCTGGCCAACGGGCTGGTGCTGATCGTGGTGGTGAACGGCGAGGAGCGTCTCTATTCCCAGAAACTGGCGTGCACGGAGTGCGGCACCAGCGTGCCACAGCTCGAGCCGCGGTCTTTTTCGTTCAACAGCCCGTACGGGGCCTGCGAGGAGTGCGCCGGTCTGGGCAGCAAATGGACCTTCGATCCCGGCAAGGTGGTGGTGGACGGCTCCAAGCCGCTGCTCGAGGGCGGGCTGGGGCCGGGCGCCGGATCGGCGTACATGCAGCACCGGCTGGGCGAAGGCGCCAAGTTGCTAGGCATCAATCTGCAAACCCCCTTCGAGCAGTTTCCCAGGAAGACCCAAAAGCTGCTGATGGAGGGCGGCGGCGGCTTTGCGGGCATTCTGCGGGTCCTGGAGCACACTTTCGACGACGCTTCGGAGGACTACCGCGAGTGGCTCACCGAGTACATGTCGCCAGTCGAGTGCCCGGCTTGCAAAGGAAAGCGCCTGCGACCCTCCAGCCTGTCCGTGCTGGTGAAGAATTTCTCGATCGCGGAACTCACTGCACTGCCGGTGGCGCGGGCTTTGGTGACGGTCCGCAACTGGGAGTTCACCCCACGCGAATTACAGATTGCCGGCCGCATCGTGGAGGAAATCCGCCGCCGGCTGGAGTTCCTATCGGCGGTGGGCCTCGATTACTTGAGCCTGGACCGCTCCGCAGCCACGCTCTCGGGCGGCGAGGCGCAGCGCATCCGGCTGGCAACGCAGATCGGCTCGAAATTGCGGGGCGTGCTGTACGTGCTGGACGAGCCCTCCATCGGCCTCCATCCCCGGGACAACGGCCGGCTGCTCGAAAGCCTCGAACAGTTGCGCGACATGGGCAACACGGTGCTGGTCGTCGAGCACGACGCCGAGACCATCGAGCGCGCCGACTACGTGATCGACCTGGGGCCGGGCGCGGGGCGCCTGGGAGGCGGCCTGGTGGCCTCCGGGACGCCGCAAGAGGTGGCCGCCAACTCGGACTCGCTCACCGGGCGGTATCTTTCGGGCCACCTGCAAATCCCTGTGCCGCTTATCCGCCGCGCCCCCAACGGTAAGCGCCTCTTCGTGCGCGGTGCCCGGGAGCACAACCTGAAGAACATCGACGTGGCTATCCCCCTGGGCCTGCTGACCGTGGTGACAGGGGTCTCCGGCAGCGGCAAATCCACCCTGATCAACGAGATCCTGTACCGTTCGCTGGCGCGGGAACTGTACGGTTCGCGGGAGCAGCCGGGGGCGCATGACGCCATCGAAGGGCTGGAACTGATCGACAAGGTGATCCGCATCGACCAATCCCCATCGGGCGCACACCGCGCTCGAACCCGGCTACGTACACCGGGCTGTTCACGCCCATTCGCGACTTGTACGCCATGCTGCCCCAATCGCGGGAGCGGGGCTACAAGCCGGGCCGCTTCAGCTTCAACGTGAAGGGCGGCCGCTGCGAGGCCTGCCAGGGTGATGGGCTCAAGCGCATCGAGATGAATTTCCTGCCGGATGTATACGTCACCTGCGACGTTTGCCGTGGGCGCCGCTACAATTACGAGACGCTGCAGGTGAAGTACAAGTCGCACTCCATCGCGGATCTGCTGGACGCCACCGTCGAAGAGGCGCTGGCGCTTCTGGAGAACATCCCCCAGATCCGGCCCAAGCTGCAGACCCTCTACGACGTGGGCCTCGGATATATCCACCTGGGCCAGTCGGCCACCACGCTTTCCGGCGGCGAGGCCCAGCGCATCAAGCTGGCGCGAGAGCTCAGCAAGCGCCAGACGGGCCGCACCTTCTACGTGCTGGATGAACCCACCACCGGACTGCACTTCGATGACGTCCGCAAGCTGCTGGACGTTTTGGCCCGCCTGGTGGACCTGGGCAACACGGTCGTGGTGATCGAGCATAACCTGGATGTGATCAAGACGGCGGACTGGATCATCGACCTGGGGCCGGATGGCGGCGAATACGGGGGCCGGGTGGTGGCTTCGGGCACGCCGGAGCAGGTGGCGCGCTCGAAGCGGAGCTACACCGCGGAAGCCCTGCGAAAGGTGCTGGCAGCATGAGCAGATACGGGACGAAGCCTCTGGACTTCGCGGCCTTGAAAACAGTGCCACTGCGGGCACGCGGCGGCAAGGTACGAAGCGCGGACTTCGGCGCGCCCTACCGCAAAGACTCGGGGATCTCCGGATGGTTGGATTCCCTGCCGCGCATTCTGGCGGGCAATTCCTTCCGCGCGGTGGTGGAAGCTCTGGCCCGGGCGCGGGAGCGCCGCAAGGCCATCCTCTGGGGTCTGGGCGGGCACGTCATCAAGTGCGGCCTGGCGCCCCTGCTGGCAGACCTTGCCGCGCGGGGATACGCCACGGCCTTCACCATGAACGGCGCGGCCTCCATCCACGATTTCGAGATCGCGCTCGCGGGCCATACCAGCGAAGACGTGGAGGCCGTTCTCCCGGATGGCCGCTTCGGCGCGGCGGAGGAGACCGGCCGGGAGATGAACCAGGCGATCGCCGCCGGCGACCGCGACGGGTTAGGCATGGGCGAAGCCCTGGGGCGGCGCCTCCAGGAGATCGCCGACCCGGCGTACGCCGGCGCCAGCCTGCTCGCGGCCGCTTACCGGGCGGCCGTTCCCGTGACCGTACACGTGGCCGTAGGTACGGATACCCCGCACACCCACCCCGCGGCCGACCCGGCGGCCATCGGTAGCGCTACGCACCGCGATTTCCGCCTGTTTTGCGCGCTCGTCTCCGGCCTGGACGATGGCGGCGTTTACGTGAATGTGGGCTCCGCCGTGGTGCTGCCGGAAGTCTTCCTCAAGGCCGTGTCTTCGGTGCGCAATCTGGGGCTCCCCCTGGGGCGCTTTACGACCGTTAACTTCGATTTTCTCCAACATTACCGGCCCAGGGTGAACGTGGTGGAGCGCCCCCACGCGGGCGCCGGAGGCGCGGGATTCGCCCTCACCGGACATCACGAACTGATGCTGCCGCTGCTGGCCGCGGCATTGATCGAGCGGGAAGGATGAGCGAGCCGCCGCAGCCCGTGCCGGAATCGCCTCCGCCCCCCGCAGCGGCGCCGTCCCCGCCCGCCGCGGAGCCGTATCCTTTCTGGACCTACCAGGACATGTTCCTGTTCTTCGGCACGGCGCTGGCGTTCTTCTTCGTGCTGGGAACCGGGATCGCGGCGGTGGTGCAGATCCTGCACCTGCCCGTGCGCAACCGCATGCTGGTGCTGCTACCCGGCCAATTCCTGATGTACGGGTTCGTGTTCGCCTTCCTCCTGGGCCTGTTCCGCCTGCAATACGGCAAGCCCTTCTGGCAGTCGCTGCGCTGGTTCAACCGGCCTCCCGCCGGCCAGGTCACCGCGGCCTGGGGCGTGGCGACCGCGTTTGCCGTAGCCCTGCTGGGGGCGGCTCTGAAAACCCCGGATCTCAATTCTCCCATGAAAGAACTGCTCTCGGACCCGGTTTCCCTGGCCGTGGTGGGCCTGCTAGGCATCACCATCGGGCCGATCGCGGAAGAGATCGTCTTCCGCGGCTTCCTCCAGCCGCTGTTCGTGCGCAGCCTGGGGCCGTGGGCCGGCGTGGCCCTGGCGGCGCTGCTGTTCGGAGCGCTGCACTTGCAGGAATACGGGAATTCCTGGCGCCACGGCCTGCTGATCAGCGCGGCGGGTGCGGCCTTCGGCTGGATGAGGTACCGCACCGGATCCACCCGCTCGGCGGCCATCATGCACGCAGCCTACAACGGCACGTTTTTCGCCGCACTCCTGATGACGGGAAGGAAATGACGCATTCATGGTAGAAACCATCCAGTGGACCGAGGACGGGGTGGTGATGATCGACCAGACCCGGCTGCCGCGCGAGGAAACTTACGTCACCTGCCGCACCTATGAAGAAGTGGCCGAGGCCATCCGCGGCATGGTGATTCGCGGGGCGCCGGCGATCGGCGTAGCCGCCGCCATGGGCGTGGCCCTGGGCGTCCTGCTCTCCGGCGAAGGCGATCTGGATGCACAGGTGGAGAAGATCTGCGCCACCCTGGCGGCCACCCGCCCTACCGAGGTGAACCTGTTCTGGGCGCTCGACCGCATGAAAAAGTTGTACGCCTCGCTCCGCGATCGCCCGCTCGAGGAAATCCGTGCGCGGCTGATCGCCGAAGCGCAGCAGATCCGCCTGGAAGACATCGCCATCAATGAAGCCATCGGCCGCCACGGCGCCGCGCTGGTGCCTGACGGAAGGACAGTGCTGACGCACTGCAATGCCGGTGCCCTGGCGACGGCGGGCTACGGCACGGCGCTGGGCGTGATTCGCGCCGCGGTCGAACTGGGCAAAAAGATCGACGTCTTTGCGGACGAAACCCGTCCTTTCCTGCAAGGCGCGCGTCTCACCGTCTGGGAACTCCAGCAGGATGGCATCCCGACCACGCTGATCACCGACAACATGGCCGGGCATTTTCTCAAGTCCGGACGGATCGGCTGCGTGGTGGTGGGCGCCGACCGCATTGCGGCCAATGGGGACGTAGCCAACAAGATCGGCACCTACTCCCTGGCCGTGCTGGCCAAAGAAAACCAGGTGCCGTTTTTCGTGGCCGCGCCCATCTCCACGCTGGACCTCACGCTGGCCGCGGGCGACCAGATCCCCATCGAGCAGCGCGCGGCCGCCGAGGTGACCCACGTCTTCGGCGCGCCGGTGGCCCCTCCGGGCGTCCGCGTGGAAAACCCGGCTTTCGACGTGACGCCGCACCGCTACGTCACAGCCATCATCACCGAGCGCGGTGTGGCCCGCCCGCCGTATACCGAAAGCCTGCAGAAATTGGCTCTATCATGAGAGGGATGAGAATGCGCAGCGTGCTGATTTTGCTTTTATCCGCGGCCTCCCTGTTCGGCGCCGGCGAGTTGTCGGGCCGGCGCGCGCCGGGTTTCGCCCTGCCTGATATGCGGATGCAGTTTCACGATCCCCAGGACTACCGGGGCAAGGTGCTGGTAGTGGAGATCATGAAAACCAACTGCCCCCACTGCGAGCGGTTCACCCAGATCCTGGAAGAAGTCAACCGCAAATACGCCGGGCGGGTCGTGGTGCTCTCCATCGTGAATCCTCCGGACAACCAAACCTCGGTGTCCAATTACATCGCTGCGAACAAGGTGACCAATCCGGTGCTGTTCGATTGCGGCCAGATGGCCGGGTCGTATCTGAAGGTCACCCCGCAGAACCCGAGCTTCGACGTACCGCACGTCTTCCTCATCGACGGGCAGGGCTTCATCCGCAACGATTTCGGATACAGCGACGCCAACAAGGCGATTTTCGAAGGCCGCGGCCTGTTCGCGGAACTCGACAAAATGCTGGCCGGCGGGAAGGCGAAGAAGTAATCCAGGCAGTTGTCCGGGGATCACCCGGTTCCAAGCACCTGTAACGCAGGAAAGATCGTATGCACAACCCTTCGACGGGAGGGGAGAACCCGCTAAGGAGAGTGCATCATGACGACCAACCCGATTGCAGGAAACCCTGCCGGAGATAGCCCGGCCGCCGGCGTGGCGGCCATTCCCTGCTGCCCGCCGCTCGAGGCATGCGATTGTTGCGACCGTTTGGACTTCCGCTACCAACTGCCGTTCCGCCCTGCGATTAGCGTAGACCAGCGCAGGCAGGTGATTCCCGTGGAAGTCACGCTGGTATTCCGCTATGAGCGTTGTCCGGGGCCCATGTCCTTGGGCGACCTGGTGTACAGCAACACGCTGCTGCCGGGCGAGAAAGTGCGGTTGTTCACCAGCGACCGGCACAGCCGTTTCTTCCTCGACAGCGACAGCCAACTCTCTTACCGGCATGAGACCACGTCGGAAGAGTCCTACTACTCGGCGGGCTTCGCCAGTTCCCTGAGCCAGCTCAGCCTGCTGGAGACGGGCGCCCAAAGCTCCTCGTTCCACTCGTCTTCGGTGGGCGGCGGGGGCGGCGCGGGTCTCGACCTGGGATTCTTCAGCATCGGCGGGTCGGTGTCCGCGAGTTCCTACGATGCCAACGCCGCCAGCGCATTCGCGCATTCGTTGACGCAGTTCGCGGCGTCTTCGGCCAGCCACATGGAGGCGGGGACGCGGGCAGCAGCTTCCACCTCGATCGGAGAAGTTTCCACGCGCAGCCACAGTTCCGGCGAATCTGAGGATCAGTACGAATCCTCTTCGCGCACCTTCTCCAATCCCAACCATTGCCACGCCATCACCTTCTTCTTCTACCGGATCAACAAGTGTCAGAAGATCACCTTCCGCCTGGTGGCCATCGAGCGGCGGGTGGTTGATCCGGCGGCGCCGACTGGCACCGTGCTGAATCCCCCCTCGCCGGATACCGGCGTCTCGGTGATTCCCGGCGCGGTTCTCGGCACGAACAAAGAGCGCCTGGACGCCGAGCAACGCGGGCGGACCAGTGTAACGGAAGCCAACAACTTCAGCCCAACGGCCGGGCGGACCGTCGCCGGAGCGTCACTGGCGCTGGCAGTCGCGGCGGAGCCCTTGTCCGTCGCGGCGCGCAAGGCGGCCCTGGCGGCCGTGGACGCCGATCTCCAGCAGGAAGGCCTGCTCGACAAGAGCGGCAACCTGAATCCGGATGCCGTCAAGCAGTTGTCGTGGGAGAAGAACATCTGCCTGCCTACGCCGGGCCTGATCGTCAAGGGGTGCCTGGACGAATGCAGCGTGTGCGAGCCCGAAGTGGAGCAGAAAATCCAACTGGAGCTCAAGCGCATGGACCTGGAGAATCAACTGCTCCAGAAAAAGATCGATCTGCTGGAGAAGTCCCAGGAATATCGCTGCTGCCCGGCGGGCGAGACCGAGGAAGTGACAGCCTGATCACTCCCTCGCGGTCGTGGCCCGGTTAGGTGCCGGGCCGCGGCTGCGGCGGAGCGATCTTCTTCAGCTCGCTTTCCCATGATCGCAGGTTCCGCTCGGTGGCGAATCGCTTCCACCGCCGCTCGAAAGCCGCCGTGCGGCGGGCCGCCAGCTTCTCCAGGAAACCCTGGATCTGGGGAAGCCGCCGCTCGGTGGCCGCACAGTCGTTGATCTCCCCAAGCAATTGCTGGATCTGCTGCAATTCTCGCAGCCGCGGATCCAGGCGGGCGCCGTAAACGGGAGCGAAGAGCTCCAGCGTATAGCGCAGGCGCTTGGTGCGCAGGCGAAATGCGTGCAGGTCCGCGGGCGCGGGTCGGGCGGCTACCAGCTCTCTCCCGGCCTGGAAATACTCGCGCAGCAACGTAGGAAGGTGGGCGCGGGCGTTCTCCGCAACCGGGCGCTTCTCCTCCCACAGACGGGCAGGCTTCTTCGCCGGCGCCAGTTGCGGGCGCCACCTGCGGCTGGTCTTGCGAATACCCTCCAGCAGCGCCTGCCAAGCTTCGCCGCGCTCCGCGCGCAGAGTTCGGGCCAGCTCCGCCTTGCCGGCGACCCGCGTTGCGAGCAGCAGTTCCAGGGCGATATCCCGGTCGCGCACGTCCGCTGCCAGAGCCATGAGCCGTTTCAGCCGTCGCCGGATCTTGCGAGTCTTTCCGGGCGCCAGGAACTCCGCGAACACGCGCGTGCACTGCGTAAATCGGCGGATGGCCACGCGCAGGTCATGGATCGAGTCCGCATCTCCCTGGCGCGCGGCGCGGCGCATTTGCCGGATCAGCCGTTCGAGCAGCGCTTCCGCCCGCCGGATGGCGTATTTCCGCATGTGCCCCCTATGGCCGTCCCCGGATCACGAGCACCGGCTTATCGTAAATCTGGCGAAAGGCGTCCGCTGTTCGTTCGGTGGCCCACTGCTCCAGATCGATGTCCTGCGTGGAGTTGAGTTCCAGCACGAAGTGGCCGTCCCGCAGGGCGCAGGCCAGGGCAGCCACGCGCTGGTCATGGCTGCGGTCCAGGTTGTCCGCCAGGCGCAGCAAGGGGATCAGCAGCAGCAGCGCTCGCTTTTCTTCCGCGCCCAGGGTCTGATAGTTCGAGTGCGCCGGGGAAGGTAGCGCCTTGCGGTGGTAGCGGCAAAGGTTGGCGACAAACTCGCGCTCCCGGTTGGTGAAGCCGGAGAGGTCCGAGTTGGCCACCAGGTAGTAAGAGTGCTTGTGGTGGCTGAGGTCGCTGACGTAGTGTCCCACGTCGTGCAGGTACGCAGCGGCTTCCAACAGCTTGCCGAAGCGCGGCGGCAGGCGGTGCAGTGGCTGCGCGGCCGCAAAGATCTGGTGCGCCATGGTGGCCACCTGGCGCGCATGCTTCAGGGCAACGCCGTAGCGCAAAGTGAGCTGCTCCACCTCCTTGCGCTCGTCGGCGGTGAGCTGGGTGAGTTCTTTGCCCACGCCGCGGTCCGCCAGGTCGGCGATGATGCCGTCGCGCACGCCGGCCGCCGAGTAGTACACGGCGCGCATGCCGAAGGTCTCCAGCACGGCCAGCAGTACCGCGGCGCCCGGAATGATGATTTCGGCGCGTCGCGGCCCGATGCCCGTGATCTTGCGCCTCTCCGCCAGGCTGCCTGCCGCCAGGCGGCGGTACAACCTCCGGATCTCGGCGGTGGAGGCGCGCAGGCGGTCGGCCTGGTCACGCTTCGAGCGGGGGATGCGGCCCACGGCGCACAGAATGGCCGCGGCGGTGGCGGAGGTGGCCACCGCGCGCTGGAACGAGCCGCCCGCCAGGCGCCGCGAGACGCCGGCCAGTTTCTCTTCGATGTATTCCCACATCTGGTGCAGCTCCCGGTCGAGCGGCGGGTCGTTGCGCAGGAAGATCTCGTTGAGCCGCACGGCGCCCAGCGGTTTCGAAAAGGCGTCCCGCATGTGCCCGTGTTCGCTGCGGATGATCTCGGCACTGCCCCCGCCGATATCCACGAGGAGCACCCGTTCGCCGGAGTGCGGCCAGCGGCTTTGCACCCCCAGGTGGATCAGGCGGGCTTCTTCCCGCCCGGAAATGACCTCCACCGGCCCGCCCAGGGCCTGCGCCGCACGCTCCAGAAACTCCGCCTGGTTGCGCGCGTCGCGCACCGCGCTGGTGGCCACCGCGCGGCTGCCCACCACGTCCAGCTTCCGGTACTGCTCCGCCATGCGGGACAGAACTGCGCAGGCCAGCTCCATCGCCTCCGCGCTGATCGCGCCGCCGCGAAAGACGCTCTCGCCCAGCCGGACCACCTGCCGCTCCGACGCCAGGACGCGCGCGGCGCTGCCCGGCGCCACTTCCGCCGCCTCCATGCGAATCGAATTGCTGCCGATATCGACAGCCGCATAACGGGGCATATACCAGATATAATAGGCGGTGGTCGCGTTAGTTCGGGATGGAAGTTTATCTCCTGCGGCACGGTATCGCCGAAGAGCGGGGTGGCAGCATAGCCGACCGCAGCCGGGCGCTCACTCCCCAAGGCCGCCGCAAACTCGAGAGCGTACTGCGGCGCGCGCGTAAGGCTAAAGTCTCCCCCACGCTAATTCTGTCGAGCCCTTTCCGGCGCGCCTTCCAGAGCGCCGAAGTCGCTGCCGAGCTGCTCGGCTACCACGGGACGATCACAAAAACCGCGGCGCTCCAGCCCGGTTCCAGCGCGGAAGCCGTGTGGCGGGAGGTGAGCAAACACGCCTCCGAGCCGGCCATCCTGCTTTGCGGCCACGAGCCGTTGCTGGGCGAAGTGTTCAGCTACCTGCTGGGCGCCGACCGGGCGCTGGTGGACCTGCGCAAGGGCGCCCTCGGCCGCATCGACGTCGAGCCGGCCGCGGGCAAGCCGCGCGGGCGCCTGCGCTGGCTGCTCACTGCCGGGGTAAGCTGACCCGCGATATGGACTTCCGCGCGGCCACGGAAAGCTACGAACGCTGGCTGGCCCGGCGCCTGACCCTGGTACCCGAAGACCTGGAGCTCAAGCACCAGCGGATGCGCGAGGACCTCTTCCGGTTCCTGCGCGCCACGTACTATCGCTGGGCGCAGCGCTGGGTTGAACAGCCCGAATGCGCGCCGAAGGTGCTGGCGGTGGGCGACCTGCACGTGGAGAACTTTGGCACCTGGCGCGACAGCGAGGGGCGCCTCATCTGGGGCGTCAACGATTTCGACGAGGCCTGGCCGCTTGAATACACCAACGACCTGGTGCGGCTGGCGGTGAGCGCCTGCCTGGCCATCGGCGAAAGCGGACTGCGACTGGGAGAAAAGAGTGCCTCGGAAGCCATCCTCGAAGGCTACCGCGAGGGCCTGGAGGCCGGCGGGCTCCCGTTCGTGCTAGGAGAGCATCACCTGGCGCTGCGCGACCTGGCGGTGGCGCGCTTGCACGATCCCTGTCATTTCTGGGGGAAGCTGGATGAGCGGCCCACGCTCCGCGTCCCGGCCCCGCGCGCCGCCGCCAACGCCCTCGGTTCTTTGCTCCCGCGGCATGGCCTGCCCTACCGCCTCATCCATCGCGTGGCAGGCCTGGGCAGCCTGGGGCGCCAGCGCTTCGTGGCCATCGCGGACTGGCAGGGCGGCCGCATCGCCCGCGAAGCCAAGGCCATGGCTCCATCGGCTTGCGTCTGGGCCGCCGGCCTCGCTGGACCGGCCCGGATTCACTATCAGGAGATCGTGGACCGCGCGGTGCGCTGCGTGGATCCGTATGTGCGCCTCAAGGGGCGATGGATTGTGCGCCGCCTGGCTCCGGATTGCTCGCGCATTGAACTGGCCGCGCTGCCCCGCGAGCGCGACGAGGCGCGGCTTTTGCACGCCATGGGTTGGGAAACCGCCAATGTGCACCTGGGAAGCCGCGGCCCCCGTGAACTCCTGGCGGATCTGAGGAGCCGGCCCAAGGCGTGGCTGCCTGACGCCGCCCGGCGCATGCGGGAGGCTGCCGCCGAAGACTGGAAACAGTGGCGGGCAGGCTAAGGGCCTACTCCAGGCGGTAGTTGGGAGCTTCCTTGGTGATGCTCACGTCGTGCACGTGGCTCTCTCGCAAGCCTGCTGGCGAGATGCGCAGGAAGCGCGCGGTCTCCTGCAAACTGCGGATGTTATTCGCCCCGCAGTAGCCCATGCCGGCCTTCAAGCCGCCTACCAGTTGATACACCAGGTCGGCCAGGGGGCCCTTGGCAGGCACGCGGCCCTCGATGCCTTCCGGGACCAGTTTAGCGTTGGGATCTTGCGAGTAGCGGTCCGAACTCCCCTGCGCCATGGCCCCTAGCGACCCCATGCCGCGGTAGGTTTTGAACGTGCGCCCTTGGTAGAGAATCGTCTCGCCAGGACTCTCGTCGGTTCCGGCCAGCAGGCTGCCAATCATCACCGTGTCGGCGCCCGCCGCGATGGCCTTGGTCACATCCCCCGAAAACTTGACGCCGCCGTCGGCGATCACCGGCACGCCCGCCTGGCGCGCGGCGCGCGCGCACTCGGCGATAGCGGTGAGTTGCGGAACACCGGCGCCCGAAACCACCCGCGTGGTGCAGATCGATCCGGGCCCGATGCCCACCTTGATGCCGTCCACTCCCAGCGAGATCAGCTCGCACGCGCCCTCGTAGGTGCCCACGTTCCCGGTGATGAGCTGCACCTCGGGCAGGGCGCGCTTGATGGTCTTGACTGCTTCCATCACCCGCGTGCTGTGGCCGTGCGCGGTGTCGATGGCCAGCACGTCCACCTTCTTGGAAACCAGTTCCTGGGCGCGTTCCAGGAAGTCGCTGGTGGCGCCAATGGCCGCGCCCACGCGCAGGCGCCCCTGAGAATCCTTGGCCGCGTTCGGATACTTCAGCTTTTTCTGAATATCCTTAACGGTGATCAGACCCTTCAGGTTGTAATGCTCGTCCACCACCAGCAGTTTTTCCACGCGGTGCTGGTGCAGAATGGCCTCCGCGTCTTCGAGCGTGGTGCCCACCGGCACGGTGATCAGGTTTTCCTTGGTCATCACCTCGGAAATGGGCAGGTCGAAGCGGGTTTCAAAACGCAGGTCGCGGTTCGTAAGGATGCCCACCAGCCGGCCGTCTTCGGTCACCGGCACGCCGGAGATGCGGTAGCGCCGCATGAGATCCAGCGCGTCGGAGATCTTCTTGTCCGGCTGGATGGTGACGGGATCCACGATCATCCCGCTCTCGCTGCGTTTGACGCGGTCCACTTCCTCCGCCTGGCGCTCGACTGACATGTTGCGGTGGATGATGCCGATGCCGCCCTGCTGCGCCAGCGCGATGGCCAGGTGCGACTCGGTCACCGTATCCATCGCGGCGCTCACGATCGGGATGTTCAGAGAAATGCCCCGCGTCAGGCAGGTGCGCGTGTCCACTTCCGCGGGAATCACGTCGCTGCGCGACGGGACCAGCAACACGTCATCGAAGGTGAGGCCCTCGGGAATGCCTTCAGGGATCATAGAGGTGATCCCTCCATGATACCGTAGGACGGCCGGGGGCACCGCCGCGCGCGGGCCCCCGGAGGCCGGTCAGTTGGTGATGTCGTGCGTGGTGCTCTCCGCGCGGATGGGCAGGTAAATCTTCTCCCACTCCTTGTGCGCGGGCGCATCCTTGTAGGCGTCGAAAGCAGCCTGGTCTTTGAATTCCATCACGATGGCGGCGTTGTAGTCCCTGGGCTGGACCTTGAGGGTTTTCAGCCAGATGTTCTTGATGCCCGGAACCTCCGCGGCCATCTTGCGCACCCCCTCGATCGCGGCGGCTTTCTGCTCCGCCGTGGCCGAGGACTTCCACTGCACCGTAACTACATGCACCACCGAGTTCGGCGTTCCGAACTTGTTCGCTCCGGCGAGGACTCCCGCGCCGAAGACGGCGGCCGCGGCCGCCAGGCCCAACACTGCTTTCCGCGAAAAATAGCGCTTCATGGATGTTTGTTCTCCTCCTGCTCGTCGAGTTCGTCGGTCTATCTTACGGTCGGGAGCGCCCGCCGCGCAAGCCGGTCCAGTCTTCCGACAGGACGATGGAGTTGGCCGGGTTGCGGGCGTCGTACTTCACGTAAATCGGGCCGACGGCCACCGAAAGATCCGCCGGCAGAAATTCCCTGAGCACCGAAACATCCTGCGAAGCGGTGTATTCCACGCCGCGCACGTCATAGGTGTACACCAGCAGGTCGCCGCGAACCTCCACCAGGTTGGCATCACCCATCTTGCCCAACGTCACCAGCGCTCTGCGGCGGCGCTGCTCACGCTCCGCCGGCGTGAGGCGCGACCGCCGCCACGTCCGCATCGCCAGTTGCCCGCTCAGCAGCACGAAGGCGGCCAGCAGGCCCAGCGTCACCAGATCGGCAAGGGAAAAACCGTTCGCCAGGAATCCCGGCATGGGCGATCCGCTGATTCAGGAATGATTAGCCGGCGACCGAAGCCTCCTGATACACCTTCGCCCAATCTTTCAGGAACTGATCCAATCCCTTGTCGGTGAGCGGATGGTGGAACAGCATCTCCAGGACCTTCAGCGGCATGGTGCCGATATGCGCCCCCGCCAGGGCCGCTTCGATCACGTGGTTGGGTGTGCGAATGGATGCCGCCAGGATCTGCGTGCGGAACCCGTAGTTCCGGTAGATCGTGACGATGTTGCGGATCAGCTCCATACCGTTCCAGCCCGTGTCGTCCACCCGGCCGATGAACGGACTGATGATGTAAGCGCCCGCCTTAGCGGCAAGCAAAGCCTGGGCCGCAGAAAAGCACAGGGTGACGTTCACCCGGATGCCTTCCTTGCTCAGCTCCGACGTGGCGCGGATGCCGTCGCGAGTGAGCGGGCACTTGACGACCACATTCTTGTGGATGCGGGCCAACTGCCGGCCCTCGCGAACCATTGGGGCCGCCTCGGTCGCGACCACCTCCGCGCTGATATCGCCGTCTACGATATCGCAGATCATGCGGATCTGGTCTTCGATGGGGCGGCCTTCCTTGGCGATCAGCGTGGGGTTGGTGGTCACTCCGTCCACGATCCCCCAAGAGGCGCCCTTCTTCAGTTCGTCGAGGTTCGCGGTGTCCAGAAAGAATTTCACGGTTCCCTCCAGGATTACTTCGGATTATATCATCCGCGCTTAGTTACAATCGAGCCGTGACTGTGAGAGAGCGGTCATTTGCCGCGGGCTGTTAGTTTATGCGCCCAGCATTTCCAGGTAGCGGGCCACGGCCTGGATGCCGCGATAGAAGTTCGGCAGGTGGAACTTCTCGTTGGGCGCGTGCAGATTGTCGTCGGGCAGGCCGAAACCCATCATCACACTGGGGATGCCCAGGCACTCGTCGAACAGTCCCACGATGGGAATCGAGCCGCCGGAGCGGATGTACACCGTCTCTTTCCCGAACACCTGGCGCATGGCCTCCGCCGCGGTCTGGATGAAGCGGTTGTCCGGATTCACCAGCGATGGGGCGGCCGAGTGGACGATTTTCACTTCCGCCGACACCCCACGGGGACAGGCCGTGCGGACCGCCGCCCGGATTTGTTCCTCGGCCTCCTTGGGTAACTGGCCGGCCACCAGGCGCGTGCTGATCTTCACCACCGCGCGGGCGGGGATCACGGTCTTGGCGCCCTCGCCCGTGAAGCCGCCGCGGATGCCGTGGACCTCGAAGGTCGGCCGGGCCCAGAGGCGCTCGAACAGCGGAATGTCAGGCTCGCCTACCAGTTCGCGGGCCCCCATTTCCTTCTCCGTGTATTCCCTCTCGTCGAAGGGCAGGCGCGCCCAGGCGGCGCGCTCTTTGGCGCTGGGCGGAACCACCCGGTCGTAAAAGCCTGGAATCCGGATGCGGCCGTCGCGGTCCTTGAGCGCGGTGAGGATCTCCGCGGCGGCTTGCAAGGGGTTGGGCGCAGCGCCGCCGTAAACCCCGGAGTGCAGGTCGTGGCTGGCGCCTTCCACGTGCAGTTCCGCGTATACGATGCCCCGCAGGCCCACGCAGATGGTGGGCAGCTCTGGAGCGAACATTTCGGTGTCGCAGATGACGGCGGCGTCCGCCTGGAGCCGGGCTGGCTTCGACGCCACGTAGCTTTCAATGTGCTCGCCCCCGGTCTCCTCTTCCCCTTCGATCAGGAACCGCACGTTCACCGGCAGCCGCCCGGAAGTCCGGAGCAGCCCCTCCACGGCTTTCATGAGGATGTAGGTCTGGCCCTTGTCGTCCGAGGAGCCGCGCGCGAAAATGTCCTCCCCGCGCACCTCGGGCTCGAAGGGCGGCGACTTCCATTCCTCCAGGGGTTCGGGAGGCTGCACGGCGTAGTGGCCGTAAAGCAGCAGCGTGGGTTTGCCCGGCGCACCCAGCCATTCCGCGTAGACCAGCGGATTGCCGGCGCCCTCGATCAACTCGGCGGCCAATCCCGCCGACTCCAGTTCGCCGCGCACGAATTCGGCAGCGCGCCGGATGTCCGGCTTGTGTTCGGTTAACGTGCTGATGCTGGGAATGCGGAGGAAAGTCTTCAGGCCGTCCAGAAAGTCCGCCTGGTGCTCCTCGAAATAGTTCATCGGCTGGCTCCTCAGTCACATTGTACGCGGCGGGAGCCGGCCGCCTTACCTTCGCACTTTGGCTTTTTTGTACTTGTACTTGGGAGCCTTGTACTTGCCAGGCTTGTACTTCTTGGGCTTGCTCCGCTTGAACTTGATCTTCTTGCCCTGGTAAGTTTTGGGCGTGTGGGTCCTGGCCGCCGCCGGCAGGGCCGCGCCCCAGGCTAGCAGCAGGGCCACCAGAAGTGCGCGCAGTCGCATTATTCTCATTTTATTGCGCGCTCGCGGCGAACCACAAATACATTTCCAGGAAACTCACGGCCGTCAGGAGCATGCAGCCGTACGCCGCCAGGCGCCAGAACCGCTCGCTCCAGCGGGTTTCGTACCGCGGCATGCCGGCCAGGTAGGCCACGCCGAAGCCCGCCGCCAAGCCTCCCAGGTGCGCCGCGTTGTCCACCCGGAAGAACGGCAGCAGCCCGAACAGCAGCCCGTAGATGGCCCAGCGCAGGTACAGTCCCCGGATGGCCGACCCCAGGGCGCTTTTGTGGCGCACGCCCACCGCGATCATGGCGCCGATCAGGCCGAAGATGCCTGCCGAGGCGCCCATCGACAGCACCGGGCTCCAGAACGTGCTTGCCAGAAAGCCAAACACCGAGGAGACGAAATAGAACAGCACCAGGCGGTGCGCACCGTAGAGTTCCTCGACTTCCGCGCCCAGGTCGAACAGCGCCCAGGAATTCATGAGGATGTGAAACAGGCCGCCGTGCAGAAATCCGGCCGTCACCAGCCGCCACCACTGCCCCAACACGATGGCCGGCCGGTACTTGGCCCCGAAGTCGAACAGCGTGCGCGGGTCCAGGCTCATCAATGCATCCGAGTTGCCGGCCCGCATGCTGTAAAGCACCGTGGCCGCGAACAGCCCGAAGTTGATCAAGAGAATCATGGACGTGGTGAACCGCGCCTGCGGAATCAACCCGCCCAGCACGGCCCCGGTGTCGCGCCGCTCCACCGCGCGCGGCCCCACGCGTTCGTGGCAATAGGGGCAGGTACGGTCGCTGGTGGTGATGAAGGCCCGGCAGTTCGGACACATGCGGCGCTTGTCCATTCCCTTGATTGTCGCATTTCAAGTCCGCCCGGCGCAGTTTGATACAATCGGTAATCCCGCATGTCGAAGACCGAACGCGAGCACCGGCAGGACATCGTCGAGATCGGCCGTCTCGTGTATCAAAAGGGCTGGGTGGCGGCCAACGACGGCAATATCTCCGTGCGCCTGGACCAGGACCGCATCCTGGCCACCCCCACCGGGGTCAGCAAAGGCATGATGCACCCCGACGACCTGATCATCTGCGACATGCAGGGAAACAAGATCCAGGGCCGCAGGGAGCGCACCTCGGAGGTCGCCATGCACCTGACGATCTACCAGATGCGCCCGGATATCCATGCCGTGGTGCACGCGCATCCCCCTGTGGCCACCGGCTTCGCCGCCGCCGGTAAGTCCCTGAACCTGGCTCTGCTGCCGGAAGTCATCATTGGCTTAGGCTGCGTGCCGCTGGCCGGCTATGGGCTGCCCGGAACGCCGGAACTGACTGAGCCCATGCTGCCCTACATTCCCAAGTACGACGCCATCCTCATGGGCAACCACGGTGCGGTATGCTACGGCGAGAACGTGTATCAGGCTTTCTTCCGCATGGAGACCATGGAGCACTTTGCCCGGATCTCCCTGGTGGCGGAACTGCTGGGCGGGCCCAAGGTGCTGCCCAAGGTGGAAGTGGACAAGTTACTGAGTGCGCGAACCCGCTACGGGGTGAAGGCCCGTTCGGGAGGCGAGCCGGGATGCCCGGTGGTGGCCGAAGAGATCCCGGGAGAGGAACGCTTTTACGTCACGCGCGACGAGCTCATCGGGCTGGTGGATGAAGTCCTGAGAGCGCGCGGAATTGTGTGAAACGGCCGCCGGAGGAGCCGGAAGCCGGTCTGGAGAAAATAGATGGGTGAAGCTCTGGGAATGATTGAAACGCGCGGCCTGGTGGCCATGATCGAAGCCTCCGACGCCATGGTCAAGGCGGCCAAGGTCACGCTGGTGGGCTGGGAGAAGATCGGGTCCGGCTACGTCACCGCGCTGGTGCGGGGCGACGTCGCGGCCGTGCGCGCGGCCACCGATGCCGGCGCCGCGGCGGCGCGCCGCGTGGGCGAGCTCATCGCCGTCCACGTGATTCCGCGCCCGCATCAGAGCCTGGAAGACGTTCTGCCGATCGGCAAGAGCAACTCCGGCAAGTAAATCCCCATGATTCTGGCCCGCGTGGTGGGCACCGTGGTCGCGACCCGGAAGGATCCCCGCCTGGAAGGCAAAAAGTTGCTGATCCTCAAACCGGTGTCGCCCGAAGGCAAAGATGAGGCCGGCTACGTCATCGCCGTCGATACGGTGAGCGCCGGCTACAAGGAGACCGTGATCGCGGTCTCCGGCAGTTCGGCCCGCATGGCCGAGGGCTGCAAGGACACTCCCGTGGACACGGCCATCGTCGGCATCGTCGACGATCTGCGGCTGGAGACCTAGGGCATGTTCTTAGGCCGCGTGGTGGGCTGCGTGTGGGCCACCATCAAGAATCCCGGGCTCGAGGGGCACCGCCTCCTGATCGTCGAGCCGCTCACCCCCGAGCGGAAACCCACCGGCCGGCGCATCGTCTGCGCCGACGCGACCGGAGCTGGGGCGGGTGAGCTGGTCTACTGGTGCCGCGGCCGCGAATCCAGTTTCCCCTTCCTGCCGCAAGAGGTTCCCACCGATAGCACCATCGTCGGCATCGTCGATTCGGTGCGCGTCAAGAGGGCCGGGCCGTGCTGATTGCGCGCGTGGTCGGCGAGATCATCGCCACCCAGAAGCACGCGAGCCACGAAGGGCGCACCGTGCTGCTGGTGCAGCCCCTCAACCTGGATGGATCGGACCGCGGGGACGCCGTGGTGGCGCTCGACGCTGTGGGCGCCGGCGTGGGCGACCGCGTGCTGCTGGTCACCGAGGGCTTCAGCGCCATGACCAGCGTGGGCCGGCCTCAGTCACCCATCGACATGGCGGTGATCGGATTTATTGACCGTGTCGACCTGGCGGAAACCGCGTGACAGCTTGCGCGTTCCGATCACGAGTTTCCCCGCCAGTACAAAGCCGATCAGCCATTTCAGCACCTCGGCCCCGGAGTACAGCGAGTGCATGGTCCAGAAGCGCCCGCGATCCGCGGAGACTGCCGTCAGGGGCACGAAATCGATGACCCGGCCCAGGGCCACAATCTCCGGGGTCAGGGCGAAATGCTGCACGCCGGCCACCACCAGCATCAGCCCCGCCAGCACCAGGCTGAACAGCGTCTCCGTGCTGCCGAAGACCAGCACCAGCAGCAGGCCCAGGCCAAGAAAAAGCTGGCCCGCGCCCCACGCCTGAAAATACCAGCGGTTCTGCTCCGAAACCTGGTAGCGCAGCAGGGTGCGGGCGGCGTCGTGGCCCAGGGCCTCGAATTGCCGCGCGGCGGCCGGCGCCGGGCGGTCCAGCAGGCGGTCCACCGAACGGAAATTCTCGATGGCCACCAGGGCCATGAAAAGGCTGCCGGCGAGCCAGGCCCCCAGCAGAAAGCATGCCAGTCGGCGAAAATGCATGGCGAACCCGCGATTTTAGCACTCCCGCGACGGTCACTTGAGCCGGGCGGGCTTGAGCGTCCAGGCCTGGAGCCGGGCGAGTTCCAACAGTTCCGGCGCCTGGAAACCCTCCGGGTGGATCGCCCAGGAGAAGGCGCCCGTGGCATCCGTCGAGACATAGCGCTCCATTTCCGGATTGCCGCGGCGCACGGCCACCTCCGCCGAGGCGCCGTCATCGCCCGCCAGCGTGGCCGCGAAATCCGCCAGCGAGAGCCGCGCCGAACCGATCCACACGTGCGAAGGCAGCCGGTGATTTGCGCGGATGAAGGACACTGTGTCCAGCCGGGCTCGCTCGAAGGCCGCCCGCGGAATGACGGAGCCTGGATAGTTGCTCTCCTTGCGCTGGGTGGGACCGTCCACCACCTGCGGCTCCATGCCCAGCAGCGCCAGCAGCATGTCCGCGGCCGAAAGCGAGGCCTCCGGGGTGACCAGGAAAGTCTGCCGCTGCGCCATGTGCGCGGCGATGGCGCGGCGGTCCAGTGTGCGCGCCACCGGGCCCTCGTAGAGCAGCGGCAGATCCCGCGCGGTGATGAACCGGACGCCGGCTTTCCTGGCGTGCTCCACGTAACGCGCCAGGATGCGATAGCACCGCTCGCTCTCTTCCGGCGTGCGGCGGTGCGGCATGCGCCATGCGGTCCGCTCCGGATTGGCGCCCCTGGCGAAATTCAGGTCCCAAAACTCCGTAGTGATGAATTCGGTGGGATGGAAGTACGTGCTGATGACCCCTCCGCCGCGCGCCTCCAGGCTGGCCGCCGCCCGGTCGAACTTGGCCAGCGCGGCGCCCAGGCGGTCCTCGCTCTCGAGCGAGGGCCGCACCAGGTTGGGCTCCATGTGGAAGACGTTAAGCATGCCGCCGAACCAGAACGGCTGCCCCTCAATGCCCACCTGCGTGGCCTCGTCCAGGTAGACCGGAATGCCCAGGCGGCGCAGAGCGGGATAGCTCTGCGGTCCCCACGAACTGCCGGGCTGTCCGTAGCAACTGGGAATCACGCCGAAGATGCGGCGGATATCGGCGACACCCCTGCCCTCCCGCCGGGAAAACTCCGCGATGCCCTCCAGCCAGCCGAGTTCTTTCAGGTACAGGGCCGGGGTGGGCTGCTGGCTGTGTGTGTCCGCGTGGTAGCCGATATCGTGCCGTGAGAGCGCCGCGATGACGTCCCAGCGCCCGCGGGCCTCCAGCGTGCGGGCCTTCTCCCCCACCACCTTGAAGGTGGCGCGCACGCCCGCCTTCTCCAGGTCCCGGGCCAGGCGCAGGGCTGCGTCGTCCGCCGCCGGCTCGATATAGTCCTCGGTATCGAACCAGAGCAACAGGTATACCGGGCCTTTGGCGCAGGCAAGCGAAGCGCACAGGATCAGGAGGGCGAGCAGGCGGCGCATGCTGCTTGAATTCTATGGCAGAATCGCAGCATGCACAAATCTTTCACCCGGCGCACGTGGCTCACGGGAGCACCTTCGGTCACCTCGATGCCTGCTGGAGCCACCGTGATAGGTCGATATCCGCGCGCCGGATCTCCTCCTGGCGGCCAAAGCGATCGGTATTGATTCCGCGCAGGCAACGAAGCGCGAGCTTGGCGGCGTCGCGTCCTAAGTTGCTGACTCCCGCATCGTGAACTATATCGCGCAATATGAGGTAGGCTCGCCAACGCTCGTCCTGGCTGTCCTTGAGTTCTCGTTCGGCATCCATCAATCTGGCCCGCTCTGTCCGGGTCAGACGGCAGTCGCTTGCGGCCTGGAGAGCATAGCGCTGCATGCCATGCCAAAGAGCATCATTGAAGTAGATTCCCTCCGGGTTCGCCGCGACAAACTCCGCCAATTCGTAACGGGCGTCCAACCTCTGCCGGGAGCTCACCCCAGGCTTCTCCGCAGCCTGGCTGAGCAAGGCAAGTCGCTGGAGACGTTGCGCCCGCCGATTGGCGTGAATCGATCGATACAATTCTGCTGCCTCCTGGTACCGGTCTTGCCGGGAGAGGCGGACAGCCAGGGAATATTCGACCAGTCGAATACCATCCAGATTTGGATTTTGCTCCGCGAAGGATCGCAGGGCATCGACGGGTGCCTCGGCATCGAGGAGCATGTTGAGGTCCCAGCCGGAGGCGGCCCAATAGACGGACAGGTCGGAGAGGCGGCTCGGAACCGGCAAATACTCGCGCCCGCCGGCTGTGTGCAGCCAGAGTGCGAAGCGAATCTGTTCGGCCAGGTTGCCGGTTTTCCAATAGACACCGCACAATCCGTACGCGGCGGCTGCTCTTTGTAGCTTGGTCGCACGCGGCGAACGGAAAAGGGCCAGCAGCGGCTTCTCTGCCGCGGCGTAATCCCGGGACAGGAAGAGTGCGGACGCCGACATCCACTGGAAATCAGGGCTCGCGCGAACGGAGGCGGTAGCGGGAACCGATTCGGCCATCTTCCGCGCTCCGGTCGGATCCCCCATACTCAGCGCGCTACGCATGGCCAGCAATCCCAGGGTGTCTGCTCCGCTTTTAGAGCGCAGCAGGTCCTCATGCTTGGCCAGAAGGTCCTTGATGCGCCGATAGGTCTGAGCGGTGTTGGGGGACCGTGCAAATCGGCCGGTTTCCAGCTCTCCCTGCCAGTGAGGGTTGGTGGCCAGTTCGATGGCGAAAGCGGCATGTTCCGGCGTGTCGAAGTACTCGTCAAGGTGGGCGACGAGTCCGGGTTCCCCGTCGTAGCCGTATGTCATTCGCAGAGAATTCAGCAGGGTTTCACGGCTTAGGTTGGAGCCGGCGCGGTTCAGTTCATCAAGATAAATCTTGCCCGCCGCTGTCTGTTCTCCGAATAAGTAATGAATATGGGCCAGCCAACCCCGGGCTTCGCTTCGGAACTCCGGAGTCCGCGCGGTGCGCAGGAACGTCTGGAACTTCCTCTCGGCACTCTGGAGCAGGTCGGAATCACTGAACTCGCCCGCGCGCATTTCGATCTTTGCTGCCACCAAGTCCACTTCTTCCTTGTCGCGGCGAGTGAGGGATTGGTCGTTGCGGGCGGCTGTTACTGCCTGCCGGAGCGACTCTAAATCCGGAGCAGGGGGCGGATTCTGATAATACAGCTCGGGCCGGGATATCTTCTGGTACGCCTCGCGGAGCCGGGCCAGCGCAGTATTGCCTTGCGCCGCCGCCATCCCGGCATACGGCACGTTCATGCGCAGCACACTAGGCTTTTCAAAGTTAGCGGCGTGTCTCGCGAACGGCAACCAGAAATACGCGTTGAGGTACTCCCGCAGTTCGTCGTGCCAAGGACAGGCGCCGGCGATGAGGAGCGCGAGGAAGATGAGCGAAAAACGCAGGGTCTTCATGGCTCCTCCTCGACCGTGAATTCAGCGCGCTGCAAACTGACAGCCCGCCCGATGTAGAGGTGGCCGCGCGCGCAATAAGCTGGCAGTGAGATCTCCAATTCGGAGGCGCCGGCGAGGTGGACCGGCATGTTCCTTTCAGGCAGGAAATACTCCAACGGCGTGGTTGCACGAATCCGATACCGGACAGGCTGGGACGGCAGTGGGCCGGCACTCTCCAGGTAAACGTCCACACAGTAGACGGCGGAGCAGGGGCCAGCCACGGCCTGGACACGGCTTCCCTTCCGCCGGCCCAGCGCGCCAACACCAGCGGCATCCAGCACTTCGTCCGGCTGCATGGCCCAATCTTCCCTGGAAGATGGCCAGCGGAAGAAGACGACTCCTGCCAGGTATCCTTTGATTTGTCGCGCGCTCTGGACCGCGGCTCGGATCGCGTCTGGCGTGGAAATGATGAACTGGACGATATCGCCGGGGTTGAGGCGCTCATAACCGACTTGGACTTTTCGGATGGCTCGATAGCTGAGCACGGTTTCGTTCGCCGCATTCCGCGACGTCTGCAACTGGAAGGCGGCATTCGTCGCCACGTCGAGCGGGCGAAGATCCCCATAAAACACGAGCCTCCGGTAGGGGCCCTGTGCCATTGGTTCGTGCGGGATCACGCGGGCGCGTCCAAAGCAGGAAATGCCAATCCGGAAGCGCTTGCGGAAATGGTTGAAAATGGGCCCCCAGTGCGCGGCATCAATGCGGGCCGCGATTGCGGCTTCGCCCCCGGCCGCGGGATCTCCGAGATCGTAGAACTGCGGCACAAACTCATCGACCTGAGCGATGACTTCGCGAATGGCCGTGCCGTTGCGAAACCAATCCAGCAGTGCTGTGATGGAAACCTGCATTTCTTTCGGCAAGCCCCTTCGGATATCGCGGATAAACTCTGCGTAACGTGGAAGGGCGGACGTCGGGCTATCGATATCGAGTTGGACTCCCACCACATGGAGGTGGCGCTCCCAGGCCTCTGCCTGAAGCCTGGTAATTTCCGCTGCGACGTCTGATGCCACTTGGATATCGGGCACGCCTTGGTTTGCGTACCGGAATACGAGCCAGCACTCCCGCGCTGGCGGCAGTTCGCGAGGCAAAGCTCCATAGGCGTGCCATCGCTCTGCCGGGTTGGCCGCCGAGCGGACATAAGCAGGCCAAGTCTCCTTCCTGATCGTCCCGACCTGCACGAAAACGACATCCAGTGTTTCGCCGGAGTACGAAGGGTCAATGGAGCTGCCTTGCCAAAACCAGAACCCCGTGGTCCAGCGGGCGGCGGCTGGCTGGCTGGACAAGACGACGCAACCAGAGAGACTGAGGGAGCTGATCAACAAGAGCGTCGCTTCCAAGAGGCGCATCTATCAATCCTGGAGCTAAGCGTAGCAAGACGCCTTTATGCGCAGGAAGGGCACCTCCCTTTGATCGGAATAACGGCGGGTTCTCCTCGCCGGCTTAACCGCCCTCAAGGCGATTTGCCGTGCCCGCATATGCCACGAAAACCCGCGAGCCTGGCAATTCCATGGAACGGATGGCATTCCACTAACCGGGTGCCTTCTGTAACTTACAGATATTTAAAACCTTATTTGATTGTGCCTGCACTCTATGGCAGAATCGCAACATGCACAAGTCCTTGACCCGGCGCACGTGGCTCACGGGAGCGGCGCTGGCGGCCCCGCAACGCGCCGCCGAACCCGTGCGGCTGCCGCACAAGGTCCGCCTGGCCCTCATCGGCATGGAGGGCCACACCGGCGAGATCCTGAGCCATTTGTCCGAAGTGCCGGACGTGGAACTGGTGGCCCTCTGCGACCCCAACGCCAAAGCCATGGCCGCCATGGCCCGGCGCCCCTACGCCGCCCACGCCCGCCAATACACCGACTACCGGCGCCTGCTGGACGCGGAAAAGCTGGAAATGGCGGCGGTCTGCGGCGAGAACGGCACGCGCGCCGAGATCATCCTGGCCTGCGCGGCGCGCCGGGTGCACGTGGTGGCGGAAAAGCCTCTGGCCACCGAAGCCGCCGACCTCGAGCGCATCCAACAGGCTGTCCGCGAGTCGGGCATCCGACTCACCTGCCTGCTGCCCATGCGCTTCTATCCGCCTTACCTGGCCATGCGGCAGATCGTCCGCGCGGGCGAGATCGGCGAAGTGGCGCAGATCGGCGCGCAGAAGTCTTATAAGCTGGAGCAGCGCCCGGATTGGATGCGCCACCACGCCAGCTTCGGCGGCACTATTCCCTACATCGGCGTGCACATGGTGGACCTGATGCGCTTCACCAGCGGGCGCGAACTCGTGGAGACCGTGGCCTTCCAGTCGCGGGTGGGCTATCCGGAACTGCGCGACATGGAAAACACCACCGCCACCCTCTTCCGGCTGGACAACGGCGGCACCGCGGCCCTGCGCATGGATTACCTGCGCCCGGAGACCGCCCCCACCCACGGCGACGACCGCCTGCGCCTGGCCGGCACCAAGGGTGTGGTCGAGTATCAGGAGGCCAGCGGCCTGACGCTGATCACCGCAACCGCGCCGCCGCGCCGGATCACCGACCTGCCGCCGGCGCGCTCGCTGTTCCTGGATTTCCTCGAGTCCGTGTATCACGGTAAACCCGCGGGACTCAGCCTGGAAGACATCTACCGCGTCAACCGGATCGTGTTAGTCGCCCGCGCTTCCGCCGAACAGCGCCGCATCCTCCCGACATAAAAGCTCCGTTCGCGCTCGATTGATGTTTTTTTTCGATTAGAAATCAGCAATTTAGCGCAGATTCAGGGAAATCGCGTACCACCTCGCGGAGTACCTTCGAAGCAGAAGGAAGGTTCCACGAGCGATGGTCCCCGATCCGATCATCATCATCATTGGATGGTAGTCTCGGATCCGATTCAGTGGAATCACAAAAGTCGGCGCTCCTTTACCGGGGCGGGGAACCGCGAGAGACCTGCAAAAAAAAGGTCGCCACGTTGACGGCAAAAGCTGGTATGATTCTTTGGGGATATTGCGATTGTAATATCCCCAAAGAACACCAGAGCCAGGGTAATCCTAGTTTTTCCCCTGGCTGCTGGCAATTTCGGAACGCCACTTCTTGAACTCGCTATTCTGGGTGCTGCTGCTGGTCGGCACGGTGAGATGTTCCGTTCCGCTGTCCAGGCCGAAGGCCCTGGCGCCCGTTCCGCCGGATACGCCTGTGCGCGCCGAGATGGCCCGGCTGCTGCGCGAATCGCAAACCGCTTTCCACGCCGGTGAGTGGGAACGCGCCGCCACCCTCTTCCGCCAGGGTTACGAAATCTCCTCGCGCGCCGGAGAGCGGCGCGTGGCCGTCCGCTGCCTGAGCAATCTGGGAGCCTGCCGGCTGGCCCAACACCGCACGCGAGAAGCCCTCGACATTCTGCTCGAAGCGCTGCCGGTGGCCCGCGCGGCCGGGGACGACAGCCTGGCCGGAACCCTGGAGTTCAATATTTCTTCTTTGTATACCGGATTGAGTGAACGGGAAACCGCGGTGCGGTACGCCGAGATGGCTCTGCGAGACCTGCGCGGCGAGGAGCGCCGCCAGCACCTCCCCAAGCTGTTGATCCACCTCGGCACTCTGCGCGCTCAGCAGGGCCGCATGGCCGAAGCCCTGGAGCTGTTCCGGCAAGGCATCCAGGGCGCGGATGCCGCCGCCGATCTGGAGGCCTACACCACGGGCTGCAGCCGCCTGGGCGAAGCCTACCTCCAGCGGGGGGATCTGGCGCGCGCCGAACCGCCGCTGCTGGAAGCCTTCCGCATTCGCAAACTGGACCGTCTGCCAGCGCTGGAATCCTCCTACCGGGACCTGGGACAGTTGCGGCTGGCACAGGGAGACTACCGCTCGGCCTTCTCCCTGCTGGACGCCGCTATCGAACGCTCCGCGCGGCCCGGCAGCCCGCTGCCTTCCTGGGACCTCTACCAGGCGCGCGGGCGGGCCCTGCTAGCCTTGGGCCATGCCCGGGAGGCCCTGCCGGATCTGCGCACGGCCCTGCGCCTGCTGCGTTCCTGGCGGCGCGCCGCTCCGCCCGGGGACCGCACGCGCATCCGCATCGAAAGCTGGCTGCAACAGGTATACGCCGCCCTGGTCGAGGCCGGCGCCCAGCGCTATTTCGCTACCGGCGATGCGGCGCTGGCCCGGGAGACCTTCGAGGCCGCGGAAGAAAACCGGGCCGCCAGCCTGCGCGCGCTGCTGGCCGAGTCGCACGGTGGCTCCCCGGACGTGTCGGATCTGTTGGCGCACACTCGCCACACCCTCGCCCCGGACGAGGTGTACGTGGGCTTTTACCTGGGCGAAACGCAGTCCTACGCCTGGGCCGTCAGCCGGGAGGAAATTCTGTTGCGCCGTCTTCCGCCGCGGGCCAGCCTGGCTGACCGCGTAGGGCGCTTCCGCCAGGCTGTGGAAGACGGCGATCCCTCCGCCGTAGCCCAGGGCGAAGCGCTTTTCCAGGCTTTGTTCGGCGCGCTGGAGCCCCGCATCCGGCACAAGCGGCGCTGGCTGCTGGCTCTCGACGAAAGCCTGTTCCAACTGCCGTTCGCCGCCCTGGTGACCGGGAGGCCGGGCGGAGCCCCTCTGTACCTGGGAGAGCGCCAGGCCGTGCAGATCGCCGCGGGCGCGGGCCTGCTGGCGGCCGGCGCCCGGTCCTGCTGTCAGGGCGTGTTCCTGGGAGTCGGCGACGGGATTTATAACCAGGCGGACCCGCGCTGGTCAGGGCCGCGCCGCGTCTCCCCCGTCAACGGTGCTCCTTTGGCGCGTCTGCCCGGCAGCGCCCGCGAAATTGAGTCCTGCGCGCGCGCCTGGAGCGCCGCGCCGCAAGCCGCCGTGTTGCTTACCGGAGCGGTGTCCCGCGAGAGCCTGGCCGCAGCCTTCGCCCGCCACCCGGCCGTGGTGCATTTCGCCACCCACGTGGTGAGCTCTCCCGGCCCGGGACAGGATGGCTCGATCGTCCTGGGGCTGACCCCTTCCGGGCATCTCGACCTGCTCCGCCCCGCCGATATCAGTGCCCTGCATGGCCAGGCGGACCTCGTTGTGTTGAGCGGATGCAGTTCCGGGGTGGCGGAATCCCTGCCCGGCACGGGGTTACTGGGATTGACCCGGGCCTGGCTGGCGGCCGGCGCCGGCGCCGTCATCGCCAGCGCCTGGCCCACCCCCGACGATTCCGGCCAGTTTTTCGTAGCCGTCTATCGGCACCTGCGGGAAGCCCCCGCCGAGGGTCCTGCCGCGGCCCTCCAGAAAGCCCGCGCGGAAATGATCCAGTCGCATTCGTGGCGCTCCCAGCCACGTTACTGGGGCAGTTACTTCTTAATGGCAAACCAGTGAGGAAGTTTATAATGCTTGTGCAAGCTAAGCCCACTCGCAGCGTTTCTCCCCCCGAGCCCGCGGGCAGCCCCCCCCGCGAGGCCGCGCCCGACGGCGGGCCGGAGGGGCTGTGGATCGAGCTCGTCGAGAAGGTCCGGAACGACGAGTCCGCCGGCATGGAGGAACTCTATCGCGTCTTTTCCCGGGGTGTGCGGTTCTTCCTGTGCCGGCAGCTCGGGCCGCAGGATCTGGACGATAAGGTGCACGACACCTTTCTGATCGTCGCCCAGGCCATCCGGCGCGGGGACCTACGCGAACCGGAGCGGCTGATGGGTTACGTGCGCACGGTGGTGCGCCGCCAGGTGGCCGCCCAGATCGAGGAAAACATCAAGAACCGTAAGCACCAGACCGATCTGGATACGGGACTGGCGGTTCGGGATGGCGGGTCGAACCCGGAGCAGTCCGCCATCCGCCAGCAGCACCATCGCATCGCCCTGGAGGTGCTCCAGAGCATCTCGCGCCGCGACCGCGAGATCCTGACGCGCTTCTATCTGGGCGAGCAGACCCAGGAACAGATCTGCCGGGAAATGGGATTGACGGAGACCCAGTTTCGCCTGCTCAAATCGCGGGCGAAGGCACGATTCGGCGAACTCGGCAAAAAGCGGCTCAGCCGGCATCGCCGTATCGTGGTGTGGTGAGAGCAAACCGCCGCGACAAGCACTAGGGTGCAGAGGTACATAGCCGTGAAGGGCCACGCTAGCGAAGAAATGCTGGAGCAGTACGCCACGCGGCATCTGCCGGAGGGCCAGCAGGCTGCGGTCGAAGAACATCTACTCGTCTGCGGAAGTTGCGTAGGCGCGCTCGAGGAGACAGAAGCCTATCTGGAGGCCATGCGCAGCGCCGCCGGCGCGCTGCGCCGCTTGGAGAAGCCGCCCCGCGGCTGGCTGCGGCGCATCCCCATCCTGACGCCAAGCCCGCTCTGGGCGGCGGGCGTTGCCACTGTACTTCTGGCCTTCACGGCGGGCATCCAGTGGCACGCCACGCGGTATGTGCCGCCGCCCCTCTCCGTGTCCCTGGAGGCCGCCCGCGGCCCCGAGGTGACGCAGGCGCCCGCCGGGCGTCCGCTGGTGCTGCACCTGGATCTCATCGAATTGCCGGTGTGCCCGGCCTACCGCCTGGAAATCGTGGACGCCGCCGGAAGCCGCCTGGCCGAGTTCCGCGTGGAACCCCGCGGCGCGCACCTGCACGTGCCGGTGGCCCTGCGCCTGGGCGAAGGCGCCTATTTCGTCCGGCTGTATTCCCCCCGCCAGGAACTCCTGCGGGAATACGCGCTGCGCCTCTCCTGACCGCCGTCAAAAGACTCGCCGTTTGAGCCTTTCGACATTGAACTTGGCGGTGTCCGCCACCGCCATCACCGCCATGACGCCCGCCTGCACGGGATCGCTCACCACCAAATCGGCCGCCTCCGGCACGCTGCCCGCCATGTTCAGACTGACCACCAGCAGCCCCGCCTGGCGTACCTCGCGCACCGCCTGTTCGATCTCTCCGCCCATCAGGGAGCCGGCCAGCACCAGCGCGCGGGCCCGCGGCAGGCGCGCCACCGCCCGCACGGCGTCGGCCAGCTTTTGTTCGCCCACCAGCGGAATGGTATCCACCGAGATGTGCTCGCCCCGGATGTTGTGGCGGTCCGCTTCGGAGACCGCTCCAATGGCCACCTGGCCCACCTGCGCCCCGCCGCCCATGATGATGATGCGCTTCCCGTAAATCTTTTCGAGCGTCTTCACCACGTCCACCCGCCGCACGACGGCCAGTTTCCGCAGATCCCCGGCTAACGCCCCGGCCTCGGAGGGCAGGGCGATTTCGAAATAAATGCGCGCCTCCGCGGGACGGTGTTCGAGAATCTCCACCGAAGTGATATCCCCCTGGTGGCGGGCAATCACGCCCGTGAGCTGGTGGAGCACGCCGAGGCCGGGGTCCGCATAAACCACCAGTCCGATGGTTTCATCTGCCATTTGAGTTCGCTGCCGGAGAAGAAAGAATCCTCCGCCAGCATAACACCCGCCGCGCTGCCCGCGCCGGTCACCGGACCTTGCCGCGCGCCTCCACTTCCCACACCTGCTCGACCGTCTCGCCGCGGATGCCGTACACACTCTCCTGGAGGTTGACCGTCACGCAGACATGGTTGGGAATGATATGCAGTCGGTCGCCGATTTTCCAGGTTCCGCTGACTTCGCGTATGTCCACGTATCCGTGTTCCTCGTTCAGCCGGCGCACCACCGCGGCCGGCGCTTCCACCACCTGCCCGTAGCCCTCCGCGCCATTGACCGCCAGATCCGAGGAAAGAGTCTTCGAGCCGGCGTCGATCACCACCTGCCCCGGCCGGGCGGTGGAAACCACCGTGGTCAGGATGGTGGCGGCGCAATCCGCCAGCGCGCATCCGCCCCACAGCGCCGTATTCCGGTCGTTGAAGATGTAGGTGCCGGGGCGGATCTCGTTCATGCCGCGGATCCTGTGCGAGTGGTACAGAAGCGGCGTGGAGCCCCCGCTCACGATGCGCACCTCCAGCCCCGCGGCACGCACGCTTTGGACCACTTGGCCCACCGTCTCCGCCAGCCGCTCGATCTGCCCGTCCTCCAGGCTGGGGTTGATGTGCCCGGGGAAAAAAGCGACTCCTTCAAACCGCAGAAACGGCAGGCCGGCCACGCGCCTGGCCAGTTCCACCACCTCCGAGCCGGGATCCACGCCAACTCTGCCCATCCCCACATCCATCTCCGCCAGAACGCCCACCTCGACGGCCGCCTGCCGCGCCGCCGCCGCGAGTTCCGCGGCGGCAGTGGGGTCATCGAGCGAAACCGTCACGCGCGTCCGCCGCGCCACCTGCATCAGCCGCGCAAGCTTTTGCCGCCCAAACAGGGGATAGGCCAGCAGCAGATCCGGCGGCTCGCTGCGCAGCATGACCTCCGCCTCGCCCACTTTGGCCACGGTCAGGCCCACCGCCCCCAGATCGAGTTGCCTCCGGCCCAGCGCGGGAATCTTGTGCGTCTTAGTGTGCGGACGCAGGCGCAGGCCGTGCGCCCGGGCGTACTCGGCCGCGCGCTGCAGGTTGCGCTCCATGATTTCCACATCGATCAGCAGAGCGGGCGTATCCAGGTCCGATATGTGCATGAAATTGTTTAGCGTCCCTCAGTTCCCCAGGCCCGCCGAGCTGGCCAGGCACACCGCTCCCACCAGCGCCGCCAGCCCCGCCGAGAGATAGCGGCGCGTTCCGCCGCGAACCCCGCGCCACTCGCCGGACGCGAACCCCAGGGCCGTGGAGGCGATCACCGTCACCGACATGAGGATGGGCCAGCCGATGGCCGCCCCGCCGTTCCCGATGCGGTTCGCTCCCGCGCCGTAGAGCCCCACGCTGAGCATCCACATGCCCCCCATCAGCAGGGCATACGTCCAGTTCCGGCCGCCGGCGCGAAACAGCCCGAACGAGCGGTTCCGGCGCAGCAGGTGCGCGCAATACGCCAGGGTGGGCACGAAACCCGCCGGCATGATCAGGCACCAGATGGCGAAGGTGGAGTTGGCTTCGGAGGCCCCCATGCGCCGCGCCGCCGCCGCGATTCCGGCCGTGAGCGCGAAGCCGATGTTGAAGCAGGCCGAAAACACGCCGCTCAGCAGCGCGATGGCCAGCCCCCGGCCGAAGGCCGTCTGGGTGAGCGTCTGGTAGCTCGTCTCGCCCTGCCGCTCCCTCTGCTTCCCGGCAATGGCGCACAGCACCAGCCCCGTGGTAATCAGGGCCAGGCTGGCAACCAGTTCCAGGCCCCGCCGCGTCGCCAGGATGCCGGGTTCCAGAGCCACCGCCGGCACCAGCGTGCCGAACACCGCCGTGGCCCCCATCACGATGGCATACCCCAATGACATCCCCAGCGCCGGAATCGCCAGCCCGAACAGCAGCGAGCCTGTGCCCCATGCCAGCCCCAGCCCCAGCGCCGCGCGCACTGCGCCCGCCGGCGCGGAACGGTAAACCCCGGCCAGGTCGGGCACCACCGCCAAAGCCACGGCCACCGGCAGAAGCAGAAGCCCCAGAAAGGCGAACAAGAGCCAGATATTCTCCCAGCGCCACTTCCGGACCAGCTTCATGGGGTAGGTGAAGGAGCCGTTCAGCACGCCGCTCAGCGCGACCAGCGCAATCCCCAGGCCCAGGTTATCCATCCGCCTCCTTGGCGCTCCGCTCCACAAACTCCAGCACCTCACGATCCGCCCCATTGAGCGGACGCAGTGGCGCGGAGAGGCTGCCCGGGCGGATGACCTCGCCGGCCCGCAGCACGCGGAACGGCCGGATGCGGCGCCGCGCCGTCTCGGTCTTCATGTGCGTGTCTTCCAGCGGAAACTCGCCCTCTTCCAGGTCAAAGACGCACACATCCGCGGGCGCGCCGGGCCGCAGGGTGCCCAGCCCGTGATCCCGCCGCATGGCCCTGGCCGGCTCCAGGGTGGTTTTCCGGATCACGTCGGAGAGCGGCATGCCGAGGTGCAGGAACTTGGTCATGGTGGTGGGCAGGTCGATGGCCCAGCGCTCCACCGAGTAGCGGTGCAGGTCCGTGCTAATGGTGTCCGGAAGAAAGAAATGTTCGAAGGCCTTGCGGGCCGTCTCCCAGCGGAAACTCCCGCAGCCGTGCCCTACGTCGAACAGCACACCCTCGTGGCGCGCCGCCAGCGCCTCGGGCAGCAAGGCGCCGCCTTCGAGCAAGCCATCGCCGCGTCCCTGATAGCAGTGCGTCACGATGTCGCCGGGACGCAGTTGGCGCAGGATGTGGGTCGTTTCCGCGCCCCGGCTGATGTGCACCATCACCGGCACCCGGCATTCCCGCGCGGCCGCCAGCGTCCTCTGCATGACCTCCCGCCCGTGGCCCGCCACCATGGTCCCTTGCCGCACCTTCACCCCCAGGACCACGTCCAAATTCGCCTGGATCACCGCCGCCGTCTCCGCCGGCCTGGCGTGCCGCAGGTCCTCCAGCTCGCCCGTCAGGTTCGAAGGAATGCCCAGCGCGGCGATGTTGACAAAGGCGAGCACCCGCACCGGAGAGGTCTCGATGCGGCTCCGCCGGAACTCCGCGAAATTGACGAACCCCGCGGTGCCCGCGTCCACCGCCGTGGTCACGCCGTGATTCAGGCACAGGAGCGGATCGATGCCGAAGGCGCTGCCTTCGTACCAATGCCCGTGCAGGTCGATCAGGCCGGGGCACACATATTTCCCCGCCAGGTCCCACACCTCCGCGCCGGGTTCCGCCGCCAGGTGCTCTCCCAGCGCCGCGATCCTGCCGCCGCGCACAGCCACGTCCATCACGCGGTCGATGCCCTGCGAGGGATCGATCACGCGCCCGCCCCGCAGCAGCACGGCGGCGCTCAATTTCCGCCCTCCCGCTCCGCCTTGTCGTAGGCCTGAAACACCAGCTCCATGAGCTTCCGCGCGGACCGCGCGTCCGTCTGGCAGGGCTGGCCCGTCTCCAGGCAGTCGAAAAAGTGCGTGATTTCGCCGGTGAAGTCCAGGCCTTCGCCGCTTTCGAGCAGCACCCGGTCCGGAGGCGTCGCGCGAATCACGGAGCGCCACCGGCAGAGGTGCCCCTCCTTTACCAAATCGCCTTCGGGATTCGCGGTCAGCGTGAGGATGCCGTTCTCGCACACCGCCCGCATGGTGTACCAGACCTGCGGGGCGGGAGACACCCAGGTGTGCCGCGTTGTGCCGATGGCGCCGCTGCGGAACTTCATAATGGAGACCGCCGTGGTCTCGCCCTCCATGGGCACTCCCCCGTGGTTGCCCACCATCGAGAGGGTGGCCACCTCGCCGCCGATCCAGAACATCACGTCCAGCATGTGCGGCGAGGCCGAGAAAAACACGCCGCCGCCCAGCGTGCGCTTCTCCCGGATCCACCCCAGGTCGGCGTAGCCGCGCAGATTCTCGTCCATCATGGCGTCCAGCAGAATCAGCCGGCCGTATGCGCCGGATTCGACGTATTGCTTGAAGGCCCTGGTGGTGGTCCGGTAGCGGTGCGGGTAGGCGACCATCAGCAGCCGCCCGGCGCTCTCCGCGGCGCGGATCATCTCGTCGGCCTCCGCCAGCGAGACGGCCAGCGGCTTTTCCAGCAGCACGTGGCAGCCCGCGGCCAGAGCTTCGAGGGTCGCGCGGTGGTGCAGATGATGCGGCAGCAGGATGAACACGCTGGCCGCCTCCCCCAGGCCTTCCCGGTAGTCCCTTAGCCGCCGCGGGTCTCCCAGCCCCTCCTGCGCGATCTGCCGGGCCACGGTCTCCGTCCGCTCCGCCGCCGGGTCGGCCACCCAGGTTACTTCCACGCGCCCGCGCAGGTTGGCGAGCGCGTTCACGTGAAACGGCGCCACCCACCCGCAGCCAATGATCCCGATGCGATGCTTCATGCCACCACTCCTCCCGCGAAGCGCTCCCGGATGGTGGGGTCGTGACAGGCCAGCACCAGGTCGCACTCCCGCCGGTAGCGCCGGATCACCTGGCGGCACAGGGCCGCATCCTCCGCCACCCCGATGGGAAGTTCCTGTTCCACGTTCTCCCGCAGAAACGCCGTCTCCAGTATGCCCAGCCTTCCGGCCGCGGTCGCAACCTTCACCGCCGCCGAGCCCGGATGGTGCCCGCCGGTGGTCTCGAACCAGACTCCCTCCGCGACTTCCGCCGGCCCGCCAGCCAGCACCAGCCGGTCTTCGACCGCCAGCCTCCGCAGGTAACGCCAGGTTTCTTCCGTGAAATACGCTTCGCGCGGCGGATGCCCCGGGTTATCCAGCAGGAATTCCAGCATCCCGGCCCTGGCCAGGTACACCCGGGCACGCGGAAAGAGTTCCGCCACCAGGCCCCCTGTGTGATAGGTGATCGTCTGCGTGAGAAGCAGCGCGTCGATGGATTCCGCGCGGACCCCGGCCTGCGCGAACACCGCGTCCAGCGGCGCGAGACGCCGCATGGTGGAACGCGGATCGATGCTCTGGCAGGCCTTCACCAGGTATTCGAAATCCGCCTCGTCCGGCGGCGGACCGGCGTCCACGACGATGGTCCGGCCGTTGCCCTCGATGACCCACACGTGGAACGCCAGGGTGTGGAACGCGGTGTCGTTTCGCCCGAAGAAACACTCCCAGCCGGGCACCGGCAGTTCGGCCACCTGGAACGCGCGCACTCGATACACAGCCATCCCTTCCGCTCTCCCTCCTCCGCCGGCAGCCGCCGATCAAGACTGCTTTCCGAGTTTCCTCCCGCCGGTTTTGCGAATCCAGCGGCGGCTCCATTCTACGGCCTCCAGGCCCAGGTCGCAGATGCAGCTCGCCAGGAAGATCATGCCGTCGATGCGGCCCGCCTCCAGCCACTTCAGGCCCTGTTCGCACTGCTGCTCCATGGCCGCCACGGGGATCGGCTGATGCGTGCCGTAATCCCACATATAGCAGCCCAGCACCTTGCGGGAGTTGGGAGTGAGTTTCACGGCCTTCTCGAAGTTGGCCTCCAACTGCGCCAGGTCCGCGGCTTTCCAGGTCCACAGCGTGACCACGTCACAGTACTTGAGATGCTCCTGAATGGGATCGTCGAGCTGATGGGTGTAGAGCGTCACCCACAGATCGAGCTTCTTGCGGCCGCCCTTGAGACGCTTCTGCAATTGCTCCAGATCGGCCACCGTCAGGGCGGCGATCCGGCCGTCTTTGCTTTTGTCCCGGAAGAAATCGTCCATGTCCACGCCGGTGAAATTGGGCTTCTGCTCAGCCATGCGCAGCACCATCTCCCGCTCGGCGGTTTCCGTGGCTCCGCCGGCGCCCACCACGGACCAGACCACCTCCCGCAGCGAAGCGAACGGCAGCGCGTACTGATCGAAGGGCGGCTCCGGCTTGCCCTTGTAACGCACCAGGATGATGTTGGGGATGGACATGTAGTAGGCCGCCTCGACCGGCGTGATGCGTGAATCGGCCGGCAGGCCGTACTCTCCGTTGTGGCTGCCGGCCGCATGACCCCACAGCCAGAAGCGGTCCCGCAAGTTGGCCGCAGGCCGCACCGCCGCCGCAGCCCCCGGCGCGGCCATTCCCCCCGCGCCCGCCAGCGCCCCCGCGACGAACAGGTCGCGCCTGGTCAACCCTCCTCCGTTACGGCTCATCCGCATGCGTGTCGTTTCCTTTCTGCTTCTGTTTGTACTGCGCCAGCGCCTGTTGCGCGTCCGCCGCCCGGCCGGCGCGCTGGCAGGCGCGATATAGCTGATACCATACCGCGGCCGTGCGCCGCGCCGGCGCGATGCTTTCAAGCTGCGCAATCTGCCGCCCGGGCTGGCCGAGCTGGCCGTAGACTTTGGCCAGCGTGGCGTGCGCCGCCTCCGCCCCCGGATCCAGCGCCAGGGAACGTTCGAGCAGCGGCAGCGCCTCGCGCGGCCGGTCCTTACGGGCGTAGAGGTCGCCCAACAGGAAGCACGCTTCCGCATCCCCGGCCTGGAGCTGGAGCGCCTTCTCCAGGGCGCTCTGGGCGCGTTCGAACTCCACGTTGTGCCAGCGCGCCTTTCCCAACGCCAGCCACACCGCGCCGTTCGCCGGTTCGAGCGCGGCGGCCTGCTCCAGCAGTTCCGCCGCCTTGGGATACTGCCCGGCATCGGAGAGCACGTCGGCGGCGAGCTGCAGCCGGAGGGCCGGCGGGGCCGGGCACTCCAGCAGCCGTTCGAGCGCGGTCTGGGCCGTCTGGCGGCCGGCCTCCGCCCGTTCCGGAGCCTCCTTGGCGCGCCGCAGGCTGGCGCGCGCCAGGCCGAACCACACCTCCGGGCGGTCCGGTTGGCTGCGGGCCAGCTCCGCAAACTGCGCCTGCGCCTCGGCCCCGTGGCGCGACTCGAGCAGCGCGTCGGCCAGCGTCAGGCGGGCCAGAAAGTTGTCCGGCGCGGCGGCCAGGGCGCGCCGCGCCGGTTCGAGCGCCAGGCTGGCCCGGCCCATTTTCAGATACACGGCCGCCAGCGCCAGGTTGGCCTCGGGCGAGCCAGGCTCGCGGCGGAGGCGCGCGCGCAACTGTTCCGCGGTGCGGTCCAGATCTCCCCGGCGCGCCGCCTCCGCGCCCGCCTGCGCCGCCGCGCCCGCCGCCGCACACAGCAGCAGGGCGAGGCACAGGCGGCGGATCGAGTCGGGCAACATGCGGGCGACCTCATCTACCTTACCGATTTTTTTATTGACGGTCAAGATTTTTTATGTTATGAGGTAAGACCAGCTTACAAATCGCGCTTCCGGAGGGGAAGCGCGCCAGAGGAGGAACTTCACCCATGCGTACAGGATCTTTCTGTGCGTGGTGGCGCGCCTGTGTGCTGGGCGCCGCCTGCGCCGCTGCCGTCGGGCTCAGCCAGACTTCCACCGGCAGCATCACCGGCGTCGTCACCGATCCCAGCGGCAGCGTCATCCCGCAGGCCCAGGTGGTGGTCACCAACCGCGAGACCGGGCGCTCTGCCACGCTGGTCACCAACACCGACGGCGTCTATGAGGCCGCCAGCCTGCCAGCCGGCACCTACAACCTCAAGGCTTCGCAATCCGGTTTCAAGACCCTCACCGTCTCGGGGCTGAAGCTGGATCCGGGCGCGCGCATCAACCACAACCTCACTCTCGAGATCGGCGCCGTCGAGCAGTCCGTGGATGTGGTGGCCGCCGGCGCCCAGGTCAATACCGCCACCGGCGACGTCAGCGGCACCATCGAGACCTCCCAACTGGAGCGCATCGAGGTCAACGGGCGCAACTTCCAGTCCATGATGGTGCTCGTTCCCGGTATGAACAATACCAGCGCCGGCAAGGAGCTCAGCGGCCTGGGCCTGAACAATGGCTTCGTGATCTCCTCCAACGGCCTGGGCACCAATAAGAACGTCAACATGGTGGACGGCTCCTTCAACATGAACACAGGCTGCGAGTGCGCCGGGCCGGTGAACCCCGAAATGGACACCCTTAGCGAAGTGCGCATCATGACCAACAATTACTCGGCCCGCTACGGGTACGCGGGCGGCGCCCAGGTGCTGGTGGAAACCAAGTCCGGCCAGTCTTCTTTCCACGGCCAGGCCCAGGAGTACGTGCGCAACGACGCGTTCGACGCCCGCAACTTCTTCTCTCCCTCCGTGAGCCCCCTCAAGCAGAACATCTTCGGCTATGAGATCGGTGGGCCCGTGTTCATTCCCGGCAAGCTGAACCGCAACCGCGACAAGACCTTCTTCTTCTTCGGCCAGAACTGGCGGATCGTGCGGCGCGGCCTCACCCTGCTGGGCGCCACGCCCACCCCCGCCATGCGCGGCGGAGACTTCCAGGCCGAGGCGGCGCGCACCGGCAAAAACATCCTCGACCCGCTGAGCAACACGTTCTTTCCAAACAACCAGATTCCCGCCAGCCGCTTCGAGCCTAACGCCGTCAAGCTCATGGGCCAGTTGCTGCCCCAACCCAACCGAGCCGGAGGAGGTTTTCTCAACTACCTGAACGACTCGCCCGACAAGACCCGGCAGCAACAGGAAGTCGTCCGCCTGGACCACAATTTCTCCGACAAGTTCCGCGTGATGTTGCGCTACATCCAGGAGGACGTTTACAACACCCGGCCCGCCAACCAGTTCGGCGGTACGCCCTTCCGCACCATCGGCGACGAATTGGACACGTTCGGCAAAAACGCCTACATCCAGTTGACCAACGTGATATCGCCGAGCGCGGTGAACACGTTCGGGTTCTCCTACAGCCAGACGCAGGTGGAAGGTCTGCCCACGGGCGCGTTTCTGCGCTCGCCGGACATGAGCATCCGGGATTTCTTCCCCGGCGCGAATACCGTGAACTACGTCCCCGACCTGACCTTTTCCGGCGGCTGGAGCTTCATCGGCGTCAGCTCGGCCATCACCCTGCGCGACGCGCCCAACCTGGCTTACACCTTCACTGACGATTTCAGCAAAACCATCGGCCGCCACACCCTGACCATGGGCCTGTTCTACAACCTGGTAGCCGCCAGCCAGAACACCTTCGCCACCATTCAGGGCGGCTACACCTTCACCGGAAGCTACACCAACAATCCCATCGCGGACTTCCTGCTCGGCCAGTCGCAGTTCTACATCCAGGACTCCAAGATGCGCCGCGGGCAGTTGCGCTATCCCCAGGTGGAGCCCTACTTCCAGGACGACTGGAAGGTCTCCCGCCGCCTCACTCTGAACCTCGGCCTGCGCTATTCCTACCAGCCGCCCTGGCGTCTCCAGCAGCCGGTGACGGGTTTTGACCCGCGCTTTTTCGATCCCGCCAAGGCTCCCCAGATCACCGCCGCCGGTATCCTGAATCCCACCTCGAAGTACGACCCGCTCAACGGCCTGGTCTACGCCGGCGAGCGCGAGCTGGGCATCACCGAGGGCTTTTCCCGGCTGGATGAAAAGCTCTGGCAGCCCCGGGTGGGCGTGGCCTGGGACGTTTTTGGCACCGGCAAAACCGCGGTCCGCGGCGGCTACGGCATCAGCTACTACCGCACGGAGGACCAGATTTTCGGACATCTCGCCAATCCCCCGTTTGTTCAGCGGGCCGATCTGTTCAACACCTCCCTGGTCGATCCTTCCAGCGGCAGCGCCAACCCGCTGCGCCCGGCGGCGCTCTCCATCACGCCCTATGACTCCGTGCCCACGCGGGTGCAGAGTTTCAGCGCCGGCATCGAGCAGCAGCTTAACTCCAACCTGGTGCTGCGCGCGCTCTACGCCGGCAACCGCGTCTCGCGCCTGCCCTGGACGCACGACATCAACCAGGTGATTCCCGGCGGCGGCTACGATTTCGACCCGCGCCTGAACGCCAACAGCATCTCGGTGAACGCCCTGCGGCCCTACCTCGGCTACGCGGGCATCTCCGGCCGCTATACCGACGGGTTCAGCAACTACAATTCCCTCCAGGTGAGCCTGGTGCGCCGCTATTCGCAAAACCTCTCCTTCCAGGTGGCCTACACCTACGGCCGGTCCCTGGGGCAAGCCAACGACATGGGCGGCGCGCCGCAAAACCTCTACAACCTGAAGGCCGAATACGGCCCGTTCGCCTACGACCGCACCCACATGCTGAACATCGGATACGTGTACGACCTGCCCTTCTTCCGCGGGCAGCACACGGTGCCGGGAAAGGTGCTGGGCGGCTGGGGACTTTCAGGCCTTATGCTGTTCAACAGCGGCCTGCCGCTCACCCCGGGCCTGGCCACGTCGGACCGCGGCCTGGCGACCCGCCCGGACGCCACCGGCCAGCCCTTGTTCGGCGGCAATACCCACACACCGCAGCTCTGGTTCGACCCCGCCGCCTTCGCGGCTCCCAAACCGGGCTTCTACGGCAACGCCGGCGTGCGCAGCATTCGCGGGCCCGGACTCGTCGATTGGGACTTCTCGCTGACCAAGCGCACCTCCATGTGGAACGAAAAGCTGAACACCGAATTCCGCGCCGGATTCTTCAACGTCCTGAACCACACCAATTTCCTCGGGGTTTCCACGTCGCTGGGCGCGGGCAACTTCGGACAGGTGGTTTCGGCCCTGGACCCGCGCATCATGGAGTTCGGCTTCCGTGTGTGGTTCTGAGGAGGCTGCGATGCGGCGCCTCCTGGCACTCCTGTGTCTGCCGGCCCTGGCCTGCGCAGCCGCCTCCTCGGGGCTGGAAGCGCAGGTCTCCGCGCTACTGCGCGCCGGCCGGCCCGGCCAGGCCATCCAACTGCTGCGCGGCGTCCTGGACCGCGAGCCTGACTCCCCCGGAGCGCTCTATTACCTGGTGCGCAGTTGCCGCCTTGCGGGCGACAAACCCTGCGCCGCCGAGGCCGCCCGGAGGCTTCTCTGGCAGGCCCCCGATTCCGCCTACGCCCACAAGCTTCTGGGCGAAGCCCTGGACGCGGAGTACCGCGACAGCGAAGCGGAGCAGGAGTTCCGGAAGGCGGCCGCCCAGGATCCCGGCCTCCCGGAGGTGCATTTCGCGCTGGGCATGATCTGCTGGCGCCGGGGAGAGCTAGACCGGGCCGGCCAGGAGTTCCTCGCCGAGCAGCGCATCAACCCTGCCTTCCCGCGCACTACCTTCTACCTGGCCGATATTGCCCTGCGGCAGGAGCACACGGCACGGGCCGTGGCTTACCTGGAGGAATCCCTGCGCCTCGATCCGGCGCAATACGACGCGCTCTGCGAGTTGGGAAAGGCTTACGCCTCGCTCGGACGCGACACGGACGCCATCGCCCAGTTCCGCAAAGCCGCCGCCCTCAAGCCGGGCGAGCCGGCCGCGCATTACCGCCTGAGCCGCCTGTTGCGAAAGGCCGGCCGCATCCAGGAAGCGGGCCGGGAACAGGAACTGGCGCGCGCCAACGGCGATTCCGCGAAGTTCGCTAAGACCGTGCGTTAGTGCGGCCGCGGGACGGAAGTAACAAACGGCTATAATCGGAGGCGGATGGCGCTCCCCGGCGCCCATCCTCTGTGACAGGCATGACAGGGACCCCCATCAAGAGACCACCCAAACTGCACGAACTGGTCGCCCGGCGGATTCAGGAACTGATTCTCTCCGGTAAGTGGAAAACGGGTTTCCACCTGCCGCCTGAACGGGAGTTATGCGCCGAGTTCGGCGTGAGCCGGCCCATCCTGCGCGAGGCCCTCAAAGTGCTCCTCGCGCGCGGCGTGCTGAAGGAGGCCCGCGGCAAGGGGACTTATGTCTGGCCGAACATGACCGAGCCCCTCGCCGACCTGTTCGACCTCTTCGTCGCGCAGGAGGAGTCCAACGGCGCCGCCAGCCTGTTCGAGGTCCGCAAACTGCTGGAAGTCGAGATTGCCGGCCTGGCCGCCGAGCGCGCCACAGACGAGGATATCGCTCACCTGGATCGCCTCAACCAGTCGATGCAGCGCCTGCACAAAAAGGCGGTGGATTGGACCGAGGAACAGATGCACCGCTACAACGACCTGGACTTCCAGTTTCATCTGTTCCTGGCCAAGTGCACCAAGAATGCCCTGTTTGTCATCCTGATGTCCGCCCTCTCGGGGTCGTTCAAGAGCAGTTGGACGCACATGCATCAAAAAGCCGAAGTGCGGACACACGGCATCCAGATGCACGAACGCATCCTCAAGGCTATCCGCTCCCGCGATCCGCGCCTGGCCCGCAAAGCCACCCGCGAAAATCTGGAAGCCTTCATGGCCGACGCCAGCCGGAAATAAGCCGCGGCTCGGCAACACCCTGCGAACCCGAGCACTTGGCTTTACCGAGCCGCGACCGTCAGGGAGCGGTCTATCTTCACGCCCGTTCGATGCGCAGTGGCCGCGGGCCTTCCCAGCGGCAGCGCCGGCAGGCCTCTGCGAAGGCCGTCCAATCGTGCTTCCAGTCGCCGGGCACGCGCGCGAACAGGCTCGCCTGCACGGCGATGCCCTCGTGGCCCCGCAGCACCACGCCGCGGCCGTACACAAAGCAGATTTCGCTGAACGGCCCGCGCGACCCCGCCGCGCCGCGGCCCTCCTCGTAGTAGTAGAACAGCTCGCCCGGCAGCGGGATTTGGACCAGGTTTTCGGCCGCCGGCGGCACGGCCTGGTCCAGCAGCACGAAAACCTCCGCGCCCGAGTACATGCCGTGGATGGCCGGATGCTCTACCGGCAGGAACTGCCAGACCAGGTCGCAGACGGCGGGTGCGTCTTCGTCCAGCAGATCCGCGACCACGAATTCGCCCGTCGTGGGAAACGATAGCTTGATGCGGCGTTTGGTGTCTGGCATGTCAGTATCCGGCGGCCTTTCCTTCCCGCCTCGGGTCCACAGCGCCCTGGAAATAGGACCCGTCCAGCAGGATCATGTTCATGTCATTGTTGGAGCCGCGCAGTTCCACGTCGTGGCCGCGGGCCTTGAGCAGAGCGATGGTGTCCGGGGAGAAGCCCGGCTCGACGAACAGCTTGTCCGGTTGCCACTGGTGATGGATGCGCGGCGCGCTGACAGCGTCCTGGGCGTTCATATGGAAGTCGATCACGTTCACGACAGCTTGCAGCACGGAGTTCAGAATCGTAGGCCCGCCCGGCGTGCCGGCGACCAGGAACAGCTTGCCGCCGCGCAGCACGATGGTCGGCGTCATCGAGGAAACCGGCCGTTTTCGCGGTTGGATGGCGTTGGCTTCACCCTGCACCAGGCCGTACTGATTGGTCTTGCCGGGATTGGCGGCGAAGTTGTCCATGTTGTTGTTCAGCAGGAAGCCCAGGCCGGGCACGGTCACCCCGCTGCCGTAAGCGCTGTTGAGCGTGACGGTCACGGCCACGGCGTTCCCCGCGGCATCCACCACGCCGAAATGCGTAGTGTCCGCGCCTTCGCGGCTGGCCGCCGCGCCGGGATGAATGCGCTGGCTGGGCGTGGCGTGTTGTGGGTCGATGGAGGCGCGCAGCGCCGCGATGTGGCGCGGGTCGAGCAGCTTGTCATACGGAATCGGGAAGAAGGCCGGATCGCCCACGTAGTCGCTGCGGTCGGCGAAGTAGCGCCGCATGGCTTCGGCCAGGTAGTGCAGCGCCGCGGCCGAACCGGCGCCGTATTGTTCGAAGCCCGTGCCTTCCAGCACGCCCAGCATTTGCAGCAGTCCCACGCCGCCCGCGCTGGTGCCCGCGGCTGTGAGGATCCGGTAGCCGCGGTAGGCGCCGGTCAGGGGCGCTTCCCGGGCGACAGTGTAGGCCGCCAGGTCCTCCCGGGTGATGAGGCCCCCGTGGACCGCCATCTCCGCGGCCAGGCGCCCGGCCGTCTCGCCCTCGTAGAACTCACGAGAGCCGCCCGCGGCGATGCGCTCCAGCGTGCGCGCCAGTTCCGGCTGCACCAGCCGGTCTCCCAGCGAAAAATACCGCCCCTGGTTCAAGAAGATGCGCCGCGACTCCGGGTCCTTCGGCAGGCTGCCGGAGTGGCGCATTGTCTCGGCACGCTGGTAGCCGATCGCATGGCCCTCCACCGCCAGGCGGATGGCGGGCGCCAGCAGATCCTTCCAGGGACGCGTGCCATAGGCCCGATGCACCGCCTCCAGGCCCTTGACGTACCCCGGCACCGCGGCCGCGCGCCAGCCCGTCAGGCTGTCGGGTGAAAGATGCCCCTGCGCGTCCAGAAACATCTCCCGCGACGCCTTGCCGGGCGCCTGCTCGCGGAAGTCGAAGAAGGCCGCCTGGCCATCCGCGGCGCGCAGCAGCACGTACCCGCCGCCGCCCAGCCCGCACATGGCCGAGTGCGTCACCCCCAGTGTGAAGGCCATGGCTACGGCGGCATCCACGGCGTTACCGCCGCTTTCGAGCACCGCCAGGCCGGTTTCCGTGGCGTGCGCCTCTCCGCTGACCACCATGGCGTGCTTCGTGCGCAGAGGCTGCGCGCCCCAGACCAGGTATGGCGTCATCGCGGTCCAGAGTATCAGACCCGCCGCCATCCGCCCGCCGCTTCGCGCCGCGCGCATCCTGGATGCTCAGTATACATCTGTCGACAGTGTTGTTAAGATAGCCCACGGTGTTCGACAAACAGCCGCCGTTCTCTGCCGCGAGGCGCGCCGCGTGAAGAGCCTCGCTCCCCTGGATTACTTCGTCATCACCGCCTACCTGTTTGCCATCGCGGCCATCGGCAGCTCCTTCTACCGCCGCAAGAGCACGGCGCGGGAGTATTTTCTCGGCGGTCGGGCCATGTCCTGGCTGCCGGTGGGCATCTCGATCATCGCCGCGGATCTCAGCGCCATCACGGTGATGGGCTCGCCCGCGTGGGCCTTCCGCCACAACCTGGAGCTGGTGTGGACCTCGGTCGGCTATCCGCTGGCCGCGCCCATCGCCATTCTGGTGTTTGTGCCCTTCTATTCGCGCCTGCCGCTTTATACCGCCTACGAGTACCTGGAGCGCCGCTTCGATCTCAAGGTGCGCCTCTTTACCAGCCTGCTGTTTCAAATCCTGCGCGGTATGCACGTGGCCGTGGTGATTTACGCGCCCGCGCTGGTGATCCACCTGATCACCGGCCTGCCCGGCTGGCAGTGCATCTTTCTCATGGGTGGCTTCACCACGCTGTACACCACGCTGGGCGGCGTGAAGGCGGTCATCTGGACCGACGTGCTCCAGTTCACCGCGGTCTCCGTGGGCATCGTGGTGATCCTGGTGGCGGCGCTGGCGAGCGTTCCCGGAGGCCTGCCGGCCGCCTGGCGGGCGGCCGCTGCCGCGGGCAAGCTGCATCACCTGAACCTCTCGCTCGATCCCTCGCAGCTCACCTCGCTGTGGGCCTGCGTGATCGGCGGACTGGTGCTGGCCCTGGGGCCGCTCACCACCGACCAGGCCGTGCTCCAGCGGTTGTTTACCACCAAGTCCAGCCGGGACTGCCGCCAGTCGATCCTGGTGCAGGCCGTCATCGTGGTGCCGCTCTCGGTGGTGCTGTCGCTGGTGGGCACGGCGCTGTTCGCCTTCTATCATTTCCACCCGGCGCGCCTGGCGGGCGTGCCCTTCTCCGACGACATCGTGCCCTTCTTCGCCATGCGCGAGCTGCCCGCGGGCCTGTCCGGGCTGGTAATCGCCTCGCTGTTCTCGGCCTCCATGGCGGTGATGTCGGCTGGCATCAACTCGCTCACCACGGCCACCACCATCGACTTTTACCAGCGCCTCTACCGGCCCGGCCGGGAGGCCACGCACTACGGCTGGGTGGGCCGCCTGGGCACGCTGGCCTGGGGCGCCGTGGTCACCTGCCTGGCGCTCTACGCCGATCGGCTGGGCGAACTGGCCCTGGCCTACAACAAGGTGAGCAGCGTGATCACCGGCCCCATGCTGGGAATCTTCCTGCTGGCCTCCCTGACGCGCCGCGCCACCGCCAACGGGGTGCTGGCCGGGGCGCTGGCCGGCGGCATCGCGGTGGCTATCGTTTCCGCCGCCACGGACTGGAGCTTTTTCCTGTTCGGCCCCGTGGGCGTGGCCGTGACCCTCCTGGCCGGCTTCGGCGCCAGCCTGCTCCAGGCGCCCCCCGCCGAGCAGCGCGTGCGCGGCCTGGTGGTGGGCTACGGAGAGCCCGGGGCCGCCTGAACGCCCGCCCTCACCGCAGCCCCACTTCCACTTCGGTGAGCGCCGGCCACACCCCGCCATCCGGAGAGCGGAAAATGGCCCGGTATTGCAGCCAGCCGGAGAACCCGCGCAGAGCGGCGCCGCTCGCCTCGTAGGCCGTGCCGGGGCCGGAGGGGCCTTCCCACGCCGCGGCTCGCAGCCCTTCGCGCGTGCCCGCCGCGCGCACCTGAAACGCGAGGCGCGCTCCGTGCGGCTCCGCCGCTTTCCAGCGCAGCACCGCCGCCCCCTTCCCAGCCGGAATGGCCAGCGCAGCCGAAACGTATTCTTCTTCCAGCTTGCGCGTGTAGAGGTTGCCCGGATCGGTCATCTGCGAAAAATGCGGGCCGAAGCTGGGGATCTCCGTGCGCCGCGTCTTGTCGAAGCCCCGCGGGCCGTTCCAGTAGATATAGCTTGCGATGGCGTGGTTCCCGTCTCTCAAGTGGTTGTGCACGATGATCTCCGGATAGCCGTCGCGATTCAGGTCCACGGTCTGGATGCCGGCCGAGGATTCCGCCGGCAGGTCCGTGCGGCGTGCGTTGCTGTACCGCCCGCCCTTGCTCCCCCAATAAATAAACACCGGCAGAGAGCGCGTGCTGTCGGACATGTAGTTGCTCAGCACCAGGTCGAGATTGCCGTCCCGGTCCAGATCCGCAATCGCGCACTCCAGCGACTGGTAGGCTTCCAGCTCCACGGTTCCCGCCGCGGAAGGCGTGCCCTCGGGCGTGCCCCAGAAGATGCGTGTCTTCGTGTTGCGGGACTTGGTCTGCGGGTCGAAGCCCCCGGCAATGACGAAATCCAGGTAGCCGTCGCCGTTCAGGTCCGCCAGTTCCAGGCTCCCGGCGGAAACGAATTTCGACCAGCTCCGCGCCTCCGAATAGCCGTCCGGCCCGCCCCAGAAAATGTGCAGGTTCCCGAAATATTCGTCGGGAAAAATTAGGTCCAGATATCCGTCGCGGTTGAGGTCCGCGATCGCGTTCGAAAGCGAGCGCTTGCCCTTCAGCGGCAGATCGGTTTTGCGGGCGGCGGAATAGCCTTCGGCCGACCCCCAGAGCACCGTGCCCACGAACTTGCCGCCCTCCCGGCGGGTGAAGACCAGGTCCAGGTAGCCGTCCCGGTTCAGGTCCGCGGCGCTCGACCCGAAGGCGCCGCCGGCCGCGGTGAGCGTGGCGCGGCGCCGCGTGGAAAAGCCCTCCTTGCCGCCCCAATAGACGTACGCGCCGTCGGCGTAGGAGTTGGACAGCACGACGTCCGGAAAGCCATCGTCGTTGAGGTCGGCCACGGTGGTGTCGTAGGTGCCGTGGCCCGGAATTGTGGTCATGGAGGCGCTTGAGTAGTAGTGGTGCGGGTTGCCCCAGAAAATGCGGCTGTTGATGCGGCTGTCCGCGCTGCCGCTGTACTGGTTCACCAGCAGGATTTCGGGGCGGCCATCGCCGTCCAGGTCGGCGGCGTTCACGCTGGCGGCGCCGAAGCTTTGCAGGCTTGCGCGCAGGTAGGGCGCAAAGCCCGTGCCGCTGCCCCAGTAGATGTAGGAGGGCACGTCGTAGGATTGGCCGTCGTTCGAATTCGCGAACACCAGGTCCGGGAAGCCGTCCCCGTTCAGGTCTGCGGCGCAAACCCCGTTGGCGCTTAAGGTGGGCAACTCGGTGCGGCGGGCTGGGCTGAAGCCCGCCTTCGATCCCCAGTAGACGTAGGAGGCGCCCGCGGAGTTGGCCACGGCCACGTCCGGGAAACCATCGTGGTTGAAGTCCGCGGCGGCGGAGTCGCGGCCCCCGCGCGCCGGGAGCGCCTGCCTGCGGCGGAGATCCACTCCCGAGGCGCCGCCCATCAGCAGGTAGACCTCGCCGCCGTGCCCGTCCGTGGCGCTGCTTTCGAGCGCGATGGTCTGGCGCGCCCCGGCCGTGGTCACGATCAGGTCGGCGAAACCGTCGCCGTCCAGGTCGGCCGCCCGGATGCTGGTGGGCTGCGGCAGCGGCGCCGCCTGGAAGTGCTGGTTGGAGTAGCCCGCGCGGCTGCCCCAGAAGATCCGCACGCCCTCGGCCCCCGGACGGCTGCCGGTAAAGGCCAGGTCGGGGAAGCCGTCGTGGTTCACGTCCGCAATGGCCACGTCGCTCGCACCCTGCGCCGCGAGCGAGGTACGCCGCTTGACGTCGAATCCGGTGGCGCTGCCCCAGTAGATGTAGGCGTCGAGCGGCGTCTCCGGCGAGATGTTCTCCAGCCCTGGCTCTACCCCCTGGTTGGCGAACACCAGCTCCGGGTAGCCGTCGCCGTTCAAATCCGCGGCGGCCACGCCGGAGGCCCAGTTGGTAGGCAGCTCCGTGCGCCGTTCGCGCTGGAAACCCCGCGGGCCTCCCCAGTAGATGTACGCCGTGCGGATACCCGGGTAGTTGTGAATGTAGTTGCAGAAGACGATGTCCGGGTAGCCGTCGCGGTTAAGGTCCGCGATGACCGACCGGCCGCCCCCGAAACTAGGCAGGCGCGTGACCCCGGCGGGGTGGTCCATCAGGCCGAAGACAACCTGCGCCAGGGGGCGCTCCGGCCATAATTCGGGTACCAGCGAGCGGTAGCCCTGCGAAGACCCCCAGTAGATCAGCGCGTCCACCGTCTCCATCACGTTGTGGTCGTTGCTCAGCAGCAGGTCCACATAGCCATCCTGGTTGAGGTCCCAGGTGTTGATAACCTCCACGCGGCCGGCGCGCGAGACGTACAGGTTGGCCCCCGAATTTCCGGGCGTCCCCCGCGCGAAATCCCTGAATCCGGACTGCCGGATCACCTCCTGCGCCAGTACTCCCTGTGCGGCCAGCAGGCAGGCGGCCGCGCCTGCCAGAGCTTCCCCATATCCCCGATGTCGCAGCATGACAAAAGCCAGCGTACTCCAATCCCCGGCGCCGGGCGGCCGCGGTCCAATTCCTTGAGCAGCGGATTGACAAAGCTGCGCCGCAAGGCAATAATCTTCCAATACCAACTGTCGACAATCTGCTAAACAGGGGGAAATCTTCGTGAAGAACCGATGGCTACTCTGGGCCGGATGTCTGCTCCTGGCAGCTCCGCTGGCCGCGCAGAAGATCACCGGGACGCTGTCAGGCGCCATCACGGATGCCTCCGGCGCCTCCATCGAAGGGGCCCGCGTCACCGTGCGCAACCGCGATACCGGGGCTACCCGCGAGGCGGTCAGCAACGTCCGCGGCGGCTACGAGGTCGAATTCCTGACGCCTGCCACCTACGACGTCACCATCGAGCACCCGGGCTTCAAAAAGCAGGTATTTCAGGGCGTGGTGATCCAGGTCAACCAGTCCGCCGAACTGGACGCCAGCCTGGAAGTAGGCGACGTCGTACAGGAAGTGGCCGTGCAGGCGTCCGCGCCCCTGCTGCAAACCACCGAAAGCAGCGTGGGCAGCGTGATCGAGTTCAAGCAGGTGCAACAGTTGCCCCTCAACGGCCGACAGTTCCTGCAACTGGCTTTGCTGGTGCCGGGCGCCACCCAGTCGCCGCCCGGAGGCCGCCAGTCCACCGAGCGCGGCACCCTGCCCTCGGCCCTGAACGTCAACGGCAACCGGGAGGGCTCCAACCTGTTCCTGATCGACGGCACCCTGAACACCGACCCCAATTTCAACACCTTCGTCATCAGCCCGAACATCGACAGCATTCTCGAGTTCAAGGTGCAGACCAACAGCTACTCGCCGGAATTCGGGCAGCAGGCCGGCGCGCAGATCAACCTGGTCACCCGCTCGGGCACCAACCGGTATCACGGCAGCGCCTACGAATTTCTGCGCAACTCCTCGCTGGACGCCAAAAACCTCTTCGATCGTCCCGCGCCGGCCAAGATCCCTCCCTTCCGGCAGAACCAGTTCGGCGGTACGCTGGGCGGCCCCGTGAAGAAAGACAAGCTGTTCTTCTTCGGCAGCTATGAAGGCTTCCGCCAGGTGAAGGCCCAGACCGCCACGGCCGTGGTCCCCAGCGCGGCGCTGCGCCAGGGCGATTTTTCCGGCCGCCTCACCGCCGCCGGCCAGCTCACCCCCATCTTCGACCCGCTCAGCACGCGGGCCAATCCGGCCTTCAATTCCGCGCTGCCCGCCTCCCCCACCAACCCGCAGTACCTGCGCGATCCGTTCCCCGGCAACATCATCCCCACCGGGCGCCTGGATCCTATCGCGCAGGGGATTCTGAAGTACGTGGACCTGCCCAACCTGGCGGCCCTCCCGCTGGGCGTGGGCACGTTCCTGAACAACGCCTCCCAGATCGAGTCCAATGATCAGTTCGGCGTCCGCGTGGATTACAGCCTGAGCACCAAGGACCAGATCTTCGGGCGCTATTCGAAGTCCGACGAGTCCATCTTCGTGCCCGGCGGGCTTTCCTCGCAGGGCCTGCGCCGGGAGCCGTCGCCGCAGATCGTCACCCTGGGCGACACCCACTTCTTCAGCCCCGCCATCGCCAACGACTTCCGCCTGGGCTTCACCCGCCTGCGCCTGAACATCGTGAACAAGAACGCCTTCACCCAGAACATTCCCGAGCAACTGGGCATCCAGGGCCAGCAGGGCCTGCCGCCCTCGGCCTGGGAAGTGCCCAACGTCGCCTTCGCGGCGGACGGCATCTCCACTTTCGGCGGGGCCAACTTCGGTGTGCCCACCGTGACACGCGACAACGCCTACCAGATCCAGGAGAGCCTCTCCATCACCAAGGGGGAACACTCCCTGCGGATGGGCATGCAAATCACGCGCTTCCAGTTGAACAATGCCACGCTGAACTACATCCTGCCTTCCTACACCTATCGCGCCACGCCTCTCACCGCGGACGTGACCAACCCCAACGGCATCAGCCGCGGCAGCGAGTTCGCGGATTTCCTGCTGGGCTACTCCCACAATAACCAGGTGACCGACGGCTCCGGCCAGGTCTACCTGCGGCGCACCAATCTGGGACCGTGGTTCGAGGACACCTGGAGGGCCACGCGTAACCTCACCCTGACGCTGGGCCTGCGCTGGGATTTCATTCCGCCATGGGTGGAAAAGTACGACCGCTTCGGCAGCGTGTATGTGCCCGCTCTGAACGGTCCGGCCAAACCCGTTCCCGTGCAGGCCAACGTCAACGTGCCGGGCTACGGCCAGGTGCCCCGTGGGGTGGTGAATACCAACTACAACAACTGGGCGCCGCGCGTAGGCCTGGCCTACCGCCTGCCGAAGGGCACGGTGGTGCGCGCGGCGTACGGCATCTTCTACGATTCTCAGATCGGTAACACCACCGTGGACCTGGTGCGCAACCCGCCCTTCCAGACGCGCCTGATCATCGACATGCCGGACTCCATCTTCCCCACGCTCACCCTGCGCGACCTGCGCCCGCCGGGCGTCACCGTCAGCTCCAGCTACTTCGCCGAAGGACAGGCCCAAAACGGCCAGATCAGTTTTCCCACCGCCTACGTGCAGCAGTGGAACTTCAGCCTCCAGCACGAGATCGCCTCCAACTGGGCCGTCACCGGCTCCTACGTAGGCTCTACCGGGCGGCACCTCTCCTTCTCCGGTATCGCCAACATTCCCTATCCCGGGCCCGGCCCGCTGAATCCCCGGCGGCCTTTTAATCCGGATTTCACGGCCATCTTCCAGATGGCCATGCCGCGCGTCAACAGTTACTACAACTCGCTTCAACTCAAGTCCGAGATGCGCGATTTCCACGGCCTGACCATGGTCACGGCCTACACCTATAGCCGCTCCATCGACACCGGGCAGGAGATCCGCGGCGGCGCCGTGGGCAACACCCAGGAGATCGACAACTGGAACCTGGACGGGCAGAACCGCGGCCGCTCCGCTTTCGACCAGGATCACCGCCTGGTGAACAGCTTCGTCTACGATTTGCCCTTCGGCCGCGGGAAGAAATATCTCAGCCAGGGGGGCCCTCTGGCCCTGCTGGTGGGCGACTGGCAGGCCAACTCCATCGTCACCGCCTCCACCGGCCTGCCCATGACCCTCTACACCGGTGTGGATACCGCCAACTCCGGCGTGGCCTCGCTGATCCATCCCGACTCGGTGTTGGGCGTGAGCCGCATTCCGGCCCAGCAGACCGCCAACCAGTGGTTCAATCCGGCGGCCTTCACGCTGGCGCCGGACTGCCGCAACCAGGCGGTCTATAACACGCTGCAAAATCCGCTGGTGTGCTTCGGCAACGCGGGGCGGAACATTCTCAGCGGTCCGGGCCTGGTGAACTTTGACTTCGCGCTGATGAAGACCTTCCGCCTCGGCGAGACTTCGTCGCTCCAGTTCCGGTCGGAGTTCTTCAACCTGTGGAACACGCCGCCGCTGGGTTTCCCCACCAACATCCTGACCAGCCCCACTGTCGGGCGCATCCTGAGCGCGGGCGCGGCGCGGCAGATCCAGTTTGCGCTGCGCGCCTCGTTCTGAGCCGCCGGCTTGAGCGTCATGTCACGCTTTTTTTGGTTGCTTGCCGGCGCCGGGTTGCTGGCCGCCCAGAACGGCGCCCGCGTCTGGGAGACCGCCGGCTTCGAAGCCTTCCGCGAGGGCCAGTTCGATGCCGGCGGTGCCAACCTGTATGTGTCCCGCAACGGCGTCGTCCAGACCGTGCACCGCTTCGACGTGAACAACGACGGCTACTACGACCTCATCTTCAACAACACCCACGACCTGGCCTATACGCCGCCCTCCTATCAGTACCAATTCGCCGCACGCCAGGCGCGGCAGACCGCCTATCCCGGCGCGGGAGCCGTGCGCGTCCGCGTGGCCGACCTCAACGGCGACGGGCGCCCGGAACTGATCATCGCCCGTGGCTTCGATAACTCTACGCGGGTGATGAACTCCTGGATCTACTGGGGCACTCCGCAGGGTTGGACGGAGCGCTATCATAGCGAGCTTTCCACGCCCTACGTGCAGGATGCCTGCGTGGCGGACCTGAATGGCGACGGCCGGCCGGATCTGATCTTCATTGCCGGCGGCAATTACGGCGCCCACACCTCCTACGTCTACTGGGGCCGGGAGAACGGCTATTTCTACCGCGCGCGCACTGGCTGGGAAACGCCTCACGCCAACGGATGCCTGGCCGCGGACCTGGATGCCGATGGCCGCGCGGACCTGGTGGTGACCGCCGCCGGGCGCGACGGCAAGGTGTACTGGGACGGCGAGTTGAGCGCCGCCTCCCCGCTGCCCGTGGAAGGTGCTGTGGGCGCCGCAACTATCGGCGGCCGCCTGGCCCTGGCCACCGCCCAGGGCGTAACGCTCTTCCGGGTGCGCGGCCGCGCCTTCGAAGCCGAGCAGAACCTGCCCTTCGCCGGCGCCGGCCGCCTGGCCGCCGGAGATCTCAACCACGACGGCGCCCCGGACCTGGTGGTCACCCGCGCCGTGCTGGACCGCCGTTGGGAGACCTCCTCGCGTGTCTATTGGGGCCGGCACGGGAGCGACACGCTCTTCGACCCCGCCGCCGACCTGGACCTGCCCACACTGGGCGCCGTGGACGCCGCCATCGGCGACGTGGACGGCGACGGGTTCGCCGACCTGGTCTTCGCCAACTCGCGCTCCGACCGCTCCTTCGACGTGGATTCTTACGTCTACTGGGGCGCGCCGGACGGCCTGAGTCCCGCCCGCCGCACGGGCCTCCCCACGCACGGAGCAGAGGGCGCCGCGGCGGCCTCCGGCAGCGTCTTTTTCGCCAATAGCGTGAGCGGCCGGCCCATCGGCGACATCGACACCTACGTGTATTTCGGCGGCCCGCAGGGAGATTACTCGACCGAACGTGTGCAGCGCCTGCCCACCATCGGCGGCTACGAATCCTGCATCGCCGACCTGAACGACGACGGCTATACCGACGTGCTCCTGGTAGGCTCGCACGAAGGAGACTTGGGCGGCACGGCAGGCTCGTACATCTACTGGGGCGCCGCGGAAGGCCTGGCGGTGGCCCGGCGCAGCGAGGTGCCCACCCGCGGCGCCATCGGCTGCGCGATCGCCGACCTGGACCGCGACGGCTACCTGGACCTCCTGTTTTCGAACATGGAGGACAACACCGCCCAAATCCTGTTCGGCGGCCCGCAAGGCTTTCACCGCGAACAGAACCTGCCCGTCCGCGAACCGCGCTTCCCGGCCATCGCCGACTTGAACAAGGACGGCTTCCTGGATCTGCTGGTGCCCTCCCTCCGCGATGGCCTGGTCATCTACTGGGGCGCGGCCTCCGGCTACGACCCCGCGCGCCGCACCATGATCGAAAGCGTCGGCCTGGTCAGCGAGCAGGTGGCGGACTTGAATCACGATGGCTGGCTCGACATCATCCTCTGCAACCTGATGGATCAGGAGCGCTGGTTCTTCCGGGGAATCAACAGCCAGATCCTCTGGGGCGGCCCCCAGGGCTACAGTCCCATGCGGCGCTCGGAACTGCCTTCCCTGGGCACGCATCACGCCGTGGTGGCGGACTTCAACCGCGACGGCTTTCTGGATATTTTCCTCTCCAGCTACCAGAGCGAATTTACGCGCAGCCTGGATTCCTGGCTCTACTGGGGCAACGCCGGGGCCGATTACACTCCGGCGCACCGCCAGGCGCTGCACAACGAATCGGCGGCGGGCGTGGTGGCGGCGGACCTGAACGGCGACGGATGGGTGGACCTGGCGGTCTCCAACCACGTGCAGAACGGCGATCATCACACCCGCTCGCTGATCTTCTGGAACCACGCGGGCGCCTTCGACCAGCGCCGCACCACCTCCTTACCCACCGTGGGGCCGCACATGATGACGGGCGTCGACATGGGCAATCTGTACACCCGCGCTCTCGAAGAGATCTACACCTCGGCGCCCTACGATGCCGGCGCGCCCGTTCGCGCCGCGGAACTGACCTGGGAAGGCGCCGCCCCCTTCGATTCCAGCCTCTCCTTCGAGGTGCGCGGCGCGGATACGCGCGGCGGGCTGGCGGGCGCGCCCTGGCGCCAGGCCGGGTCGCCGGACCGGCGCCGCTGGTGGCAATACCGTGCGCGCTTCCACGCCGGAAGGGCGGCCTGGCCGGCCCAGCGCCGCGTGCGCGTGCGCCTGGAGTGACCGGCCCGCTGGTTGCGGCGTCCGGTGGGTTTTCGATACGTTGGCTGTCAGCCCCTCAATAGAAAGCAAATCTCATCATGGTCAATAGCAAAGTACTCGAGAAACTGCGGGCGGGGGATTTCGTCCGCTGCGTCAGCATGAGCCGCCTTACCGATCCGTGGCTCGCCGAACTGATCGGCCGCCTGGGCTTCGACGTCATCTGGCTCGACATGGAGCACCGTCCCTTCGGATACGGCATCGTGGATCCCATCTCCCTGGCCTGCCGGGCCACCGGCATCGACCTCATGGTGCGGATTCTCAAGACCGGCTATTCGGCGCCCATGCGCGTGCTGGAATTCGGCGCCAACGGGGTCATGGTGCCGCACTGCCGCAGCGCCGCGGAGGCCCGCCAGTGGGTCGAGTGGTGCCGCTTCCCCCCGCTCGGCCGGCGCGGCTTCGACGGCGCCGGAGCCGACGCGGATTACATGCTGGCCGACCCCCTGGAACACCTGCGCCACGGCAACGAGCAGACCTTCCTGGTGCTCCAGATCGAAGACCGCGAGGCGGTCGATTGCGTGGACGAGATCGCTGCCGTCCCCGGCGTGGACCTCCTGTTCGTGGGCCCTGGCGACCTCACCATCAGCTACGGCGTGCCCATGCAGACCGGCCACAAATTGGTGCAGGACGCCATTGACCGCGTGGCCGCCGCCTGCGCCAAACATGGCAAGTGGTGGGGCATGCCCACCGGAACGCCCGAGGCCGCCCAGGCCGTCCTCGACCGCGGAGGCCGCTTCATCACCTGCGGCGGAGATCACGGCTTCCTGGTGAACGGCTACCGCAACGCGCTCAGCGAGTTCGCCGGCGTCCATCTGTAGCCCTCCCCTTCCGCGCCCCTCGCACCTTCGCCCTACTCTTCCGAGCCCATGGGCCGCGCGTGCGCTGGGCCGCGGAAGACGGCGTTCAGGAACAGCAGATTCATGCCGTCCAGGCTGCCCCGGTAGTTCGGGTCGGCGGTGAATCCGATGACCATGCCCCGCCCGCTCGGCTCCACGAGCAGCAGCGGCTTATACGCCAACTGCCTGCGGCTTTCCTCCCACAGGTAGCCGCTGGCCAGCAGTTTGTCCGGCGCCTCGAAGATAGCCGCGTTCACGCCCTTGTCCCGCTTGATGGGGGTGAAAATGGCGCGGCCCTGCACCATGGCCACCACGGTTTCGGCCGCGCCGTCGGTGATCCAATGGTCCGCATTCACCCGCGCCCGCACCAGCACGCCGGGCACGCGGTCGGGCGCTTCCCGCTCGGCCTGCACCGCGCGCTCGTAGTCCTCGCGGGTGGCCAGCAGGCGGCCGGGGACATGGTTATCATCCTTGTCGGGTTTGGCCGCCTCCGCGTCCCTGTGAACGGCGTTCTCCGGCGCCACGTCCAGCAGCCCCACCTTGCGGTCGGCCAGAAATTCCACCGCCTCGGGAGCCAGCGCGATCAGCGTGCCGCCGGCATCCACCCAGTCCTTCAGCCGGTCGATTCCTTCCGAGCCCAGCGCCTGCTGGTAGTTCTCCGCGGCCGGCAACAGCAGCACGTGAAGCCGGCTCAGGTCCGCGCCGGCCAGTTGCGCGGTGCGCACCACCGTCACCGGGTAGCCGTACTGCCGTTCCAGCACGAAGCGCGCCCAGCCCGCCGAATTGGCCGAAACCGGCTGGTCCCAGGCCATGGCCACCACCGGTTTGCGCACGTGCACCACGTAGCGGCTGCCGAAATTGACGCCCTCCTCCACCCAACTGCTGTTGGCGGCGTGGATCTCCGCCCCGGTCGCCGCCGCCAACCGCGCCAGCCGTTCGCCCAGGTCCGGCGGATTCTCGGCCACCTTGAAGATCAAAGTCCCCGCAGGATATTTGACGCCGTTGAGGGTGAACGGCTTGTCGCTCGAAGAAAGTCGTAGATCCTGCCGCAGAGCGGCGGCCAGCAGGCGCCCGCCTGCGGCGGAGCCCCAGGGCGCCAGGTAGGCCACCGCCGCCTTGCCCCCGCGGACTTCCCCGGGAACCACCCGCCCGGGCCGTGCCGCCTCGAAGCTCCCCGCCGCGGCCTCCGGGCGCGCCACCGCCTCCACGTTGAAGACCAGCGGCAGCGACCAGGCCGTCACGTCGTAGATCTCGCTGCGCAGCTTGCGCCGCCGGCGCGCCTCCTCCTGGAGCACGAAGGCCTCGTCCATGGGCGTCACCGGGTCCAGCAGCGTGCGGATCAGGCGCTTGGCCGGCTGCGCCAGCGGCACCACGTAGGTGCCCGCCGGATATTCCCGGTCTCCCGCGCGGAACGCCGCGGTGGCCCGCCGCACCTCCACGCCCTGCTCCATGAGGATGCCCGCCAGCTTGTCCGTGGCGGCGGCGTCCCGGCCCCGCGGCAGAATGTAAGTGCGCACCGCTTCCCGGCCGCCCTCCGCGATCGCCGTGGACCGGTAGCGATAAAAGTCCGCCAGCAGCTTCTCGCGGTTCGCCGCCGCCGTCTCCGCCGTCGCCAGTGAGGCCACCAGGTGCCGCCGCACCGTGTCTCGAAAGCGCAGCACCGTCTCATCGTTGCGCCGCACCACCAGCCCCCGCGTCGAGGCCTGCTCGTAGGTCATGGCCACCGCCCCGTAAAAGGCCGGCCAACTGGCGCCGTAACCCGGATAAAACGCGTCGTAGATTTCCCGCGTGAAGTAATCGAAACCGAAATGGTCGAACCATTTCGCATCGTTGCGCCCGAACAGTTGCAGGCTCCCCCGCTGGTCCGCCGTCAGGTGCGGATTGTACGGATCCGCCTCCGGCGTGAAGTAGTAGGTCGAGTCCATGCCCATTTCGTGCAGGTCCGTGAAGACCAGCGGATACCACGCCAGCAGGGCTTTCACGATCCCGCGCGTTTCCGGCTGCGTGAGCGTGATCCAGTCCCGGTTGAGATCGAACAGGTAGTGATTGGTGCGGCCCCCGGGCCACGGTTCGTTGTGTTCCGCGGCCAGGCGGCTGGCGTCCGGCGCCAGCCCCAGCGCCTCCTCGAAGTTGCGGATGAAGCGGTCGCGTCCGTCCGGGTTCTGCACCGGATCGAGGAGCACCAGGGTGTGCGTCAGAATGCGCTCCGCCAGCGCGTCGTTCTTCGCCGCCAGCAGGTGATAGGCGGTCGCCAGCGCGGCGTCCGGAGACGAAATCTCGTTGCCGTGTACGCCATAGGCCAGCCACACCACCACCGGCAGGGTGGCCATCAGCCGGCGCGCCTCCGCTTCGGGAGTCTTGCGCGGATCGGCCAGGCGCTCCATCCCCGCGCGGATCTCCTCCAACCGCCGCAGGTTGGACTCCGAGCCGATCGCCGCATACACCAGCTTCCGCCCTTCCCAGCTTTCCCCGTACTCAAAGACCCGGATGCGCGGCGAGGCTGCCGCCAGCGCTTCGAGATAGCGCAGGATGCCCGCGTGCGGCGTGATGCGTTCCCCGGCATCGTAGCCCAACACCTGGCGGAACGTGGGAATGCGCGGGTCGTACACCGCGCCCGGCCACAGTTCCGCCTTCTGCGCGCACACCGCGCCCCCAGCCAGAAAAACCCACACCAGCGCGGCAGTCCGCGGCATGTCTTTAGAATACCGGCAACCCAGCCCGGCTCGCGGATCTCGCCGCCGGAAGGCCCTCGCAACGCCGCCAGAGCCGGCATAAGCCTGGCTTGCGGTGTCTTTGGAATTTTCCTGGAAGCCGGGTAGATCCGGCTCAGTACGGGAACGGCCGGCCCGGCAGCGGCACGCCCCGGCGGTTCTTTTCGCTGGGATTGGGACCCGGCCCGTCGGCGAAATTCACCGGCTGCGTATTGCCGAAATTGAGTTCGCTCTCCTGGAAGTGCAGGGGACGGTCCAGCACCATCTCGATGGTGCTGCCCTTGGCCAGGATGGCGTCCGGTCCGCGGCTCAGCAAAACGCCCATCAGGCCCGCTGTGGCGCCCGCCGCCGCGCCGATGCCCGCGCCCATGCCGTAGCGCCCCGCCGCGCCGCCCGCAATCACGCCTACCGAGGCGCCCGCCGCGGTGGCCTCGCCGATGGCTGCGGCGTCCCCGCTCTTGTTGCCTTCGCTCCGGATCGCACCCTCGTTGCGGTCCAATTCCTCGCTGCCCCGCCCGTCGATCCCTCCGACGCGCGCCCGGAAGTCCCGCGTCACGCCGTTGGGCAGCGTCAGCGAATCGAACCGCAGGAACAATTCGCCCCGCCCTTTCACCCGGCCTGGCCGCTTCACGTGCGTCACCGTCCCCGCCACGTAACTCCCCGGCGGAATCACAATCCTTCCGTGCGACAGGATCGGAAATACCGTCTCCAGGTACACCCGGTCGCCTTCGGCGGATTGCTTGGTGCTTACGCTATTGATCAGGCTCAGCGGGATCTTGGTGCCCGGATCGATCACGAAGTCGCCGGGCTTGGCCTGCGGCGCCTGCCGCCAGTTCCCCGGCTTCTGCTGGGGCGCCGGCTCTTCCGCCGCCAGGCCGCCAGCGATCAAAATGGCCGCCACTGAGATGCGTACAAACATAGCTACCGGGCTCCCTAACCCATTCTATAGCTATTAACGCGCTCCCGCTCCCGTAGGTTGCGCCGGCAGTTTCACCCCTTCCTGGCTCATCTCCTCTCCCAGCGCGATGCGGATCTCCGGATCTGTTTCCAAATCCTCCGGCAACTGCACGTTGATCTGGTAGAGGCCGGCGAAGCCCGGCGAAAGCCCCGCATATCCGATGCGTGCCGACTCCACCGCCGTCCCGTTCAGCAGCACCCGCAGTTCGCTGAGGCGTTGGATCGTCAGGCTGGCCAGCGGAAATCCCGAGAGCAGCGGGATTTGTGCGTCGTCCACCCGTCCCACCGTGCGCCCCAGCCCCAAAGCGTACAACACGATCCACTCATTCGCGGTGGCCGGGCTTTCCGGGGTCACCAGCGTCCCATCGGCGTGCTGCGAGACGGGAAACAGGCTCGGCGCCGCCTCCCGCAGCCCGATCTTCACCGCCGGGCCGGCCACCCCCTGCCGCACGACGCGCATCTCCACCGTGCCCGCCCGCAGGGAGGCCGGAATCAGAAAATTGATCTGCTTGGGGGAAACGTAGTACAGCCCCACCGGGCTGCCGGCGATCTGCACCGCCACCCCGTCGATCTGGAGCGGCAGGTAGTCTTTCTGCTGGCTGAGACCCTGCGTGGACCACGCCAGGTCTGTGCCATACACCGTGGCGATCACGTTCGGAGCCAGGTATCCCGTGTTCGTGACCGCGTTCACCGTGCTGTCGACGGAGTAAAATGGAGCCTTACTCTGGGCGCACAACCCCCCGGCCAGGATCGCTCCCCAAAACCAGACTCGTACCACTGAAATTGCAGTAAACTAGTGGCCCCGCCGCCAAATTATTCTTACTTCTTACTTCTGTCTCCTGTCTCCTGTTTGCTTTCTCCTGACTCCTCACTCCTCACCGTCGGATACCTGATCCCCAACTGCTCCAGATACGTCCCATACCGCGCTGGATCGTACCGCAATTTCTTCAATTCCGGCCGGAATTTCTCCATTTTGTCGGCATTCAGCTCGATCGGCGGCTTGGTTCCCGGCGGAATCAGCGAGACCCACTTGGTCTCCCGGGTCTGCTCGGCGAAATACTGCCTGGCCGCCGCCAGCAACTCCGGTTTCCGCAGCAGGTCCAGCGCCGTCAGGGCTTGCGCCTTGGCCCCCGCCGTGGCGCCCTTGTGCGCGATAGGCGTAGCCATCGCGATCCCGCTCGACCAGTGATGCCCGATCATGTTCGGGATGTTCCCCGGGTAACGCAGCACCACCGTCGGCAGATTCCAGGAAACCTCGGCGATGTCGTCCGACCCAGCCCCGATATTGTTCTCCGGCGACTTCAGCTCCGTGACCTTGGTCCGCAGTCCCTCCACCTTGGCCTTCATTTCCTTCTGCGCCGCGCGTGCCAACGCCTGGTCCGCCTCCGACCACTGCGGCATGCCCACCCGCTGGATGTTGGTGTAGAGGGCCTCCGCCACCGGCTTGTTGAAGTGTCCCGGCCAGGTGGCCGCCAGCACCCGCTCCGTCATGCTTGTGTCCGTCATCTCCGCCGCCGCGCCCGCGATCTTGGTGCCCAGCGCGTGCAGGTCCCGGATGCGCTCGTAGTCCCACTCGCGGAAGAAGTACCACACCGCGGCCTCCGGCGGAACGACGTTGGGCTGGTCCCCGCCGTTCACGATCACGTAGTGCGAGCGCTGCTCCGGCCGCAGGTGCTCCCGCCGGAAATTCCACGCCACGTCCATCAGCTCGACGGCATCCAGCGCGCTGCGCCCCAGCCACGGAGAACCCGCCGCGTGGGCGCTCTGCCCGTGAAAGCTGTATTGGGTCGAGACCAGCCCCGATCCGCTTGGCCCGTAGTTGGTGGAAAAATCCGACCCGATGTGCGTGCTCAGCATCACATCCAGGTCGTCGAACAGGTGCGCGTTCACCATGTAGGTGCGGCTGGCCAGCAGTTCCTCCGCGATCCCCGGGTACACCCGGATGGTGCCCGGGATCCCGTACTTCTGCATCAGGTTCTTGACGATGATGGCCGCCGTCACGTTCACCGCCTGCCCCGCGTTGTGCCCCTCGCCGTGCCCCGGCCCGCCCGGAATCAGCGGATCGTGATACGCCACGCCCGGCTTCTGGGAGGTCTGCGGCAGCCCGTCGATATCCGCCATGAACCCGATCACGGGCTTGCCCGATCCCCAGGCGGCCACGAACGCCGTGGGTATGCCTGCCACGCCGCGCGTTACCTTGAAGCCTTCCCGCTCCAGGATACCCGTCACATACCCCGCGGTGTCGAATTCCTGAAAGCCCAGTTCCGCGAAACTGAAGATGGAGTCCACCATCTGCTGCGTGAACACCCGCCGGCCGTCCACCTTCTCCGCGGCCTCGCGCTTCAGGTCTTCGAGCGCCGGAACCTGCGCCGCGGCCAGCGCGGCTCCCGCCGCCAGCGCCAGCGCTGCCTGCCGCAGCAGGCTCCTATACCCCATCCCGCGCCTTTTGCTTTGCTTCGTGCCGTTTTCCACGCCCCTCCGCGACCTCCTTGTAGATCTCCAGCACTTCTTTCGCCGTACGCTCCCAACTGTAGCGCGCCGCCTGCTGGCGGCCTTTGTGGATCAGTTCCCCGCGCCGTTCCTCGTCCAGCAGAACCTCCCGCACCCCCCGCGCGATGTCGAACACGTTTTCCGGGTTCACCAGCATGGCGGCATCGTTCACCACCTCCGGCAGCGAGCTGACATTGGAGGTGACCACCGGGGTGCCGCACGCCATGGCCTCCAGCGGCGGCAGCCCGAAACCCTCGTATAGCGAGGGGAACACGAACGCCGCGGCCGTCTGGTAAAAGCACCGCAGGGTCTCCTGCGGCACGAAGCCCAGAAACCGCACCGCCTGCTCCACGCGGCTCTGGATCACCGCCCGCCGCACCGAAGGAAATCGCGAAATCTCGTCGCCGATGATGATCAGCCGCAGATCGTGATATACCGGGTGCCCCGCCAGGTTGGCGCGCACCACCGCGAAGGCTTCCACCAGCCGGGGAATGTTCTTTTGCGGGCGGATGTTACCCGCGTAGAGCAGGAAGGGATAATCGATTTGATAGCGCTCCAGGATGCGCCGGCGCTCCGGCTCTTCGCTCTCCCGCTGTTCCTTGTAGTTGTGCGTGAAAAACTCCGGGCTGGGCGCGTTATAGACCACGCGCACGTGTTCCGGCCCGATGCCCAGCAAGCGCTCCACGTCCCGCCGCGTGGCTTCCGATACCGCGATCACCACTTTCGCGCGCCGCAATCCCCGCCGCAGGCGGTACCTCCGCAGGTTCGCCCGCACACTGCCCCGCTCGTCGAACAGCAAACTGCCCACGTCGTGAACGGTCACCACGTACGGCGCCGTCATGCCCATCGGCACCCGGTTCAGCGGAATGTGCACCAGGTCGGGTGCAAAGCGGCGTACCAACAGCGGAAAGGCGAGGTGGTCCAGCCACTCGCGATCGGTCCCCCGATAGACCGCCGTCGCAAAGTTGTTCGGCAGCTCCGCCAGCATGCGGCTGTCTTCCGCGAGCGCGGCCAGCACGTAGTCGTTTTCGTGGTCCGCCGCCGCCAGCGCCTGGATCAGGCTTCGGATATACGTGCCGATCCCGAAGTCCCGGAGGCGGCGCACGTCGATGACGATGCGCATATTCGCGCCCGCCGGCCGCCCGCGTCAGGCCTTGACGGCGTCCAGCTTCCACTGGTACAGCGGAAACCGTTCGGTCAGCGCCGCCACCCGCCGGCGCACGGCGGCGACGGTCTCCTCGGAATGGATATTGTGCAGCACATCGGCGATCAGCGCCGCCACCTCGCGCATCTCCGCTTCCCGGAAGCCGCGCGTGGTCACCGCCGGGCTGCCCAGCCGGATGCCGCTGGGGTTCAGCGGCGGATTCGCGTCGAAAGGAATGGCGTTCTTGTTCACCGTGATGCGCGCCCGGTCCAACGCCTCTTCGGCTTCCTTGCCGCGCAGCCCCTTGGAAAACACATCCAACAGGAACAGGTGTGTGTCGGTGCCGCCCGAAACCACCCGGAATCCCGCGTCCATCAATCCCTGCGCCATGGCCTGCGCGTTGGCCACCACCTGCTTCTGGTAGGTCACGAACTCCGGCTGCATGGCCTCCAGGAAGCACACCGCCTTGGCCGCCAGCACGTGCACCAAAGGCCCGCCCTGCATGCCGGGGAACACCGTCTTATCGATCGCCGGCCCGAATTTCTCCTTCGCCAGGATCAGCCCCGCCCGCGGCCCGCGCAGCGTCTTGTGCGTGGTGGAGGTGACGATGTCCGCCCAGTCGCAGGGGTTCGGATGCACCCCCGCGGCCACCAGCCCGGAAATGTGCGCCATGTCCACCAGGAACACCGCCCCCACCGAATCCGCCACCTCCCGGAACCGCGCAAAGTCCAGGATGCGGGAGTACGCGCTCGCCCCCGCCACGATCATCTTCGGCTTGTGCTCTTCCGCCAGGCGCGCGAGCGCGTCGTAATCGATCCGCTCGTCGTCCTGGCGCACCCCGTAAGGAACCACGTGGTACGTTTTGCCGGAGAAGTTGAGCTTGTGCCCGTGCGTCAGGTGCCCGCCGTGCGCCAGGTTCAGCCCCAGGATGGTGTCCCCGGGTTGCAGCACGCTGGCGTACGCCGACTGGTTGGCCTGCGACCCCGAGTGCGGCTGCACGTTCACGTACTCGGCGCGAAACAGCTTCTTGGCGCGTTCCCGCGCCAGGTTCTCCACGATGTCGGTGAACTCGCAGCCGCCGTAGTAGCGCTTCCCCGGGTAGCCTTCCGCGTACTTGTTCGTGAACACGCTGCCCGTCGCTTCCAGCACCGCTTCCGAGGTGAAGTTCTCGCTCGCGATTAATTCCAGTTGCGCGCCCTGGCGTTCCACCTCGTGCTGAACCGCCTGGTAGACTTCCGGGTCCACTTGGGCCAGCGGCCGCGACATGCGTTCCGATTCGGTCATGGTTTTTCCGTTCCGGGGGGAGTAAACTCCAGTCTATCACGCCCGAAACAAATAAATTTCCTGCTTTTTTTCAATTACTTGCGGGCCATCTCGGCGGTTTGCGAAGAGTAGCCGTGCTTAGCTGGAGATGGAAAGAGGTGCTCGTCGCCGAAGCACCCGCGATAAACGCAGTAGTTGGTGGGCCCACCCGAGTTTCAACGTCACAGGCGCAACTGCGCTCTCCGTCCCTGCGGCGGAGGGCAGGGATCGATCCCGCAAAGCAGGAAAACAAACGGAAGTCAGCCGGCAGGGAAGGTCAGGGCAGGCGAGTTTGCCCGCCCGGCTTCCCGCGGCGGCCTTCGGACCTCCCCTTTTCCCGCGGCTCCCACCGCCCACGTGTGCCCGCCTGCTACAATTGACCTGTTCCCCCTTAACTCAATGTACTGGAGCAAGTTGTTCATCCCCACCCTGCGCGAGGTCCCGGCCGAGGCCGAAGTCCCCAGCCATCAGCTCCTGCTGCGCGCCGGCTACGTCCGCCAGTTGGCCGCCGGAGTCTACAGCTATCTCTTCCTGGCGCAGCGTTCTCTGCTCAAAATCACCCGCATCGTGCGCGAAGAGATGGACGCCATCGGCGCCCAGGAAATGTTGCTGCCGGCCCTCAATCCCGCCGAGCTTTGGCAGGAGTCCGGCCGCTGGGACGTCATGGGTGACAACATGTTCCGCCTGAAGGACCGCTTCCAGCGCGACCTTTGCCTGGGCATGACCCACGAAGAGGTCATGACCGCTATCGCCCGCGGCGAGCTCCGCAGCTACAAGCAACTCCCCCAGATCTGGTATCAGATCCAAACCAAGTTCCGCGATGAGGCGCGCCCCAAGTCCGGGCTCCTGCGCGTGCGGCAGTTCCTGATGAAGGATTCCTACTCCTTCGACATGGACCAGGCCGGGCTGGATACCGCCTACGAAAAGCACTACCGCGCCTACTGCCGCATCTTCGACCGCTGCGGCCTCGAATACGCCGCCGTGGAGGCCCACTCCGGCGCCATGGGCGGCAGTCAGTCCCACGAGTTCATGGTGGCTTCCGAAGCCGGCGAGGATTTCATTGTGGTGTGCGCGCAATGTGGCTACTCCGCCAACCTGGAAAAGGCTGCTTCCCGGCCCGCGCCGCCGCAAGCGCCCGACCCCGAGGGAGATTTCAGCCCCGAGCCCTTCCACACCCCCGGCCGCAAAACCATCGCCCAGGTGGCCGAGTTCACCGTGCTGCCCGAAAGCTCGCAAATGAAGAGCCTGGTGCTGGTCGCCGACGGCAAGCCCGTCCTGGTGCTGGTCCGCGGCGACCACCAGTTGAGCGAAACCAAGTTCGGCTCCGTTTCCGGTGACCCGGAATTCCGGCCCGCCCACCCCGAAGAGATCCGCGAGTGGTTCGGCGCCGACGCCGGCTCGCTCGGACCCGTGGGGGTCGCCAACATGCCCATCCTGGCCGACGCCGCCCTCCAGGGCCGCCGCAACATGATCGCCGGCGCCAACCGCGACGACTACCACTTGCGCCACGTCACCCCCGGCGAAGATTTTGCAGCCGAGTTCCACGACCTGCGCCAGGCCGCCCCCGGCGACCTGTGCGTCAACTGCGGCGCGGCTCTGCGCATCGTCAAGACCGTCGAGGTGGGCCACATCTTCAAGCTGGGCTACCGTTATTCCGAGTCTATGGGATTGCGCGTGCTCAACGCCGAAGGCGAGGAAGTCACCCCCATCATGGGCTCCTACGGCATCGGCATCGAGCGTATCCTCAGCGCGGCCATTGAGCTGTATCACGACAGGGACGGCATGGTCCTGCCTCCCGCCATCGCGCCATTCAACGTAGTGATCACGCCGGTCAACTTCGCCGATGCCGCGCAGCGCGAAGCCGCCGAACGAATCTACCGCGACTGCCTGGACGCCGGCCTGGACGCCCTGCTCGACGACCGCGACGAGCGTCCCGGCGTGAAGTTCAAAGACGCCGACCTGATCGGCATCCCCTTCCGCGTCACCGTGGGCAAGAAGCTCGCCGGTGGGTTCGTGGAGTTGGTCGTGCGCCAGAGCCGGCAGGCCGCCGACGTGCCCGTCGGAGAAGCCGCGCGCGCCGTCGCCGCGCGCCTGGCGGAGGCTTGACATGCCCGTGGACTGGCGCCGGTTGCGCTCCGAGTTCCCCTCCCTCGCCGCGTGGACTTACCTGAACACCGCCACCTTCGGCCAGGTCCCGCGCCGCGCCGTCCAGTCCGTTCAGGATCACTTCGCCCGCCGCGACCGGCTCGCCTGCGGCGACTTCATCGAGTGGTTCGACGATATGGACCGCATCCGCGTCCTGGCCGCCCGCCTGGTCGGTTGCCGGCCTTCCGACGTGGCCTTCATCGTCAATGCCTCCACCGCGCTCTCGCTGCTGCTGGGCTCGCTCGACTGGAAGCCTGGCGACCAGATCGTCACCCTCCAGGACGAGTTCCCCAATCACTACTACTACGCCGCCGATCTCCGCCGCGCGGGCGTCGAGTTCGTCGAGACGCCCTTCGAGCGCTTCTACGACGCCCTCACGCCGCGCACCCGCGTGGTGGCCCTCAGCACCGTGAACTATTCCACCGGCCTGCGCCCGCCGCTCCAAGAAATCTCCGCGTTCCTGCGCCCGCGCGGCATCCTGTTTTACGTGGACGGCACCCAGAGCGTCGGCGCGCTGCGCATCGATCTTGCCCGTGTGCACGTGGATCTGTTCGCCGTGGACGCCTATAAGTGGCTGCTCTCTCCCAATGGCGCCGGCTTCATGTGCGTGCACCCGGAACTGCGCGCGCGCCTCGCCCCCAGCGTCATCGGGTGGCGCAGCCACCGCGACTGGCGCAACCACGACCACCTGCACCACGGCGCGCCCGAGTTCAAAACCGAAGCCGAAAAGTACGAAGGAGGCATGCTGCCCTTCGCCGTGCTTTACGCCATGGGCGCGGTGATCGAGATGCTGCTGGAGATGGGCCCGGAGGTGATCGAAACCCGCGTGATGGAACTCGCCGGAAAGACCCGCGCCGTGCTGCGGGCGGCGGGCGCCGAACTGCCCGCGGACCGCTCGCCATACTACGACTCCCCCATCGTGGCCGCGCGCTTCCCGGACCGCGACGCCTCCGCCCTGGCCCGCCACCTCAAAACCCGCCAGGTCCTGGTGGCCGCCCGCCACGGCAACCTGCGCGTCTCCCCCCACTTCTACAACGACGAGACCGACCTGGACCGCCTGGCGTCAGCGCTCCGGCAACGCTGAGCTCCCGAGCTGCGGCCGTGAGGGACCGGCCATCCCCCGTGCTTATTGCAGCGGACCATTTGGCACCGTATCGACAATCCAGCCGCCTTCGCCAGCCGCGAGTGGCTTGATTTCTGGATAGTTCTCGATGCACAATAAATGTGCACCGAGAGCCAAGAGTAGTACCCTCGGCGAGAACGGCAAGAGTTGCTGAAAACGCTGATTCCGAATGGCCGACGAGACCTTTGACAACGAAAACGCACTTCGTTGCGTAAGGGGGTAAGAAAGGCAAATGGCCACAGCGGCAGCCCCAATCCGGAAAATCCGGCTGGATAGCACTCTGGGAACGACTCTGCATCGATCCTCTGCATTACCTTCACCGGTCCGTAAGGTATTGACGGCATGGCTCTTTCCTCAGGTTTTGAAGACCATCAACGCTTCACTTTCCGGGGAGAAATTGGCGCACCTGACCGCAGATGAAGCGGAGGGCCTTTACAAGCCTCTCCTGCAGTTCCATGCGGAAGTGAATACGGTCTTGGAAAATGCATCAAAGTGGCCCTGGGTCGTTCGGAAACTCGCGGCTAGCTGGGTCAGGCGTGTCGAGCACGAGTGCGAAGATCTTGGGGATATTCTGGAAGCATTAGCCTGGGGATGCGATCCGGAGTTGCGAAACTTTATTCGTGACTCGATTGCGGACGTCGAGACGCCCTGCAGGTAGCCGGCCTTGGATGCCGAGCGGCTATGCCTGATCGATCCGGATCAATCGCCGGCCTTCAAGCGACAACTAAAGCGGCTAGCGGCGAAGTATCGTCACGCTGAATCGGACCTGGCTGACGCATATGCCTCTATCGCCGAGAGGCGAAAAGTGGCGCATCATGCGACTGCGATACCCGGTTTCGGAGGATCTGTTTGGAAGTATCGATGCCCAAGTTCTGACCAGAGCCGTGGACAGTCTGGTGGCTTCCGAATAATTGCGTACTGGGATGAGCAACACAATACACTTTATCCATTCTGTATTTACACGCATGCAGAATATCCGAATCAACCTCCGCCGGCGGACCTCAAGCGTTGGCTGAGGGAGCTCATCTGTATAACCGAATCGCGGAAGGCATCTGAATGGCCAGCCCCATTAAACTGCGTGATTTGCGGCTCCGCTCTTTCAGAAGACGAATTGAGCGCGTTTGGTGACCGTTGTGCGTTGCACGGCGGTCGGGAGCATCTGTAAGGTACTGGGGATTCCAGGCGTCAAATGAGTCGGGTTTGCTCCCGCGCGAAGCCGAATGACTGCACACCCACCGAACGGGCTTGAAAACTCCCGCAGCACCCTTGCAGCCTTGCAGCCCACCCTTCGCGGAAGAGCGATGCTGCGCGGATATTAGCGGCGGACGCCAGAATGCCACGTGCTGCAGTGTTTCCGGGCCGCCGTGCCCTTCGCGCGCGTTTACACCCCGGAATTGCAGTAGGAAGTCTCTTGCAATGATGGTGCAGGAGGAGGGGGTCGAACCCTCATGCCCAGTGAAGGGCGCGGGATTTTGAGTCCCTTAAAGGGCACCTCACCGGGTCACGGCACATCGCAAGTTGTTGAATCTACAAAAACACAGTTACCCCGAGTCACCCCGAGTCACCTCAGTTTGGGCATACTTTCGGGCATACCGGCTCCGAGAGGGCATACACCGAGCAGGACGTAGCCGCGCTGCTGTCCGACGCCTGTCGAATCATCGGGCTGGGCAACCAGTGGGCCGGCGGTGCGGTATCGCGTGCGAATGCTGGCCGCAGCACTCTACAAGGCGGAGCGCGCCGAATCGTTCCTGCCGGAAACCCGCAGCGCGGCGCGCAGGACGCGGAGGGCACTGGAGCGGGCGGCGCCATCCCGAGTCTGAGACCCGCGGCGCCCCGGAAAGGGGGACATGTGCCAGCACTGAAACACCCGCAGCATGAGCACGCGTAAAGGAACTCCAAGACGCCGTGGCGGAGCGGGCGGTAGAGAAGGCGGCGCTGGATCGGGCCTGGGTGCTCGTGCAGCTTCGAGAGAACGTCGAGCGCTCGATGCAGGCCGTTCCCGTGCTGGACCAGGAGGGCACATCGACCGGGGAATACCGCTACGAAGGCGCTGTCGCAAATCGCGTGCTGGAATCGATCGGCAAGGAGTTGGGGATGTTCAAGGACCAGTGGAAGGGAGAACTGGCCAGCGGCCTGTCCATCGCCGAAACTCGAAGGGCCCGGCCCCAGACACGACAAGCCGCTAGTCCGCGCTGGAAAGTGACTTTTCTCTAAGGCAAACACAAGCCGAACCTTGAGGTGCTGAACCCCGTACAACCGCTGATAATGCGAGCGTCGTAGCGGGACCCCGGCGCACCCTTCCTGTCGCGCCACGGCCGCCACAGGAACCAAATCCTCTGCCGGACGGCGGCGGTGCTGCCCTAGCGTCTCTGAGCGCGCGGGACGGGCTGTCTCCAAAGGCATGAGTGCCGCATGAGGTTCAGAAGTACGTCCCTCGCGGAACGGTGTTGGGCCATGCCTTGACATCCAGCCGCCTTCGCTTGACAGCAAAGTTCTATCGGCAGTAGACTTTCGGCAAACCAGCGAAGGAGATCGAAGGCCATGAACATCAGTAGACGCGAGTTACTTGCCGGCGGAGGGTTTGCCGCTGCGCTTCCCGCTGCCGCTCAAAACTCGCCGCATCAGGCGCCTGATTTTGGATCTCTCCGCGACGACTTTCCCTGGGGCCGGAACACGACATTTTTGAACAACGCCGGTTGGCACCCCATGGGTGTTCACACATATCGGGCCATGCAGAAATACCTGGACTTTCAGCTTAACGGTCCGGGCGCCGGACGGCAGGATTTCGATGGCCGGGCGCAGCACGCCGTCAAAAGCCTCTTTGCCCGGTTGATCAACGCGACCCCCTCCGAGATTTCATTTGTGCAGAGCACCACCGTGGGGGAAAACCTTGTTGTGGCCGGACTCGGAATCCCTGGGTCCGGTTGGAACGTAGTTACCGACGAATTGCATTACGAAGCTTCTCTGTACTTATACGGTTCCCTCAAACGTCACGGGCTGGATGTGAGGATCGTGAAGCCGCGAGACTGGATGCTGGACGTTCGCGATTACGAACGCGTGGTGGATAAAAAGACCAGGCTGGTGGCGACTTCCCTGGTTTCCTACATCAACGGCTACTTACATACTAATGTCCGCGACCTGGCGGCGCTCGTACATACGCATGGCGGCTACCTCTATACCGATATCGTGCAGGCGGCGGGCGCCGTTCCGATCGATGTGCGTGCCATGAATATCGATTTTGCCGCATGCAGTAGCTACAAGTGGCTAATGGGCGCCCGGGGATTCGGGTATCTTTATGTTCGGAATGAGCTGCAGGACAAGGTCTTGCACCGAACCCAGTATGGGGACCGGCAGTTCCGTAACTTCGATTATCACATCTTCCCGTACGGCTCGCCGGGCCCTGAGCCGGCGACATGGGAACAGGCGAGTGGGGCCGGAAGCTTTTACGAGGTCGGCAATATCTCGAACGTGGCGGGTGCTGGGCAAGTGGAGTCTCTGGCTTACATTCTGCGGCTGGGAGTGGACAACATTCGAGCTCACGCCAGACCGCTGACCGACCGCTTACGGCGGGAGATCCCTCGTCTGGGTTATCCCTGCATTACCCCTGAAAATAATGAATCCCCTATCCTGGGGTTCGTGGTCAAAGATCCCGTTGGCACGCGCGCCAAGCTCAGAAAGGCCAACGTCACCGCCAAGGTCGGCGAAGGGGAGGCCAAACCTTGGCACCAGTTGCGGGTGTCTCCTTCTGTGTATAACACCCAGGAGGACATCGACCGCCTCCTGAATGCTCTTGCCTAGAAGCCCTGCGAAGCAACGCGGGGACCGAGAAACAGCGCTACGAGAGAACCTCCAGAATCTTATCCACGTCGTGATCGTTGTTGTAGACCGATACCGAGAAGCGCACGTGATTCCCGAAACGGCCCACGGTCAGGGCCGAATTCGGCCCGGTTATGGAGATCTTGGCGCGCCCGGTGCGGTTTGCTTCCCGGATCTTGTTTTTCGTCGCTTCGATGTTATGCGAAATGAAGGTGATGATCGGCGTCTCGGTGCCGGGGGGCGTAATGCAGGTGTAGCCCCGGGGCGGGAGTTCCTTGCGTAACCGGTTCACCAGTGGCCGCACGTGGTTCCGGATGTTCGGAATGCCCAGACGCTCGATGTAGTGGAATGACTCGTACTGCGCCGCGTACGTGATCACGGAAGGCGTGCCGCATTCGAGCGATGCGACGCCGTGGCTGGGATGATTCACAAAATCCGGCTCGCTGGGCTTCGGATCTTTCACCCAGGGCGCGTAATTGTAATCCGGATGCCCTTCGAGTAGTGTTCCGTGCAGCACCGGTCCGATCAGGGCTTCCCGTGCGTACAGAAATCCGAAACCGTGCTCACCCATGAGCCACTTGTACATCGCGCAGGACGCCATATCAATCCCCATCGCCTTCACGTCGATCGGAATCGCGCCGCAACCCTGGATGATATCGGTGTATAGGCAGGCGCCATGAGCGTGTGCGAGATCGCTCAACTTCTTTACGTCCTCCAGATGGCCGTTCACGAATGAGACCAGCGAGACCGCAATCAGTTTGGTATTGCGGTCCACGACTCGCTCCACGTCGCGCAGGTCAATGTCCCAGTCCCGATGCTTGACGATGCGGACATCCAGTCCCATCAACTTTTGCCGCGTCAGATAGCCGGAGATGGACTCGCCATAGTGCAGATCGTTGGTGACCACGTTGCCGCCCTGCAAATCCATTCCGTTGAGCAGCGTATTTTCGCCGATGGTCGTGCTTCCTGTGAACACGATTTCCGTGGGCTTGGCGTTGATGAGCTTGGCAAACATCGACTTCACCTGGAGGAAGCCTTCCTCCCAGAAATCGTGCAGCCCGCCGGTCCAGCCCTGGCTCATGAAATCCATGTAGCGCTGCATCCCGCGGACGGCGTGCAACCCGAGAGGGTGCTGGGCGGCGGCATTGAAGTAAGTCTCCTTTACCGCGCGGGGGAAATTCTCGCGAACTGCGGAAAAATCGAGCGGCGCGTCGGTGGCTCCGGCAGCCGCGAGCGCTCCGGCGCCGGCCAAAAAATCACGTCGGTTCATTGCACTCCCTCCTGCTGCGCCTCACGGACAGGTTGTTTCAGTAGTTTGTGAAGCGAGCCTTCGAGCCCACCCTTGGCCGGCGGCGCCGTTTCGATCACCGTGCCATTATACAAAGACCTCCGTGCGATCGACCGGGACGGGGAGCCCCGAAAGGACCTGATCCCGCAAGGGATCGGACGGCGGAGAAGCTCCGGCGCAGATTGGCCGCGCTGGCGCCGGGCTGCCGGCTGGAAGAGGCATTCGTACGGCACTTGACCGCAATACCCGCATCTGCGACAATACAAAGCGCAGTTTGAAATGGTTGTTTGTCGCGCCACCGAGAGTTCTGAAGCAGCTACGAGGTAGGGCCTCGTAGCTTTTTGCTTTTTTGGGGCACTGTGGGGCCAGGCGACCTACGTTCAGGAGAAGAAGTAGTGAAAGAAAAAGGTGTTGTGAAGTGGTTTAATGCCGCCAAGGGTTACGGATTCATCCAGCGCCCCAGCGGTGATGATGTGTTTGTGCACTTTTCGGCCATCCAGTCGAACGGATATCGCACGCTGGATGAGGGCGCGGAAGTAGAATTCGAGGTGAAGCAGGGCCCCAAGGGTCTCCAGGCCGAGAACGTCATACGCATCTAAGCGGTTCTTTGGAATCGAAATTCCGCCGAGGGCCTCGCGGTCGCGAGGCCCTTTTGAGTTTCAGGGCTCCAGGAAAATCTGCACGCGGTTGCTTTCCTGCCCGTCCGCGGTGAGGTAGAGCTCCGCCGGACCGGCGTTCACCAGAGCCGGCAACTGCAATTCCACCAGGTACAGACCCACGTAGCCAGGCGCCAGGGTAGCGCGCGTGACGGGCACCGATTGACGGTCCACGAACGCCCGCACCTGGGCCGTCACGGCCGGCGGATTCTCGAGCGGCGCGGCTACGCCGCTGGGCCAGTCCGGCCGCACCCGGCCCAGCCCGGTGGCCAGCACTTGAATGCGCGAGTTGGAGTGCGCCGTGTTATGCGCGTCGAGCATCAGGCCGCTGTCCGCGTCCAGCAGCATGGGGGCGCCGTCCGAACTCACGAAGATGGCCGGCGACACCGGCTGCACCGGCAGCGGGAAGGTGAATCGCCCGGAGGCCGTATCCAGCGCCAGGGAGACGTTCGGCCCCGCCGCCTCAAAGGGCACCTGCACCTGGGATTGCGCGTTCGAGGAAGCCAGCACCGGAAACGCCAGGCCGCCCGCGCGCGCCGCGCTCACCTTGCCTCCGATCACGCTCAGCAGCGAGCCTGGGGCCGCCGCGCGCGAGCTGAAGTCCGCGGCATTGACCACATGCAGCACACGCGCCCGGTGCGGCGCCGGCGCGGCGTAGATCCCGTAGCCCACCAGCGCTACGTAGAGCTGGTTCCCGGCGGGGTCCAGGCGCACATCCGTGGCCGGCGCGTCGGGCAAATTCGTGGTCACCGGCGCCCACGGCGCCGCCGGCCCGGGGTTCTCCAGATCCTCGCTCGCCAGGAATACGCCCTTGTCGGTGGCCACGTAAACCGCCCCCGAGGTGCGGTCCGCCACCACCGCGTGCACCGGGGCCTCAGGCAGATTCGCGCTCAGGTCATCCCAAAACATACCGCCGTTAGTGGTGCGCCAGACGCGCGCCCCCGTTCCGGCCAGCGCCGCCAGGGCCACCCGGGGCTGCCCGCCATCCACCCAGACGCGCTCCACCGCGCCGCTGGCGGCGGGCTGCGAGCCGGCGGGCTGAAAGCTCTTGCCGCCGTCCAGCGATACCCGGACTTGGCCTTCCGCAGTGCCGGCATACACCGTGTCGCCGGCGGATGCCACCGCCGTCACCCGCACCCCCAGCAGCGCCGAAAGAGCGTTTTTCGCGGCCGTTTCCGCCTCCAGTCCCGCGCCGCCCCGCGCCGGCTGCCAGGCCGCGCTGCTCCCCGGCGGAAGTTCCAGCGCCCCCAGCCCATCCACAACGATGCGCGTCCCGTGCGCTCCGTTCGGGGCGGCCAGAATGCGCTGCGCCGGTAGGTTTGGCAGGTACTGGTTCAGGCCGGCCCAGGAAAGGCCGCCATCCATGGACTTCCAGACCCCATAGTCATTTCCTATCACCAGTTGTTCCGGGTTCGTAGGCGAGACCGCCAGGCTGTGCTGGCCCTCCCCGATGACCGAACGCCGGTCCGCGGCCGTCAGGTTTTGCCAGGTGCGCCCGCCGTCTTCCGAGCGGTACAGGTGCGCGCCCAGGGCGTACATGCGGCCATCGCCGTTGGCCGGGACCACCACCCGGGCGCCGGGTTCCGGCAGCCGGTTTACCGCCACCGACGGCTGCGCCGGCGCAGGATCACTGGCGGGCACCGCCGTCCAGGTCTCGAAATCGGCCGTCTCGAACACCTTGCCCGAGTGCGCGCGGGCGAAAAGGCGCGCCCCGTCCGCCGAGAACCACACGGCATCCACCCGCCCGGTGGCCGGTGAGGCCAGCATCCATTCGTACGACGGGCTCCCGATCTTGCGCCATTCCGGCCGCAATGTGGTCTGGCCATAGGTTGCCAAGGCGGGTAAGAAAATCGCCATCCCTACCACCCCGGCGCGCGTTGTGACTTTATGACACACAACTGAGACCTATTCTACCGCACAGCAGACCGTCTTTAAGGATGAACCCATTGAATCAAAGGAATTTACGGGGTGTTGCCCGATCCGGTGCCCTATTTGCAGAGCAAGTTTGGTGCTAGACTGATGTGTCGTGCTTCGGTCGGCACGAGGCTCCGGGGGAGCAGGTCCCGAGCGGTTAGTATGTCGCAGCGTTCTTCGACGGTCCGGTTGGCGCGCTGGCTGCTGCTGGCAGCCACGGCCTACGTGTGCCTGCTTCCGGCTTGGTCCTCCGACAACGGCGCCGCGAAAGTGATCTCGCTCACCGGGCAGGTGTCTGTCCTGCGCGACAACGCTCCTTGGGTGCTCAACGTCGGCGATGCCGTGCAACCCCAGCAGATCATCGTCACCGGTCCTGACGGCGCCGCGGAACTCAAACTGGCTGACGGCAGCACTTTCCAGGTCTTCCCCAATTCCCGTATCATTTTTCGGAATAATCCGGGCGATTGGAGAGACCTGCTGGACGTGATCATCGGACGCGTGAAGGTTCACATCCAGAAATTCGGCGGGCAGCCCAACTACAACAAGGTTCGCACCAACACCGCCGTGATCTCCGTCCGCGGCACCATCTTCGATGTGGTGGTGGAGGACCAGGACGACACCACCCTGGTAAGCGTGGAAGAGGGCCAGGTTGGCGTCCGGCACCTCTTGAAGCCTGGCGGAGAACAGATTCTGAATCCCGGCGAATGGATCCGCGTCTACCGCAATCAGCCTCTGACCGCCAAGTCCGTGGACCGGACTCGCGTGGTGCAGGGGGCCTTGCGGGCCGCGGCCGAGGCGGTCTACGAAGTCCTGTATCGCACCTCGCGGCCTGCCGGCGGCGCCGTTCCGGGCGGTGGTGTCCCGGGCGGCACTAACACGGACAAGGACAAAGGCAGTGCGCCGCCGCCTCCACCTCCACCGCCGCCCCCGCCGCCTGCCTCTCCGGCCCATTAGCCCGTTCCCCCCCAGCCAGGAGTGCTAGATTGAGAGATAGTGCTATGAAACTCACTCTCTGGAAGCCGCTTCTGTTGGCGGCCGCCTTTGGCGTCGCGGTGTGCGCCCAACAGCCCGCCGCCGCGGGCGCTCAAGAGCAGGCCCGGGCGCCGCTGTGGGACGTGCGGGTCATCCTGAAGGAACTCTCCGATCATGGCGGCCGTTTATTGGCCGCTCTGAATCAGATCGATCCCAAGAGTTGGACCGCCAAGGGCGCCCCCGATGCTTATGTGACGCAGTGGAATTCCGCCAGAGCACAGGCCCGGGCGCTTTCTGAAGACGCCCTGACGCTGAGCAAGGATCCCGAAAAACTTTCCTTTGCGCTGAAAACCTATTTCCGCATGCAGGCCCTGGAATACATGTTGCGCTCTCTGGGGGAGGGCGTGCGCAAATATCAAAATCCCGCCCTGGCCGATATGCTGTCTGCCCTGGTGGGCGAGAACGGCGTGAATCGCGAGCGCTTGCAGACCTACATCGTGGACCTGGTGGAGGACCGGGAACAGCAGTTCCAGGTGATGGATCGCGAGGCGCAGCGCTGCCGGGCATTCCTGGCGCAGCAGACGCCACCTCCCCAGCCACGCCGGAAGGAAGGGAAGTAGCCGCCGCATGCCGTTCACCTGCAGCATCTGCGAGACGGAATCCACCCGCATTTGCGTGCGCTGCACGAAGGATACTTGCGAGAATCACTTGTGCGAGAAGTGTGGCCGGTGCAGTGACTGCTGCGAGTGCGAGGTGCCGCTGCTCGAAGAGACCACGGCCGCCGAAGCGTCCATACCCCGCCCCGCTCCACCGCCCGAGCCTCCGCATCCGCCCCCGGACCCCGATCCAGGGCCCGGCCAAGAGCCCGAGCCCGGTCTGGCCGGCGAGCTGCCTAAACCGGATCCGGCGTAGCGGCGCCCCCTTCTCACTTCTGGTTGTTCGGCCGGAGGCCCTCCTCGCTTCCCGCAGCTCCGGCCATCCAGCCCGGATACCATCGGAACACGTTTCCGGTGAGGCTGCCGATGAAGATTTCTCCCGCCCGGCTGACGTTGATCCAGTGACCCGGGCTTTCCATGGCGCCCAGGATCCTCCCGGTCTTCAGGTCGATGTGCATGATGCGGCCGGCCAGCGTGTCGTAAGTGATGTTTTCGATGTTGTTCCTGTGGGTGATGATCCACATGTCGTCCTGCGGGGTGATGAAGATGTTTTGTGTCGCACCCAGATGTGTCCACTGCCTCAAGAACTTACCGTTCGGGTCAAAGATCTGGATCCGGTTGTTCTCGCGGTCGCTGACATACACCGTACCCCTGGAATCCAGCGCCACCGAATGCGGAATGTGGAATTCGCCGGGCCCGCTGCCCGGCTTGCCCCAGGCCAACAGGTACTTCCCGCTTCGGGAGAACTTGACCACGCGGGAGTTGCCGTAGCCATCGGAGACATAAAAGTCGCCGTTGGCGGCGAAGGCAATGTCCGTTGGGCGATTGAATGTGTGCTCGTCAGTGCCGGCTTTGCCCTTGATCCCCAGGGTCATCAGCAGCTTGCCTTCGTTGGTGAACTCCATGACCTGGTGATCGCCGTTATCGGTAATCCAGACGTGGTCCTGCTTGTCCACGCGCAGGCCGTGCGGGTTGCCGAACATGCCCCGGCCCCAGGAGCGCAGATACTTGCCCTTGGAGTCGAACACGACGATGGGGTCGGCTTTCTTCCCACGCTGAAAGACAAAGACCTGCCCGTGGGAGTCCGTCGCCACGGCGGACACCCGCCCGAACTTCCAGCCGTCGGGCATGGTATCCGGCTCCTCGCCAAAGCGGATGTTGACGCGATATTTCATCAACCCGCCCTCGTGCGGATACCACCCCTGCTCGGCGGCCCCGGCCGCCAGCGCCACCGCCACAAAAACAACGTATTTTTTCATGTCGCGCTTCCGTAGGCCGCCGCCACCTGCTTCTTCACAAACTCGAGATCCCGCGCCATGGCGTGCAGCTCATCGGGCGGATTATACTCCATACGCAGCGACAGCGGGCCGGTAAAGCGTGCCGCGGCCAGGATGGAAAAGACGCTTGGCCAATCCACCATCCCTTGCCCCATCGGGCACATGGTCATTTTCCACTTACCTTCGGACTTGGCCCAGTAGAAGTCTGCGAGCGCGGCCATTTTCAGGCGCGGCAGGGCCAGGCGCATCGCCACGTTCCACCCGCCGGCGCCGCCCTCCGCGGTGGCCTGGCCCGGATCGAAACAATACCCCACCCAGTTCGGGTCCATGTCTCCGATGATGGCGCGCGTGTCCCAGGTCGCGGCACCCACGTAGGAGCCGGAATGGTTGTGGAACCCCGCCACCATCCCATAGGCGCGCCCGATCGCCACCAGGCCAGCCAGATCGCGGCGCACCTGCGCAATGCTCGCCTCGGGGTTGTCAGTCGGCCCGTACTGCCAGTAGCCGGGCTGATAGTATTGCACCTTCATGGTGCCGGCGATTCCCAGCACCGGACGCGCCGTCCAGTCCATCGCCGAAACCAGGCTGGTCGTGATCATGGGCACGTCTACTCCCTCGCCGCGGATGGCTTCAATGGCGCGCAGCAGGTCCACCTGCGCGTACTGCGGCAGTACGTGGCCGCCGGGCTCAACCGCCAGGTCGCAGCCATCGAAGCCCAGATCCTTCAATACCGGCCCCAGGTCCATGTAATTCAGCTTCGCGAGAAATTTCGACGCCAGACAAATCATCGGATGGGAGGGCTTGGCCGGGGTGGGCGGGTCTTCTTTTCGCTGGGCCGCCGCCGGCAACGCCGCGGCGCTCAGTCCGGCTACGAACTCCCGACGCGTCACTTGATTCATAAAAGACTCCGTGTCCCAGTCCCGGATAATTCCACTGCTATTCTAAACGAATGAAATCAGCGCTGCGGTTCGTGCTGATGGGAGGAGTGCTGAAGGCCGCCCCGCGCATCCTGGTCCACGGACACCGCGGAGCCCGCGCTGCGCGCCCCGAGAACACCCTGCCGGCCTTCGAGTACGCCATCGCCGCGGGGGCGGACTTTTTGGAATTGGACGTGGCCGTTACGCGGGATGATGTCCTGGTTGTCTCGCACGACCCTGTGTTCAACCCGGACATCTGCCGGGCGCCCGGCGGCAGCCGCGTGATCCGCGAGTTGACCCTGGCCGAACTCCGGCTGTGGGACTGCGGCTCGCTGCACAACCCGCGCTTCCCCTCGCAACAACCCGTTCCCGGAGCCCGGATCCCCACGCTGGACGAAGTGCTGGACCTGGCGGGGAGCGGCGCATTCGGCTTTAACATCGAGACCAAGAGTTTCCCCGAGCATCCCGAACTCACCCCGCCGCCCGAGCGCTTCGCCGCGCTGTTGCTGGCGGCCATCCGCCGGCGCCGGTTGGAATCCCGCGTGGTGGTGCAGTCCTTCGACTTCCGCACACTGGCGGCACTGAGAGCCCTGGCGCCCGAAATCCGCCGCGCGGCTCTGGACGAGCGTGGGCGGTGCGATTTCGTCTCCCTGGCGCGAGAGGCCGCGGAAGCGCAGATCGTTGCTCCGGCCTTCGCGCTGGTGACGCCGGAGAAAGTGCGCGCCGCGCATGCGGCGGGCATAGAGGTGGTGCCCTGGACAGCCAATGCGGCCCCCGCCTGGGACTGCCTCATCAACGCCGGCGTGGACGGCATCATCACGGACGATCCCGCCGGCCTGCTCGCGTACCTGAGGGAGCGCAACCTGAGATAGACCGCTTAGTAAACCTGGAAGCAGAACACCTGGTTGGAGCCTTCGGGAGTCAGCGAATATTCGCCTTTTTCCAGGCCTTCGTCCACCTCCAGGCGATACAGGTTGTCTGAGGTGAGCCGGTTGACCTCCAGGATGATCGGACGCGGGTTGTTCTTCTTCTTTTTCTCGAAGAAGGTGATTTCCCGCTGCTCTCCCCGGCTCTCCAGTTTGTAGAGCTGTAATCTTTCGGCTTCGATCCTGTCACCCTGCAGCAGGAAAATCGGCGAAGCCAGGGGCGTGCGCGCCGTGGAGTTTGCGCCGGCAATGACGTACGTGATGCCGTCTTTGGTCTTCTGCTCTTTGGCTTCCGTCACCTCGGTCGGCACCAGGTTATCGGCGTGCACCAGATAGGGGATGTCCTTTCTGGGAGGCCGGGGCCCGGAGTAATTCTGCGCCGCCGCGGGCAGCGCCAGGCAGGAGAAGCTCAGAAAAGTTCGCCGTAGCATGGTCTTTCGATGCCGCCAAAACCGAACCTCGAAGGGGCCGTCCGCGCCCCCGAAAAACCCCGGAGCGCTAGCGCGTGCCGACGCCGTGCGGCCGGGCGGCTTCCGGCACGCGGAATACCCGATCCAACAGCCGGTCCTCCACCGGCTTGGCCAGCACGAAGCGGTTTTCCGCCTCGAAATCCTCGGCCAGTTCGGCATCGAAGCCGTCGGCCAGCAGCGCAAATGCTCCCACCCGGCTCTGCACGCGCTCGGAAAATTCCACCCAGTTCAGGCCCGGGGCATGCACCGAGCAAAGCACCACGTCGAAGCGCAGCCGCTGCGCCAGGTCCAGCCCCGCATCGGTGTTCTGCACCGGGACCACGCGGCAACCCCGGGCCGCCAGCAGGCCGGAGAGTTGGCGTTCGGCGGCGGGATCGGGTTCGATCAGCAGGACCGTGGCCAGTTGTTGCCGCGGGGCGCCTCCCACCCCAATCGCTTTTGCCTCCGGGCGCTCCCGCGGAGTCCAGGGCAGCTCGATCTCAAAACGCGGGTCCCCGCCCGCCACCTGCACCAGGCGTACCTCCCCGCCATGCCCCGCCACAATGCTGGAGCAGACACCCAAGCCCGGAGCGCCTTCGTCCGAACCAGCGGCGAACGGATCAGGGACCTCCGGCGGGCCGCTATAGCTGATTTCCACCAGCACCCGCTTGGCCAACAGGCTGGTGCGCACCACGATGAGTTTCTCGTGCGCGTCCGCCAAAGCCTGCTCGGCGTAGACCAGCAGGTTCAGAAACACCTGCTCGAGCTGCCCCTGCGAGCCCAGCACCAGCAGGCGCTCCTGGGTGGTGAGATCCCGCACGCGGATGCCGCGCGCCTTCCACTCGCGCTCCCGGAACTCGACCAGGCTGCGGAGAAGCTGGTTAATCTCCACCGGCTTGGCCTGCGCCTGTTCGGCACCCGCGAAGGAGACCAGCCGGGCGACAATATCGGACGCGCGGCGGGCTTCCGTTGCCAGTTGCACTAGCCCGTTGCCGCCGCGGTCCCGGTCCGCCAGGGTGGACTCAGAGATCCGAGAAATCGAGGCCAGCGGCGCCTGCAGTTCCTCCACGACCCCGGAGAGCAGGCGCCCGACGGCCGCCAGTTTCTCCGTGCGAAAGAGCTGCTCGCGCACCGAACGCTGCTCCAAGAGCCGGATGGCGACGCCGATCTGATTGCCCAGGTGCTGGGCCAGGGCGCGTTCATCCGGGCTGAAGTCCCGCATCCGGTCGCACTGGTCCAGTTCCAGCACCCCCACGATGTCTCCCTGCGCGAACATAGGAACGAACAGCAAGGACTTAGGGGTCCGGGTACCGTCCTTAGCGGTCAGCGGGAACGGGCTGTGGGCCGCGTCTGGAATGGACAGCAGGGTGCGGTAGTGGAAGCACGCCACTGCGCCGGCCTGGGTCCCGTTCGGCGGAGCAGCCAGCGGGACCGAAACACGCTGCATGCCCCGCGCTGGGTCTCCGACCTCCAGGGTCTTGTTCGCACGGTTATGCAGATACAGGCGGCAGCCGCTCACGCCGAAGATCTCGGGCACCATCACCGAAGTACGCTTCAGGATATCCGCCTCCGAACCCGCACCCAGGATCTCTTCCCCCAACTGGTAGGCCCGGCGCAACACCTCGCGCTGTGTGCGCAGCCGTTGCTCCCGCGTCCACCAGATGAAGCCCATGAGTACGAGCAGCCCGCCGGCGGCGATCACGCCGATCGGAGAAACCGGCAGGCTGCGGCTGACCCGCACCAAGTCCTCCGGCGTCGCCACTACCATCTCGTACCACCGGTTATAAGGCGGCACCGCACAGTATTGCGAGCTAAAGCCCGTGGCGCGAACCGTGTCTCCGGACAAGAACTCTCCCAGGCTGAACGCCGTGTGCCCGGGGGAAAAGGGAACGAAGATCTTATATAGTTTCTTCGGATCGCCGATCAGCAGATAGGCGCCCGCGGTGGCTTCCCCCACCTCGACGACACGGCCTTCAGTAACCACCAGCCGTCCCAGGTAGCGGTCTCCTTGCAGGGCCGCTGGCGGGAGTACCGGCGGCGGCAGCAGCGGCCCGCGGCCGGTCACGCGCACCTCGGTCGGCCGCAGCACCGGCAGCCCGGCGCGCGTCCCGATGCGGCCCGTCACCCGCACGTCGGTCCCCGGATCCAGCGGAGCAAACTGTGAGGGATCGATCTCCAGAGTCAGGCCGTGCTCGCCATCCTGGATGATCACGTGGGAATATTCCAGAAAGTCGGCCGGACGCGCGGCCACTCGCCCGTACACTTGCACCAGTTCGTCCAGATGCGCCGGCGCGTAGTCCGGAAGCCGGCGGGTGGCCGCCTGCTCCAGCGTGAGGGGCGTCTGGGCACACGCCATTGCCGCCGCCAGGAGCGGACCCGCCAGCGCCGCCAGAACGTGGCGCCGGTTTACACCTGCGGCTTTTGCCAGCGTAGCCATGACTCCAGTTCCGGACTCAGGAAGTTGTCGACACAAAGCTCCGCGCCGGGCAGGTTGTGATGCGTGGTGCGAATGCCCACCACGCGCGCGCCCGCCGCCCGCGCCGCCTCCACCCCCGAGAAGGAATCCTCAAAAACGATGCAATCCGCCGGGGCGATGCGCAGCAACTGCGCAGCCCGCAGATAAATGTCCGGGGCGGGCTTGGGGCGCTCCACCTGGTGGCCGTCCACCACCGCCTGGAAAAAGGGCCGCAGCCCGGCCCGTCCGAGCACGAATTCCACGTTGGCCGGTTCCGCATTGGACGCGACGGCGGCCGGCAGACCCGCATGCCGCTCCAGAAACTCGCGCACCCCGGGTACGAGCGAGCGCGCCACCGCGTCCCGCATCAGTTCCCGGTACAGCCGCTCCTTGGCTGCGCCGTGTGCGGCTACCTGATCCCCGCTCAGCCGCAGGCCGAAGAAATCGCGGACGATTTCGTCGTTGCGCCTCCCGTACATCCGCTGCTGCATGGCTTCCGTGGTCTCGATCCCAAACCGCCGGTTGTAAACCCTCCAGGCCTCGCGGTGAACGGGGTTTGAATCGACGATCACACCGTCCATATCCAGCACAACGGCGAGGCCCGGGCGGAGCCACGGGTCCCCCGCGGGTGGTATCGTACCATAACCGCCGGCAGCCCGGCGCTCCCGCGCCCGCTCCTCAGGCATGCAACTCGCCCTCCAGCCAGCTCAGATAGTTCGGCGAGCCGTCCACCACAGGAAGGGCCAGCACTTCCGGCACTTCGTAGGAGTGCGCCTTTTCCAGGGCGTTGCGGAGCAGATCGAACAGGCTGCGCCGCGACTTGATCACCAGCAGCCATTCGATGGCCGATTCGACGGCTCCCTGCCAGTGGTAGATGCTGCGGATTCCCGGCAGCACGTTCACACACGCCGCCAACCGCTGTTCCACCAGCAGGCGGGCGATCTTCTCCGCTTCCTCGCTGCTGCTGCACGTGCTGAACACGACAATTTTATCGGTCATACTCAGAAAGACTGGGGTAGACGGAAGTTTCGATGCTACTATTATCTTCCAGGCGCTTTTGCGATGAGAGGCTCGCTCACCAAGTTCTTCTTCGTTCTGCTCACGCTGCTGGTGGCCGGCTATGCATTTTTCTCGTTGCGCGGCGGCATCCCCGCCCTCATGGAAAAGCAACATGAGATCCGGGATCTGGAACAGCGCAATGCCGACCTGGCCCGGCAGGTGTCCGAAAAGCGGGAGAGGATCCAGCGCCTGCGCGAGAGCGATGCCGAGCAGGAACTGGAAGTCCGCCAGCGCCTCAAACTGGTGCGCCCCGGCGAGAAGGTCTTTATCCTCCAGGACCCCAAAGGGCCCGCAGCCGAGCCGCGGCAGTAGCGCGGCATCCCGCTCAGCTCAGCCCGGGTACCAGTTCCGTAGCCGTACCACGATGCCCGAGCCTTCCAATGCCTTGGCGAAGGCCTGTGTGTCGGTGCCGCGGTAGTGGTAGGGATACACCACCTTGGGGTGGAAGGCGCGCACGGCGTCGGCGGCTTCCTCGGCGGTCATGGTATACGGCAGGTTCATGCACACGAAGGCTACGTCGATGCCCTTGAGCGCGCGCATCTCGGGTATACCTTCGGTGTCACCGGAAAAGTAGAATCGCTTGCCCCCGTAGGTAAGCACGTACCCGTTGCCGCGGCCCTTGTCGTGGTACAGCTTGCCCGGTTGCGGTCCGCGCGTCAGGTTGTACATGGGCACGGCCTCGATCCGCCATTTGCCGAAGGTCTGGGTCTCGCCGTTGCGAATGATGCGGGCGCCCGTCACCGTTTTGGCCACCGCTTCCGGCGCCAGGATGACCGTGCCCGGCTTTGCGAGCTTCTGCACCACGGCTGGCGCCATGTGGTCGCCATGGATATCGGTGATGAGGATCAGGTCCGCGGGCGGTAGCCCGTCGTACTTCCCCTGGGCCGGATCGATGTAGATCACCTGGCTGCCCGCCTCGATCATGAGGCTGGCGTGCTGAATAGGGGTGATTTTGACGGCGCCCGCTTTGGTGGGAAATTCCTCGGCGGCGCTCATGGCGCCCGTCAGCATCCCCACGGCCGCTCCCAGAGAGAGCATTCCAACACTGAGTTTCATGGCGCGATTTTACCGCGCCGGAGGCAGGCGCAACCAGGCCGCCTCGACCCTTGCTTCAGCCTGGCCTGGGTCTGGTCAGTCTGGAAGCACCGCTACTTCGAAGCGGCCATGCTGAAGTTGAATTCGGGCGCGATAGAAGCCGCTAGGGAGACCGGCGGGCGGCGCGGCGAGTTGGCTAAGGGGCACCAGGAGCATGTCGGGCGGATGCTGAAACTCGATCACCGTCTGGATGGCAACTTCCGTGGTCTCAGTCCGCATCCGATGTGCCATCTCCCGGCACTTCAACTCGTAGGCGAAAATCTCATCGAGATATTCGATGCAGATCTCGTTAGCAGCGCGCTTTCGCGCCAGCAGTTCGGCGAACGCAGTGTCCTCCCCGGCGAGTTGGTAGTTGGCCGGGCGCCGTTCGGTCCAGAGTTCGTCCAGCAGTTGGCGCAGCACGGGTTCCAACAAAACGCAGGTCATCGGAAAGGCTTCAGCGATCACCTCGAGGCGGTTGCCCCGGGACAGGCTGCAACTGACCCGCATCCCCGGCTGGTGCACGATGTCGAGCAATCGCTCGCGTTCGCGCGCGGTCAGGTCGAAATTCGCCAGCACGCTGGCATCGCCTTGGCGCAATGCCCGGGCCTTGTGCGGCACCAGCGTCAGATCAACTACAGCGTGCTGAAAGTCTCTGAGGGACATACGCTTGCACCACGGCCCGCGCGCGTGCGATCTGCTCGAGGATACCGGCTTCGCCCAGCTTTCCGAAGGAGGATTCGTGGAACTCGAACGTCACACCACGCAGGTTTCTGGCGAGCGGCACGGTATGCTCCAGCAATTCCCAGACTCCTTCGAGCACGGGCCCGGTGTGAGAGTCGGTGTGAAAACCCATCATCGGCACGCCGCCCGCGATGTGGATTTCCGTGACCTGGGCCAGATCCAGCTTGCTTAAGTAGTCGGTGGCGCTGAAGCGGTGGTTGAGGGCATTGGTATACAGGTTATGCAGATCGAGCAGCACGCCGCAGCCGGATTGGCGGCAGAGCTGGTTCAGAAACTCCTCTTCCGAGAACTCCTGGCCCGGATACGAGAAGTAGTAAACGTTATTCTCCAAGAGGAAACGGAAGCGCCGGCTCTCGGTAAAGAGGCGCACGCGGGGGATCAGCAGGCCGAGGACTTCCTGGTCGTAGGGCACGGGCAGCGGAACGGCTGCATTCACCTCATGTCCGGTTCCAATGCGGGTAAATGACAGGTGATCGCTGATCCAGGGAGAGTTAAGGCGCTCGGCCCAATCCATCAGGTTGAGGGCATAGGGCTGATCGAAGAGGTCCGCGCTACAAATGGAAAGGCCGATCGCATGCAAGACGACGGGGCGCACACGCGCCACCTGCTCCAGCAGCGCAGCGGCCTGGGGGAGCATCTGAAAACGCTGCGGCGAGCCCGGACCACGGTCGATCCAGCCGCGATCCGGGATGAATGCCAGGTAGTCCACATGATCGAGGGCGCGATCGACAAACCGATGCATGCTGGGGTTGAAGAGAGCTCCAACCCCAGGCCGATGCACTTCGCCCAGCATGCAAACTACACTTCCACCTGAATGACTTCCTGGAAGCGGTCGCGAATGTTGATGTCGAGGCCGGACTTGCATCCGCCGCAGGCTCTCAGGCCGGCGGCGGAGAGAACTGCCTTGTTGGTGGTGACGTTCTGGATAAGAGCGCCTAACTGGCTGGCGTTGACCTTGCTATCTACCAGGATTTCGGCGGTCGGACCACCGCTAGGTCCTTTTTTGGACACGCGGACTTCGGCTGTCATAAACCCTCCTGAAATCTGCTGCAACTTCCCTTTCCCAGCCCCCGAGGGTGCTCGACAAGGGTGCGCTGAACCCGGTTCTCCTTTCGGAATCCAGGTTCCGGTCAGTATACACCTGTCCAAGTCTGTCCGGGCGCTCTTTTTCGCTCGCCGCCGAACGGCCGGGTTGGTTTCCATCCCTTCATTCAACTTTCCTGGGGATGACCCGACGGCTCTAGGAACTCTTGAGCCGCCGTCGGCGACACAGCCGCAGATCGTGCGTCAGCCTAGCCGGTCGAGGTACTGCTTCACGAAATCGCAGTCCACCTCGGCGATGTAGGCATCGATCAGACGCCTGGTGACGGGGCCGGGCGGGCGGCCATCGCCGACCTTGGCGCCGTTGAAACTGCGCACTCCGGCGATGCAGAGGCTTGTGGAGGTCAGGAACATCTCTTCCGCGTTCGCCGCGTCGAACAGATCGATGTCGCCTTCAATGGCCGGGATGCCGAGCCGGCGCGCCAGATCCAGCGTCATCTGACGGCTGATGCCGGGCAGGACGTAACGCTCGCTTGGGGTATAGAGCTTGCCCGCGCGAACCACAAAGATGTTGCTGCCCATCCCCTCGGCCAGATTTCCGTTGACGTCGAGCAACACCGCCCAGCCCTCGGGATCGTGCGCCTTTACCGATTGCTCCGCGACGATCATGTTCAAGTAGTTGTGGGTCTTGGCCCGCGGGCTGAGCATGTCCGGCGCGACGCGGCGGTGCGCCGGCGTCCACACGTCGAGACCGTCGCGGAACTGGCGCGCCCGCGCCTTGAGCGGCAACGGCGTGCATTCCACCACGATGTTCGGACCGCTATGCTCGGGCAGTTCATCACCGATAGGATCGACGCCGCGGCTGACACGCTGTCCGATCCACCAATCGCCGGCCGCGCCCCGCAGATGTTCGTTGCGCGCCACAATCTGCTCCGACACCTCGATCATCTGCTGCGGACTCATGCCGGGATCCAGACGCAGATAGCGCAGCGAGCGATACAGGCGATCAATGTGCTCCTTCAGCCGGAAGGCCCGGCCATTAAAGGTGCGGGTCATGTCGAAAACGCCGTCGCCATACCTCCAGCTCCGGTCGCGGAATGGGATCAGCACCTGGTTCTCGGGCATGAAGGCGCCGTTGAACCAGGCGATGCGGCAATTGGGCGGTTGCGTCATGGGCGTGTCGCTATTCTACCTTCAGCGGCCCTTTTCTTCGAGAGGCCATAAAGTACCCATCCGACCGCGGCTGCGATCGCGGTATCCCGCAGTTCGCGCCACGTGGTATTCCACAGGAGCCAGCTCGCCAGCGCCAGGGTGAGCATCGAAATGGGCACGCCGGCGGTCACGCGGAAAGGCGGCGAGGGGGCTCCCGTGCGTCTGCGCAGCACGGGCAGCGCGGCACAGGTAGTGCCATAGATGACCAACCGCGCGATCGTGCTTACGGTTACCGCGTAGAGAAATGTGCCGGACAGGGTGAGCGCTCCCATCAGCGCCGTTGTCACGAAAATCGCCATGTGCGGTGTGTGAAAGCGGCCGTGGATTGCGCCAAGCCAGGCGGGCAACTCACCCCGGCGCGCCATGGCGAACGGCAGGCGGGAGGCCGACAACACCACGACGTTCAGATTACCGGCAATCGAGATCACAGCGCCCGCGGAGATGATGGCGGCGCCGCCGCTTCCCAGAAACCGGGCGGCCGCGTCGGCCAGCGGCCGGTCCGACGCCGAAAGCCCGGGAAGCGCCCCGATACAGACCGCCTGGATCAGGATATAGAACAGCGCCACGACTCCAATACCGAAGAGCAGCGCCACCGGTAGATCGCGCTGCGGATCACGCATCTCCGCGGCGGGAATGGCAGCCATTTCGAACCCGGTGTAGGCGTACACCAGGAGCAGCATCGCTTCGGAGAAGACGTGCGGGGAAGGCGCCGCTCCCAGGGCGAAACTCCGCGGATTCAGGTACCAGAAGCCCGCCACAATCAAAAGCACCAGCGGCGCGAGTTTACCTACGGTGAACAGGTTCGTGGCGACGGCGACATCGCGCACACCGAGCAGGTTGATCGTGGCAAGCACCAGGATCACGCCGCAGATGACAACGAAACGCGGCCGCCCACCGATCTCCGGCCAGAAAAGCCCCAGGTAGCCCAGGAGGATACTCGTGTTCGCGGCGAAGGCGGCGATCCGCGCGATCCAGGTCAGCCAGCCGATCGTGAAGCCGACTGCCGGGCCGAAGGCTTCGCCGGCATAAAGATACGGCCCGCCGGTCTCGCGAAAGCGACTGCCGACTTCCGCAAAGCAGAGCACGATCATCCCTGTAAAGACGCCGCACAACAGGAATGCCGGCAGGCTATATGCCCCGGCCAGGCCGTACACCCGGGAAGGCAGCCCGAAGATCCCCGCCCCTATCACCGCGTTCACGGTCACCGCTACCAAGTCCCACCGGCGGAAAGACCTGACCAGACCGGCATCGGCACACACCACTGTTTCTTTCACGGCTAACCCATCGTATAGGGAAATGCACGTGCGCGCACGGCGGGCGTATTACCGCTGGAGGCGGCCAGCAGGCCTGGCTGCCGACTGCCTCAGCCGCACAACTCCGAGAGGGCCCAGATGTAGTGGGCATTGTGGGGAGTACAGTATTCCACGGTTCTCCAGTCGAATCCCAACTGCGTGTCTAATACCGGCTCGTCGCTCCGGTCGCCCGCAATGCCGTTCGGAAGCCCGCCGGGTATCAGGCCCACATAGCGGGAATGCGGGTACGGGTTGCGCATACCCTCGGCAGTCATCAGGCAGGCGGCAAAGGGATTGGCGCCCATCACCCATTCCAACTGGCTATAAGCCAGATCCGTGTACTCGCGGTTGCCGAAGACCTTCCCCGCCCGCGCGAGAAACACCGCGTATGCCTCCAGATTCGAAGTAGTTCCCGAAGCCCAGAGCCTGTCTCCCGCCGGCTTGAAGTACCGGTAAGTCAACTCGCCGGCCAAGGGCCGGTACAACTCGGGTGTGGGCGAGCCGAAATACAGGCCGAAAGGCATGATGCGGTAGACCGAATGCGTGCACATCGGCAGGACACATTCATCCAGGTGCCGGAGGACCGCATCCCGCCAGCGCCCGGCGCGCGGGGAATCGGGGAACGCGGCCGCGAGTTCCAGCAGTGCGAACGGCGTTAATCCATTCAGATACGGGACGGAGGCGCCGCCCGAGGCGCGCCAGAAGCCCCGGATCTGCTTCTGGGCGCCAACGAAGCCGGTCACCTGCCGCG
>JAJPJX010000055.1 GCA_021324015.1 Solibacteraceae bacterium | reverse complement strand
GGCATGGCCGCCGGGTCCACCAGGTGCGCCTCCTGTTCCGCCAGCCACCAGTGCAGGCGGCTGCGATTCTTGATCTTCGGATCCAGGCACTGCGGCGGCACGTGCCGGGTCGAGGGCGTCACCAGGTGAATCCCCTGCTCAAAGTAGCCGCGGAACAGTTCGAAGGGCAGCGGGAAGGAGTGGATGCAGAACGTCGGCCGCATGGGTGCGCCCGGGGTAGCCGAGCCGGCGTAAATCGGATTCTCGCCCGGCGTGATGAATAACACTACCGCCAGGTCGCCGCCGGAGGGAAGAACGGACGCGTTGTTTGCAACCAGGTGGCGCACCGCCTCGGTAGCCTGCTGCGGCGAGATGGGCGGCGCCAGGCGGGCGTATTTGCAAGACTCGTAGAACCGCCGGAGATGCGGATCGAGCGCATACGGCTCATGACGAAAGGTGCGCAGCAGGTCGGTGACAGTCGCCCCCAGCACAATGCCGCAGTCGTAGATGGAGATGTGGGCATCGGCTGCGGGAACGAATTTCTCGCGCAGGAACACAATCGGAGAGGTTGCCATAGACGGTTCGGGGCTCTGAAGAATCCTACCGCAAAAGGCGGGTTTGTCGGCAGACCGCGGAGAATTCGGAGCTCGCGCCGTATTGTTAAGCTGTATGGACAGGCGATTCGGCCTGTCCAGGCATGGGTGCAATCTTCGAGAGAGCCGTGGCAGGCGGCGCCCTGCTCTATCTGTTGGCCGCCGCCGCGCCGGGCGATTCCGTTGGAGGTCATCGTAGCGCGGGGGGGCGCTTTCCTCCGCGGCAATCAGCCGCGCGAGTCCGAGCAGCATTTTGCCGCCGCTTTGCTCCGGAACGCCAGCCTGCCCGAGGTGCAGAACCTGGTGGGCGTGGCGGTCGATCAGCAGGGCCGGCACCGCGAAGCTCGCTGATTTTATCTCCAGTCCGCCTGGATCTGTTCGTCGCCAACTACGTGCGGCTCTCCTACCAGGACATGCGGCACTGCGAGTTTGCAGGCCGGCCCACTTACTGGGCGCAGACCGCCTACCAGGGCAGCCGTTCGCGGGTGGATGCGAATCGTGTCGGGGCGATGGGAATCAGACAGGGCGGCGGCATCTTGTTGGCCGTGGCTTCGCTGGATGCACGCATTCGGGCCGTGAGCGCCCACGTGCCGTTTCTCAGCGACATGCGCCGCGCCGCGCAAATTCCCGGAGCGCTGGTGAACCAACTTCTCGTGCGGCAGGGCGTGAACAACCCCCGGGCGCTCCGCACGCTGGACTACTTCGATCCCCTGCGCCTCACCGGGCGCCTGCACGCCCCCGCGCTGGTCAGCGCCGGCGGAAGGACCGAACCTGTCCCGCGGAGACCATCCGCGCCGTCTTCGACCGTATTCCGGGCACTAAGTCCTTCGTGTACTACCCCGACCTGGCGCATACCACCGCGCGTGGCTTCTACTTGTTGAGCTGGAATTAGATGAAACAATACCTGACCTCATGAAAATCGTGATCGATGTGCCCGTATTCGAAGCCGGCCTGACCAAGCTGCAAAGCCTCCCGCGCGTGGACGTCTGCCTGGCGGAGCCCGCTGAGCGCGCACGACCGCTGGACGAAGCCCTGATCGGAGACGCCAGCGTGCTGTTCTGCATGTATCCGCCGGAGAACTTCTCCGCGATGCGGCAGCTCCGCTGGATCCAGCTTTCGACGGCCGGCTACAGCCAGTTGTTCCCGCTGGGTCTGGCGGACAAAAGCATCCGCGCCACCAATGCCCGCGGCTGTTTCGATGTCCCCATCGCGGAATGGAACATCGCCATGATGGTCAACCTGGCGCGCAACCTGCGGCAAATGATCCGCAACCAGGACTCGGCGGTATGGGACCGGGCGGCCCGGTTCCAGCGTGAAATTCGCGGCCTCACAGTGGGCGTCTGGGGATACGGCGGCATCGGACGGGAGACGGCGCGCCTGGCCCGTGCCATGGGCATGCGGGTGCACGTGCTCTCGCGCCACGGTGTCGGTCCCGCAGGCGAGGTCTACTGCGTCCCCGGCACCGGCGACCCGCAAGGCACGCTGCCGCATCGCGTTTTCCTGGCCGGCGAAGCCGAGGCCTTCCTGGCGGGCTTGGACTTTCTGGTGCTCACCATGCCGCTTACCCGCACCACCGAAGGCAGCATCGGGGAACGCGAACTCCGCGCCCTGCCGCGCCGCGCGTACGTTCTGAATCCGGCGCGCGGACCCCTGATCCAGGAAGGCGCCCTGCTGCGCGCGCTCCGGGAGGGCTGGATCGCCGGCGCGGCGCTGGACACGCACTACCACTATCCCACCCCTCCCGATCACCCTCTTTGGCGTTTCCCCAACGTGATCTTCACCCCGCATATCTCCGGTTCCAGTCTGAGCCCGCACTTCCGGGAAAGGACCTGGGACATCTTCGTCGAAAACGTGGAGCGCTTCCTTGCGGGGCGGCCGCTGCTCAACGAGCTCACGCCCTCCCAACTGAACGGGACATAAGGGCTGCTCCGCTTGGGGGAAAATACATCCGATGATGCGACAAGCCATTTTGTACGGCGCCGGCGATTTGCGAATCGAAGAGCGTTCGCTCGACCCGGATGCTTTGCGGGACGATGAAGTCTACGTGGAAACCGAGGTTAGCGCGCTTTCTACGGGCACCGATCTCGGCAATTATCTGGGCTGCTCCACGGATCTGCCCGGTGCACCCGACTACCCTCGCACGGTGGGCTACTCGAACGTAGGCGTGGTGCGGCACGCCGGCGCTGCTGTCCGGCACATCCAGCCGGGGCAGCGTGTCTTTTCGCTCAAGCCTCACCAATCGGCCTATCTCGCCGGTCCCGCGGACATGCTCGTGCCGGTGCCTGCGGGCGTCTCGCCGGAACAGGCTTCCCTTTCGTACCTCACCGAACTGGGCGTGGCCGCGCTGCGCCAGGCGGGTTACGAAACCGGAGAGAACGTAGTGGTAGTGGGCCTGGGCGTCATCGGCCTGGCCACGGTGGGCATGGCCCGGGTGATGGGCGCGCGCGTGGCCGCCATCGGCAACGCTCCGGAGCGGCTCCGGCTTGCCTCCACCGTGGGCGCGCACGCCACTTTGCCGGCCGAAGACGTCGCACGGGCCGAAGACCTGCGATCGGTATTCGGCGAGACGGGCGCCGATATCGTCATTCTCACTGCCAACACCTGGGACGCCTATCGTCTCTCGGTCGAAGTGGTGCGGCATGGCGGCCGTGTCAGCGTGCTGGGCTTCCCCGGACGCGGCCAGGCGCCGCCCGCCTTCAACCCGCTTTCGCCGCAGTGGTTCTACGGCAAGCAACTCACTCTCATCGGCGCGGGATACGCGCCGCGCCTGGAGTGCGCTCCAGGCGAACTGCGTTTCAACCTGCGGCGCAACCTGGAGTATATCCTCGCCGCCATGGCCTCCGGCGCACTCGCGCTCGAGCCCATCATTACGCATCGCCTGCCTGCCGCACAGATGCGTGAGGCCTATGAACTCGCGCGCGCGCATTCCAAAACGCTCGCGGCCGCCGTGTTCGACTGGCGCGCGGGGGCAGGGCAATGAAGATTCTGGACGTCCGCACCACGCTGCTCACCGGCCCTTCGACCAACGACCGCTTTCTGCGCGAAGCGCGCCGGCGCCGCAGCGCCGCGTTCATCGAGATCCAGAGCGATGCCGGGCACACGGGCATCGGCGAGACCTACGCCGGCTACTTCTGCCCGGAAATTGTTCCCTCGGTGGTGGACTTTTTCCGCCCCATCTTGGTGGGGCAGAACGTCGAAAATATCGCTGAACTCTGGAACCGCATGTGCCACTGCGGCAACTTCTGGTGCCGGGTGGGCCTGGGAACCGCTGTGCTCACGGGCATCGAAGCCGCCCTGTGGGATCTGAAGGGCAAGCTGCTGGGCCTTCCCGCCTACGAACTGCTGGGCGGGCGCCGGCACGAAAAGCTGCTCTGTTACGCCACCGGAGGGCCCAGCAACTATCCGCAGGATCGCCTGGCTGAGAAGATCGACTATTACCTCTCGTTGGGCTTCCGCGGCTTCAAAGTCGGCGTGGGCAGCTACACGCGCGAAGCTGGCGCCTACGTCCCTCAATCCGCCGCGGAGGCGGCCGACTTCGAGGGCCAGAAGCTGGCCTTCATCCGCCGCCACGCGGGCCGGGAGGTCGCCGTGATGCTGGACGGCCACATGGGGAACCACATCGGCAAGCCTTGGGACGTGGGTATCGCCCGGGCGGTGGCACGCGCGCTCGAGCCCTTCGACCTGTTCTTCTTCGAAGAACCCCTGCACTACACCGATCCTTGGGGCTATGCGGAGCTGTGCCGCGGCACCTCGGTCCCCATCGCCGGCGGCGAGTGCCTGACCGGGCTGTACGAATGGCGGGTCTTCGCCGAGCGCGACTGCTTCGACATCGGGCAGCCAGATGCCTCCTTCACCGGCGGTCTTCTGGAATGCCTCAAGGTGGCGGCCATGCTGGACAGCCGCGGCCGGGGCATCGCCACGCACGCTTGGGGCGCGGGGGGTTCCCTGATGCAGAACCTGCACTTTGCCTTCGCCGCGCCCAACACGCGCATCCTCGAGGTGCCGCCGGACTACGCCGGCCTGCACGCGGAGATCATGGACGGTTCGTTCGTCATGAGGGACGGGTATGCGCTCCCGCCGGATCGCCCGGGGCTCGGGATCGTGCTCACCGACGAGATCAAGAACCGGTATCCCTTCGTGCCGGGCAGCGGTGAATTCAACAGCGTGCCCGGCAAGATTCTGACCGACTGAAGCCGCGCGGGCTGCGCCTCAGGTGAGCCGGTAGAAGCCCGCATGCGCCACGGGTCCCTTGAGCAGCGCGTGCACGCGCCCGTCCGCGGCTGCTTTCGCCAGTTCCGCGAAGACTTCGGCCGCCGCCGCCAGGTACGCGTCGATCTGCGCGTTGGTGTGCGCGTACGTCGCGTAGAATGCGTTGGTAGCCAGAAAGCCGCGCTCCAGCATCTCTTGCGTGAAGAGAGTCCGTAACGCCTGCGCGTCCCGGCTTTCGATCTGGAAGTGGCCTAGCGGAGCCAGGCCGCTCACCGTGATGGCGAAGCCCGCTTTCTCCGCCGCTTGCCGCCAGCCCTCCCGCACGCGGGTTCCGGCCTCCACCAGGCGCCGCGGCACTTCGCGGGCCCGGTGTTTCCGAATGGTGGCCAGCGCCGCCGCCGGACCGATCCTGTCTGTCCAGTAGGTGCTGCTGATGAAAGTCTCCTGCGCGGCTTGCATCGCGGCGCCGGTTCCGATGATAGCCGCCATCGGATAGCCGTTGGAGATGGCCTTGGCAAACACCGCCAAGTCCGGCGTCACGCCGTGCAGCAAATGGATACCGCCGGTGTTCACGCGCCAACCGGCGGTGACTTCGTCGAACACCAGCAGTGCGCCGGCCTTACGGGCCAGTTCGCCAACTTCCTCCAAAAAGCCGGCGTCCGGCGGCGTGCCGCGCACCGGCTCCATCACTACTGCGGCCAGCTCGGCTCCCTCGCGCGCCACGATCTCGCGCAGCTCGACGCTCCGGTTGTAGTGAAACGGCAGTGCGGTGCCCGCCAGGCCCCGCGGCACACCCGCCGGTTCGAGCCCCGGGAGCAAGTGTCCTTCGAGCGCATCTCCTGGCTTCAGGTTGGCTGCCAGATACCAGTCGTGCCAGCCATGATACCCGCAGAAAGCGATCTTGTCGCGGCGCGTGCGGGCCCGCGCGATGCGCACTGCCACCGCCATCGCCTCGCCGCCGCAACGTGCATACCGCACCATCTCCGCCCATGGGTGCAGCTCGCACAACAAGTCTGCCAGTTCCACCTCTTCCGGGCTGTTGAGCGTGCACATCGACCCGGCGTCCACCGCGCCATGCACAGCCGCGTCCACCTCCGGATCGGCGAAACCCAGCACACAGGCGCCGATCCCGTTGTACGACATGTCCACATAGCGCCTGCCGTCCAGGTCCCACACCTCCGCGCCGCGTGCCCTGGCGTAGTATGCCGGCCATTGCTCGGGCAACAGCATCTCCGGACGCTTGGAAAGCAACTGCGTGCCGCCTGGAATCCGTTTCCTGGCTCTCTGGTAAAGTTTCTGTCCGGTCATGAATGGGTCCCGCGAGAGATTGTACGCGCAAACCGCGGAGTTGCGCTATGCTGGACCCGCGATGTCTTCCGGCCGATGGAACATGCAGGACTGGGAGCGCGAGTTGTTCGCCCGGGAACTCGATGGCTTCGTGCCGCCGCGGGTCTTCGACTCGCACGCCCACCTCTACCGCCGGGTGTTTTTCCGGAATGCCGCTCCGGCGCTGGTCGAGGAAGGCCCGGAAGCGGGGTTGGAGACGTACCTGCGGAACGCCGCCGATCTCCTGCCCGGACGGCGCATCAGCGGCCTGTTCTTCGGCTATCCGCACGAGGAACTGGACCTTCCCGCCAATAATGCGTTTGTCGCCTCAGAAGCGCGGCGCGACCCGCTCTCGCGCGCCCAGATGCTGGTCACCCCGGGGATGGACGCCGGAGAGATCCACGAAACCGTCCGCCGCCAAGGCTTCGTGGGCCTCAAGTGCTACCACGTGTACGCCTCCGAAAAACCCACCTTCCAGGCGGCGATTCCAAGTTATCTTCCGGAAGAGCAGGTCCGCGTGGCGCACGAAGCGGGTCTCACCATCACCCTGCACATGGTGCGGCCCCGCGCCATGGCCGATCCATCCAACCAGGAAGTGCTGCGTACCTGGGCGGCGCGCTATCCGAACGCCCGCTTCATCCTGGCGCACGCCGCGCGGGGCTTCAATCCGCACCACACCGTGGAGGGCATCGGCGCGCTGCGCGGCCTGCGAAATATCTGGTGCGATACCAGCGCGGTCACCGACGGCGGCGCCTTCGAGGCCATCGTGCGCGCTCTCGGCGCCGACCGGTTGCTCTATGGCTCGGATTTTCCGGTCTCGCAGATGCGCGGCCGGTGCGTCGCCATCGGGGATTCCTTCCTGTGGCTCTCCGCGGAAAACACACGCTTCGAGGCCGCCTACGCCGATCTCCGCCCCGCCTTGATCGGCCTTGAATCACTCCGCGTACTCAAGCTCGCCTGTTTCCACCTGCGACTGAAGGACACCGAAATCGAGAATATCTTCTACTGCAACGCCGCCGTGCTGTTTTCTCTGGAATGATCCCGTGGCGGGTTCTTACCCGCCGAAGCGGAACGAATACACGTCCGCATCCTTCAGCGCGAACCGCAGCCGCACGGCCTTGCCGGCCAGCGTGCGGAGGTCGCTCCCCTGCTTCCAGGAAACCACCCGCGCCAGTTCGTCCCCGATGATCTCCTGGGCGTCCTCCAGGCTGTATCCGGGAAACGGTCTCCCGCTCTCGTCCTGAATTTCGATGCGCACTCCGCCCGCCGCTGAGGTGGCGTAGTTGATCTCGAGTTGCCTGCCCTGAAACCGCAGGGGACGCGTCACGGCTTCGCCGCCACCGTAGCCGCTGTGCAAGGAGGCAAAGCCGTCCAGGCGCAGGCCGTAGCGCCGCACGTAGGCGGTAGGTTGACCGTAGTTCTTCGCCACGTAAAAGGAAAGTTCCTGTGGTGCGGTCTGGACGACATTCAATGCCGGATAATTCGAGCGCGACACCCAGTTCTCCAGACCCAGGCCCGGCCGCAGGAAGGCCTCCAGAAACGTGCGGTCGTAACGGTTGCCGCCGCGGCTGGTCACCAGGACCGCATCCGAGCAGTCCTTGAAGTAGTCGGGGGCCACGTGGACCGCCCGTGCCTGCTCGGCCGACAGCACCTGCCGTCCCGGCTCGAATCGCGCGCATAGCGAGATGTACAGGTGCGGCGCCCGCGAGTAAGGGCTGGTCTGGTTGGTGTAGAGATGTTCCGGCGGGGCGTCGCCGTAGCTCATCTCCAGCGGCTTTGTCCAGTGCACGAAGTCCTGGCTGGTGGCGCGCGACACCCAGCGGTAGCGCTTTCCTCCGATTTCTTTGAACGAGCGCATGTAGCAGACGTATTGCCGCTCGGATTCCGACCAAAAGGCCAGGTTCTGCGAATCAAATCCCAGCGGCTTCGCGTAGGGAATGACGGGAACCTCGCGCAGCCGGCGCCAGCGCCGGCCGTCGGCCGAAACGAACGCCACCAGCCCGCTCCGCGAAGTTCCCGCCACGGCCTTGTAGCGCTCCGCCGCCGGCACGCCCGGCCGCCGGTCAATCATGGGGCAGAAATTGTGCGAAAAAGGCGGTGCGTGGGCCAGAATCACGTTGTTCCGGCGCGTGCCGCCCACCTCGAAGTAGCCCAGGTCCGGCTTGGTCCAGTGGATCCCGTCCCGCGATTCCGCGTAGCAGGTTACTTCGTTGGCGCTGCCGTCCTCGCCCGACACGGGCACGCCGCGGTAATACATCCGGTACAGACCATCGTCGTCCAGCACCGTGAAGTACCCGCAAAATGCGCCTTCCCACGGACGGTCCAGGCGCAGGACGGGACCATGATCTACCGGTTGCCCCAGCCGCAGATCCGCGCCCTCCATCCGGGCAATCAGATAACGGTCCACGAACAGTTCGCGCCGCGAACCTATGTCCACGACGTCCGGGCTTCCTGACAGGCGCGCGGCCTGCCATCCCGCCGCCGCGAAAAACACCGCCGCCGGCAACCAGCGTCGCATCATCTCACTCCGGATTCTCACACAGTGCGGGCGCTGACACGCGCGTTGGCTGCCGGGACTGTGCAAAGCGCTGCGCCATCCGGCAGCAGCTCTTGTGCTAGCGACTGCGAGAGCGCTTGCGCCGTCTCCTTCAGCCGGGCCGCCAGCGACGGAATGTTGTCCGCCGTGATCTGCCCCGTCGTGCCCGCCAGGCTGATGGACGCAATCACGCGGCCTTGCATGCTGAACACCGGCACGCCGATGCACCGCAGCCCCAGTTCGTCTTCCTCATCGTCCACCGCGTAGCCGCGCTCCACCACGCGGGCCAGTTCTTCTTTCAGCTTCTTCCGCGAGCAGAGGGTGTTGTCGTTGTGCCGCGGCAACCCGTGTTCTTTCAAGATGCGGTCCAGATCGTCCGGCGCGCAATAGGCGATGAGAGCCTTCCCCAGGCTGGTGCAATGCACGTCCATCTGCTTGCCGATCCAGGTAGCTACGCGCATCGTTCCGGCCGGTTCGCACTTGGAGATCAGTACCGCTTCCTGGTTCTCCAGGATGGCCAGGTGTGTAGTCAGGCCGGTTTCGTGCATCAGGCCGCGCAGGAAAGACATCGCCTGGTCGCGCAATTTTATCCCGCTGATGGCGCAGTTGGCCAGGCTCACCAACTTCATGCCGAACAGGTAGCGGCTGGTACGCTCGTTGCGGTAGAGGTAGCCGCGGCGCTGCAGGGTCACCAGCAGGCAGTGCACCGAACTTTTGGGAAGCCGAGTCTGCTGTACCAGTTCCGGGAGGGTTAACCCGGCCTTCGACCGGGCGAGCAGTTCCAGCAAAGTGAGGGCTCGATCCAGCGCCGGGACGCTTTGCGTGTTGAGGGCAGCCATGGTGTCCGCGTGTCCAGTACCCTGGATTGGGCAACTGTATCACGGACGTAGAATCACAAGCAAGGCGCGCGCTTTTGCCCTGGCAATGATGGCGGAGGAAGAGGGATTCGAACCCCCGAGTGAGTCACCCCACTAACGGTTTTCAAGACCGCCGCCTTCGACCGCTCGGCCATTCCTCCAGTTCCGATTATAGACCGCCCTGGGGACGTTTCTGGCAGAGGTAGTCGATCTGGCGGCTCAGTTTCTGGAGTTGGGACAACAACTCGGCGTGCCGGCGCTCTTCTTTGGCGGGGACCTTCCCCTGGATGAAGAACACCCCGCCCGGCTCCAGGACGCAGCGATCCACATCCTGGACACTGGAAAAGCCCTGGCGGTGCAGAACGGTCATCAGATCGGCCGTGTTCAGCAACTCGCGGGCCATGGCCGAAGCAACGACGCGCCCGTCTTCGATCAGCACGGTAGGCGTCCCCTCCAAGATCTGGTCCAGCCGGCGATGACGGAACAGAAAGCGCACCACCACGTAGTTGATCGCGAGCAGCGCGAAGGCGCCCACCAGCCCCCCACTCACCGAGTTGTCGTTGCCGATGATGGCGTTCTGCACGGTATTGGAGAGGGACAGCAGCACCACCAGGTCGAACGGATTGAGCTGGGCCAGTTCGCGCTTGCCGAAGATGCGCAGGCAAACGACCAGGAAGATGTAGACGACGACCGGGCGCAGGATTTTCTCCGCCAGCGGCGCGCCCATCTGCCACATCTCGGGCGACAAGAAACCACTCAGCAAAGCTCCACGAAACATTCGGGACGATTCTCCTGGAGGCGATTATGCACCAGGGCGTGAAAGAAATCTGAACGCTTTGGCGGTCTCCGCGGTCTTACCTAGTGACGGCGCTGGCGCATGACGGAGCTTACGCAAGAGGTGGCGTTCGAAGTGCCGGGGTTGACACGGCAGGAACAGGCTGCGGCGAAGGAGTCCCGCTTCGCCGCGCTCGTGCAGCGCCAGTCGCGGTTCATCTTCCGCGTGGCGTATGCAATCCTTCGAAACTCCCAGGACGCTTAGGACGTGGTCCAGGAGACTTTTCTGAAACTCTACCGCACGGGTGCTTGGGAAGGGATTCGCGAGGAACGGGCGTTTCTGGCGCGCACGGCCTGGCGGCTCGCCGTGAAGAAGTTGCCCAGGAAGCCAAGCACAGGGCTCGATCCGGAAATGCCCGCGCCCGCACGAAACAGTCCGGAGAAGGCGGCCATCACGGCAGACTGGATCGCGCTCGTGCACCGGCTCATCGACACACTGCCGGAAGAACTCCGCCAGCCCCTGGCGCTGTCTTCGGTGGAGGAACTGAGTTCCCGGGAGATCGCGGAGGTCATGGGTATTGCGGAGGGCACCGTCCGGACGCGCATCCTGCGTGCGCGCCAGATTCTCAGGGAGAAGTTGGCCGGGCTGGTGAGAGGTGGGTATGGAGCGTAACGAACTGGACCGTTTCCTGGACGAGGCGCTCGGGCGCTACTCCTGCGTGGATCCCCGGCCAGCGCTCGAACAGCGGGTATTGAGCCGGGTCCGTGCCGAGGCTGCCGCGCCACGGTTTGGTTTTCTGCGGTGGGCGCTTCCGGCTGTGGCCCTGGCGTGCCTGCTGGCTGGGATCGCCTTCCGGAGCTATCGCGCTCCGGTGTCCACACCTCCCAACATCAGGGAAACCGCGGCGAGCACACCACAGCCCGCGCTTGCGCCCGTGGAGACCGCGAGGCCGCTGCCGAAACTGCGCAGGAATGCGCCGGTAGGCGCGCGCCGTGCAGGACTACCAAAACAGGCGGTGTTCCCGATTCCCACGCGGCTCACCAACGAAGAACGCGCCTTGGTGGCGCTGGCCCGCAGTTCGCCGAAACTGGCGCTGGAGGCTTTTCGCGAGGCGCCGCAACAGGAGATCCGACTAATCCGGATCGAAGAGATCAAGATACCGCCATTGCAGATCGGCGATGGCGCCCAATAAGGAGTGGATGATAATGTGGACTCGCATCTTTCTGATTTCGTTGCTGGCGGCTGCCGGATGCCTCGCCCAGAATCAACCGGCCCAGGCGGCGCCCGCCGTGGAGCGGAAATTCTTCCATCTCGATTTCGTCGTCAAGGAGCTGGATTCCGGGAAGACCATTAACTCCCGCGCGTACGCGATGACGGTTGCGACGAACGAGAAGACTTCGATTCGCTCAGGCGTGAAGCTGCCGGTGCCGACGAGGCCGCCGACCGGGCCCGGGATCAACATGAACTACACTTACGTAGATGTAGGCACGAATATCGACTGCATCGGCGCGAAAGAAATTCAGGGCCGGTTGGCCTTGAGTGTGAGCGCGGAGTTCAGCAGCGTCGCGCCAGCCCCCGAGCCTCAATCCTCTCAGCCCGTCATTCGCCAGGTCAGATGGAGTGCGCCGGTGATCGTGCCGCTGCGGAAGCCAACCATCGTCTTCTCTTCCGACGACCCTACCTCGAAGCACCAGATGCAGCTCGAACTCACGGCAGCTCCAATCCAGTAAGCCGCGAGCCCACTGCCTCAGCGGGCGCACACCGCCGCGCGGAAGCGTCCGTCAGAACTCGAGATCTCCTGCAGGATCTTCAGTCCTGCACGTTCGCTCAGCAGCCAGCGGAAGGCCTCCGGGGTGTAGGTGTACTGGAAGTTCATGGCGATGCGCTCGCCCCTGGCGATGGCCACGCCGGAAGCGACCGAGGGTAGATCCCGTTCCGCGCGAAAGTGCCGGCGCGTCTGGAAAAGGCCTTGGTGGCGCTCGTCGAGTTTCTGCTCGAAGCGCAGTTCGCCATCCTCGCGGCAAATGCCGACACCGGCTAACGGGGCCAGCGCGAAGCGTTGCAGCGCGGGATGCTGATAGCGGGCGATGGTATCGGCGCCATGCATCTCGGCGTCCAGAATCAGGCGGTCGCCCTCTTGCAGGCAACTCGCCAGATGCCGGATCTGTTCCAGGGGGTCGAAGCCACCCAGGCTGTTGCCGGACATCAGAAACAGCTTGGGCGACTCGGCCGCGTCTGAGGCGAAGACCAAGTGCACGGGGCTGGAGATATCCGCCTTGATCCCGGAGGTTTCCATGTCCGCGTCTTCGGCGGCGGCACAGGCCAGTTCCAGCAGCGACTGGCTGGCGTCCACGGGAAAGTATTCCAGGTCGCGGCCCGAGCCGCGCAGGAAATCCAGCAGCGGGCGGTCCTTGGAGCCGTCTCCCGCGCCGAAGCTCACCACTGGAGCGGCCTGGCCGAAGTGCTCCAGGCTGGGCTTGACGGCCTCCGGAAGCGTGGCCCACAACTGGCGCAGGCCGTCGAACAGGGGATCGCGGGCCAGCGCCAGCCACGCATCCACCGATTGCGGAGACCAGTAGAAACACTTCTCCGGAAGATCGCGGGCCTCCAACCCTTCAGTGAATTCCTGGGCGATCTCGCTTTCGGTCAGGACCACTTCGATCTTCATCGCACTGTCCCCATCATAGGCCCATAATCTGCATGCCGGCGTCCACGAAGAGAACGTTGCCGGTGACGCCGCGGCCCAGGTCGCTGGCCAGGAACACGGCCGCGTCGGCCACCTCGGCGGGATCTGTGTTGCGCCGCAAGGGTGAGTGCTGCGCAACCACGTCCAGGATCGTAGAAAAATCCTTCACCCCGCGGGCGGACACGGTCTTGACCGGTCCGGCCGAAATGGCGTTAACGCGGATGTTCCTTGGGCCCAGATCATAAGCGAGGTAGCGCACGGAGGCTTCCAGCGATGCCTTAGCCACGCCCATGACGTTATAGTTCGGCACCACGCGCGTGGAGCCGAGATAGGTCAACGTCATGAGGGATCCCCCGGACTTCATCAGCGGCGCACTGGCGCGCGCCACCGCCACCAGCGAATAGGCGCTCACGTCGTGGGCCAGGTGGAACCCGGAGCGCGGCGTCTCCAGGTAGGGCCGCCCCAGGTCCTCGCGGTTGGCGAACGCCAGGCTGTGCACCACGACTCCCAGCGGCCGCCCCAGCTCGTGCAGGCTCTTTCCCAGGTTATCCAGATCTTCGTCTCTGGTCACATCACAGGGAAGCGTGCGGATTGCATTGAGGCCGTCGGCAAGCTGATCGATGGCTTCTTTCTGGCGCTCTCCCAGGTAAGTGAGCACCAGCGAAGCCCCTTCCCGTGCGAAGGCTTGCGCAATGGCGTAGGCCAGACTCCACTTATTGGCGATTCCCAGGATGAGGGCAGTCTTGCCCTCCAGCAGATTGGACATGAACTCTCATTATCGCAGGCGTACGGGCCTGCCGCCTTCTGCCTTGCTGCGCTGCGCAGCGTCCATGAAGGCGAACATCTCCAGCGTCTCGTCGTTGGGGACCGGGGGCTGGCGGCTATCGAAAAATTTCATGATTTCGACCAGCAGCGGCCGGTAACCCTCGACGGACTTGGGATTGCTCTGGACGATCTCCTTGGGCCGATAGACCACGGCGCCGTAGCCGCTATAGGGCCGGATGGCGCGCACCGTGCCTATGCGCCCGTCCTTCCACCGGCCGACCAGGAAGTCCGCACCTGGAGTGTAAGTGCGGGACACTTCTTCACATCCCGGTCCCATCAGCGTGTAGAGCAGTTCGATGGGGTGAATGGCATACCACGCGAGTTCGAGCGGGTGGTGCTCCTCGAGCGGGCCGGGGCCCCAGGTGCTCGCGCCGGTCGTGTCGCGGAACTTCATGGTGGTGCCGATCTCGCCGAACCGCAGGCTGGAGGAACTGAACCAGGGCACACCGGCTTCCTTGGCCAGGCGCGCGATCTCGCGCGCGTCTTCCAGCGTGGCAGCCAGCGGCTTGTCGATGAACAGCGGCTTGTGCGCGGCAATCACCGGCCGGGCCTGTTCCAGGTGCACACGCCCGTCCAGGCTCTCGAGCAGCACGGCGTCCACTTTCTTGCACAGCGTGGGAATATCCGGCTCGAACTCCACGTTCCATTTGCTGCGCAGTTCCTGGGCGTACTTGTCCACGCGGTTATAGCTGTCCGGAAGGTCCTTGCTTCCGCCTTTGTACGCGGCCACGACTTTCCCGCCCGGCACGTGATCCGGCGAGGTGTCGTCATTCAGAATCTTGGTGAACGCAATGACGTGCGACGTATCCGTACCGATGATCCCCAGCCGGAGATCGGCGGCGGCGGCCAGGGCCACCGGGAGCAGAAAGATGGCGATCGGTTTCACTTTGGGCATTGTACACTGAGTGGGGTACGCCTGTTTCCCGCGGCGCCGCATGGATCTCACCACCCCGCTTACCTACGTCAAAGGAGTTGGTCCCGCCCGAGGCGCCATGTTCGAGGCCAAGGGTCTGCTCACGGTGGAGGACCTGCTCAGCTATGTTCCATTCCGCTACGAAGACCGCAGCAACCTGAAAGTCATCGGCCAACTGGCGCCGGGCGAAATGGCCACGGTCATCGCGGAGGTGCGCGCGGCCCGGATTGCCGGTTTTCGGAGGCGCAACCTGGGGCTGTTCGAGGCCTCTTTTACCGACGCCTCGCGCGCCATCCTGGTGGGCAAATGGTTTCACGGCGCCTACCTGGAAAAGGTGCTGGCGCCGGGGATGAAAGTGGCGCTCTATGGCAAGGTGGAATTTGACAGCTATGCCGGCCAACTCACCATGCTCCACCCTGAGTATGAACTACTCTCGGGAGAAGACGAAGACGCCGACTCGGCGCTGCACGTGGGCCGCGTCGTGCCCATCTACGAAGCCGTTTCCAAAATCAACACACGCGCGCTGCGAGTGCTTGCGCACCGAGTGCTCGATTCCCTGGCACCGCTCGCGGACGAACTGCCGGCGGACCTGCGGCGGCGGCTGAAGCTGCCGGACCGCTGGACGGCCATCCGTGAGGTGCATTTCCCCCCCCCGGAATCGGATCTGCGCCTGCTGAACAATTTCCGCTCGCCGGCGCAGTTCCGCATGATCTTCGAGGAGTTCTTCTGGCTGGAATGCGGCCTGGCGCTGAAACGCAGCAAGGCGCGCACGCTGCCGGGCATAGGCTTCCAACTGCACGAGCGCGTGCGCGAGCAGATCAAAGCCATGCTGCCCTTCAAGCCCACGGGCGCGCAGAAGAAGGTGCTGAAAGAGATCGCGGACGACATGGCCGAGCCGCACCCGATGAACCGGCTGCTGCAAGGCGACGTGGGCAGCGGCAAAACAATCGTCGCCGCCGAAGCCGCCATCATCGCCATCGAAAACGGCTACCAGGTGGCCGTGCTGGCGCCCACCGAGATCCTGGCCGCGCAGCACTACTTCTATTTCAAACAGCTCCTGGGCAAACTGGGCTATGTCCTGGTGCTGCTCACAGGCTCGTTCACCAGCCGCGAAAAAGGGCAGTTGAAGAAGCTGCTGGCCGAAGGTCTGGCGCATGTTGCCATCGGCACGCACGCGCTGCTGGAAAAGGATGTGGAGTTCAAGCGCCTGGGCCTGGCGATCGTCGATGAGCAACATCGCTTCGGCGTGATGCAGCGGCTTGAGCTGCTACAAAAGGGCCTGCATCCGGACATGCTGGTGATGACCGCCACCCCCATCCCGCGCACCCTGGCGCTCACTCTTTACGGCGACCTGGAGGTCTCCGTGATCAACGAGCTTCCACCCGGCCGCAAGGCCATCATCACCCGGCATGTGACCGCCGACCAGGTGGAGCGGGTCTACAGTTTCCTCAAAAAACAGATCGAAGCCGGCCGCCAGGCCTACGTCGTCTATCCCGTCATCGAAGAGTCCGAGACGCAGGCCATGAAGGCAGCCGAGAAAATGCACGCGCATCTCTCCCGCGAGGTCTTCCCGGAGATCCCGGTGGGCCTGCTGCACGGCCGTTTACCCTCCGACGAAAAAGAAGCCGTGATGGAACACTTCAAGCGCGGCGATCTGAAAATTCTGGTCTCCACCACGGTGATCGAGGTGGGCGTGGATGTGCCTAACGCCACGGTCATGGTCATCGAGCAGGCCGAACGTTTCGGGCTGGCCCAGTTGCACCAGCTCCGCGGGCGCGTAGGACGCGGGGCAGAACAGAGCTATTGCATCCTGGTGACGGAGAAACTGGGACAGGCGGCCCGCGAGCGCATCCGGGCTCTCCGGGATTCTACCGACGGCTTTTACATCGCCGAGATGGACCTGAAACTGCGCGGCCCAGGCGAGTTCTTTGGCACCCGGCAGTCCGGGCTTCCCTCGCTGCGGGTGGCGAATATTCTGCGCGACCAGGAGGTCCTGGAGATTGCGCGGCGGGAGGCCACGGACCTGGTGGCGCATCCGCCATCGGAGGAAGAATTGCGTCGCGTGGTCGCATTCATCCGGGATCACTGGCAGCGCCGCTATGGGCTGGTGACGGTGGGCTGATGCGGGTGATCGCCGGCGAATTCCGCTCGCGCCGTTTGAAGTCCCTGCCGGGGCTGGCCACCCGTCCCACGCCGGACCGGCTGCGGGAGACGCTCTTTGACATCCTGGCGCCGCGCATTCCGGGCGCCACCTTTTTGGACGCCTATGCGGGCACCGGAGCGGTGGGCATCGAGGCGCTGAGCCGGGGGGCGGCTCGCGCCATTTTCCTGGAGAAGAACCGCGCCGCGCTGGAGGTGATCCGAGGCAACCTGGCGGCGCTCGAACTGGCCGGCAGGTCTGACGTGGTGCCGGGTCCGGTGATCGCCAATCTGGCGCTCTACCCCGCCGACATGGTCTTCCTGGACCCGCCTTATGACCTGGAAGGCGAATACGCCGCGGCACTGGAAGCCCTGGCTGGCCGGCCGCCGGCGCTGGTGATCGTGCAGCATGCCGCGCGTTTCCCCTTGGCCGCGGAATTCAGCCCGCTACGGCGCACACGGCTGCTACGGCAGGGCGACAACGCGCTTAGCTTCTTCACGGCGGCGTGCTAGCATTTCGTATTATGTAGAAGCGCTGTTTCTCGGAAACAGCCGGGAGGTGATTCGTGACGGTTGGCCTCACACGGCGCGGCCTGCTGGCTGCCGGCCTCGGCACTGCCTGTCTTCCTACTGTCTCGCTCGCCGAGCCGCCCCGCGAGTTCCAGCGCGGCGGCATGACTTACCGGCGCCTGGGCCAGACCGGGCTGGACGTATCGCTCCTTTCGCTGGGGTCGCACACGGACCCTACCTTCAAACGCAAGGTCCAGTTCGGCAACGTTCTCAGCGAAGAAGGCCAGGCGCGCCGGGACCGCCTGGCCGCGCGTGCCCTGGATCTGGGCGTCAACCTGATCGACACCTACGAGAGCGAAGGCCAGTGGGAGCCGGTCGCGCGCCTCGTAAAGCCCCGCCGCAGCAAGGTGCTGGTCTCGGTCTGCCGGCAGTTCCCCATGTTTGTGGGCGAGAACATCGACCGCGCCGCCGAGCTGTACGGCTACGTGGACCTCTACCGCATCTACGTGGGGGACGGCACCCGGGTGGAAGGCAAGATCCTGGAAGACTGGGATGTGCTGCGCAAAGCCAAAGAAGCTGGCAAGGTGCGCGCCATCGGCATCAGCACGCACAGCGAGCGCATGATGACTAGCGCGCTCTACGAACTGGAAGGCTTGGATTACATCATCTTCCCGTACAACTTTATCCATGCCCGGGCCGACTACGCCGAGTTTCTTCCGGCGGCCATCGGAAAAGGTGTGGGGCTCATCGGGATGAAGCCGCTGGCCGCCGGCTCGATCGTGCGGCTCGACCCGCGCGCGCGTTCCGGTCCCAAGCCGGAAAACGAGCGCATCGAGCTGTATCAGTCCCGCAACCGCGCGATCCTACCCGCGGTGGTGGCTGAGTTGACTCGCAGCCTGAACCGCCTTCCGGACGAGACACTTTGCCAGGCGGCCTTGCGGTACGTATACTCGCGTCCCTTCCTGACCACCGCGTTGACCGGCATGTTCGATGAGAGCCTGCTCCAGGACAATTACGCGGCTCTCGTGCGTCGCGAGGAACTGCGCCGCGAGGAACATGCCGCGCTGAATTCGACTGCCCGGTGGGCCCGGACGCGCGGCGCCGGCTGGCTGCCCAGGCACTACCGCTGGCTGGAGGAGCGGTGGCGCGGCTGAGGACGGCGCTCCTGGTGCTGGTTCCGCTGGCCGTTGCCGCCCAGCCGGACCGGAGCCAGGAGCAGTTCCGGCAGGCCGGTGTTTGCGCCCGCTGTCACGTCGTCTCGGTGCTGGAATGGGGGATCTCCGGCCACGGGAAGAAAGGTCATCCGGACTGCCAGGGCTGCCATGGTCCCAGCCGGGGCCACGTGGCCGACGAGCGCAATGGCGTAAAGCCCGATCGGTTGCCGCGCGGCGCCGAAATCGCGTCCCTGTGCGCCGGATGCCACGCGCCCCAGTGTCCCAAAACCTCCGCCGCGGGAGAGTGCCAGAAGTGTCACCATGTTCATGCGTTGCTGAATCCCGCCGCGCCCCCGCCCCAGGAGCCGCCTCCCGCCGGCGCATCCCGATCCGCGAAGCGCCCCGCGCCCCCGGCTCCACCCCCGGATTTCCGTGTCGCGGACCTGGGTATCGAGATGGTGCTGATCCCGGCCGGCCAGTTCGACATGGGCTCCGAGCGTTGGCCGGCGTCCAGCCCGGTACACACCGTGCACGTGGAAGCTTTCTACCTGGGTAAAACCGAGGTCACCCAGGCGCAGTGGGAAGCCGTGATGGGCGCCAATCCCAGCCTCCACCAGGGACCGGAATTTCCCGATGCCCGCCGCATGCCCGTGGAACAGGTCTCCTGGGAGGATTGCCAGGCTTTCCTCAGCCAACTCAACGAACGTGTGAGCGGCGCCGGATTCCGCCTGCCGACCGAGGCCGAATGGGAGTATGCCGCGCGCGCGGGTTCGGGCAACCTGGAAGCCCAGGCGTGGTACCGCGCCAACAGCGCCCGGCGGCCGGGCGCCGGCGGCGACTTCCAGGAGGCAGACGCCTTCGCCCCCCGCCCTGTGGGCACCAAACAACCCAATCGTTTGGGGGTCTTCGACCTGTTCGGCAACGTGTGGGAGTGGTGCTCCAGCCTGGACCGGCCGTACCCCTTCGCGAACGATGGCCGGAACTCCGTAACGGCCGCCGGCAAACGCATCCTGCGCGGCGGCGGCTTCGCGGATTCCGCGGAATACCTAAACGCTGCGTTGCGTCACAGTGAGCGCTCCGATCGGCGCTACCAATGGAATGGTTTGCGCCTGGCGCGCAATGTTACTCGCGCTAACTGAAGAGACCGGCCTTTGAGAAAAGCGCTTTCAACGATGAGCGGCGGAAAGTGATTCGGCGGTACGGGCTCTGACTGGCGAGGTCACGGCTTCGCCGACTCGCATCTCGTTCCAGTCGTAATCAAACTCCTTGCCGCAGTCCAGGCAAACCACATACATCGCGTGTCGCGTGGCGCCAGGGGCCGGGGGATAACCTGCGCCCCTGCGCGCAGGCGTCAACGGAAACGTGGTCCTCCGATGGGAACAGCCGAACATGACATCCAAAAGTGAGCTCAACATAACGGCCCCTTTCATCCAGAAAGATGCGGGATGAGAGTGTTTGGTTGCAATACCTACCATTCCGGGTGTGTACGGGGGGGTACCAGAACGGTGATGTCGTTTCCCTGGAAAAATAGTGGGATTGGGTCGCGGCGCGTTTCAGCTTTGCAGCTTGGAGGCGATGGATTCGGCGATTTGCCGGCCGTGAAAGCGTCCGTTTTCGATGAAGATCTCGTTGGTATGCATGCCGGCCACGATGACGCCGGCCAGATAGATGCCCGGGCACTCGCTTTCCAGAGTCTGCGGATCGCTGCGCGGGCGCTGGGTCTCCGGCTCCAGGGTAATCCCCACGGAATTGAGAAACTTCAGGTCCGGGCTGTACCCGATCAGGGCAAACACGAAGTCGTTTGCCAGCTCAACCGGTCCATCCGGTGTTTCGATTTGGATCGTATCCGGCCGGATTTCCAGCACTCGGGAATGAAAGTAAGCCTTGATTTCACCGTTGTTAATTCGATTCTCAATGTTCGGCTTAATCCAGTACTTGACCTTCTCAGAGATGCCGGCGCCCCGATGAATCAAGGTCACCCGGGCCCCCGTCCAGTACAATTCCAGCGCCGCAATGGCCGCGGAGTTTTTAGCGCCGATCACCGCAACATCATGGTTGTAAAAGGGATGCGGTTCCTTGTAATAGTGGAAAACCTTATCCAGGTCTTCCCCCGGCACATTCAGCAGATTGGGGACATCGTAATAACCTGTAGCCAGTACCAGTTTGCTGGTGGTATACATGTGGCCGCACCCCAGGCGATCGGTGGTAAACACCTGGAAGGCCATATTCTCTCCAGAGATCCGGTCCACCCTCTCGTACTGGTGGATGTTCAGCCGGTAGTGTTCCGCGGCTCGCCGGTAGTACTTCAGCGCCTCGGTGCGATTGGGCTTCTCGTTCAGGCTGGTCATCGGCAGGTTGCCGATTTCTAGCAGCTCCGGCGTGGTGAAGAACACCATGTGCGTCGGGTAGTTATACAACGAGTTGCACACGCAGCCCTTTTCGATCAGGAGCGTCTTCAATCCGCGTTGCTGCAACTCAATTCCGCAGGCCAAGCCGGTCGGTCCGGCGCCGACCACGACAACGTCGAATTCGTTCACAGGTTACTCTCGACGGTGGCGTAGACGCTCTCGAGCGCTGCGGCCAGGGTGGAAGGATCCTTACCGCCGCCCTCGGCCATGTCCGGCCGGCCGCCCCCTTTGCCACCAACCGCTTGTGCTACCACTCCAACCAACTTCCCGGCATGCACCTTGCTGGTAAGGTCTTTGGTTACAGCCGAAATGATGGCGATCTGCGAATCTTCCGCGGAAGCCAGCACCACCACGCCGGTCTTCCACCGGTTGCGCAGGGAATCGGCCAGCGCGCGCATCTGCTGCCGGTCCATGCCGTCCAAACGGGCCGCCACGACTTTGACGTTTTTGAGGGTGCGCGCCTGCTGCTCCAATTCGCCTACGGCGGACTGGGCCAGCTTGCTTTTGAGCTGTTCGACCTGCTTTTCCAGGGTCTTTTGGTGCAGGATCTGCTTCTCCAATTGCTCCACCAACTCCGGTTCGGAGACCCGCAACAACTGGGACATCCGGTGCAGGACCTCCGTGGCTTCCTGGTACTGGCGCACAGCCACTTCGCCAGTGATGGCCTCGATGCGTCGCACCCCCGCCGAAATACTGCCCTCGTAAACAATCTTGAAAACGCCGATGTCACCGGTGCGCCGCACGTGTGTGCCGCCGCACAATTCCTTGCTGAAATCGGGGATCGAAACCACCCGTACCTGGTCGCCGTACTTTTCTCCGAATAGCGCCATGGCGCCTGTCGCAATGGCCTGATCGAGGGGCAAGATCCTGGTTTCTACGGAGGTGTTGCGCAGGATCTGCTCATTGACCAGGCGCTCCACTTCCTCAATTTCGGCAGGATCCATGGCGGCGTAGTGCGTGAAGTCGAAGCGCAGGCGCGGGGGCTCCACCACGCTGCCGGCTTGTTTGACGTGCGCCCCCAGTACTTGCCGCAAAGCGGCGTGTAACAGGTGCGTGGCGGTATGGTTGCGCATGGTGGACTGCCGAAGCGGCTCGGCCACCTCGGCGCGCAGCTCATCTCCCACGCGCAGCACTGCGTGGGGCACGATGCGATGCACCGTCAGCCCGGGGACTGCCGGATAGGCCGTCTCCACGTCCGCCACTTTCTCGCCGGAGATCGCGTACAGGCTGCCGCGGTCCCCCACCTGGCCGCCGGTTTCAGCATAAAACGGCGTCTGATCCAGGACCAGCTCCGCGGGTTGGCCGGGAGCAACCTCGGAAACCCTCTCTCGGTCGATGAGCAGTCCGACTATTTTCGACGTGCCTGCGAGTTGCTCGTAACCCAGAAATTTCGTGCGGCCGCGCTCGAGCAATTCCTGGTAGGCGGGCGCCACGGCACCCTTCTCCGCGCCTTTCCAACTCGCCCGCGCCCGTTCGCGCTGCGCCTTCATTTCGCGCTCGAAGCCTTCGCGATCGATGGACAGATGCCGTTCGCGGGCCATCTCCTCCTGCTCGTCCAACGCCAGGCCGTAAGTGTCGTACAGCTTGAACGCCACCGTGCCCGGAAGCACCTGGCCCATGAGCGCCTTGACCTCTTCGTTGAAGACCTTTTCGGCTACCAGGAACGTAGTGGCATAGCGGTGCTCTCCGTCCTTCACCACCCGCGCCACGCGCTGGACGCTCTCCATCAGCTCGGGATAGGCCGGGCGCATCAACTCTGCCACGAATCCGGTGAGCTGGTAGAGGAACGGATCCTCCACGCCAATCATGCGGGCGTGCCGCATGGCGCGCCGCATGATCTTGCGCAGGACGTAGCCACGCCCGTCGTTGGAGGGCAGTACGCCGTCATGAATGAGAAACGCAGTGGCCCGGCTATGGTCTGCGGCGATACGCAGGGCCGTATCGATGCGCGGGTCTCCGCCATAGGAAACTCCGAAAAGATCCGCGGCGCGTTGAATGACGGGGCGGATCAGATCGGTGTCGTAGTTGGAGAGCTTGCCCTGCATCACTGCCGCGACGCGCTCCAGGCCCAGACCCGTATCGATGGAAGGCCGCGGCAGAGGAGTCATGACCCCACTGGCGTCCCGGTTGAACTGCATGAACACCAGGTTCCAGATCTCTACGAACCGGCCGCCGCCATCGCTCGGGAACTCCTCGTCCTCGCGCCCCGGCTCGGCGGCCTCGCGGCCCAGATCGTAGTGGATTTCCGAACAAGGACCGCACGGGCCCGTCTCGCCCATCTGCCAGAAGTTGTCCTTCTCGTCCAGCCGGAAGATGCGGCTTTTCGGCACGCCGGCGACCTTCTGCCACAGCAGCTCGGCGTCGTCGTCCTCTCGAAACACCGTGACGTACAGCCGGTCCTTGGGAAGCCCGTAATCCCGGGTCACCAGGTCCCAGGCGAACTCGATGGCTTCGGTCTTGAAGTAGTCGCCGAAAGAGAAATTTCCCAACATCTCGAAAAACGTGTGGTGCCGCCGCGTGTAGCCCACGTTTTCCAGGTCGTTGTGCTTTCCGCCGGCGCGCACGCATTTCTGCGACGTCGTGGCGCGTGCGTAATCCCGCTTTTCCAGCCCCAGGAACACGTCCTTGAACTGGTTCATGCCCGCGTTGGTAAACAGCAAGGTGGGGTCGTTCGCCGGAACCAGCGAAGAACTGCGCACTACGCGGTGCCCGCGGGCAGAGAAAAAGTCGAGAAAGCGCTGCCGAATATCGTGGCCTGTCACGGAAATTCCTTCCAGGAAGTGATCTATCTACCAATTGTAGCGGATCGCGTGGGACCGCCGGCCTGTCCTGCCCGTTCGGCTCTCAGGCGGCTGCGTGCAGGGCTTGTTCGAAATCCGCCAGCAAATCCCGCCAGTCTTCGATGCCCACTGACACGCGCACCAGGCCGTCGCCAATGCCGGCTTCGTCGAGTTCCCGCGGCGACATTCCCGAGTGGGTGGTGGTTTTGGGATGGCAGGTCAGCGTCTCGACGCCGCCCAGCGAGACCGCGTTGCGCGCGATGTGCAGGTGGCGCAGGAACTCGAAGGCCGCCGCACGTCCCCCGCGGAAGTCCAGCGAGAAGAGCGCCCCGGGGTAGTCGCACTGCGCCTCGAAAATGCGCACCTGCTCGGGGTCCTGATACAGCGTAGGATAGATCACCCGCACGATTCTACTGTACGCGGTCAAGGCCTCGGCGATGCGCTGCGCGTTCTTGCTCTGCCGGTTCATGCGCAGCCCTACGGTGGGCAGGCGGCCGTCCAGCATCCAGCACTCGTCCGGCTGCAGGATGTTGCCGAACATGATGCGCCGGCTGTGAATCTGGCGGATACGTTCGGGGTCCTTGGCCAGCGCCACACCTGCTACCATGTCGCTGAATCCGGAGAGGTACTTAGTGGCCGAGTACAACACCAGGTCGGCGCCCAGATGCAGCGGATGCTGGAAGGCGGGGCCCAGGAAGGTATTGTCCACCATTACCACGGGGCGGTCCGGGTGGTGCGCCGCGGTTTCGGCAGCCCGCCGGATGTCGGTCATGGCCAGCGTCGGGTTGGCGGGCGTTTCCAGGTACACGATGCACAGGTTTCGAGCCGCCCGGATGGCCGCATCCATGCCGGCGGTGTCCCCGGCCAGCACCCGGACGCCATGCATGCCGAACGGTTCCAGGAAACTGTGAATCAGGCCGATAGTGCCGCCGTAAAGCGGCGCCGTGTACACGATGGTGCCGCCCCTGCGCGCGAATGTGAAGAACGCGGTCATGATGGCTGCCATTCCGGAATTGAACACCGCCGCGGCGCGGGCCCCCATTTCCAGGGGCACGATCTGGTCTTCCAGGATTTCGGCGTTGGGGTGCGAAATCCGCGAATAGATCAGATCGCCGCGCTCGCCCTCCTCCGGCTTGATCTTCCCGTGTTGGATGGCAAAGGCGCGTTCGGCCGCCTCAGGGCTCGGGAACACGTATGTAGAGCAGCGAAAGACGGCGGGCCGTGCCGATCCAAACGACAGACTGGGATCGAAGCCGCGCGTCAGCACCGCCGTGCGCGGCCGCACGTGCCCATGGGAGGTATCCTCATGTGGCATAATTGCACCATCCCAAGTGTACCGCTCATGATCCAAAAATACCGATACGAAGAGTTTACCTGGCCAGAGGTGCGTGAGGCCGTGGCGCAAAACCGGGTAGCTGTGCTGCCCGTCGGAACCGTGGAGCAGCACGGCCCGCACCTGCCGCTGGTGACCGATGTATTGACCGCTACCGAGATGTCGCGAATGGCCGTCGAGCGACTGCCGCAGGAAGCCGTGCTCATGCCTTCGGTGTATTACTCGTTCAACCTGCACCACATGGATTTCCCGGGCACTATCGCCGTCGAGGGCCAAACCATCATCAACTACGTCAGCGACATCGGCAAGAGCCTGGCGCACCACGGATTCCGGAAGATCCTGCTGGTGAACGGCCACGGCAGCAACGTGCCTTTCCTGGACATTGCCGCGCGCAATATCACCAACCACAGCGAGGCGGTTTGCGCGATGGTTCCCTGGTGGAGCCTGATCCCCAAGGAACTGCTGAAGGAATTGCGGGAATCTGAGTATCCCGGCGGTATGGCGCACGGCTGCGAACTAGAAACTTCCGTGTTGCTCTACCTGCGCGGCGACCTGGTGCAGATGGACAAAGCGGAAAAAGACATCAGCTTCCAACCTACCGAGTTCTTCTACTGGGATTTGCAGGCCCCCTCCCCGGTCTTCTTCCAGGAGTGGTTCAGCCGCTACTCACGCACCGGCACGGTAGGCGATCCCACCAGGGCTACGCGGGAGAAGGGCTGCCGCTTCGTGGAAGCAGTTGTGGAGAGAATGGTGGCGCTCATCCGCGAGTTCCGCGCACGCAAGATCGACGCGCGGGTCGACCATCACTGAACGTCGCCCTACAGAAACGCCATCGTTTTCACGCCGGAAACGTCGAAACGTTTCCGGCAGCGGAGGTTCTTGCAGGCGACTTTGTCGTCCAGGAGCACCATGTAGCTCTGGGCCTTGGCGAACTTGGCCCGGTCGCGTTCGTCCGCGCCGCCAGGCAGGCGGTCCTTCTTTTTGCGGACCACCCACCGGAGTTCATAGGAATCCGCAGTCCGGCAGAACGGACAGTTCAGCGTCGCGGGGCGCGTGGTCTGGGACTCGGTGTAAAACGCGCGCTCATCCACGTCAGCGTTCCGCGAGGGGCACCCACGGCATCCCGTCCGGGTTCCCTTTGTAATCCGCCCGCGGCCGGATCAGGCGGTTGTTGCGGTATTGCTCCAGGATGTGCGCCGTCCACCCTGACATACGGCTCACCGCAAACACCGGAGTGAAGAGGTCGATGGGGATGCCCAGGGAGTAGTACGTAGACGCCGAATAGAAGTCCACGTTGGGGTTCAGCTTCTTCTCGGCCTTCACCTCTTCTTCCATGCTGCGGGAGATCTCGTAGAGCTTAACATGGCCGGTGCGCTTGCCAAGTTCCTCGGAAAGGACGCGCAGGTGGGTGGCCCGGGGATCCTCGGTGCGGTACACGCGATGGCCGAATCCCGGAATCTTCACCTTTTTGGCCAGCGTGTTGCGGACCTTGCTGACGGCGGCCTCCTCATTGCCCACTTCCAGCAGCCAGCGGATCACGTCCTGGTTGGCGCCCCCGTGCAGCGGCCCTTTCAGCGCGCCGATGGCCGAGGTCGCTGCGGAGTAAATATCGGAAAGCGTTGCGGCGGTCACGCGCGCGGCAAAGGTGGATGCGTTCAGTTCGTGGTCGGCGTGCAGCGTCAGGGCCACATCGAAGGCGCGTTCCATCACGTCGTCCGGGCGGCGTCCCGTCAGCGTGTACAGGAAATTGGCTGCGAATCCCAGGTTCGGGTCGCCCTCGATCACGTACTGGCCTTTCCGCACGCGGTCGAAGGTGGTGACGATGGTGGCGGTCTGGGCCATCAACCGCATGGCCTTCCGCTGGTTGGCCTCGGGCGACATGTCCGCGGCCTCGGGGTCGTACAGGCTGAGCATCGAGACAGCAGTGCGCAGCACGTCCATGGGCGAGGAGTGCGGCACGCTGCCCAGGAATTCGCGCACCTCGCGGGGAATTCCCCGCTGGGCGACCAGGTCCTTCTTCAATTGCTCCAGTTCGGCCCGCTTCGGCAGGGAACCGTGCCACAGAAGGTGGATGACCTCTTCGAAGACGGCGTTGTCCGCCAGAGTGTGAATGTTGTAACCGCGATAGCTGAGGACGCCGGCGTATCCGTCGATATAACAGATTTCAGACTCGCCCGCGACCACCCCTTCCAGCCCTGCAACTGTTGTTCCCATGCTGCTCCACTTGTGTCGTTAACTATCTCCCAGACCGGCCCGCCGGAGGATCCGCCGGGCTTGTACAGCATCCTGCTAGCGGCCGGGCGGACATCCCGGCCACGGCGAGAACCCGATTGTCAGGTCCTCCCGCTGCACCCAAAGCTTGTCTTCCTTACCCGTGTGGCCGTAGTCTACCGTGATGATCACCCCGGAACCACAGGAGCGGCTGCGCGTGACCCGCGCCGAACTGAGATCCGCGTGTTCGCTTTGCGGCCCCCAGTCCTGCAGAAAGGCCTGCATCGGATAGTCTTTGCATGGCTTGGACTCCGTGCAGCCCCACAAGGAATAGGCAGCCTGGTAATCGTGTCTCTGCAGCAACTGGAAGAATTCCCTTACCTGGCGCTCCTGTCTGTAGTTTTTCAGGAAGAAGTAAGCGGTTCCCCCAACCACAGCGACGGCCAGCAGCGTCAGTACGGTGATCTTGATGATTCTTTCCCGCCGCTCCTCGCCGGCGCCGTACTGGTCCAGGTAACCGGGCATCGCCGCTCGCTACTTGACCGGGTAGGCCTTGTCGTAAGCCGCAATCGCCTCCGTGGTGAGATCCAGGGCCGGCTTGAAATAGACCGTATTGCTGACATCCACCACCACGTCGATCGCCTTGGCCTCCGCCAGCTTTTGCACGATCGCCTGCATTTTCTGGGAACTCTTACTGAGAATGTCGTTCCGGTCCCGGTCCACGTCGCCCTGCAAATCCTCGTTCATGCGCTGCAGTTCCCGCTGCTTGCGCTGGCCCTGGGCGTTCAAGTCCGCCTCAGCCTGCGGCGTAAGTTTGCCGGCATTGGTCTGCAACTGCTGCTGGATGCTTTGCAGATCCCGCTGGAGTTTTTCCATTTCCTGCTGGCGCGGCCGGTATTTCGCTTCGAGGTCGGCCGAGGCCTTCTTAATTTCCGCAGTTTCCAGCACCGCGCGCTGCAGGCTGACGACCGCCACTTTCGTCTGGGCGAGCCCGGCGCCAGCGATCCAGAAAAGGGCACAAGAAAGGCCTGCCAGCCTCAGCCCGAACCTTACTGACATGTACAGAAACTCCTCTTCGGTGTGTAGAACACTGCGTAGACCCCTAGGTTAGCACACCTGTTCCGGTCCAGATGGCACGGCGCGGCCCCTAATCGGCGAACATCTCGGAAAGCACCCGGCCGATCGAGCCGCTGGGCGTCTCCACCCCCAGGATCACCGCCAGAGTGGGCGCTATATCGTTGGGGGCAATACTGGCGAAATAACGGCCCGGCCGGATGCCCGAACCCATAAAGATCACAGGCACATGCGCGTCATAGCTGAACGTGGTTCCATGCGTGGTGCCGCTGGCCCCAAAAAGCCAGTATGGCTCCAATAACACGTAGACATCCGCGCTGCGTGGGCCGTAGAAACCGTTCATCACGCGGCGGCCGACCTGGTCCTCCATGGCCTGCCCGCTTAACAACTGCTCGCGGGTGTACACCCGGAAGACGTGGGGCACGGCCCGTGCCGCCTGCGCCGCCGTCAGATTCACTTCAGTCCGCGCCAGACCCTTCTGCCGGATCAGGTCCAGGTTCAAGTACAGGGAATTCTCCGACGGCCCGACGATCCATTTGCCCTCGCCATATTTCTGGACCAGCGCAGCCTCAACGGCGTCGGTCACTGCGTGCCCCGGCATACGGCCACCCGGCATCTTCCGCGCGTGGTTCACTTCCGGCACTGGAGCCACTCCGTGGTCGGCCGTCAGGACGATCAATAGATTTTGACGCCCTACTCGGGTCTCCAGGAAACGGAAGAACTTGTCAAACAGGCGGTCCGTCTGTAGGCAAACATCGTGCACTTCGGCGGAATCCGGCCCGTAGGCATGCCCGACGTAGTCGTTGGAGGAGAAGCTGACCGCCAGGATGTCCGGGGCTTCGCGCCGGCCCAACTGTTCGGCTTCGACCGCGCGCTCCGCGATGGCTTCCAGCAATTCGTTGCCGTACGGGCTGCCAGGCAGCTTAGCGTACAACTTCTCGCCGGCCTCCTCCGGCAGAACGTGCGTCAACCATCGGACACCCCGGTAGCGGTCCGCCGGGCTTCCGGCGTTGAAGTCCTTGACCCAGCCCGGCAGATCCGCGAAATAGTACGTGCTGCTGACGAAGTGCCCGGTCTTGGTGTCAAACCAGAAGGCCCCGTCGGCCATGTGTCCAGAGGGCAGGATCGCCGAGCGGTCCTTCAGCGAAATGCCGATGACGCGAGACTTACCGCCGTCGGCGATCTTCAATTCATCGCCCACGGTGCTCACCAGCAGACGATGCGGGGAAGCGCCGCCATCCCCCTTGCCGCCCAGCATCTGCACCGTCTCGTCGGAAACGCTGGTCACGGTCTTTCCGGCTACCCGGTCGAACCACTCGTTGCCCACGATCCCGCTGAGTGCCGGGATGGCCCCGGTCAGAAACGTGCTATGCCCGACGGCCGTCACGGTGGGGAAATGCTCGTAGCGCGCGCTGGTGAAGACCGCTCCTTCGGTCATGAGGCGCCGGAAGCCGCCGCTATACTCGCTGGCAAACCTCGTCAGGTAGTCGTAGCGAAACTGATCGATGGCGATGGCCACCAGCAGCTTCGGTTTGTGAGGAACCGACGCCGCTCTGGCTGGCATGGCTGCCAGCATGAGAACGGCCAGACACAGGCCCAGGGCTTGCACGCGACGCTTTGGCATGAAACATTTAGCGTATCACCGCGGCTGGCGCTCAGTCTTCGCGCGCGGCCTCTTCCTGCCGTACCAGTTCCCGCCAGAAGTCGAGGTAGTAGGTCCAGCGCGCCGGTTCGATCCCGAACAACCGCACGGAGGCGACGTTGACTTTCCCGTGACCGAAAGGACAGATGTATTCCGTGCCGGGACGATCCAGCAGCGGCGTACTCCAGGAGCCCGTGGGGACGGGCATACGCAGCCTCCGCAGGCATATCCGGCACCGGTAGCGCTGGTCCAGCAACGACCAATAGACCAGGCCGCACACTCCCAGTCCGAAGATCCAGAAGCCCGCCACCAGGCTGCCTCCGCCGCCCCACTCGGCGGGGCGGTGCGCCGGATCCATCAGCACCAGCCAGAGTCCGGTCAGAGCGGCGAGCGCCACCAGGGATTTCAATGCCAGGAAACCCGCGAAGCGGATTCGGTTGCGAATCCGGTCCTGGCGCGGAGAGTCCCATACGAATCGGATCAGATCCGCCGCCCCGATCAGCACGATCAGCCCGAGGGCATAGCAGGCAAACAGGACAGGGGGAACGGTTTCGCGCAGCAATTCGTCTTCGATGCTCGCCAGCCTCACCCGTGCCGGAAGCCGGTGGCGAGCGGCGAGCGATTCTATCTCCTGCGCCGCCTGTTCCTGCGTCACCCCCGGTTTCAGGCGGACGATCGCGCTGAACCGGGGAATCTGAGACAGAGCGCCTCCGGGAATCCCATCGGGCGAAAGCCACAGGTCCACCCGCTTGGTGACAAACCAGAACGTGGCCGGCATCACGCCCACGATCTGAAACGCCTCCCCTTCCAGCGTGAGCGTCCTCCCCACAGCCTGGGGGTCGGCGCCGAACCGCTCCCTCCAGAAACGGTGACTCAGCACTGCCGCGTGGCTCTCTCGCGGCGCGAAAGCCGCCCGGCCTAGTTCCGCCCGCACGCCGAGAGTGGGGAAGAAATCCGTGGAGACCCGGCCCGCGAAAACGCGCGTGAGCCCATCCTCCGCCAAGCTCTCCCAGCGAAAGGCCGCCAGACTTTCCAGAGGCGAGTTTTCTTCGCGCCAGACTCGCAGCAGCCGCTCAGAGAAGGCGTTGCCGTTCCGCCAGACTAATCCGCGGGCGCCTAACGCCATTAGCCGGCCGCTCTGGTCGAAGGGCAGGCGGTGGCGCACCAGCGCCGCCGTTGTCTCCAGAATGCCCCGGCCGATTGCAGTGCTCAGGACCAGCACGAACGCCGCCAGAACCAGCGCCAGGCTTCTGCCAAAACTCGCGGTCCAGGGAAGGAGACATTCGGTCCACCAATTCAGGTCCGATGGTCTCTTGTCGGGCGGCATTAAGCCTCTCTAGAGGGGACACCACCCGCTGCGGATTAGTTCCCGCCGGCTATCGGAACAGCCCGAAGATCCATTCGGCGCCGGCGAAGCTCCACGCGCTCATCCAGCGGCCGAGTTCGGAAGCGGACATAGCCACAATCAGCAGCATGAATCCGAACCGCGCCAGTTCCCGGTAAATCACCAGGGGAATGCGCAGCGCCAGCAGCAGCTTCGAGCCGTCCAGCGGCGGCACGGGGAGCATATTAAAGATCGCCAGGTAGAGGCTGAGAGTGACGCCGCGCGCGGCGAACCGGGCGAAATCCGGCAGGGAGTGCGCCGCCGCGACGGCCGCAGCCGCCAGGATGACGGCGAAAATCACGTTGCTGGCGGGTCCGGCCAGGGCTACCAGCGCCAGTCCTCTCAGCCCTCCCCGCAGCTTGTACGGATTCGTGTTCACGGGCTTGCCCCAACCCAGGAAGCCAGCGCCGAGCAGTGACGTCAGCGCCGGAAGAATCAAGGTGCCCAGCCAATCCACATGCGCCAGGGGAAACAGCGTCACGCGCCCCTCGCGCTCCGGAGTGTCATCCCCCAGTTTGGTCGCCACCCAAGCATGCGCAAACTCGTGCGGCGTGGTCAGGATCCACAGCAGGGAGACGTTCAGAATTGCGCGGTCGAGTTGCATAGGGAACACTCAGTGACGCTGGACTACGGCGGCCCACAGGGCCAGCAGGGCGAGCACCGCCACAACGGCCAAAGCCTGCATGATGCTGATACTTTTATTCTATGCGCATCACCGCCATCGAAACCATTCACTTGGCGCGCGGCATCACCGTGCACGCGGGAGCAATCCAATGGTTGTGGGTCCGCATCCACACCGATACCGGGCTCATTGGGTTAGGAGAGACCTACCCGCACCCGGAGGCCGAAAAGGCGGTGGTGGAGCGATCACTGGCTCCCGTCCTGCTGGGCCGCGACCCGCTGCAGATTGACCGCCTGTGGGCGGATATGTTCCAGGCCGTCTCCTACAGCGGATGGGCGGGCGCAGAAATGCGCGCTATCAGCGCTGTGGATCTGGCGCTGTGGGACCTGGCAGGCAAGGCCGTTGGCCGGCCGGTCTACCAGTTGCTGGGCGGCGCATCCAGGGAGTTCATCCGCATTTACAACACCTGCTACGACCACGTGGATTTCTTGACCGAACCGGCGCGCCTGGCCCGCGAACTGGCCGCCTCCGGTATCCGCGCCATGAAGATTTGGCCCTTCGACCCCATCGCCGCCGAAACGCGCGGGCAGTACATCACCGCCGACCAGATGCGCCAGGGCATCGAACCACTGCGGCTCATCCGCGAGGAGTTCGGGGATTCCATGGACGTGGCCATGGAGTTTCACGGCTACTGGAACCTGCCCTGTGCCATCCGCATCGCACAGGCGCTGGAGCCCTACGAGCCCATGTGGCTGGAAGAGATGCTGCCCCAGGATAACCTGGCGGCCTATCGCGAACTGGCGCAGGCCACCCGGCTGCCGCTTTGCGTAAGCGAGCGCCTCATGACCCGCTGGGGCTTTCGAGAACTGTTGGAGAACCGCGCGGCGCGCATCGTGATGCCGGATATCTGCTGGTGCGGCGGCCTTTCCGAGGCCCGCAAAATCGCCGTCATGGCGGAGACCTCCTACCTTCCGGTGGCGCCGCACAACTGCGGGGGCCCCGTCCTGCACATGGCCTCCGCGCACCTGGCTGCCAACCTGACTAACCTCTTCATCCTCGAGACCGTGCGGCGTCACTATCTGGAGGAATACCAGGGGCTGGTGACCACCACGCTGCCGGCGGCGGAGGGCGTGCTCCCGCTACCCCCTGGACCGGGGTTGGGTGTGGAACTCAACTCCGCCATCCTGACCCGGCCGGACATCACCATCAACCGCATCCTGGAGTAGCGCTAAGATCATGGGTAGGGCCGGCGTCGGCCGGCCGGCGATATGGCGACAGCGCAATCCCAATCATACCGGCAGCGGTTGCTTGAAAAGCAACGGGAGCTGACATCCGAAATTGCACGGATCGAATCGGATGAAGAACAGGTGGCCGCGGCGGATTCGCCGGATGTGGGCGACCGGGCTAACCGCGCCTACGATAAAGAGGCGCTTTTCCAGCAATTGGAGCAGGCGCGCTTAATTCTGGTTCTGGTTCGCGAAGCCATCCTCCGCATGGATGCCGGCACCTTCGGCGCCTGCGTCGCCTGCGGGGGAGCCGTGGAGCCGAAGCGACTGGATGCCGTGCCCTGGGCCCGCCATTGTATCGCGTGCCAGGAGAAGCAGGATCTCGGGGTGTTGTAGAATGAAACTCTGGCGGAGGTGAGTCTTCTCGAGTAGTAGGCTAACCGCAGTCTTCTCCGAGTCCCGGCTCCCGTTCCTGGGGCGGCTTTCGTACGCTCTTTTTTCGCTTGTTTTCCCGGATGAGTGCCGCGTGTGCCATGGCCCGCTGCGCGAATTTTCGCGTGTGCCGGTTTGCCGCGACTGCCTCCACGAACCCGCTCCGCTGGCTGCCGAATACTTTTGCGTCAGTTGCCGGACCCCTTTTCTGAATCGCTTCCCGCTGGATGCCGAGGGCCGCTGCGCGCTCTGCCGGAGCGGATTGTGGGGGTTCGATGCCGCCTGGTGCTACGGCGCCTATGAGGGAAAGCTGCGCGAGTTGATCCACCTGTTCAAGTACGGCCGGATCCGCACACTGGCGAGGCCTCTGGGCGACTTGCTGTCGAACGCCCTCCCGCGCGATCAGCGCTTTGACCTGGTCGTGCCGGTGCCGCTGCATTGGCGCCGCCGCTGGCGGCGCGGCTTTAACCAGTCGGAGCTGCTGGCTCGCGAAATTGCGCGCCGGTGCGGGCTTCCGGTGAGGAGGTTGGTTCGCCGGCGGCGGTCCACGCGAACACAAGCGGGCTTGAGTAACTCCGCGCGGCGCGAGAACGTGGCGGGCGCCTTTTCCATGTATCGGGCCGCCGGTTCGCAGGGCCGGCGCATCTTGCTGGTGGACGATGTGATGACCACGGGCGCGACGGCCGGCGCCTGTGCCATGGTTTTAAAGCGCGCGGGGGCCCGGTACGTGGGTCTCCTGACTCTGGCCCGGGTGGACCGGCGATTCCGCGCGCCGGCCGGCGGAGCGCCCGTGGCCCGTCGAACCTAGGGAGCGTTGGGATGTCGATGTCGGATCGATTGCAGAAGCCGGTGCTCGTGCTGAACGCGAGTTACGAGCCGATCAACATTTGCGGAGCGCGGCGCGCCCTGGTGCTGGTCCTCAAGGGCGTGGCCTCCGCCGAGGAGGAGTCCCTGGCGTTCGTTCACTCCGCGCGCCACGCCATGCGGCTGCCCTCGGTCATCCGGCTGCTCGAATACCGCCGCATTCCGCATCAGACCCGCGCGCTGTCCCGTAAGAATATCCTCATGCGCGACCGCTACACCTGCCAGTACTGCCACAGCACGCTGCCGTCTTCCGAATTGACACTGGATCACGTTATCCCCCGCTCTCGGGCCGGGGAATCGGCCTGGGAGAACTTGGTGGCCTGCTGCCATCCCTGCAACAACCGCAAGGGCAGCCGCACACCGGAAGAGGCTGGCATGAAGCTTGCGCGCCAGCCGCGGCCCTTCAGCCTGCACACCATCCGCCACCTGATGCGTATGCTCGGAAAAGGCGATGAGAAATGGCGCAAGTATCTGTTCTATTAGGGCTAAAAAAAGACGTGCTTGGTCCAGTCCACGAGTGCGTGCAGAGAGGCTGATCCCCACACGCTGGATGATTGCTGGAAGACCTTTCCGTAGGCTGCGCCGGCGATCGTCGCCAGGATCATATACCGCCAGTTCGGCAGCGGCTGCGGACCATTGTTGAGGTGGGCGCAGCCGAAGATGAAACTGGCAAGCAGCAGCGTGCCGATGCCGGGTCCGCATCGCAGCATTAGCCCATTCTGAATCAGGGAGCGAAACAAAATCTCCTCGGGCAGGCCGGTGGCCACTAGGATGATCAGGAATTGGGTGAGCAGCCGCGCGGCCTGCGGCTGCGGGGGCAGGTGGAAGGGCGGGATGAATTCCAGCCACCGGCCCACGACGATCAACACCGGAGCGCAAACGGCAAACCCGGCGGCGGCATAAAGAAAGTCCCGCCCGCCGGCCGGTAGCGTGTATTTCAGGCCTTCCCAATTCCGGAATCCGAGGAACAGCACCAGGGCCAGAAGAATAGCCACGCCATACGCCACGCTGTGCAGGAAACCCTGCTGCGGACGGGGGATCAGCCCTTGGCCCGCACCAAATTCGACCGGCAGCCAAAGCAGCAGAATGAGGGCGAAGTCCGCGCCGGAGGGCCGCCTGGCGGGTCCGGGCCCCTGCACGAAGGCGAGCAGGGTGGGAATAAGCAGGTACACGGCCGCGACAAACAGCAGCGGCCAGGAAAAAGCACCCGCCCCGGCGGCCGCGGCTCCGAACAGGAGAGTGAGCAGGGCCGGCGCGCCAAACAGCAGCGCCGGGCGCCCGGCGAAGAGGCGTCGCAAGGCCGCCTGCGTGCCTCGCCCAAGCATCCCGAAGACCAGCGCCAGAATCAGGCCGAGCATCCCGGTCCGCATCGTCATCGGCGCCGATTATAGCGCGCTGCGAAGCTCGCAAATCCCTGCGGAAATGATGCTACGATCAAGAAAGCCGGTGTCCCGGGGCGGTTAGCTCAGCCGGTCAGAGCGCCTGCCTTACAAGCAGGAGGTCCGCAGTTCGAGCCTGCGACCGCCCACCATAAGCACTTCGCGCTCTATGGCTTGCTGTCGGTCATCGGCGATATCAACGACTTTGCCGATGAGGGCAAGCTGGCAGCGTACTTCGGTATCGTGCCTCGGGTGTCGAATTCCAACCAGACAGAGCGCTC
>JAJPJX010000127.1 GCA_021324015.1 Solibacteraceae bacterium | reverse complement strand
CAACGCCTGGGACGTTGAATGGGTTGGTTCAGGTCTTTCCTGCCCCCTAGGTTGGGCGCCTGACCCATTACCGCCGGTTGCCTCTCGGCGAGCGAGCAACTCTTTCGCCTTCAGGGTAGACCGGGGGCGTGCGTGGGAGTGCGACCCGCCTGGCGAAGTGATTGAAAAGAAGCCGAATAAATTTCTGCTAGACTGGAGACTGGCGAGGCCCCCGATGCCCTACAACAGCTCCGCACATCTCACCCAGGAAGAGCACGAAGAGATCGGCCGGGCCGTGCGCCTGGCGACGCGGCGTATGGAAGAGATCGCCGCGCTGCTCGTGCAGGTATACGGTCCCAGCAGCCGGACGGCCTTCAGCGCGACCAAGGCACGCGACGCCATGTTGCGGTTCCAGAACGACTTACAGTTTCAGGCAACAGTGGACCTACCGGGCATCCGGATCAACGGGACAGGGCCGTGAGGGACCGCTCCCCGTGGTCGCGGCTCGGTTACAGCGCAGTTAGCCATATATCAGTGTTTCAGGTACGAATATCTTCAGTTTTCCCTTGTTTGAGGCGTTTAACAGGCGCATAATTTCGGGGACGGGCATGTTGACAGGTAGAGTGGCACGGAACTATGGCGAACTCACTGCGCCTGATTCTGTGCGCGCTACTGGCGATGCCTGGATGGACGGAACCAGCACGCGCACAGCCGGCCGAACGGCCGCAGCAGCTTCACATCACGATTGTTGAGAGCGAGGGCGCGATCAACAATATCCGGCAGCGCACGGCGCGGGAGTCCATTGTGCGTGTGGAAGACGAGAACCACAAGCCAGTGGCGGGCGCGACGGTGCTGTTCCTGACTCCGGACAGCGGACCGGGAGGCGTGTTTCAGGGAACCCGCAGCCTGACGGTGATGACGGACCCGCAGGGGCGCGCCGTGGCGCGGGGTTTCCGGCCGAATCGCGCCACAGGCAAGTTTCAAATCAAGGTCACCGCGTCGTAAGGGTGTGACCGGCACGACGGTGATCAACCAGACGAACGTGCTGCCTGCCGCGGGTGCCGCGGGCATCGGGGCGGGCAAGCTCATCGCGATCCTGGCGGTTGCCGGCGCAGCCGCAGCCGCCGGAGCCGTGGCCGCTACACACGGGGGGAATGGAACCCCAACCACGACGCCCCCCGGCGCGACGGTCACCGCAGGGACGGGAGCCGTCGGCGCTCCCTAGCCATCACGCAAAGCTTCGGTCCTTACCATACGCAGGAGTGGCAGATGCTCTCAGGATCTCCCTCAGCGGCAACCTGGCTGATTGCCCTGCTGGCAGCGCCGCTCGTTTCCGGCCAATCGCCGCAGGCAACGATCACAGGCCCGAACTTCGGATTCGTTTATGACGGCATTTCGCACGCCGTGAAACCACTGGTGGGCAACCCGGCAGCAGGCGCTATCGGCCCGGCAGCGCCTGTGGGCTGGGGGCTAGCGACGGCCGCGATCTCCCCGCGGCAGGATTTCGCGCTAGCTGTGGCGCGCGATGGAGGAAGCGTACTGCTCGCGCGGCTGGACGGCGGGAACCCGGCGACCAGCGTGCTGGACGCGCTGGCAGAGGCGCCGGACCGACTGGCGCTCAGCCCGGGCGGCGGAACGGCAGCCCTGTACTACGCCGCCACGCAGAACATCCAGGTGGTGACCGGACTCCCGGACGCGCCGGTATTTTCCTCACTGGACGCCGAGGCTCTTCCCAAGCCGCCGGACGTGCTGGCGGTCAGTGACGACGGGCAAGCGGTGCTGGCCGGCGTGAACGGCGCCGGGGCCGGGCAGGTCTATGTGCTGGCTGGAGGCGGGACGGCGCAAGCGGTGTTCGCCGCGGGGCGCGTGGCTGCGATGGCCTTTCTGCACGGGTCGCGGGATGCGCTGGTAGCCGACGGCGCCGCGAACCTGGTGGTACGGTTGACGAGCCTGGAAGGAAGTCCGAGAGCCAGCGTGCTGGCGCGGCAGACCAATGGGATCGCCGGGCCGGTGGCCGTGACCGCGTCGGCAGACAACGGCGCCGCGCTGGTGGCCAATGCGGACAGCTCCTCGGTGGCGGTGATCGACCTGGCCGGAGGCACGACGACGGTGACGGCGTGCCTGTGCGTTCCCACGACGGTAGCGGCGTTGCGCAGCCCGGGAGTCTTTCGGCTGAACGATGTTTCCGGACAGCCGATGACCCTGGTGGAAATCGGCGGGGTCAGACCGGTGATGACGATCATTCCCCCGGAGGTAAAACAGAACGCGCCGCGGCGGATTCGCATTCCTGAAAGGGAGGTGCGGCAATGAGACGCGCTGGGGTGTTGCGCAGACTGATTCCCGCGCTCGCCGTGTTGTTCGTGTGGGCCGGGTTGACGCCCGGGGCGAAGGCCCAAACCGCTTTGACGTGCAACGCCACGGTGGAGCCGCCGTCGCTCCGCGCCGAAGGGCTGACGGAATTGGTGGGCGACATCGTGCTGTCGTGCACGGGTGGCACGCCGCCGGCCACCGGTCAGTTGCCCACCGCGGACATCTCGGTATATTTGAACACTCCGGTAACCAGCCGCCTTTCGAGCGCCGTGGTCACCAACGGCGCGGAGACGTTGTTGTTGATCGACGACCCGGCGGCGGCGCAGCAGCATCCCTGCCTGGGCACCCCCGGCGGCAGCAACTGTCCCCAGAGCGGCGACGGAAACGGCACGGAGTTCAAGAACGGCACGGCAGCGAACATCTATCAGGGCGCGGTGTCGGGCAGCACAGTGACTTTTTCCGGCATACCGATCGATTCTCCAGGGACCGCGAGCGTGCGCACTTTCCGCATCACCAATGTTCGGGTGAACGCGACGGCCCAAGCGCCGGCAGGCCCCGCCTGGACACCGGGGCAGGTGATTGCTCTGATTTCGACCTCGGCTCTCGCGATCAACAATCCGCAGCAAACCGTGGCCTTTGTGCAGACCAGCATGGCCTTCGCCGTGACGCCAGGCAATAACGGGAGCGGTCCCAGCATCCCGGTGCCGATCCAGCAGTGCAACAGCTACAGCCCCTCGACGACGACGGCATCCGCGATCCTGCAATATCAGGAGAGCTTTCCCACGGCATTCAAGATGCGCGTGTGGCCGCAGCCGCAAGCGGTGCCCGGATTCATCTACAACTCGGAGTCCGGCTTCTACAACCCGGCGTTGTCCGCGCCATACGCCACGGCCGGCCTGGCGGATAGCGGAACGCGGTTGAAGGCCGTGTTCCAGAACATCCCGGCGGGCGTCAACGTGTGGGTGAGCACCGGCAACATCGCCCCGGGCGTCAAGTACAACCAGGCACAGTTGACCAGCAGCGAGACGGGTCCCTTTTCGGCCGTGGCGGCGACGGATACTTCCCGCTTCGGCGATGCCTATTACGGGGGCATCGCCCCGGCTGTGCAGCTTGCTGTGGCCGGCGGCAGCGCGACGGCGGTGTGGGAAGTGTTGGGTGCAAACGGGCTTGCAACCGACACGTTCTTCTTCGGCGTGTGGTTCACCAGCACGGCCAACGTGGCGGGCAACTCTCCGGCGCCCGGCACGGGTTCGGTGCGGGGCGGGTATGGCGCGACCTACCCGAGTACATCGGGCGGCGCAGCTTCCGGCACTCTGCCGATCCCGCGATTCGTGGACACCTCCACGGCGCATGACGTGGTGACGGTGAGCGTGTGCAGCATTATCGTGCCACTGGCCGTCACGAACGTCAGCCCGATGACGGCGGGCGAGGCGGGCGTCTCGTACACGTACGGGTTCACCGCTACGGGCGGCATGCCTCCTTACACCTGGTCGCTGGGCAGCGCGAGCATCCCGGCGCCGGGGTTGACGCTGAATGCGAACACGGGCGCTCTGAACGGGGTTCCGACGACAGCCGGCACGTACAGCTACATCCCGCAGGTGCTGGACTACGGCGGGAACGCCGCCGCCGGGCCGGCGCTATCGCTGACGGTGATTCCCGAGCCGGCGATCACGAGCACGTCTCCGCTGCCGGGCGCCGACGCGGGATCACCCTACACGTTCCGCTTTGCGGCCACCGGCGGCCAGGGGACGTACACCTGGTCAGCGCCTTCGGGCACGCCTGCCGGGCTGAGCCTTTCGAGCGCAGGGGTGCTGAGCGGCACGCCAGCGGCGGCAGGCAGCGCGCTGGTAACGCTGCAGGTGACGGACGGGCCGGGCGCGAGCAAAACGGGCGCGTTCGCCTTGACGATTAACCCGGCGCTGGCGATTACGAGCACCTCGCCGCTGCCGCAGGGGGAGGCCGGGTTCTCCTATGCGGGGTTCACGTTCGCCGCCAGCGGCGGCCAGTCGCCGTACACCTGGTCGGCTAGCGGCTTGCCCGGCGGCCTGGCTTTGAACGCCGCCACGGGCGCACTCAGCGGCACTCCTGCCGCATCCGGCACGTTCAATCTGACCGTGCAGGTCAAGGACGGCACGACTTCCCCGCCCGCGGCCGTATCGAAGCCATTCACTCTGACCATCGCCCCGGCCCTGGCGATGACCAGCACCGCTCCGTTGCCCAACGGAATGGTGGGCGCGGCCTACGGCGGCTTTACCTTTGTGGCGAGCGGGGGGCAAGGGAAGTACACGTGGTCGGTGGCGTCCGGATCCACACAGGGCCTGACGCTTTCGAGCGCGGGCGTGCTGAGCGGCACGCCGACGGCGGCGGGGGCTTCGAACCTGGGTGTGCAGGTAAAAGACGGCGCGGGAGCAGCGGTGCAGAAGACGTTCGTATTGACGATCGCCGCCGCTCTGAACATCACCAACACGGGGCCCATGCTCAGCAGGGATGTAAACACGGCGTATTCGTACGTTTTCAGTGCCACGGGCGGATACCCGCCCTACACATGGTCGCTGGGGGCGAGCTATCCCGCTCCGGGACTCTCGCTGAACACGCAGACGGGCGTGTTGAGCGGAACTCTCGCCAGCGTGGGCAACTTCAGCTATCTGCCCCAGGTGACCGATTCAGCGGGATACAGCTATGCTCTGCCGGCCAGCCGCGTGCTGCTGCTGACAGTGCTGGCCGGCCCTTCCATTACCAACACATCGCCGCTTCCCAAGGGCACGGTGGGATCGGGATACATCTTCGGGTTCAGCGCGACAGGGGGACTTCCGCCGTACTCGTTTTCGTATTCGGCGGGCACGCTTCCGCCCGGCCTGTCCGTGGATGGGGGCGGCTGGTTGCGGGGCACGCCGACCTTGGCCGGGGATTTCCTGTTCAGCGTGCAGGTGAGAGACGCGGGCGGGGGCCTGGCAAGCGGGCAATTCCTGGTGACGATCCAGATGGCGCTGCTGATCACGACGAGCTCGCCACTCCCAACCGGGGTGGTGGGCACGCTCTACCGCGTGCAGTTCCAGGGACAGGGCGGACAGCCTCCCTACACGTGGCAACTGGCCTCCGGCTGGAGACTTCCGACCGGCCTGGGGCTGAGCGCGGACGGCGTGTTGAGTGGAGTCCCGGCGACGGCGGGATCCACCATGTTCGGGGTGCAGATGCGGGATACCAGCGGCCTCACGGCCACCCAATCGTTCGTCCTGAGCATCACCGCCGCCGCACTCACGATTACCTCGCCAACAGCGCTGCCGGCAGGCATGGTGGGGGTGGGGTATGGCACCCAACTGGCGGCGACGGGCGGCACCAACTCGTACACCTGGGCGGTGACGAAAGGAACATTGCCGGCGGGGCTGACGCTCAGCCCGGCAGGGGCCATCAGCGGCGCGCCGATGGTGGCCGGGGCGTTCCCCTTCACCATACAGGTGAGCGACACGGGCACTCCCGCGCAGACCGCCAGCCAGGTCTTCACCATGATGGTGGCGGCGAAACTGACTATCCTGACGCCCGCGCTGCCATCGGCCGCCATGAACGCCGGGTATGCCGTTTTGTTATCGGCCACCGGCGGTGCGCCGCCCTATACCTGGACCGTGACCAGCGGAGCGCTGCCGGCGGGACTGTCGCTGAGCGCGGCGGGAGTGATCGGCGGCACGCCGACGGAGGCTGGGACCTCGAACTTCACCATTCAGGTGACCGACCATGGGGCTCCCACGCAGACCGCCAGCCGGGGATTCTCGATCACGGTCAATGCGGCGGCTCCGGGGCTGCGGATCACCACGAGCAGCCTTCCGGCGGCCAGCGGCGGCACGGGGTATTCGGCCACGCTGGCGGCCACGGGGGGAACTCCACCTTACGTCTGGGGTGTGACTGGAACCTTACCGCCGGGTCTGACGCTGGATGCGGCCAGCGGCACGATTGCCGGCACGCCGACGGCCTGCGGAAACTTTGCGTTTGTGATCGCAGCCAACGACGCCCAAAAGAACACGGCCAGCCAGCCGTTGACGCTGGCGGTGCGGATGCCACCGGGGCCGCCCATGGCGATCGCCGGCCCGGACGTTGCCCCGCAGGCCAATCAGCAACCGCAGTTCGACATCCGCCTGGCGGAAACCTATCCGATGGACATCACCGGCCAACTCCAGTTGGCGTTCGAGTCGACGGTGGGGATGGACGATCCGATGATCTGCTTCACCAACGGGACGCGGCGGCTGGATTTCGTCATTCCGGCGAACTCCCCGGCGCCGGTTTTGGCCCCCGGCGACCGGACGCAGATCCTGACCGGGACGACGGCGGGAACGATTAGGATCAGCACCGCGGTGTACCAGGCCGGCGGGGAGGACATCCAGCCGGCGCCGCCGCCGATGACGATTGTGATTCCGGAAGCGCCGCCGGTGATCACGGCGATCAGCGCCACACGCACGGGTTCCGGCTTCACGGTGAAGGTGACGGGCTTTGCCACGCAGCGGCACGTGCTGCGGGGAAGGTTCCAGTTCGGCGGCACAAACGTGCAGACTCCCGAGCTACGCCTGACGCTGCACACTCTGTTCAACACCTGGTATCAGGATCCGCAATCGAACCAGTACGGCACACAGTTTACGCTCGCCCAGCCATTCAATATACAGGGGGATGCGCAGACGGTGACGTCCGTAACGGTGACGCTCAGCAGTTCGGCGGGAGACAGCGGACCGGCGACGGCGCGGTTTTAGAGCCGCCCAAGGCGGAGCCGAACAGGCAGCGGGGCAAGGAGTCAGGAGGCAGGAGTCAGGAGGCAGAATCGTCGCCGGAGTGCTATCGGATTGCGAAGTCTGAGGTTCACGCCTTCCCCAAGGCCTCCCGGATGGCGGCCTTCAGGCGTTGCTCGCTGGGGGGCCCCAAAAGCGACGCTGTAGGTTCGTATCCTCCCTCCGCGGCGGACTTGTCCAGGCAGATGTACCCCATACCCGCTTCCCCGTAACCGGCCACGGCGACGAAGTCGTTGGGGCGAAGGCTCTGAGCGTAAAGTTGGTACTCGACAAAGGGCTCGCCAGGAAGGTGCAGAATGCGGACTGGCCCCAGCCTGTAACAACTGATATCCACCGCGGGCCGCACCTTGAGCCGCGCGTACCAGGAGAGTCCCATGGCGGCGGACACACGTTTACGACTCGGTTGATGGGGATCGACGAGCACCTCGCGAAGATGCTCCTCCAAAAAATCCGGCTCGGTGCGCAATGCAAAACGGACTCCCGTGGTTTTCCACCGGATCTCCGTAAGCTTCGTCTTTTCGCTTGCGGCGATCGCTCCCTGCATGCCCTGGTACAAGCGGTCCGCGAGTTGCCCGCGCAATTCCGGCGAGCCGTTGTTGTATTTCCCCGCCGCGACGTTGCCGGCGCAGCCGGTGAAGTAAATCTGCCGGATCTTCTCGTCCTTCTCCAGGCGCTCGCGCGCCAGGCCCACCGTATCGGGATTGATGTGCCCTTTGCCGTAATAGCTTTGGGGGTGGCTGGCATAGTAGTGCAGCCGAACGATGGGACGATCCTGGTTGAAGAGGGTGACCGTTCGCACCCAGGGATCAATCAAGCCTTCGGGCGCGGCGATCAACACCGGATCGGTGCAGCTACTATAGCGGACGCCGATCCGGCCGTCCGGCAGGGGAACGCGCCGGTTGGAGGCGAATTTCTCCACCTTCGCCTTCCCCGCTCCCACGTGCGTGCAGGGTTCCAGGCGCTTCAGGGCCTCGCCCGCGGCGCTGGCAATGCGGCCGGAGACCGACTCGAGGAATTCCGGTTCGCCGAGGTGCTGCGGCGACGAGACCGCGCCGAGCAGCATGTCGGCGTTCGTATCGTAGAGCGGCGCATCATGCTGGTGCAGGCAGTGCACCTCAACCTGGAGCTCGTTCACGCCGAGAGCGTTCGCAATTTTCCGGCGGACCAGATCGTGGGCGCCGACGCGTAATTCACAGTAGTCGAGAGCGCACAGGGCGTAACACGTTCGATCGCCAGCCAGGATCACCCCCTTCGCCAGAAGCGGAACATCGATGCTGGTCGCCACGGGCGGATTGCATTCCTCCAGGGGACTGCCTACCGGCGGCGTGATTTCGCAGGAGAACACCGCCGCCCGCACTCCGGAAGAAGCCGGCGCCGGCCGAGTCGTCGCCCGCGAGGGGGCCGCCGCCGCCACAAAACCCATCGATATCCTGGATAGGAATCCTCGCCGTCCCAGGCCCGTCGTCTTCATCAAGGTTACCTTGTCGTTATTATCACGCACGATTCGGCTTCACTGCCCCCTGGTCAGCCGGTTCCGGTCGCCCCAGACCGATTCCGTGTGCGCCAGGATGTCCGCGGGAGTGAACCAGAACGGTTTGGCCTCACGGCGGCTGTGCAGCTTTGCCTGGTCATTAAAGTGCGGGGAGGAAGGATGCTGCGATTCGCCGTAGGGCAGCAGGCTCCACACCTGTTTCGGAACGCCTTCCATGACGATCAGAAGGTGCCCCCACCCATCGTTACAATAGATCTGCCCGTTATCCTGCTCGATTCCTTCATCCGGGTGCAGCACGTCGTACAGTCCGGTGCCATCCATGGGAAAGAGTCCCCCGCGGCTCACCACGTTAATCGCTCCCCACGGCACCGTGGGTTTCCCATACGCGGCTTCGATGTGCGCGAGTGCCTGCTCCAGCGCTTGAAGCGCCCGGGCCTGCTCCTCAGGGGAGTCCACATCTACCTTTTGGCCGCGCTCATAACTCAGGAAGCGCGCGAATTGTTTCTCCGAGAATAAGTCCCGGTAGGCCTTCCCCCAGAAGTAGATGTACGTATACGCGACGGACTGCTGGCTCGAGCGGCGATCCCAGGCGCGGATCAGGTCGATTGCATGGGCCAGCTTGGGGTGCTTGCCGCCATCGCGCTCCCAGGCATGTTCGAGCAATGGAACGATCACCGCGGAAGGAACGATGTAAGTATCGAAGGCGAGGTCCTGCATGTCCGCGAGGGTAAATTTCCGAGATTGCGTCAGGATCTGGAAAAGTCTCTCGCCGCGGGTATTCAGCGCCTCCTCACCCGCATCGGCTCTGGGCGTGCGTTGCAGGTAGTAGGGCGCGGGATCGAGCGGATTGAGACCGGAATTCCGCGTCACCACCCACGGCGGATTGTTACAGTTCTGGAGAAAACCAGACGCGGGATTCAACACTTGCGGGTAGACCTCGAACGGCAGGAATGGCCCCCATTCGGTGTCCCTGGTCCATCCGGGCACCGGCTTGCTCCAATCATAGCCCGAGGCGCGCCGCGCCACGTTGCCGTTGTGCACCCAATAGATGTTCCCGGAATCCGAGTAAAGCAGATTCCACCGCGGCATCAACTGCTGTGCCAGAGCGGATTTGAACTCCGCCAGGTTGCGGGCCTTCATAATCCGATAAAGGCCGGTGGCATAGTTTACGCCGTCAAAGTTTGGGAGTTTTACGGCGTACGCACGGTGGCGCTCCCGGTCGAAGCTTACGACGGGCCCGTGATGCGTGTAGTAGAGAGGCAGTGTGAGCGAGTCCGCTCCCTTCGGTCCTTTGATGCGAAAGGTCGCATATTCCACCCGTATATCGCGCCAACGGCCGTCGTAAAGGTACTGTAGATTGTTCTGCGGATTGGTCTTCTCCTCATAAACGTCGGATATGTTCGGCTGGTTCCAGGTGGCCGACCAGGTGATCCTGTCGTTAAAGCCGTCCAGGAAGACAGGACTGCCGAACCAACTGATGCCGGCGGTATTGAGCTTGCCCGGTGTGATCAGGTGGGCTTCGTAGTTCTGAAACCGGTTGGCCCACGGCATGTGGGTATGTTCCACATGAATGATGCGCCCGTTGGTGGAACGGCCGCGGGCGATGGCCCATTGGTTGGAGCCGAAGCCCGGAAAATCCCAGACCTGGCCGGCCATCTTGATCATCGCGTCGTGGATGCTGTAGAACCGCATGTAGTGGCTGCGCTCGAGCGCCTCCACGTCCTCGGCGGACACCGCATCGATCCACGCCGGGATCCGGGCGCGATGGGAGGCAATATACGCGTCCACCCCGCGTGCAAAGCCGTCCAGCATTTTGTAGGTGTCCGGGTCGATCTGGGAACGGTTTTCGATCACCGCCGCCTTGGTTCGCAGCAGGCGCTGGAGGTAGTCCCCGTCCCAGCGGTACTCGTAAGGGATAAAGTGCAGGTATCCGTCTCCCAGGGCTTTCATCCCTTCCACTTCGGCACGCCGCCCCTGAGCGTCCCGATACTCCAGCATCATCTCCTCGAGATGATCCTCAGCCTGCGCCCAGCCGTAGCCGAAAAACGTAGCTTCCTCGATATCGCCGACGATGTGCGGGGTGCCGTAATTGTCGCGGTAAATCGTGACATGCGCCGCGAGGGGATCGGTGACCGCAGTGGGGGCCAGCGCGGCGGCTGCAAGGAGAACCGAATATAGGATTTTGAGCAACTAGCGCCTCCGTATTTCTGGCTCTCCCAGCCGATAACCGGTCTACATCCTCGGGCCGGAACGGTGCTCAGGCCAGGAGCTTGGGGACCAGATTGCCGCCGACGTCGGTGAGGCGGAAATCGCGGCCCATGTGGTGGTAGGTCAGGCGGGTGTGTTCCAGGCCCAGGCAGTGCAGGATGGTGGCCTGGAGGTCGTGAACGTGGATGCGGTCTTCGACAATGTTCATACAGAGGTCGTCGGTTTTGCCGACCACCTGGCCGCCCTTGATGCCTCCGCCGGCCATCCATAGGCTGTAGGCCACGGGGTGGTGGTCGCGCCCGCCGTTATCTTTTTCGGCGGGATTGCGGATCTCAACCATAGGGGTGCGGCCAAACTCCCCACACCACAGGACCAAAGTACTGTCGAGCAGACCTCGCTGCTTCAGGTCTTTCAGCAGAGCCGCGGTGGGCTTGTCGCTAATATCGCAGTTCTTCTTGAGCTTCTTGTTGAGCTGGGTGTGATCGTCCCAACTGGCGTGCGTGAGCATGACGAAGCGCACGCCGCGCTCGACCATGCGGCGGGCGGTGAGGCAATTGACCGCGAAGGGATGCGTGGGCTCCTCGTTGACGCCGTACATCTTCAGAGTCTCGGGCGTTTCCTTAGAGAAATCGCGCAGTTCGGGGGCGGCCATCTGCATGCGAAAGGCGAGCTCGTAGGAGGCGATGCGTGAGGCGATTTCGACGTCGCCGGTGGAGGCGTAGTGCTCCTCGTTGAGATCCTTGAGCACGTCGAGCGAGGCGCGCTGCATCTGGCGGCTGACGCCCTCGGGATTGGAGACGTACAGCACGGGGTCGCCGGAGGAGCGGAAGACCACGCCCTCGTAGGTGGAGGGCAGGAAGCCGCTGGACCAATTGGAGGTGCCGCCGCTGGTGCCGACGCCCGAGCCCAGCACCACGAAGCCGGGCAGGTTCTGGGACTCGCTGCCCAGGCCATAGAGTACCCAGGCGCCCATGGTGGGCCGGCCGAACTGGATGCTGCCGCTGAAGAGCAGGAGCTGGCCGGGGTGGTGATTGAAGGCGTCGGTGTACATCGAGCGCACCAGGCAGATGTCGTCGGCGCAGGAGGCGGTGTGGGGGATGAAGTCGGAGAATTCGATGCCGCTCTGGCCGTACGGCTGGAAGGTGCGGGGGCTGGCCAGCACGGCGGCGGTGGGCTTGGTGAAGGCCAAGCGCAGGTTTTTGGTCATGGAGAGCGGCAAGGGCTTGCCGTCCCACTTTTTCAATTCGGGTTTGGGGTCGAAAAGATCGAGCTGGCTGGGGCCGCCTTTCATGAACATGACAATGACGTTCTTGGCCTTGCCCGGGAAGTGGGGCTTCTTAGGGGCCAGCGGATTGACCGAGGGGGAAGCCGCGCGGCCCTCGCGCTCAAGGAGCTGGGCCAGTGCGATAGTGCCGATGCCTCCGGCGCAGTCGCGGAAAAAGCTGCGGCGGGTTTGGATGCGGCGGAAATCTTCAAAGTTCATCTCAGGGCCTATTCACGATTGATAAATTCGTCCAGGTTGAGGAGCACCCGGCTGACGCCGACCCAGGCGGCGGCTTCGCTCTGGGGCACTCCTTCGAATTGATTGGGGAACAAGGCATCCCGCGCCTTGGCATCGGCACGGAGCTGGCCGAGCTCGTCGTCGTAGTAGCGGGCCAGGCGTTCGGCTTCGGTGGGGCTGGGTTTGCGGCTCAGGGCGATTTCGAAGGCGCGGTCCAGGCGGCTGCGGAAACCGGGCGCCGTTTCGCGCATCAGGCGGAAAGCCAAGCCTTGCGCGGCCTCGAAGAAGACCGGGTCATTGAGGAGGTTGAGGGCCTGCAGGGGCGTGTTGGATCTCTGGCGGCGGGTGCAGGAAAGGTTTGAATTGGGCTCGTCGAAATTCATCAGTTGCGGGTAGGGCGTAGTGCGCTGGAAGTGGATGTAGAGACCGCGCCGGTAGCGGTCGGGGCCGGTGGTCTCGTTCCACTTCACCGAACTGGCGTAGGAGAGCTCTGCCACGCCTTTGGGCTGGGGCGGACGTATGCTGGGCCCGCCGATCCGGGATAGATTCAGCAGGCCGCCGGCTTCGAGAGTCTCGTCGCGGATGAGCTCGGCGGGCAGGCGCAGACGGGACTGGCGGGCGAGCAGGATGTTATAGGGATCGCGCGTCACCAATTCGGGGCGGACGGCGGAGGATTGCCGGTAGGTGGCCGAGGTAACGATCAGGCGTTGGATGTATTTCATGTCCCAGTTGTGGTCCATGAATTCGACGGCCAGCCAGTCCAACAGTTGGGGGTGGGAAGGCTTGTCGCCCTGGGTGCCGAAGTCTTCGGAGGTGAAGACGATACCGCGGCCGAACAGCTCCTGCCAGAAGCGGTTGACGGCCACGCGCGCGGTGAGCGGGTTGTCGCGCGAAACCAGCCAGCGGGCCAGGGTGAGGCGCGTGGGCTGAGGATCGGGCGGCATGGGGTTCAGCACGGAGAGCACGGCGGGCTGCACCTCGGGACCGTGCTCGCGGTAATCGCCCTTGATCTGGATCCAGGTTTTCGGGGGGTGCGGGTTTTGCGCGATGATGGGCGCCTGGCTAAAGGGCGGCAGGGTCTTATCGAGTTCCTTGAGCTTGTCCTGAAGTTCCTTGAACTTGATTTCCTCGAAGCGCTCCTTGCTGACAACCTGGCGGTAGTTGTTAATAAAGAAGCGGGTGACGGCCTCACGCTCCTTGGCATTGCGCTCGGCGGGGTCCATGGCGATCAGCCGGACGCCGTGATCAAGCATGACGCGCACCACGCCATAGGCGAAGTCCCAATCGGCGTGCTCGCCGGGGTGCTGCGAGGCGTAGCGCATCATCTTTTCCCATTCGGGCTGCAGCTCGGGCACGTGGTATTGGGCGTAGAGCTCCTGGAGCTTCTTCTCGTATTCGGGGCGGGCCGCGAGGTAAGGGCCGACTTCGCCGGGCAGGGGCGCGTCGATGTTCACTTCGTCGGCGGTGTTGAAGAAGGCCGACATTTCGTAGAACTCTTTCTGGCTGATGGGGTCGTACTTGTGGTCGTGGCACTGGGCGCAGCCCACGGTGAGGCCCAGCCAGACGGCGCCGACGGTGGCAGTGCGGTCTTTGACCTGCTCGTCGCGGAACTGCTCGGGATCGGTCCCGCCTTCGCGGTTGGTGAGGGTGTTGCGGTTGAAACCGGTGGCGATTTTCTGGTCGATGGTGGCGTTGGGGAGGAGGTCGCCGGCGAGCTGTTCGATGGTGAACTCGTCATAGGGCATGTTGCGGTTCAGGGCATCGATGACCCACTGGCGGTAACGCCAGGCCCAGGGGCGCGAGAGATCTTTTTCGTAGCCGTCGCTATCGGCGTAGCGGGCGAGGTCCAGCCAGTGGCGGGCCCATTTTTCGCCGTAGTGGGGGGAGGCCATGAGGCGGTCCACCAGGCGCTCGTAGGCATCGGGCCGGTTGTCATCGAGGAACGCCTGCACTTGCTGGGGCGTGGGCAGCAGGCCGGTGAGATCGAGGCTGACGCGGCGGATGAGGGTGGCGCGGGAGGCTTGCGGGGAGGGCGCGATGCCTTCGGATTCCAGGCGGGCGAGGATGAAGCTGTCGATGGGGTTGCGGACCCAGTCGCGATTGCGGACCGAGGGCACGGCGGGCCGGCGAGGCGGCTGGAAGGCCCAATGCGTGCTGCGCGGAGCGGCTTCGGCGGAGGCGGCCGTGGCGGGCCAATCGGCGCCCTGATCGATCCAGGCGCGCAGCAGAGCGATCTGGTCCGCGGTGAGGCGCGGGCCGACCGGCGGCATGACCAGTTTGCCTTCGGCGCCGGAAACCAGGCGGATGAGGCGGCTTTCGGCGCTGTGGCCGGGCTTGATGACCGGACCGGAGTTGCCGCCGCGCAGAGCGGCGTCCTTCTGATCCAGACGCAAGCCGCTCATCTGCTGCTGCGGGCCGTGACACATCTGGCAGCGGCTGTGAAGCAGCGGTTCGATGTCGCGGGAGAAGTCGACTTTGGCGGGGGCGGCGAAAGCGGGGAGACACGCCAGACTCACGAAGGGAACCCAGCCCCTCCACCCAGACCAGACTGATGCCATGGCAACCATTATATGAAAGGCGGGAAGGCGGGGTGAAAACCGCTCCGGTCGCGGCTCGGTGAGCTGAGTGCTCGTGTTTGCAGTGTGCCGATGAGCGGCCCGGGTCGATTTTTTTTTCGCATTTTGTAAAAACTGGAGGCTGTTTCGGCCGAATGGATGCGGTTCCGGAGGTATAATCGCTTCCCAGTATTCCATCAAAGGCAGAGGAGAGGATCATGAGGCGGTGTCTGGCAATGGCGGCGGCGATACTTTGGCTGGCTGGGAACGCCGCGGCGCAAGGCCAATTCGGGCAGATCACGGGCCTGGTGACGGACCAGACCGGGGCGGGCGTTCCGGGAGCGAGCGTCACCGTCCGGAATGAGAAGACGGGCGTCGAGTTCAAAACCGTCTCAAACACTGACGGAAACTACATCGTGACCTCGCTGGTTCCGGGCACGTACTCGGTTGCCACGTCCAAAGCGGGCTTTCAATCCGTGACCCATACGGGGATCTCGTTGAACCTGGCGCAAACCGCGCGCATCGACATCAGCCTCACGCTGGGCGAGGTGCAGCAGCACGTGCAGGTGGAAGCGGCGGGAGTGCTTCTGCAAACGGAGACTGCGTCGGTGGGCAGCGTGATGCCGCAGAGCGAGGTGATCGATCTGCCGCTGAACGGGCGGAACTATTTGCAGTTGGCAACCCTGATTCCGGGGACGACGTCGGCGGGCATCGGAAATCAGTTTTTCGGGATGCCGCAGAACAATCTCAACGTGAACGGCATGCGGTCCTCCTCCAGCATGTACATGATCGACGGCGCGGACGTCATGGAGCAGTTCAACAGCGGGACGGAGTACACTCCGGCGCCCGACGCCATCCAGGAGTTCCGGGTGGAGACCAACAACATGGCGGCGCAGTACGGCGGCGGGGGCGCCATTCTGAACGTGGCGCTGAAATCGGGAACCAACAGTTTTCACGGGGACGTGTACGAGTTTCTGCGCAACGACAAGATGGATGCGCGCAATTTCTTCGCCTTGAGCAAGCCGGAACTGCGCAGGAACCAATTCGGCGGCGTTCTGGGCGGGCCCATCAAGAAGGACAAGCTGTTTTTCTTTTTGGATTATCAGGGCATACGGATCCGGTCCGGCGTGACGTCGAACTCGGTGGTGCCCACGGCGGCGCAGCGGGACGGCAACTTCGCTGGTTTGAAGCCGCTCACGGACCCCTACACGCGGCAGCCCATTCCGAACAACCAGATTCCGGCCTCGCAGATGTCGCCGCAAACGCTGTTTTTCCTGAATTTCTTCCCGCTCGCCAACACGGCCGGGGGCACCTACGTGCAGTCGGCCACCTCGCAGAACGACAGCCACCAATTCGACACGCGGGTGGACTACCAGGTGAGCTCTTCGGACCTGGTGACCTACACGCTCAGCATGCAGAAGGGAGATGTGTACAATCCGGGTCCGTTCCCCGCCAACGGAGCCACGTTCGGACCGAGCCAGGGCGAATTCACCAACCTGGGCTGGACGCACACGTTCGGGCCGACGCTGGTAAACCAGGCGCACGTCTCCTACGCGCGCTATTCGGGTTTCCAGACCGGACAGGGCATCGGCACCAATTACACGGTGCAGGCGGGCATCCAGGGATTTGAGCTGACCAGCATTGCGTATCCGGGGCCGCCGCAACTCAGCATCAACGGCTACAGCAGCATCAACGGCTACGCCTTCTATCCGCTGCCCCAAACCTACAATCACTACAACGCCGGCGACATCCTCTCGAAGACCAAAGGGCGGCATACCATCCAGATCGGCGGAGACCTGCGGTGGTACGCCGGCTTCAACACCAACGGCGCCCGCAGCCGGGGGGCGTTCATCTTCACCGGCGCGTATACGGGGGACTCCTGGGCGGACTATCTGTACGGATTGCCCTTTCAGGGCCAGCGGACCTTCCCGCGCAACGAATTCGGGGTGTATCAGCGCAACCAGGACCTGTTCATCCAGGACACCTGGAAGGCGACGACGCGCCTGACGCTGATCTTAGGGTTCCGGTGGGACGTCAACCATCCGCAGTACGCCCTGCATAACACGTACGCCTCGACGGATCCGATCAAGGACCAGATCATCGTGTCCAGCGACTCAAACGGCCAGATCAGCACGAACGCGCAACAGGTGACGCCGATTGTGCTGCCGCTGTTCCAGTCGCGGATCGTGCCCTCGTCTAAAGTGGGGCTGCCCTCGTCACTGGTGTATACGGACTGGCGCTCCTTCGCCCCGCGGCTGGGGGCGGCGTACCAGGTGGCCCGGGACTTGGTGATCCGCGGAGGGTACGGCATCTTCTATCCGCTCACGCAAGGCAACCAGGCCATCAGCACGGGGATCGTGAATCCGCCGTTTATCGTGGACGAACTGCAGAACTTCAACACCACGCCTGTGCCGACCAAGACGATTGCCAACATGTTCCCGCCGAGCACTCCGGGCAACGTGGTCCTGGTGCCGCCCTCGTTCTTCCAGATTCAGGCGACCCAACCGGCGCCTTACGTGCAGGAGTGGAATTTCTCGATTCAGAAGAGCATCGGCGGGGCGCTGGCGCTGCAAGCGGCCTATGTAGGAAGCAAGGGTACGGACCTGACGTTCGCCGCCCCGGTGAACGTGCCGCCGCCCGGACCGGGCGCGATTCAAGCGCGCCGGCAGAACACGTTTTTCGCCGGCGGAACCTACCTTAACAACACCGGCACCTCCAGCTACAACGCGCTGCAGATGACCGCCGAGACCCGGGGATGGCACGGCCTGTACCTGTTGGGCGCGTTCACCTGGAGCAAGTCGATGGACCTACAGAGCGGCGACTACCAGGGCTCGCCGGTGCAGGACCCCACGAACTACCGCGCGGAATGGGGGGTATCGGACTTTGACATCGGCGCGCGGTTTACGGCCGCCTCGACCTACCAGATCCCGCTGCTGGCGAATCGCAAAGGTTTCGCGGGAGCGGTGCTGGGCGGCTGGTCGGTTTCCAATATCTTCAACTTCCAGTCCGGGGGGCGGTTTACGCCCTCGATTTCCACCGACCCGGCGAATAACGGAACCACCAAGCGGCCCAACCAGGTGGGGGAAGGCGCCCTGCCGAACGCCACGATCAATCAATGGTTCAACGTGGCGGCTTTCGCGGTGCCGGCGAACTACACCTACGGCAACAGCGCGCGGAACGTCCTGACGGGTCCGGGCATGCGGAACTGGGATTTCGCGTTGTTTAAGAATTTCCGGCTGGGGCGCTGGGAGGCGGGGCGGCTGCAGTTTCGCGGCGAGTTCTTCGACTTCACGAATACCCCGCATTTCGGCAACCCGGTGACGAACATACAGTCATCGACCGCCGGCAAAATTCTGAGCGCGGGAGCGCCACGGAGCGTGCAATTGTCGCTGAAGCTGCTATTTTGACCGCTCCATTTGGCCGCGGTTACAAATCGCGCCCGGAAAGGGGGCGATTTCGCCGCAAACCAGGGGCTTGATCCGAGTGGGAGTTAGTGGTATAAATAGCCCAATTTCCAAGAAGGGGGTTATTTATGCCCAGGCTATTGCGAGCTTCCTTACTTTTCGCTGCCATTCTGGTTGCGGGATGGCGGCCGGCGTTTTCCCAGACGACGTTCGCGAGCATCACCGGACTGGTGACGGATGCGACCGGCAGTGCGGTGCCGGAAGCCACGGTAACGGCCGTCAACCGGGAAACCAACATTCGCACCGCTACGAAATCCAACGAAGCCGGAAACTATACGATCGCCCAATTGAAGGAGGGCACGTATTCGCTGGAGGTGCAGGCCTCGGGGTTCCGGCAGTTTGTGGCGGAAAACATCGTTCTATCGGCGCGAGACGTGCGCCGCGTGGACGCGAAGCTGGAACTGGGCAGCGTGGAGACGCGGGTGGAAGTGACCGGGGGCGCCACGCTGATCGAGACCGAGACGGCGCGCATCGCGGATATCAAGGACGCGCTGCAACTGAAGAGCCTGCCGCTGAACACGCGGGGCCTGTGGGCGTTTCTGGCGCTCTCTCCGGGGGTGCAGCAGCAGCCCGGCTCGAGCGTAGTGCGGTTCGCGGGCAGCCGCGTAAACCAGGAGAACTGGTCGATTGACGGCACGACGTTCTCCGACGGTGTGGACAATACGCAGACCGGACCGCTGGCGAATTACATCGAATCGTTCCAGGAAGTGAAGATCGACCTGGCGAATAATTCGGCGGAATTCAGCTCCATGGGCCAGGTGACGATCATTTCGAAATCCGGAACCAACGAGTTCCACGGTGCGGGGTTCGACTATTACGTGACGCCGTTCTTCCGGGCGCGGGACCCCTTCAGCCCGGCGCGGGCCACGGGCATCCGGCACCAACCGGGGTTTACCATCGGGGGACCGGCGCTGTTCCCAAAGATTTACAACGGGAAGAACCGGACCTTTTTCTTTTTCTCGTACGAAACGGCGCGGGGCAGCCAGTTGACGCAACTGCTGACACCGACGGTTCCGCCGACACCCTGGCGGCAAGGGGATTTCGTCAATTCGGCGGCCATCTACGATCCCTTCGGCGGAACGCCCTTCCCGAACAACCAGCTTCCGGCCAGCCGGATCAACACGGTGTCGCAGAAGATCCAGGACCGATTCTATCCGCAGCCGAACACGGGCGACCCAAGCACGCTGCATAGCCAGAACTACCGGGAGGCGGCCACGCGGCCCTACGATCCTTCGACCTACTGGACCACGCGCATCGACCACAAGTTTTCGGATAAGGACTCGGTGTTCGGGCGGTACACCTGGCAGCGGCTGTACAACAACACGTTCGAAGGCGGCCTGCCGACCATCGGACGGCGCTACCAGGAGCGCAACGACCGGGCGGCGACGGTTTCCTACACGCACATGTTCACGCCGACGATGCTGAACGAGATCCGGTGGGGCTTCGGGTTCAACAACAATCCGGTGATTCCGCCGGTGAACGGGCCACAACTGGTGCAAGACCTGGGGCTGGTAGGCCTGGCGCCGGACCTGCCCAACATCAGCGGGTTGCTGCAAATCAGCTATACAGGGAGCGGCATCCGGGGCATTTCGCAGGCCAACTACACCAGTCCGGGTTACCGGACGCACACCGAGGAAGTGCAAGACCACTTTTCCTGGTTCCGAGGCCGGCACAACCTGAAGTTCGGCTACGATCTGCTGCGCTCGGAATTCGACAGCTATTCGGCTCCGACCGCGCTGTTCGGGAGCCTGAACTTTTCGAACCGCTTCACGAGCGGCGGCGTTTCGGGAGCGGGGAACCCCTACGCGGATTTCCTGCTGGGAATTCCGACGCGGGCGTCGCGGGCGTTTCCGCCGATTCCGGTGGAGCAGAACCGCTGGGCGCACGATTTCTTTGCGGTGGACGACTTCAAAATCAGCCCGCGGCTGACGCTGAATATCGGCCTGCGGTACGAACTGCACCTGCCCTGGCGGGAGAACTCCAACCAACTGGCGCTGTTCGACATCGCGACCGGCAAGATCGTGGTGCCGGACGGCATGTCTTCGAAGGTGAGCCCGATTTTCCCGAAGAACTACGTGGGCATCGAGGAAGCCAGCGCGGCGGGCTTCGAGCCCCGGACGCTGGTGCATCCCAACATGCACAACATCGCGCCGCGTATCGGGTTGGCGTACCGGCCGTGGGGGAACTCGACGGTGTTCCGGGCAGGGTACGGGATTTTCTACAACGTGGTGCCGTTCGTGTATGCCATCAATTTCGGGGGGCTGCCGTTCGTGCTGAACGAGCCAGCCTACACCAACCCGAGCAGCAACCCGACGGTGATCCTGCCGCGGGTGTTTCCGGCCGGGGGCACGGCCGGGCCGGACACGGTGGGGCTTCCGACGGCACAAAATCCCCACATGCGCACGCCGTACAGCATGCAGTACAACTTCACCATCGAGCACCAGCGCTGGAACACGGGCTTCCGCGTCTCGTACGTGGGGACCGCGCTGCGGGAGGGCGAATGGGCCTACGACTACAACTCGCCGGTGCCTAACGCAGTGCCGTATATCGACAAGCCACGGCCCTATCCGAACTATCCCGGCATCACCTACGTGACCAACGGCGCCGGGCACCAGTACAACGGGCTGACGGTGGAGGCCACCCGGCAGATGGCCAGCGGGCTGTATTTCCAGGCTTCCTGGACCTGGGCCCGGGACCGCTACGACATGGACTACAACTGGGACTTCGACAACTGGATGTTCACCTCGGAGAACCCGTTCGACCGCCATCGCGAGGTGGCGGTGGCGCCGGATGTACCGACGCACCGGTTCGGCTTGAACTACATCTACCTGCTGCCGTTCGGCCGGGGGCGGCATTTTCTGACCAACGCGTCGCGGGCGACCAACCTGGTGGTAGGAGGCTGGGAGCTTTCGGGGATTTTCGCCACGCAGACCGGCTACTTCCTGACGCCGTTCTGGAGCGGACCGGACCCGGTGGGCATCGCCTATACCGCCAGCGATGCGCCGGACGTGACCATCCGGCCAAACCTGCTGAAGAATCCCAACCTGACGAGCGGGAAAGCCGTCAGCCGTTGGTTTGACACGACGGCGTTTGCGCCGCCGGCTCTGGGGCAGTTCGGCTCCGCGGCCAAGGGCACCATCATCGGGCCGGGTGTGAACGTCTGGCACATGGGGCTGGCCAAGGAGTTCTTCCTCAACGATCAGGGGATGCGGCTGCGGTGGGAACTGACGGCCACCAACATCTTCAACCATCCCAACTGGGGCAACCCGGGCACGGACATGACGGACCCCACGGGATTCGGCGTGATCACGGATGCGAACGGCGTGACCAGCGCATCGGCAGGCGACGTGCCCGGGGCGCGGCAGTTCCGGATGGGGTTGCGGTTTCAGTTTTGAGGGCTGCCGGGTCCGCTCCCCACGGTCGCGGCGCGGCAACTACGTGAGTGCGGCGACTTCGTAATCGACGACCCGCGGAATGGCAAATTCCAGGGCTCCGTTGGTGTGGGTGAAGGGAACCTTGGCGCCGGCGCGCAGCAATTCCACGTTGGAGACCCGCGCTCCAGCGGGCAACTTCAGGCGCACCCGCTGCGGGCCCAGCGGGTAGGCGCGCGTGAACCAGCCACGCTGCATGTCAGGGTTGCTGTAATTCAAGATGTGGACGGCGAAGCCGGGCTCGGTCTTCCAGGCGAAGATCTCGGCCATCCCCTCTCCAGTGACGGAGACTGGGGATTCTTCGCGCAGCATCCAGCGGATGGCGTTGGTGATCAGACGGCTGAGGTCGGGATTCTGGGAACGCCAGTAGGCCCGGTCCGTATCGCCGGGGATGTAAACCAGACGGCCGGCGCCGCGCTCGGCCAGCACCACGGCGGGCTGATCGGTGTGGTCCACGGAGGGGTAGACCATTTCCGGGGGGAAGGCCGGGAAGGGCGGCAGCACGGTGAGGATGGGGTTGGAGACGGCGCGGAGCGGGAGGTAATACTCGGCGAAGGGCAGGAGTCTGGTGTCGTGGAAGCCCTGAAGGAGGGGATGGTCGCGTTCGATGCGGGCGTAGGCAGCGTTGCCGTTGGGGCCCACGCGCTCTCCGGCGCGCGCAATGCCGAACAGTGAGGCGAGGCCGGATTCCGCGCGGGGAGCGCCGTTCTGGTCGTAGCAGGCGGTCTCGAAGGTGGCCAGCAGGGACCCGCCCTGGCGCACGTAGTCCTCCAACTGGCGGCACTGCGCATCGCCGAGCAGCGCGGCGTTGGGGAGGATGAGGGCCTTGTAGCGGGACAGGGTGGCCGCTCCGAGGTCGTCTTCGTGCACGAAATCGAAGCAGAAGCGGCCGTCGAGCAGAGCGTTGTAGGCGCCTTGCAGGAATTCGGTGACGTCGCCGCCTCCGGGCGGGCGGTAGAAGGCGTTGGTGCGCTGCGAAAAGACGACGGCCAGGTTGGCGAGCGAGTGCTGGTTCACGAAGTGGCGTTCGTGGGCGGCGATCCATTGAAAGAAATCGCGGCCGGTTTTCTCCCAGCGGTGATCCTCGGGTTTGCCTCCCAGCCAGTGATACCAGGGGGTCATGCCGCTGGCGGTGGTCTGGGCCATCCACAGGGTGGCTTCGAGCGGAGTTTTGGAGGTGTGGCGCCACAGCGGGCGGGTGTTGGCATAGGAGCCGGTGACGTTGGTGATGGTGCGGCCCTTCATGACGGCCCGCGCCACGCGCCCCTGCTGCGCGCAATCCCAGATGGGCGTAACGCCGGCGCGTCCCTGGTGGTCGGCGTTGAACCAGCCGGCCACCGAGGCGACGCGGTTCAGATCCAGGACCGCGCGAATCCCGCCGCCCAGGTTGCCGACGTAGACGCTATCCCACTTTTTCTGGCGGGCGGTATCGTCCCATAGCTTCCAGATCTGGAGGACGCGCTCCAGGTGTTGCTGATGGCCTTCCGGCGTGGAAGCATCCGCCAGAGCGCGGCAGGCTTCACAATGGCATCTTGGGGGCCGGTTGGTGCTGGGCCAGCCATTGGTAAAGAAGCCGTCCACATCGTACAGGGAGTTGACTTCCCGAATGATGGCGGGCATCTGCTCGGTGAAGTAGCTGGAATACATGCAGGTTCTGTACAGCCAGGGGGATTCTGGGTTCTTGACGGGCTGCCCGGCGGCGTCGCGCTCCACCCACTCCGGGCGCGCACGGTAGGCTTCCTCGTAAACATAGTTGCAGTCCAGGCGCGCCACGACGCGGATGCCCCTGGCCTTGGCGGCCTTGGTGAAATCGCCGAACAGGTCGCGGTTGCCGAGGAACTTACTCTTGTGATGGTAGGGGATGCGGGTGGGATAGAAGGCCATGATACCGCCGGCGTTCAGCAGAAGGGCGTCCAGCTTCAGGCTCGACCAGTAATCGACCCACCAATTGATATCGAGTTCGATGGGATCGCGCTCGTTGAAGTTGGTCTGGCCGCAGCGGCGCATGGTGGCGTACCAAGGCTCGCGTCCGGCAGGCGCCGCCGCGAGACCGGGCGTGAGGGCGGCGGCGGACATCACGGTGAGGGCTTCGCGCCGCGTCCACTGAGGGTCGGGTTGGCTCATAGGCGGATCAGAAAGACAACTTCAGCTCAAATTGCAGGTTACGGTTCCCATTCTTGCTGGTGACCATCATGAAGGTGGAACTCACGGGATTGGAGTTGACGGAACCCCAGTTGGGATGGTTCAGGAAATCGAAGGTCTCGACACGGAATTCGAGACGCGAGACTTCGTTGATGGGCATGGGGAAGGCTTTGTGGAGGGCCAGGTTCCACTGCCAGAACCCGGGGTTGGAGAACATGTTGCGGGAGTCGCCGGCGGCGAAGGTACCCTGGGCCGGCGCGGCAAACGCGTTTTTGCAATACACGGTGGCTCCGATGTTCGGGATGAAGGGCGTGGAACACCCGTTGGGATTACCGGTGACGTTCCAGAACTGGTTGCCACTGCCCGGCCCGATGCCCGCGTAGTCGATATTCTGACGCACGGAAAATGACGTCCCGGACTCGAACTGATTGATGCCGGAGATAGTCCACCCACCGATAGCAGCGCGCTCCAAGGCATTACGCCCCTTGACGGGCAGCGTGTAGATATAGCTGAAGGTGAGGGCCTGCGGAACGTTGAAGTCGGAGGGTCCCCAATAGTCCCGGTCGTTGTAGGCATTGGGCAAGACGTCGGTGAGGATGGACGTGTTGTCCAGGGACCGGGAGTAAGTATAAGAAGCGCTGAGGGTCAACGGCCCGCTGACCTTGCGCACGGTGGCCTGGAAGGAATCGTAGCGGGAAAGGCCGGAGTTCTCGGAGATGTCAATGATGCCGGCACCCAAATATGGCCGCAGAGCAGTGGGATTGACGGAGGGGTGCAGGTAGGTGGTCCCGGGATCGAAGAACTGATTGATGTTGCGCTTGCGCTGGAGGTGCAGCCCGCGGTTTCCGACGTAGCCGGCCGAGACCAGGACGCCGCCGCCGAACTTGCGCTCGAGGGTGGCGTTGTAGTCCCAGGCGGTGGGCCAGACATTGTTGGGGGCGTTGATGGTCATGGTGAACGGCGAAACCGCCGCAGCCGCCCCCGCGAGGTTGCCGACATTGCCATTGACCAGCGTGGTCTGCGGCATGAAGGGCGGGTTGCCGCCGAGGGCCGTATCGCGGTTGATGGCCGCGTGATAGGCATAGGATCCGGCGCCGGTGCGGATTACGGTATTCGGCGTCACCTGGAACGCCACGCCCAGGCGAGGCTGCCAGAGGTTCTTCTGGGTGGGCGCGAAGCCGCCGGGCAGATTGTGATAGAGGTTCTTGAACTGCGGCTGGCTCAGAAAGGGGAAGCGCCGCAGGGCGTCCTGGGAGGGCCCGCTGCCCGGCAGGACAATGCCGTTATAGGGCGATCCGCTGGTGACGAAGCCGGTCTTGGGATCGATGGTGGCCGCCTGCGAAGGATCATAGAAGCCCGGCTCGAACTGGGCGATGGTGCCGTTTCTGGTGTACCAGGCGGGCCAGATGGAATAGCGCAGGCCGTAGTGCAGCGTGAGCTTGCGAGTCACCTGCCAGGTATCCTGGACGAACAGGTCCAGTGAGGTCGCCACCCAGGGCGTCTCGGGCTTGGCTCCAAATTCGGAATAGTCATTGAAGTTTCCCAACAGCGCGTTGGCGATGCCCAGGCCGCTGGTATTGGCCGCGCCGGTGTCCAGAAAGCGGAAAGCCCCGTTTTGATTGTTGGTTTGGGGCGGGCTGGCCGTGGTGAGCTGGATCAGATCGTTCTGCCCGGAGCGTTCCAGCGTGCCGCCGAACTTGATGGCGTGGTTGCCCAGGATCTTGGTGACGTTATCGTTCCAGTCGTAGGCGAAACCGGACCAGTAGCCCGGATACGGGCCGGTATCGATGGTGGTGAGGCCGGTAACCGAGATGGTGGGGATCTTCTGGCCGAACAGCTTGGTGCCCGGAAACAGGTAAGGGTAAGTGATTCCGTAGGTGCCGCGGTTACAATAAGCGCCGCAGGACGGATCATCGTCGATGGCGCCCTTGCCGTCCGAGGCCGCCGAGAACGAGAAGTCGTTCAGCCAGGTGGGGGAAAAGTTGGTGCTCAGATCCACGATGCCGGTGCGGTTGGGCCGGGACCAAAGCGCCTCGAACAAGCCGAACGTGCCTTCCAGGGGGCTGTTGAAGGTCCAGGGAATCAGAGTACCGCGCACGTAGAGGTGATTTTTTTCGTTGAGGTAGTAATCCACCTTGAAGGTGGTCTTGTTGAGGTTGGAGTAGATGGGAAATGTCTGGATCCAGTTGGCCGCGCCCTGCTGGAAGCCGGGGGTCGGCAGCGGATAAGCGTTGAGCAGAGCGGCTCCCTGCTGGCTCAGGCGGCTGGAGGGGATGAGGTTGCCAGGAAACGGCTGGCCGGTGGAGGGGTCGCTGGCAATTCGGGCTTTGCCGAAGAACGGGTTCTTAGGGTCGAGGAGGCTGCTGAGGTCTCCCGTCCGCATCGCGGCGGTGGGCACCGTGCCGGTCTGCTCGTTATTGTAGCGGCGCTTGAGCCACTCTTCGGCAAAGAAGAAGAACAGCTTGCTGCGGTCCTGGTTGAACTTACCGGGGATGAAGACAGGTCCGCCGAGATCGAATCCGAAATCGTTGTAGTTCTGCTTGGCGGGGCTGGAGTTGAGATCGGACCGGGGGCTGTTATTGCGGCCCCAGGTATTGGCGTCGAAGGCGGCGTTACGCAGCACTTCGTAAAGCTCGCCATGGAAGGCGGCGCCGCCGCTTTTAGTCACAAAGCGGATCTGGCCCGCATTGGAGCGGCCGTACTCGGCATCGAAGTTGCCGGTGAGGACCTGCACCTCCTGCGTGGTGTTCATGTCCTGGGCGCCGAGCATGGAGCCGGATTCCCGGGTACGGGTGGCCATGGCGCCATCCACGTAGACGGTGTAGGCGTCAGTCCGGCCGCCGTTGATGTTGAAGGCGCCGTTGCTGACGCTATCGGGATCAAAAGTGCCGATGTTGGGGCCCACCACCCCGGGTTCCAGCAGCGCCAGATACACCGGATTCCGCCCGTTGACTTCCAACTGCTGGAACTGGGAGGCGGTGACGGTGCCTCCGGTGGAGGGCTCCAGGCTTAACGCCTGGGCGGCGGAACCGGTGACTTCCACCGTTTGCGTGATCTCGCCGACGGTCATGCGGACGGGAACGCTGAGGTGCTGGGCGGCGTCGAGATGGATGCCCGACTGCACATACTTCTGAAAGCCCTTGGCCTCAGCCGTCACGCTGTATTCTCCGACCATCAGATTGGTCAGCGTGTAATAACCAGAGCTGTTGGTGACAGCCGCCTGGGTAGTTTTATTGGTTTCGTTGCGGACGGTGATCTTCACGCCCGGGATGACTGCGTTCGTACTGTCGGTCACCGTGCCTGAAATACTCCCGATATCCACCTGTCCCCAGGCTGCCGGGAAACCGGCCAGGCACACTCCACATAGAATGCTTTTCCACGTTCGCATACTTGGCCTACCCCCCAGAAGGCCCTCTCCGAATCATGCTTGGTACATCATATCGGGCGATATCGGGCGCGCAACTTTTCGGACTTAGAGAGTGTATAATTACACACATTTCGCGGCAGCAGTAAGTTGCTGAGGGTTTATTTTAGAGAGGGAGCTGCGTATGCCTGAAACAAGTGTAAATCGACGGGACTTTCTGATCGGAGCGGGGTGGTCCGCGCCCGCCTTACTCGGATTTCAGGCCGGAGCGGGCGGCAAGATGATCGGCATTCAGGTGGGCGCTGTTTCCTTTCTGGACGAGGGGACAAACCAAGTACTCGATATCTTCCGGGAGCGGGCCTCCATCGACACGCTATTCCTGGCAGTGTTCACGTACGGAAGGGGCATCGCTGGCCGGCAAGTGCCGGGGCAGCCGCTGCCGGACCACGGCAAGCAGGAATACGATCTGGACTTCCACGGCGGCAATTTCGCCACGCCCCACGCGCAGTATTACCGCGACACGGTGCTCAAAGGCCTGCGGGCCCCCGATTACGGGAGCTACGACGTGCTGGCGGATGTGCTCCCGGCGGCACGGAAGCGCGGGATGAAGACGATCTGCTGGCTGGAGGACGTCTTCCGGAGCGATATTCCGGATATCGGGAAGGTGCAGGAAAAGGACCCGCACGGGCGGAACGCGCATACGCTGTGCTTCAACAACCCGAATTACCGCAACTTTCTCACCGGGCTGGTGGAAGACTACGCGCGGTCGTACGAGATCGACGGGGTGATGTGGGGCTCGGAGCGGCAGGGGGCGCTGGCCAACGCGCTGGGGGCCAGCCACGGCGGGCTGCACAGCGATCCCGGGCGAGTTACCTGTTTCTGCGAATTCTGCCAGCGCAAGGCGCGGGAGGCGGGGATTTCCTTCGAGCGGGCGCGGCAAGGCTTTCTGGAACTGGAGAAGTTCGTGCGTGCGGGGCGCGCCGGCGGGCGTCCGGTGGACGGCTACTATGTGGAGTTCTGGCGGCTGTTGCTGAAATATCCGGAGCTAGCCGCCTGGGAGATGCTGTGGACCAACAGCCTGCGAGAGACCTACGCGGCCATCTATGGGGCCGTGAAGGCGGCTAAGCCGAACCTGCCGGTGGGGTGGCACATCTGGCACAACAATTCCTTCAACCCTATTTACCGGGCCGAGCAGGATCTTCAGGAGCTATCCAAGTATTCGGATTTTCTGAAGATCGTGATTTACAACAACTGCGCGGGGGAACGCATGGCGGGATACATCGACAGCGTGGGACAGACGCTCTACGGGGATCTTACCAAGCAGAAGAGCCTGGAATTCCACTATGCGGTGATGAACTACCAGGAGCGCAGCTACGACGAGATCCCTTTCACGGGGCTTTCGAGCGACTACGTGTACCGGGAGACCAGGCGTGCGATCACGGGAGCGGCAGGCGCCAAGACGCGGATCTGGCCGGGCATCGATATCGACATCCCCACGGCGGCCAATCACAGCAAGTGCACCCCGCAGGGGGTCCGCGATGCGGTGCTGGCGGCCTTCCGGGGCGGCGCGCACGGCGTGATTCTTTCGCGGAAGTACTCGGAGATGAAGCTGGCGAACCTGAGCGGCGCGGGTGAAGCGATCCGGCAGTTGCAGAAGGGGTAAGCACCGCTCCCTGCGGTCACGGCTTAGTCACATTCGCACAAGTCGGAGCCGGCCTGAGCCGGTAGAATAGTAAGGATGCCCGCCGGATTCGATCCACTGATCGAGGAATGGTTCGCCCGGCGATTCGGGCAGCCCACCGAGCCACAGATTCTGGGGTGGCCGGAGATCCGCTCCGGGCGGAACGTGCTGATTTCCGCGCCCACCGGATCCGGCAAGACGCTGGCGGCGTTTCTGTTATGCCTGGACCGGCTGGTGCGGGCGTCGCGCACAGGACCGCTTCCGGACCAAACCGAGGTGGTCTACGTTTCGCCGCTCAAAGCCCTCAGCAACGATATCCACAAAAACCTGGAGGTGCCGCTGAAGGAGATCGCCGCGCTGGCGGCGGAGCGCGGCATCGGACTGGCGCCCATCCGCACGGCGGTGCGCACCGGGGATACGCCGGCGTGGGAGCGGCAGCAGATGACGCGGGAGCGCCCGCACATCCTGGTGACCACGCCGGAATCGCTGTTCATCCTGCTGACGGCGGAAAAGCCGCGGGACATGCTGCGCACGGCGCGCACGGTGATCGTGGACGAGATCCATGCGGTGGCGGACGACAAGCGCGGGTCGCACCTGGCGCTGACGCTGGCGCGGCTGGACGCGCTCACCGGCGCGCGGGCGCAGCGGATCGGGCTTTCGGCCACGGTCAAGCCGCTGGAGGAAGTGGCGCGCTTCCTGAGCCCGGATTGCGCCACCGTGCAGGTGGGGCACCGGCGGGAGATGGAGCTGGCGGTGGAAGTGCCCCGGGACGAACTGGGGCCGGTGGCCAGCAACGAAATGTGGGCGGAGATCTATGACCGCGTGGCGGAGCTGGTGCGGGAGAACCGCACCACGCTGGTGTTCGTGAACACGCGGCGGCTGTCCGAGCGGGTGGCGCACCAGCTTGCCGAGCGGTTGGGGGAGCGGGCGGTACTGCCGCATCATGGGAGCCTGTCGCGGAAGCTGCGCCTGGAGGCCGAGACGCGGCTGAAGAACGGAGAGCTGCGGGCGGTGGTGGCCACAGCTTCGCTGGAGCTGGGGATCGATATAGGGACCGTCGACCTGGTGTGCCAGATCGGGTCGCCACGTTCGATCGCGGTGGCGCTGCAACGCATCGGGCGGGCGGGCCACTGGGTGGGAGCGCTACCCAAGGGGCGTCTGTTCGCCACCACGCGCGATGAACTGATCGAATGCGCGGCGCTGGTGCGGGCCATCCGGCGCGGGGAACTGGACCGCATCGAGATTCCGCGGGCGCCGCTGGACATCCTGGCGCAGCAACTGGTGGCCTTTTGCGCCGGCGGGGAATGGAGCGAGGACGAGCTGTTCGCGCGAGTGCGGGAGGCGTATCCCTACAGGGAGCTGGAGCGGAGCGACTTCGACGCGGTGGTGACGATGCTTTCGGAAGGGATCGTCAGCTCGCGGGGACGCAGCGGTGCGTACCTGCACCGCGACCTGGTACACCGGCGGGTGCGCGGGCGGCGGGGTGCACGGCTGGCAGCCATCACGTCGGGCGGGGCGATTCCGGACAACGCGAATTACCAGGTGGTGGCGGAGCCCGAAGGCACCCCGGTGGGCACGGTGGACGAGGACTTCGCGGTGGAGAGCATGGCGGGGGACGTGTTCCTGCTGGGGACGACCTCGTGGCGCATCCGGCGGGTGGAGCCGGGGCGGGTGCGGGTGGAGGACGCGCACGGCGCCAGCCCCTCGGTGCCGTTCTGGCGGGGGGAGGCCCCGGGACGGACGCTGGAGCTCTCGCAGGAGGTTTCGCGGCTGCGGAAGGAACTGGCGGAGGCGCAAGGCGACGAACTACGCGTGGAGTGCGGCCTGGACCGGCGCGGTTGGGAAGAGGCGGAGGAGTACGCGCGCCTGGGAAAGGCGGCGCTGGGGAGCCTGCCGAGCATCGAGAACGTGGTAGTGGAGCGGTTTTTCGACGAAGGCGGGGGGATGCAACTGGTGGTACACGCCCCGTTCGGCGCGCGCATCAACCGGGCCTGGGGACTGGCGCTGCGCAAGCGCTTTTGCCGGTCGTTCAACTTCGAGCTGCAGGCGGCGGCCACGGACAACGGTATCGTGATCTCGCTGGGCGAGCAGCATTCGTTTCCCCTGGAGATCGTGTTCGGATTCGTGAAGCCGGAGACGGTGGAGTACCTGCTGACGCAGGCGCTGCTGGCAGCCCCCATGTTCACGGCGCGGTGGCGCTGGAACGTCTCGCGAGCGCTGGCCGTGCTGCGCTTCCGCGGGGGGCGGAAGGTGCCGCCGCCGATCCAGCGGATGCGCTCCGACGACCTGCTGGCGGCGGTGTTCCCGGACCAGGCGGCTTGCGGGGAGAACCTGGAGGGGGATATCCGCATTCCGGATCATCCGCTGGTGAAGGAGACCATCGGCAACTGCCTGACGGAGGCCATGGACCTGGAGGGGCTGCGGGCGGTGCTGGCGGGGATCGAGCGGGGTGAGATCGGCGTCGCGGCGATTGACACGGCGGAGGCCTCGCCGTTTTCGCACGAGATCCTGAACGCCAATCCGTACGCCTACCTGGACGATGCCCCGCTGGAGGAGCGGCGCACGCGCGCGGTGCAATTGCGGCGGACGCTGCGGGCGGATTTCGCGGACGGGGCGGGAGCCCTGGACGCAGAGGCCATCGCCCAGGTGGGCGAAGAGGCGCGGCCACTGGTGCGGGACGCCGCAGAGTTGCACGAGGCCCTGCTCACGCTGGTGACGCTGCCGCCGGAGCCGGAATGGGAGCCTTGGTTCGCAGAGCTGGCGGGGGAGCGACGCGCGGCGGTGCTGGACGCGGGCCGACGGGAGTTCTGGGTGGCGGCCGAGCGCGTGGACCTGGCGCGGGCGGTGCATCCGCAGGGTGTGCTCCGGCCGTCAATCGCGGGCGTGCGGCCGGCACGGGGGGTTCCGGAGACGGCGGAGGGGTGCGCGGCGGAGATCCTGCGGGGGTGGTTCGAATCCAGCGGGCCGGTGCGCGCCGCGGAACTGGCGAACCGGCTGGCGCTGGAGCGCGGGCTGGTGGACATGGCCCTGGCGCAACTGGAGGCCGAGGGGCAGATCCTGCGGGGGCGGTTTTCGCCGGGGACAGAGGAGGAGGAATGGTGCCACCGGCGGCTGCTGGCGCGCATCCACCGGCTGACCCTGGGGAGGCTGCGGCGGGAAATCGAGCCGGCCACCACGGCACAGTTTCTGCGCTTCCTGGCGCGCTGGCAGCACGTGGCGCCGGGGACGCAACTGCACGGCCCGGACGGGACGCTGGAAGTGATCCGGCAGTTGCAGGGCTACGAGATTTCGGCGGCGGCGTGGGAGACGGAGATCCTGACGCGGCGGGTGGCGCGTTATCAGCCGGAGTGGCTGGACCGGCTGTGCCTGGCGGGCGAGGTGATGTGGGGGCGGCTCTCGCCGCATCCGGCCTTTGCCGGCGAAGAAGAGGCCAAGGGTCGGCGAGTGCGGCCCACGCGGGCGGCGCCGCTCGCGATTTTCCTGCGCGAGGACGCGGAGTGGCTGAGCGCGCACGCGCAGCGGACGCCGGCGGAGGAGGTTCCGCTCTCGCACGCGGGGCGGGCAGTGTGGGAGGCGTTGGAGAGGAGAGGCGCCTCGTTTTTCGGCGAACTGGTGAAGGCCACGGGCCGGCTGGCGAGCGAAGTGGAAGACGGGCTATGGGAACTGGCGGCCGCCGGACTGGTGACGGCGGACGGCTTCGAAAACCTCCGGGCGCTGGTGGATCCGAAGCGCCGGCGCGGCGAGGGGCGGGGGCGGACGGCGCGTCCGCGGCACGCCGCCGGACGGTGGGCGCTGCTGGGGCACGCGGGAGGAGAACCGGACGCGGAGCGCTTCGCGCGGCAACTGCTGCGGCGCTGGGGCGTGGTGTTCCGCGACCTGATGGCGCGCGAGACGCTGGCGCCGCCGTGGCGCGACCTGCTGGTGGCGCTGCGGAGGATGGAGGCGCGGGGCGAGATCCGCGGCGGGCGCTTTGCGGCAGCCTTCGCCGGCGAGCAGTATGCCCTGCCCGAGGCCCTGGAGGCGCTGCGCGCTGTGCGGCGCATGCCGGAGCCGGAGACAGCCTTCGAAGTGGCGCACGCAGACCCGCTGAACCTGGCCGGAATCCTGCTGCCGGGACCGCGGGTGAGCGCGCTCGCCGCCGGCACGGTTCGCTGGCTTGCCGGTGTGCCCGGCGATAGAATCTCTACATGACAGCATCCACTCGCCGGACTTTTCTCGCGGCGGCGGGCGTTTCGGCCACCGCCGCGCGGGCCGGAGCGGCAGGCGCGCAGCGCATCCGGCTGGGCGGGCCCATCTTTCTGAAGAGCGACGATCCGCGGGAACTGGCGGGGGAGCACCGCCGCCTGGGATACAGCGCGGCGTATTGCCCCAACGCCAAAGTGGAAGACGCGGCGCGCGTGCGGGAGATCGAAAAAGCCTTTGCCGCGGAAAACGTAGTGATCGCCGAGGTGGGGGCATGGAAGAACATGCTGGACCCGGACCCGGAGACGCGGCGGGCGAACCTGAATTACGTGATCCAGAGAATGGCGCTGGCAGAGGCGGTGGGCGCGCGCTGCTGCGTGGACATCGCGGGCTCGTACAACCCCAAAGTGTGGTACGGCCCGGATCCGCGGAATTTATCGCGGGAATTCTTTGACGCCACGGTGGAAAATTGCCGGAGAATTATCGATGAGATCAAACCAAAACGCACGAAGTTCACCATCGAGATGATGGGCTGGAACATCCCGGACAGCCCGGACTCCTACCTCAAGCTGATCCGGGCAGTGGACCGCAAGGCCTTCGGGGTGCACATGGACGTGTGCAACGGAATCAACTGCCCGAGCAAGTTTTACCGCAGCGGGGAGTTCATTACGGAGTGCTTCCAGAAACTGGGGCGGTGGATCACTTCGTGCCACGCCAAGGACCTGACCTGGGTGGTGGAGCTGAACGTGCATTTTCTGGAGACGGTCCCGGGGCGCGGGGAAGTGGATTACAAGACGTATCTGCGGGAACTGGCCAAGCTGCCGGTGGATGCTCCACTGATGCTGGAGCACTTGAAGACGGCGGAAGAATATGCGGAGGGCAAGAAGTATATTCAGCGGGTGGCGGGAGAGTGTGGGGTGAGTTTCGCGTAGGAAACACGGGAGATGGACGCGCATTTATGAGAAGAAGAGAGTTTCTGGCAATGCCGGCGATGGGGGTGGCGGCAGGCGGAAAGCTGCCCATCCGGAAGGCGGTTCTGGTCAGCATGCTGCCGAAGGAGTTGAGCTATGCGGACCGGTTCCGGATGGCCGTCGATGCCGGCTTTGAACAGGTGGAGTGCCAGACCATCACCGATGAGCGGGAGGCCGAGGAGATCAAGAAAGCCTCGGAGGCGGCTAAGCTGCCCATCCACTCGGTGATGAACATGGCGCACTGGAAGTATCCGCTTTCTTCGCCCGATCCGGCAGTGGTGGCGGAGAGCATGCAGGGGATGGAGACCAGCCTGCGCAACGCGCACCTTTGGGGCGCCCAGACGGTGCTGCTGGTGCCGGCGGTGGTGACCCCCGAAACCAGCTACAAGCAGGCCTGGGGGCGGTCGCAGAAGCAGATCCGCAAGCTGCTGCCGCTCGCGGAGCAACTGAAGGTGATCATCGCGGTGGAAGAGGTGTGGAACAAGTTCCTGCAAAGCCCGCTGGAGTTCGCCACCTATGTGGACCAGTTCCAGAGCCCCTGGCTGAAGGCCTATTTCGACGTGGGCAACGTGGTGATCAACGGATACCCGCAGGACTGGATCCGCACGCTGAACCACCGCATCGTCAAGCTGCACCTGAAGGATTTCAAGTTCGCCAGGCGGGTGGCCGAGTTCGTGCCGCTGCGGGAGGGCGAAATCGACTGGAAGGAAGTCCACAAGGCGCTGGGCGAGATCGGGTACCAGGGCTCGGCGACGGTGGAACTGCCGGGGGGAGACGCCGCGTACTTGAAAGAAGTCAATCGGCGGGTGGATTTAATCCTCACGGGGGCATAAGCCAGGCATGCGCAAATTCCTGATCGGTGTGGCCACGGGAGTGATCCTGACGGGGCTCACGCTGGTCATTCTGCTGTTCGCGCTGACGATTCCGTTCCGGGCGAAGGCGCCGTCGATCACGGGCAACTCGGTGCTGGTGCTGCAACTGAACGGGGAGATTCCGGAGCGGCCGCCGATCGAAGTACCGCTGGGGATCTTCGGGCAGCGCTCGCGGCCCACGGTGGAGAACGTGTGGATGCTTCTGCGCAAGGCGGCGGCGGACACGCGCATCAAGGCGGTGGTGCTGGAGCCGCAATCCCTGGAGATCGGGTGGGCGAAGCTCGAGGAGATTCATGCAGACCTGGAGCGTTTCCGCAAGTCGGGCAAGCCGCTGTATGCCTTCCTGAAGACCGGAGGAACGCGGGAATACTACCTGGCGACGGCGGCCACGAAGATCTACATGGCGCCCGAGGACCAGCTTTACCTGAAGGGCCTGCGGGCGCAGGTAATGTACTTCAAGAAGACCCTGGACAAGCTGGGCGTGAATGTGCAGATCGCGCACGCTGGCAAATACAAAGACTTCGGCGACATGTTCACGCGCAGCGACATGAGCCCGGAGACCAAGGAGGTGCTGAACAGCGTCCTGGACGATTTGTACGGGAGGCTGGTGGAGACCATCGCGGAGGGGCGGCGGAAGAGTCCGGCGGAGGTACGGGCGATTATCGACCAGGGGCCGTTCCTGGCGTCGCAAGCGCAGGCCAGCGGCCTGGTGGACCAACTGCGGTTCGAGGACCAGATGTTCGGCGAACTGGAGGCGGCGCTGCGCTCCGGGGAATTGAAAAAAGTCACCACGGGCCAATATTTGCGCGTGCCGCCTTCCTCGCTGGGGCTCACCGGCAAACGCCGGATCGCCTTCCTGGTGGGGGAAGGCTCGATCACGCAGGGAGACCCGGGCGACGACGGGCAGTCCGAGACGGACATCACCGCGGAAGGCTTCACCAAGCTGTTGCGCAAGGTGCGGGGGGACTCCTCCATCGACGGCGTGGTGGTGCGAATCGATTCACCGGGAGGCGAGGTGGTGGCTTCCGACGCCATCTGGCGGGAGATGAACCTGCTGGGGCGGAAGAAGCCGCTAGTCATCTCGATGTCGGACACGGCCGCCTCGGGCGGCTATTACATCGCCATGACGGGAGATCCGATCGTCTCGTACCCGGGGACGCTGACAGGCTCGATCGGGGTGGTGTTCGGCAAGCCGGACCTGCACGGGCTGTACGACAAGCTGGGGATCACGAAAGACACGCTGAAGCGGGGCCGGTTTGCGGATATCGACTCGGACTACCGGCCGCTGGACCAGACGGAACTGGCGAAACTGGACCAGGGCATCGAAGCCAGCTACAAGGACTTCGTGGGCAAAGTGGCCGAGGCGCGGCATCGCAAATACGAGCAAATCGCGCCGGTGGCCGAAGGCCGGGTGTGGCTGGGGTCGCAGGCGCAGGCGCGCGGCCTGGTGGACGAGACAGGCGGCATCGACCGGGCGATCGAACTGGTGAAGCAGAAAGCCAAGATTCCGGCGGGCGAAAAGGTGAGCCTGGTGGTCTACCCGGCGCGGCGAAGCATCCTCGACTGGCTGATGCCGGGAGCGATGGACGACGCCCTGGAATCCAGGGTGGGGCGGCTGCTGAAAACCTGGCAGGCGCGCCTGGCGCTGCGGGGCGGGATGCTGCGGGTGATGCCGTTCGTGATTACGATCGAGTAAGGGCCGCCCGGCGACGGTGCGCGGCAATTTTTCCTTGCGGGTTTGTTCCCGCTTAAGGCATATTGGAATTGGGCCGCCGGAAAGCCATGTAGAGCGCACTCCATTCGGTTGAACTTCGCAACGCACCCGCCGCGCGCTCGGGTTTTCCAGTTGCGGCCGGTGCTATTGCGATGCCGGAAACCCTGTTGTTTTTCACCGAGTTGCTGGCCATGCCGGTCCACGACCTGAAGGGCCGGCGGATCGGCCGTGTGAAGGACGCCGCGGTGGTTCCGGTGATCCATCCCTCCCGCATTGACCGCTTCCTGATGGGGGCGGGGTATGCCTGGCTGAGCATCCGCCACGACCAGGTGGCCTCGATTTCGCTGGCCGGGGGCATCCGGCTGAGCGACGAGCAACTGGTTCCCTACCACGAAGACGAATACATGCTGCGGCTGAGCCGCGACCTGCTGGACCAGCAGATCATCGACGTGAACGGGCGGAAGGTGGTGCGGGTCAACGACCTGACCCTGGAACTGCGTAACGGGCCGGAACACGGCACCCTGCACCTGCTGGAAGTGGATATCGGCATCCGCAGCATCTTCCGCCGGCTGCTGCAAGGGGTGCTGCCGCCGCTGTGGATCCGGCGGTTGCAGCAGCCCATACCGCCCAATTCGATCCGCTGGGAGTTCTGCAACATGGTGGAGCCGGACCCGCAACGGCGGCTCCGGCTGAATATCAGCAACCAGGCGCTGGAACAGATCCACCCGGCGGACCTGGCGGACATTGTGGAGGAACTAGGCCCGGCGGAGCGGGAGGCCATTTTCGAGACCATCGACAGCGAGGTGGCGGCCGAGGCCCTTTCCGAGGTGGATCCGAAGATGCAGGCCAGCATCCTGGAATCGCTGGAGCCGGAGAAGGCCGCGGACATCGTGGAGGAGATGTCGCCGGACGAGGCGGCGGACGTGCTCTCGGAGTTGGAGGAAGAGACTTCCGAGGAAATCCTGGAGGAGATGGACTCCGCCGAGAAGACCGAGGTGCAGGAACTGCTGGAGTACGACGAAGATACGGCCGGGGGGATGATGAACACCGAATACGTGGTCCTGCACGACAACGCCACCGTCACCGACAGCCTGGCGGCGCTCAAGGGCAACGAAGACCTGCTGGAGAACCTGACCACGCTGTTTCTGGTGGATGGCGAAGGGCGCCTGGCCGGCGCGGTGCCGGTGGCACGCCTGTTCATCGCCTCCGGAAGCCAGCGGCTGCGCGACTTGGCGCAGGAGCCGCTGATTCAGGTGACCGTGGATGAAAAGCAAGACCGGGTCACCGAACTGTTCGACAAATACAATCTGCTGACGCTGCCAGTGGTGGACGAAGAAGGCAAACTGAGCGGCGTCATCACCGCCGACGATATTATTTCCGTACTGAGGCAAAAGTGACGGATGCGACGGATCCTGAGCCGCTTCCGTTACCATCTTGCGGTCTTCTTCGCCGTTATCGGGCCCGGGTTCATCACCGCAGTCGTCGATAACGATTCCGGCGGCATCTTCACCTATTCGGCGGCGGGGGCGCGCTTCGGTTACCTGCCGCTGTGGACGCTACTGCCCATCACGGTAGTCCTGATCATCACCCAGGAGATGTGTTCGCGCATGGGGGCGGTGACCGGCAAGGGCCTCTCGGACCTGATCCGGGAGGAATTCGGGCTGCGAATCACCTTCCTCATGATGTTGCTGCTGGTGCTGGCCAACCTGACGAACGTGATGGCGGAGTTTGCCGGGGTGGCGAGTTCGCTGGAACTGTTTCACATCAGCCGCTACATTTCGGTACCGCTGGCGGCGCTTGCGGTGTGGCTGCTGGTGCTCAAGGGCAACTACCAGAACGTGGAGAAGATCTTCCTGTTCGCGTGCGTATTCTACGTGACGTACGTGATTTCGGGTTTCCTGGTGAAGCCGGACTGGAAGGAGGCGGCGATCTACAGCGTCAAGCCGGTGCTGCTGCTGGATGGAGCCTACATCGAGATGCTGATCGGCATGGTAGGCACCACGATCGCGCCGTGGATGCAGTTTTACTTGCAGGCGGCGGTGGTGGAAAAGGGCATCACGGCGAAGGAGTATGCCGAGTCTCGCATCGAGGTGGTGGTGGGGTGCCTCATGACTTCCGTGATCGCATTCTTCATCATCGTGGCGTGCGCGGGGGCGATCTACAGCATCTCGCCGCGGGACATCAAGGATGCGGCGGAAGCGGCGCTGGGCCTGAAGCCGTTCGGCCAGTATGCCTTTCTGCTGTTCAGCGCCGGGCTGTTCAACGCCTCGCTGTTCGCGGCGTGCATCCTGCCGCTTTCGACCGCCTACTCGGTGTGCGAAGGGCTGGGCTTTGAGGCGGGGGTCAACAAGCGCTTCCGCGAGGCGCCCATCTTCTACTGGCTGTACACGCTGCTGATCGTGGTGGGGGCCGGGGTGGTGCTGATTCCGCAGTTTCCGCTGGTGCGCATGATCCTGCTTTCGCAGGTGCTCAACGGGGTGCTGCTGCCCTTCGTGCTGATCTTCATGATCCTGCTGATCAACAAGCGCGACCTGATGCAGGAGTGGACCAATTCGCGGGGCTACAACCTGGCTTCGTGGATCACGGTGGTGGTGATGATCGGGCTGACGCTGGCGCTGGTGGGCATCAGTTTGCGCGGCGCGCATTGATTCAGGGATACTAGCCCCGATGTCCCAACCCGACCAGGACCGTGCGGACCTGGGGCGATTCGGCTACGCCCAGGAACTGTTCCGTAACATGGGCGGGTTTTCGAACTTCGCCGTTTCCTTCTCGATCATTTCCATTCTGACCGGGGCGTCGACCCTGTTCGGGTATGGCCTGGAGATGGGCGGGCCGCTGGAGATGACGCTGGGTTGGCCGCTGGCCACAGTGTTTACTCTGGCGGTGGCGGCCAGCATGGCGGAGTTGTGCTCGGCGTACCCAACCGCCGGCGCCATGTACCACTGGGCTGCCGATCTGGGGGGCACGGGATGGGGCTGGCTGGTGGCCTGGCTGAACATCCTGGGACTGATCGCGACGCAGGCGGGCATCAACTACAGTTGCGCGCAGTTCGTGCTTCCATTCCTCAACATTTCCTCGAGCCAGGCTCACCTGCTGTGGATGTTCGGCTTCATCCTGCTGACGCAGGGGGCGCTGAACCATTACGGGGTGCGCCTGGTGGCGATTCTCAACGATGTCAGCGTCACCGTGCACATCGTGGGCGTGCTGCTGGTGGTCGTGGCGCTCGTGTGGTTCGCGCCCAAGCAGCCGGCGGCCTTTCTGCTGGCAGGAGTAAACAGCAACGGGCGCGCACCCTACTGGTGGGCCTTCCTGCTGGGACTGCTGCAAGCCCAATGGACCTACACGGGGTTTGACGCCTCGGCGCACCTGGCGGAAGAGACACAGGATCCGCGGCGGCGGGCGCCGTGGGGGATTGTGCTGGCGGTGGGGATCTCCGGGGTGGTGGGGTATTTCCTGATCCTGGCGGTGACGCTGGCCATCCGCAGCATCCCGGCGGCGCTGGCGGCCAAGGACGCGCAAGGCGAGGCAATTCCGGCGGTGATCGCCATACTGGACGGAGCACTGGGGGCGAGGATGGGCAACGCCATGGCAGCGCTGGCCTCCATGGCCATGTGGTTTTGCGGGCTGGCGTGCATTGCTTCGGCTTCACGGGCGCTGTATTCGCTGGCGCGGGATAACGGGACGCCGCTGGCGCCGGCGGTGCGCTGGGTGAGCCCGCGGCATGGCACGCCGGCAAGCGCGATCTGGCTGATCGTGGCGGCTTCGTTCGGAGCCATGATATGGGCCGGGGCAATTCCGATTGTGACCTCGCTGAGCGTGGTGGCGCTGTACCTGGCTTACACGATTCCGGTAGTCCTGGGGTGGCGGGCGCGGCGGGCGGGCTCACCGTGGCCGGGGCAGGCGGTGTGGAGCCTGGGGCGCTATGGTCCGGCGGTCAACCTGGCGGCCATCGGCTACGCGGCGTTTATCTGCGTGGTGCTGATCATGCCGCCGAACGAACTGGCTGGTAAAACGCTGGCCGGGCTGCTGGCGGCGCTAGGGTTGCTGTATTTCGTGGAGGTGCGTAAGAAGTTTCAAGGGCCTGCATGGAGCCTCCGCCGCCAGGATTCCGCCTGCGCGGCCGGCGAGCGGTGGGATTCGGTTCTGTGACGACAATCGGCGAAATTCGAGAACAGTTCCATAAAGGGAACATCCGCCGCGTGAAGGTGGGGGCGTTCGATGTGGACGCCACGCTGCGCGGCAAGTACATCAGCCTGGAGAAGTTCTGGGCGGCGGCGGAATCGGGGCTGGGATTCTGCGACGTGATCTTCGGCTGGGACATCGGGGACGTGCTCTACGACAACGCGCGGTTCACGGGCTGGCACACGGGATACCCGGACGGGCACTGCCGGATCGACCTGGACAGCCTGCGGCTGATTCCCTGGGAGCCGGGCACGGCCTTTTTCCTGATGGACTTCGTGACCGGAGACGGAAGACCGCTGGAGATCGCCCCGCGGCAGGTGTTCCGGCGGGTGCTGGGGAAGGCCGCCGAGGCGGGCTACACGGCCTGCTTTTCGGCGGAGTATGAGTTCTTTTTCTTTGAGGAGACGCCGCACAGCGCGCGGGAGAAACACTTCCGCAACCTGACGCCGCTGAGCCCGGGGATGTTCGGCTACAGCGTGCTGCGGGCCTCGGAGCATGCCGCCCTGGTGCTGCACCTGCTGGACGACCTGGCAGCCTTTCACGTGCCGCTGGAGGGCCTGCACACGGAGACCGGGCCTGGCGTGTACGAGGCGGCCATCGCCGTGGAGGCGGGGGTGGAGGGGGCGGACCGGGCGGCGCTGTTCAAGACCGCTGTGAAGGAAATTTCGGCGCGGCACGGGCTGATGCCCACGTTTATGGCCAAGTGGAACCCGGAACTGCCCGGATCGAGCGGGCACCTGCACCAGAGCCTGTGGGACACGGCGGGCGAGCACAACCTGTTCGCCGCCGAGGGCGGGGGGATGTCAAACCTGATGCGGCACTACATCGCCGGGCTGGTGGCCAACATGGCGGAGCTGGCGGCGGTGTTTCTGCCCACCGTGAACTCCTACAAGCGTACGGTGCCGGGTGCGTGGGCTCCGGTGAACGCCACCTGGGGACTGGATAACCGCACCACGGCGGTGCGGGCCATTCCGGGCAGCCGGAAATCCACGCGCGTGGAACTGCGGGTGACGGGCGCGGACATCAACCCCTACCTGGCCATGGCGGCATCGCTGGCGGCGGGGCTGGACGGGATCGAGCGGGAACTGGAGCTTCCCGAGCCCGCGGTCAACGCGTACGCCGGCAACGCGCCGGCGCTGCCGCGCACCTTGGAGGAGGCCACGCGGCAGTTTCGCAAGAGCGCGCTCGCGCGGCGGTGGCTGGGCGACGAGTTCGTGGAGCATTATGCGGGAACGCGGGAATGGGAGACGCGGCAGTTCCAGAAGGCCGTCACGGACTGGGAGCTGGAGCGGTACCTGGAATCGATCTGAGCTATGAGGAATCTCACGAGGTTTGCTTTTCCCACCAGCATTCTTTTTGGCGCGGGCGCGGTGGAGAGCCTGCCGGACGAACTCGAGAAGCGCGGCATCCGCAGGCCGCTGCTGGTAACCGATGCCGGCCTGGCACGCACCCCGGTGTTCGCGAAGGTGGCGGCGCTGGCTCCCGGAGCGGTGGTGTATTCCCGGGTGGAGCCGAACCCCACCGAACAGAACGTGCTGGAAGGCGTGGCGGCCTACGGCGAGAACGGCTGCGACGGGATTGTGGGGCTGGGCGGCGGCTCACCGCTGGATGCGGCCAAGGCCATCCGGCTCAAGGTGACGCACGCGCTGCCGCTGGCCGAATACGACGATCTGCTGGACGGCGCGGAGCGCATTACGGCGAACGTGCCACCCTACCTGGCCATCGCGACGACTTCGGGGACGGGCAGCGAGGTCTCGCGCTCGACGGTGATCACGCTGGCCGCCACCAACCGGAAGACAGTGATCTTCAGCCCGCACCTGATTCCCAGCCTGGCCATCGCCGACCCGGAACTGACGCTGGCGCTGCCGCCGCACATCACCGCGGGCACCGGGATGGACGCCTTCACGCACAACGTGGAGGCCTATCTTTCGCGGGGGTATCATCCGATCTGCGACGCGGTGGGGATCCGGGGGGCGCGCCTGGCCTGGGAGAACCTGCCGCGGGTGATGGCCCGGCCGGACGATCTGGAAGCGCGGACGAGCATGATGATGGCGTCCATCATGGGCGCCATCGCGTTCCAGAAAGGCCTGGGGGCGACGCACTCGCTGGCGCATCCGCTCTCCTCGGACTGCGGGATGCACCACGGCACGGCCAACGCCGTGCTGCTGCCCCACGTCCTGGAATTCAACCGGCCGGCGGTGGCGGACCGGCTGGCGGACCTGGTGGAGCAGTTCGGCGGGGGCGAAGCGGTGGAGCGCGTGCGGGAGTTGAATCGCATCGTGGGCATCGCGCCGCGCCTGCGGGACTTCGGCGTGCGGGAGGAGCAACTGCCCGCATTAGCGGACAAGGCCGTCCAGGACGGCTGCCATCAGCTCAATCCGCGGGCTTGCTCGCGGGAGGATCTGTTGGAGATGTACCGGGCGGCGTATTGAGGAGCGTTCGGCGCCGGCTCACCAGTTGAATTTGGCGGCCAGTTGGATCTGCCTTGAGGCGACTCCCAGCGAGGTAATGGTGCCGAAGGCCTTGCCTCCCTGGATACTCACGTTCGGCCCGCCCCACTGGGGATTGTTGAGCGCGTTGAACATTTCCACGCGGAACTGCATGTTGTAGCGATTCTCCTTGCCGAAATAGTTGTTCTTGAAGAACGACAGGTCGGCATCGGCGATGCCGGGATTGCGCACGTCCGGCAGCGACCGCGACGTGTTGCCGATGGTGAAGGGCGGGGGCTGATAGAACACCGAGGTGTCGAACCAGCGGTCGATGGTGGGGTTGGCGAGAGCGGCGCTGTGGCCGTTGTTATCCGGCCGCTGGTTGGAAGTGAAGATGTTGGTCTGGTTGAGCGCCGCGCTGAGCACGATCGGGGTGCCCCCCTGGAAGGTCAGAATGCCGTTGGCCTGCCAGCCAGAGACCAGCAGGTTGGCGCCGCGCGGCAGGGAGTTGGCGAAGCGCTTTCCTTTGCCGAAGGGCAAATCGTAGACGAAGCTGGTCACCAGGCGCTTGTTCACGTCCTGCGGGGAAAGGGACCATTCCAGGCGGCCGTTGTATTGGTCGGCGCGCGTCTGGCTGGTCGGGCCCAGGTAACTGACGGCCGCGGCCGAGTTATCCATGGTCTTGCTGCCGGTGAAAGCCACCAGGAAGGTCAGGCCTTTGGAGAAACGCTTATCCAGGCGAATGGTCATGCCGTTGTAGTCCGAAGTGGCCCCCGGTTTCCGGAAGCTGGTCACGCCGTTGTACTGCGGGAAAGGGCGGAGCAGATAGTTATACGTGATAGTGGGCTGGCTGAGAGGTGAACCGGGCGCGCTGATCAGGCCGTAGAACGGATTGGGGACTTTCTGGAGAAGTTGATTGCCGAGCGCCAGGTCGGCGGGGTTCAACTGCGAGTACGGCGTGCCGGGATCGCCATTGACCAGGAAGAGGCCCCGGTTGCCCAGATAGCCGACTTCCAAGGTCATGTCGCCGGGAAGTTCGCGCTGGATGTTGAAGTTCCATTCCATGGAGTACGGGTTGCGGTAGGAATCGAAAAAGGATTCGCCGATGCCCAGGCCCAGATACGTTCCGGGGCCTCCGGCGGCGCCTTGCGGCAGGTTGAAGCCGGAGGGAAACGGATTGTGCAGGTAGGCCAGGACGGTCTGCTGGTTGTCTACCGTAGACAGCAGGGTGGTGCTGGTGGAGAACCCCTGCTCGCCGGGGGAGCCGGAGGTGCCGGCGGCTTGCAGCGCGGAAGGCGCGTAGGAGATCCCGAAGCCGGAGCGGATCACCGTTTTGTTCGTGGCGTTCCAGGCAAAGCCGATGCGCGGGCCGAAATCTTTCCACTGAGTCGGCCCCTGGTGGCGGCCGTACTGCCCCGTGCCGCCGACGAAGAGCATCTGGCCGACGAGATTGCCGCAGAAGGCGCAGGCATTAGCGGGCACTTTGCCCTGCAACGGCGAGGGGAGGTTGGAATCCCAATAGGACAGCTTGTTGTAGCGCTCGGTGCGGGGGATGTCCACGTCCCAGCGCAGACCGAGGTTCAAGGTGAAGGTGCGGGTCACTCGCCAGTCGTCCTGAATGTAGGCCGCCATGTAGGCGCTGGCGTCGGCGGCAGTGGGTTCGTGGGTCATCTGGCCCGCATTGGCGAGTCCCAACAGAAACGAGGCATACGGGGAACCCGTGCCGTTGGCATTGCTGAGGATCTGCTGGGTCCAGGTCTGATCGAAATTGAACTGGCCGTCCGGGAAGCCGTACTGGAGGAAGTTGAGGAACAGCTTGCGGTACTCGCCGCCGAACTTGATGGTGTGATGACTGGTGATCTTGGTGAGGCTGGCGGTGGCGCTATGGGCCATGGGGTTCTCGATCAGATCCACGTATCCAACGCTGCTGCCGAGAACGGCGCCGTTCGAAAACGCGAAGGTCGGAAACAGGAGCGCGCGCTGGGAGGCCACGTCCTGGAGCGCCTGCGGAAGCCCCAGCGAGGTGGGCTGAAAACCGGCGCCAAACGAGGAGCGGTAGGAGTAGGATCGGCTGAAGCCGTAGCGGAAGTCGGCGACCAGGGTGGGGCTGAAGGTGATGGTGTGGTCCATGGAGGCGCTCCACGCGCCCCCGTGGCCCGGGCCTCCCCCGCTGGTGGCGGCCACGCTGCCGTAGTCGTTCAACGGCGTGTTGTCACTCCAACTGTGGGAGAGCCGGAAAAACATGTGCCAGTTCTGGGTGAGATTGTGGTCGATGCGGCTGTCCCATTGATAGCTGTTGCTGGCGGTACTGCCCACGGCAACGAAGTTGTTGGTTTGCGCGCCGGGTGCGCCGGTGTTGGGCTGCGGGAAATACGCCATGGCCTTGACCGCGACCGGGTCAAAGCGCGAGGCGGGAATCATGTTGCCGGGAAAGGCCGTGCGGACGTAATTGCCGGTGGCGGGATCCTGATGGGCTGTGAGCGGGTCGTAGATCGTGGTTCCCAGGCCCGAGAAATCGCCGTTGTGGAAGGCCGGCAGGGGAACGGTATCGGTCTGAATCGCCGCGGCGTTGGAATTGGTCCCCTGGAAGCCGAAGAAGAAGAAGGAGCGGTTGTGGCCGTCGTAAACGCCGGGGATATCGATGGGGCCGCCGAGGGTGCCGCCGTATTGATGGACGCTCGAATCCGGCTTGGCCCTGCCGGCGCGGTTGGCGAAGAAATCATTGGCGTTCAAGACGGCGTTGCGTTCGAAATCAAACACGCCGCCGTGCCATTCGTTGGATCCGGATTTGGTGACCAGGTTGATGACGCCGCCGCCAAACCGGCCGTACTCCGCGGAAAGCGTGTTGGTCTGGACGCTGAACTCCTGCACGGAATCGACGATGGGCGTGTAGGCCGCCAGCGTGTTGCCCACGTTGTTTTCCGGCATGATATTGCTGACGCCGTCCAATTGCTCTTCATTGATGGCGTTGCGGGAGCCGCCGATGTGCGGCGTGGAGGCGTTGCCGACGTTGTTCACACCGGGCACGAGCTGCGCCAGGCTGAAGGGGTTGCGGCCGTTGAGCGGCAGGTCAACGACTTTTGCCCGGTCGATGACCTGGCCGAGCGTGGACGTGTTGGTATCGAGGGGCGTGACGGAAGCCTGCACCTCCACGGCCTCTGTGACCTGCCCCACCTGGAGGGCAAAACCCACGGAACGGTTCTGCGCCACGTCCACCTTGATGCCTTCCACCTTGGCGACCCGAAAGCCCTTGGCCTCTACGGTGACCGTGTAGGTGCCGGGCGTCAGGAAAGGAACCACGTAACGGCCGGCCGAATCCGTATGGAGTTGCCGGTGTTCGTTGGTGGTCTCGTTCGTGACGGTGACGGCCGCGCCGGGGACGGAGCCTCCCGACTGGTCCGTGACCGTGCCCTGCAAGGTTCCGGTGGGTGTCTGCGAGAAGGCGGCGGGCAGCACAACGAATACCAGCGCCGCAAAAAGCGAACGGACAGAAAAACGAAGCATATTTTCTCCCCCTGAGCGGGAATTCTCTTCCTGGTTCCCGGCTGCGCTAAATTATACTGCAAGACCCGGGGTAGCGGATGGCGGGCCGGAGCGCGGATAAACGGATACAATATCAATGTCAGATGCAAGTGTTGCAGGCGGGACAACATAAATTCATTTTTCTGGAGCTGGAGCCGGAACTGGTTTCGAATATCGCCAAACAGGCGGGTTTCGAGGCTAAGCTGAAAGACTCCCAGCGCACGCTGACGCTCGACCTGAGCGCTCCCGGCCGGCAGTCCCCCCTGCTGTTGTTCGATGCCTCGGATCCCGCCAATCTGGGCTGGTTTTCGCGGTGCCAGTTTTACGTGGACGGGCGCACGGGGAGCGTGATGCAGACGCCCATCAGCGTAGCCAACAAGCGGGACCGCGCGGGGCGCCCGCAGCCGAACGCCATGCGCATGAGCATCGCCAAAGAATTGCCGGCCACGTTCCGGCTGCCCGGCAAGCAGCCCCTCACCGAGCAGGTCTTTTACGCGCTGCTGTTCAATTTTCTGAACGCGCTGGCGAAGACCGGCGTGGCGGTGTGCGGCGGCCCGGTGGTGAAGGCGCTGGCCGGGCGGTCGGAAGGCATCGGGCCGCGCAACTGACGTGGCCGCCGGCATTTCCGTCATCATTCCGGCCTACCAGGAAGTCTGCACGATCGCGGGGCTGGTGGCGCACCTGCGCGCGCTGAAGGCCGGGGAAGTAATCGTCGTGGACGGGCACTCGGAGGACGGCACCGCCGGGGAGGCCCGGCGGGCGGGAGCGCTGGTACTGGTGGCGGAGCGTGGCCGGGCGGCGCAGATGAATGCGGGAGCGCGCGCGAGCCGCGGAGACGTGCTGCTGTTTCTGCACGCCGACGTGCGGCTGGGCGGCGCGGCGCTGGCGGCGATTCGCGACAGCCTGCGCGACCCGGCCGTGCAGGGCGGCAATCTGGACATTCGCTACGAAGGCGGCGACGTCGCGGCGGCCTGCTTCACGCTGGTGAATCGCTGGCGGCGGAGGTGGGGCGTGTTTTACGGCGACTCGGGCATCTTCTGCCGGCGCGCGGCGTTCGAGGCGCTGGGCGGCTTTCGCCCCTGGCCCATCCTGGAAGATTACGACTTCGCGCGGCGGCTGTGGAGATTTGGGCGCGTGGCGCTGCTCCGCGAGCCGATCTACGTTTCGGCGCGGCGCTGGCGGAACGGGGGACTGGCGCGCACGCTGGCAAGCTGGGCAGTGATCCAGGGGCTGTATTTCCTGGGGGTGCCGCCGCAGCGCCTGGCGCGCTGGTACCGGGCGGTGCGCTAGACGGCGGGGCGCTAGCACGATTTGGGCCGCTGCGACAATACGGCAATTCAGGGATTGCATGTCCGTCCGCTTCCTGATATCCTCTCCCCACCAAATTTTGATAGGGGGGTAGGATGCGAGGAATTTGGGTAACGGGACTCCTCGTCCTGCTGGGGATACCCGTGTTTGCGCAGACCTCCGGGGAGATCACCGGAGAAGTGAAGGACGCGACCGGCGCCGTGGTTTCCGGCGCCTCGGTGACGGCCACAAATCAGGCGACCAACGCCACCCGCACGGCCGTAAGCAACGAAGCGGGGGTCTACGACTTTCCCGCCATGCAGCCCGGCACGTACACGATGCGAGTGGAGAAGCCCGGCTTCAAGACCGTCACGCAAAGCAACATCGAGTTGCAGGTGCAGCAGACGGCGCGCCTCGACTTTGCGCTGGAAGTCGGCCAAGTGAATGAGACTGTGGAAGTTTCCGCCAGCGCCGCTCTGCTGACGACCGAGAACGCCACGGTGGGCACGGTGATCGAAAACCGGCGCATCGTAGATCTGCCGCTGAACGGCCGCAACTTCCTGCAACTGGTGGCGCTCAGTCCCAACGTGACCACGGCCTTCGCCAACGGAGGACAGGCGGGCTCGCGGCAGGGCGGAGATCGCTCACAGCAACAGATATCGGTTTCCGGCCAGCGCCGCGAGTTCAACTATTTCACGCTGGATGGGATCGACAACACGGACGTCAACTTCAACACCTACATTTTCCTGCCCTCCATCGACGCGCTGCAGGAGTTCAAGGTGCAGACGGGCATGTATTCGGCCGAATTCGGGCGCGAGGCGAGCCAGGTCAACGTTTCGACCAAGAGCGGCACCAACCAGTATCACGGGGCGCTGTTCGAATTTCTGCGCAACAGCGCGCTGGACGCGCGGCCCTACGGCTTTACCAGCAAGGTGCCCGCCAAGGCTCCTTTCAGGTGGAACCAGTACGGGTTTACGCTGGGCGGGCCGGTGGAGATTCCCAAGCTGTTCCACGGCAAAGACCGGCTGTTCTTCATGTCGAATTTCGAAGGGTTCCGGCTGCGCAACCAGTCGCAGGGTATTTACAGCCTGCCTTCGGCGCCCATGCGGGACGGGAATTTTTCGGAACTGCTGCCCAAGACGACGATCAACGATCCGCTGGCGAACGCGCCCTTCGCCGGCAACCTGATTCCCAAGGCGCGGTTGAGTGGCACGGCGCAGAAGCTGCTGGAGTTCTATCCGGCACCAAACATCTCCGGCGCGGGCCTGAGCCAGAACTACCTGGCGCTGGACAACAACTCCACGGACAAGGACCAGTTCACGCAACGCATCGACTTTGTCGAAAGCGCCAAATCAAGCTGGTTCGGCCGCTATAGCTGGGACAGCGAGCAGGCCGTTTCCCCGGCCCTGAAGCTGAACGGCACCAACCTGCTGACGCGGGTGAGCCAGTGGATGATCGACAACACGCGGGTGCTCAGCCCGGCCATGGTGAACGAGTTCCGCTTCGGGTACAACAACTTCTTCAACAGCTTCGGCCGCGAACTCGCTTTTCAGCGGGACGTGGTGAAGGAGCTGAACCTCCCGGGCCTGAGCGATCCGCCACCGGCGGCGTGGGGGATTCCCGCGGTCTCGATTCTGGGATTTTCAGGCTTCGGGGACGATTCCGAAGGTCCCTACGAGAACCGGAACCACACCTTCGAATGGAGCGACAGTCTCTCCTGGACGCACGGCAAGCACTCGATGAAATTCGGCGGCGACATCCGGCGCGACCGGTACAACCAGCTCGGCAACCAGTTCGCGCGCGGTTCGTTCATCATCGAGAACCAGGCCACCGGCTATGGCTTCGCGGACTATATGTTGGGTTACACGTGGCGCGATGAAGACGCCGCGGCGCTGGCCATCACGCAGTTCCGGGCCACCAGCATGGCGTATTTCGTCGCCGACACCTGGAAGGTGCGGCCCACGCTGACTGTGGACGTAGGGCTGCGGTACGAATACACGCCGCCATGGGCCGACAAAGGCGACAGCCTCATGAACGCCTACGTGCCGTACATCGACCATACGGCGAACGTCACGGACATGAGCCACCATCCGACGCTGGTGCGCATCGGCCAGGGCGACATTTACGCGAACACGCGCATCCGCTTCAACCCGGCGATTCAGGTGGCGCGGGATGGACGCATGGGCGACCGGCTGATCGCGGACGATAAGACCAACTGGGCGCCGCGGCTGGGGATCGCCTGGAGCCCGAGCGGTAAGTGGACCATCCGCACCGGGGCCGGCATCTTCTACCTGCAGGACACGGGAAACCCGCGCTTCGACATGGGCCGGAACCTCTCGGGCCGCATTCGTTCGGAGGCCAACACGCAGACCCACGACCTGACCTTCGACCATCCGTTTTCGGGCGGGGCGAATCCGTGCGGTGTGGCGCCGCCGCTGGTGTGCATTTCCACGCCCTACGTGCTGGCCAACAAATACGACCGCCGCACGCCGTACATGATTCAGTACGAGTTGAACATCCAGCGGCAGCTCAGCAACTCGACGGTGCTGGAGGTGGGTTACCTCGGCTCGCAGAGCCACCGGCTGGAACGGATGTACGCCTTCAACGAAGCGCTGCCGGCCCCGACGGGTTCAGTGACCGACCGCTCGCCCTATCCGGAGTTGGGGCGCATTCAGGAGGTGGCCAACGCGGCGGACGCGAACTACCACTCGCTCTCGGCCAAGGTAACGCGGCGCATGAGCAGCGGGCTGACGTTTCTCACCGGCTATACCTTTTCCAAGTCGATCGACAACGGCAGCGGCATCCGCACCCTCGGGACGGATACGCTGTTTCCGCAGAACAGCTACTGCGTGGCCACCTGCGAGCGCGGGCTTTCGATTTTCGACACACGGCACCGCTTCGTGACGTCGGTGCTCTACGACGTGCCGTTCGGCAAGGGGCGGCAGTTCCTGAATCACGGCATCGCCAGCACGCTGATCGGCGGCTGGGAGCTGAGTTCCATCTTCACCGTGTCGAGCGGCTTCCCCCTGAACGTGTACGCGGGCTCGGACCGCGCCAACACCGGCGCGGGCGAAGACCGGCCCAACGCCACCGGCCAGACGGTGAACCTGGACCGCGGGCAGCGCGGCCCGGGCGAGTGGTTCAATATCGGAGGCTTCCAACTGGAGCCGCTGGGGACGTTCGGCAACGTAGGCCGCAACACCGTGATCGGTCCCGGCTTCATCGGCTGGGACTTCTCCACGCTGAAGAACTTCAACTTCACCGAGAGCCGGTTTCTGCAATTCCGGTTCGAGGCCTTCAATTTTCCGAACCACCCCAACTGGGGCGATCCGAACACCACGCTGGGGAGCAACCGGCTGGACGCCTCGGGGCGGCCAATCCCCGGCACGGGCACCTTCGGCGTGATCGGTTACACGCGGACGGCCATGCGGCAGTTGCAGTTCAGCTTGAAGCTGGTATTTTAACGGAGGCCACAGCGCAGGCCTGGCTGACCACTTCTTCGACTAGCCGGCGGTACTGGTCCAGCCGGGCAGGCGTGGCCGCCTCGAAGCGCAGCACCAGGATGGGCTGCGTGTTGGAGGCGCGAACCAGTCCCCAGCCGTCGGGAAACAGCACGCGGACGCCATCCACGGTGACGGTTTCGTGGGTTTGGCGGAACTGTTCGGTCACGCGCCGGACCACTTCAAACTTGATCTCGTCGGGACAATCGACGCGGATCTCGGGGGTGGCCACGGTGTGAGGCAGGCCGGCCAGTTGCGCGGACAGCGGGCGTCCGGAGCGGGAGACGATTTCCATCAGGCGGCAGGCGGCGTAGAGGGCGTCGTCGAAGCCGTAGTAGCGGTCGGCGAAGAACATGTGGCCGCTCATTTCGCCGGCCAGTTCGGCGCCGGTCTCTTTCATTTTGGCCTTAATGAGCGAGTGGCCGGTGCGCCACATGATGGGATTGCCGCCGCGGCCGCGGATGTCATCGTACATCACCTGCGAGCATTTCACTTCTCCGATGAAGGTGGCGCCGGGCTTGCGGCCGAGAATCTCGCGGGAATAGATGATCATCAACTGGTCGCCGTAGACGATGTTGCCGTGGTCATCGATGGCGCCGATGCGGTCGGCGTCGCCGTCGAAAGCCAGGCCCAGGTCTGCGCCATGCCGCGCCACGGCGGCGACGAGCGGCTCCAGGTTTTCGGGAAGAGTGGGGTCGGGATGGTGGTTGGGGAAACGGCCATCCATCTCGAAGAACAGCTCCAGGGGCTCGCAGTTCAGCTTCTCGAACAGGCGATGCATCACGGGGCCGGCTGTGCCGTTGCCGGCGTCAGCCACCACACGGATGCGCCGCGGGAAAGCAAACTGGGAGGCAACCTCTTCCACGTACGGGGTGACGATATCGTAGCAGCGGGCGGCGCCCCGGCCCTGCGCGAACTCCCCGCCCTCAATGATCCGGCGGACCTCCTGAATCTGCTCGCCGTAGATGGTGGAGGCGCCGGAAACCACCTTGAATCCGTTGTACTCCGGAGGATTGTGGCTGCCGGTGATCATCACCGCGCCGCCGGCCTGGAGATGAAACACGGAGTAATAGAGCAGCGGTGTCGGCACGACACCCAGGTCCGTCACGTCGCACCCGGCGGCCAGCAGGCCGCGCAGCAGCGCGTCGCGCAGGCGCCCGGAGCTGAGGCGGCAGTCGCGGCCCAGGTTGATCTTCTGCTGCCCCTGGCGGCGCAAGTACGTTCCGACCCCTTTGCCAAGTTCTTCCACACCGGCGTCCAGGAGTTGCTGGTCCGCGATTCCCCGTATGTCATACTCGCGGAAAATCAAGGGGCTGAGCATATAGAAAAAAGTATATCGCGCTAGAATCAGAGAGATGCCCAAGGCGCCTGCCGCCAGCCGTGTTTTCACCACTCTCAGCGGCGTTCCCGTCCAACCGGTGTACGGGTCCGAAGACCTGGCGGACCTGGATGCGGCCCGCGACCTGGGGGCTCCGGGCGAGTTTCCTTACACCCGCGGCATCCACCGCGACATGTACCAGGGGCGGCTGTGGACCATGCGCCAGTTCTCCGGCTATGCCACGCCGGAGGAAACCAACCGCCGCTATCACTACCTGCTGGAGCAGGGGCAGACGGGGCTTTCGGTGGCGTTCGACCTGCCCACGCTGATGGGCTACGACTCCGACCATCCGTTTTCGGAGGGCGAGGTGGGCAAGTGCGGGGTAGCCATCTGCTCCCTGGAAGACATGGAGATCCTGTTCCGCGGCATTCCGCTGGGCGAGGTGAGCGTCTCGATGACCATCAACTCGCCGGCGGCGGTGCTGTGGGCCATGTACCTGGCGGTGGCCGAGCAGCAGGGTGTCGCGTGGAGCCGCTTGTCGGGGACCATCCAGAACGACATTCTGAAGGAGTACATCGCGCAGAAGGAGTACATCTTTCCGCCGCGGCCTTCCATGCGGCTGGTGACGGACACGATCGAGTTTGGCGCGCGCCACACGCCGCGCTTCAATCCCATCTCGATCAGCGGCTATCACATCCGGGAAGCGGGATCGACGGCGGTGCAGGAACTGGCCTTCACCCTGCGGGACGGCGTGGAGTACGTGGAATGGGCGCTGGAGCGGGGGCTCGCGATCGATGAATTCGCGCCGCGGCTGAGCTTCTTTTTCAACGCCCACAACGACTTCTTCGAAGAGATCGCCAAGTACCGCGCGGCCCGGAAGCTATGGGCCTACCTGATGCGCGATCGTTTCGGGGCGAAGAACGAGCGCAGCCTGAAACTGCGCTTCCACTCGCAGACGGCAGGCTGCTCGCTCACCTGGCAGCAGCCGTACAACAACGTGGTGCGCACCGCCATTCAGGCGCTGGCGGCGGTGCTGGGCGGCACACAATCGCTGCACACGAATTCGCTGGACGAGGCCTACGCGCTGCCGGGCGAGCACGCCGTGACCATCGCGCTGCGCACGCAGCAGGTGATGGCTTACGAAACGGACGTGACGGCGGCGCCGGACCCGCTGGGCGGCAGCTATTTTCTGGAGCGGCTGACGCTCGACTCGGAGGCCGCGGCGCGCGACTACATCCGGCGGATCGACGAAATGGGCGGGATGATCCCGGCTATCGAGCAGGGGTTCCCGCAGAGCGAGATCGCCAGCGCCAGCTACCAATACCAGCGCGCGGTGGAGAGCGGCGAGAAAGTGATCGTGGGGGTAAACGCCTACCAGGCGGCGGACGAGCCCATCGAACTGCTGCAAATCGACCAGAGCGCGCAGGATCAGCAAACACGAAAACTGGCGGCGCTGCGCGCGCGGCGGGATGCCGGGCGGGTGCGGCGGGCACTGGATGAGTTGCAGCGCGCCGCCGAGGGCACCGAGAACACCATGCCGCACATTCTGGAAGCCGTGCGGGCCTACGCCACGCTGGGGGAGATCTGCGACGCCCTGCGGGCGGTATTCGGCACTTATCAGGAGACGAGCCACATCTAAACCATGGACCGACGCATCCGAGTACTGGTGGCCAAGCCGGGGCTGGACGGCCACGACCGCGGCGCCAAGGTGATCGCCCGAGCCTTGCGTGACGCGGGCATGGAGGTAATCTATACCGGGCTGCGCCAGACGCCGGAGATGATCGTCAACGCGGCGCTGCAGGAAGACGTGCAGGTGATCGGGCTCTCCATCCTTTCCGGAGCGCACAACACCATCGTTCCCCGCGTGCTGGACCTGTTGCGCCAGAACCAGATGGAGGACGTGAAGCTGGTGGTCGGAGGCATCATCCCCGACGAGGATGCCGCGGAGCTGAAACGCCGGGGTGTGGCGGCGGTGTTCCAGCCGGGCGCCTCTCTGGAGTCCGTCGTAGAGTTCATTCGGGCTGCCGCGGGGTGAGCCGAAAAGCGCCGCTCCCTGTGGTCGCGGCTCGGTTTCACTCAAAGCCGGCCAGGGCTTGCCGGTCGATCTGAATGCCCAGGCCGGGCCCTTCGGGCAGGTGCCAGCAGCCGTTCTGGAAGCGGATAGGATTGGTTACGATGCGGGTGCGGAAGGGGTTCTCGGTCTGATCGCACTCGATGAGGCGCAGTTCCGGCGTGGTCGTGAAAGGCTGGCGCGGGCGGGCGGCGTAGAAGTGCAGCGCCGCGGTCTGCCCCACGGCGGAGCCCCAGGCGTGCGGGGTGACGTGGATGTTATAGACCGAGGCCAGCACGGCGATCTTCATTCCCTCGCTGATCCCTCCGCAGGAGCACAGATCCGGCTGGGCGTAGTCGAGCGCGCGGCGGCGCAGCAGGGGCTCGAACCCGAAGCGGGTGTACTCACACTCGCCGCCGGCGAGCGGGATCGCGAGGTTCCGCTTCACTTCCAGGTAGCCTTCCACATCGAGCGGTGAGACGGGTTCTTCAAACCATCCGATTTCCAACGGCTCCACGCGGCGGCCCAGCGCGATGGCGGTCACCGGGTCATAAGCGTGGTTGGCGTCCATCATCAGGCGGACGCGCGGGCCGACGGCTTCGCGCACCAGGCGCACGAGGCCTACATCGCGTTCCAGGCCATATCCCACCTTCATCTTCACCGCGTCGAAACCCAGTTCCAGGTAGCGGGCGGCCTCCTGGCGGAAGGCGCGCTCGTAATCCTCGGAGTAATAAAAGCCGGTGGCGTAGCAGGGGATTTTTTCGGTTGGCGCGCCGCCCAGCAGGCGGTACAGCGGCACGCCGGCGGCGCGCGCCTTGATGTCCCAGAAGGCGATGTCCAGGGCGCTGATGGCGGCCAGCAGGGTGCCTTTCTGGCCATAGTCGATGCTGCGGGCGTAGAGGAAGTCCCAGAGGGCCTCGGTGTCGCGGGGATCGCGCCCCACCACTAAAGGGCTGAAGAACTCGCCGACGGCCGCGGCAATGGGAGCCGAGGGGCCGTAGGCCTCGCCCCATCCTTCGAAACCGGCATCGGTCGAGACCTCGACCAGGGTGGTCTCGCGGCGCGTGAAGCGCCACTGGGAGAAGGCGAAGGGGCGCTCGAGCGCGGCCCGCAGGGTGTGGACTCTTACGGCGGTGATCTTCATGCGACGGCGGCGGCGATTTCTTCGAGCACCCGGGCGGCTTCCGCGGCGGGGTCGGCGGCGCGGGTGATCTGGCGGCCGATCACCAGGTAGTCCGCGCCATCGCGCATGGCTTCGGCGGGGGTGGCGACGCGCTTCTGGTCGCCTTTCGCGGAGCCCGCCGAGCGCACTCCCGGCGTCACCAGGATGGCGTGGGGCCCGGCGAGCTGGCGGATGGCAGCGGCTTCCAGCGGAGAGGCCACGATCCCGTCGATGCCGGCATCCATGGCCTTGCGGACGCGCAGGGCAACCAGGTCGGAGACCGCGCAGGGATAGCCCAGATCCGCCAGATCCTGCTGATCGAAGCTGGTGAGCACGGTGACGGCCAGCAGCCGGAGGGAGGAGCCGCCGCGGCCTTCGACGGCGGCGCGCATTACCGCGCCGCTGCCGTGCACGGTGAGGAAGCGCACGCCGCTGCGCGCCACCTGGGCCACGGCGCGCTTGACGGTCTCGCCGATATCGTAAAACTTCATATCGAGGAAGACGTCTTTTCCCTGCCCCAGCAGTTCGCGGACAAATTCCATACCGGCGGCGGCATAGAGTTCCATGCCGACCTTGTAAAAATTGACTTGGCTGCCGAGGCGGGCCACGAGCGCGCGGGCTTCCGCGGCCGATTCGACATCCAGAGCAACGATGATGGGGTTATGGCTTAGATCAGGCATATGGGTTTTTCCTGCCGATCGAGGACCCGGCCCAGGCGGCAGGCTCCGGGCAGCACGCGCTCCAGCGAAGCCGCGTCCGCTTCGGGCAGCGAAATGAGCAGCCCTCCCGAGGTTTGCGGATCGTAGAGCAGGGATTCGATTTCCGGCGGCATTCCGGCGCGCGTCTCGACAGCGCAGGAAGCGAACTCGCGGTTGTTGCGCAGGCCACCGGGCAGTGCCCCCTGGCGCGCGTATTCGACCGCGCCGGGCAGGAAGCGCACACAGCGGACTTCGATTTCCAGGGTGATGCCGCTGGCCAGGGCCATCTCGCGGGCATGGCCGATCAAGCCGAAGCCGGTGACATCGGTGCACCCATGGGTGTCCCGCTCGAGCATCCGCTCGCAGGCTTCGCGGTTCAGGGTGAGCATGGAGGCGACCGAGGCCTCCACGTGGGTGTCTGCGGCGATGCCGCGCTTGAGCGCGGTGGCAATCACGCCGGTGCCCAGGGGCTTGGTGAGCACCAGCGCGTCTCCGGGCCGGGCGCCGGCGTTGGGCTTGACGCGCTCCGGGTGGACCAGGCCGGTGATGGCGTAGCCAAACTTGATCTCGGGATCGCTCACGCTGTGCCCGCCCACCAGGGCGCAGGCGGCCTCGTGCAGTTTGTCCGCGCCGCCCCGCAGGATCTGCTGCAGGTCGCCCGCATCACCGCTGGCGGGCCAGGCCAGGATGGAGAGCGCCGTCAGGGGGCGGCCGCCCATGGCATACACGTCGCTCAGCGCGTTGGCGGCGGCAATGGCGCCGAAGGTGTACGGATCGTCCACGATAGGGGTGAAAAAGTCCACCGTCTGCACCAGGGCACACTCCGGCGTGAGCTTGTAAACCCCGGCATCGTCGGAGGTCTCAAACCCTACCAGAATGTTCGCATTCGCCACGCGCGGCATGGCCGCCAAAACCTGGTCCAAAACCTTTGGACTCAGCTTGGACGCTCAACCCGCGGCTTTGACGTGGGCAGTCAGCTTGCGCAACTGCGTGGTATCCGCCATGTAAGTATCGGCAATTACTATAATAGCGGGATGCACCGCTCCACCGTCGTCGCCGCCCTGCTACTTCTGGGTGCGGCCTTTGCGCTGGTCTCCCGCGAGCCGCAAACGGACTCCCGGCTGCGGCATGCGTTCCGGCATCCGGCTGAAAACGGCTGGATTTTCGTGCACCTGGAAGGCACGCCCGCGGAACTGGGTTACCAGCACGGGTACCTCCTGGCGCCGGAAATCCAGGACAACCTGAAGGCGCTGTCGCTCGAGATGACGCACGACGAACACAAGGACTGGCAGTTCTTCCGGGATACGGCCGAGAATGTGCTGTGGCCGCACATCGAGGCGGAGTACCGGGAGGAACTGCAAGGCATCCGCGACGGAGCGGCGGCCCGCGGAGCAAAGGTGGACCTGTGGGACGTGGTGGCGCTCAATGCCTGGCTGGAGCTGCCTTACTACGACAAGTGGTACGACAAGCAGCACCGGGAGGCGGCGCCCTCCACGGCTACGGTAGCGGAACATTGCAGCGCGTTCGTGGCCACGGGCCGCTACACCAGGGACGGGCGGGTGGTGATCGGCCACAACGCCTGGACCAGCTATTCCTCGGGCGAGCGCTGGAACATCATCTTCGACATGACGCCGGCCAGGGGGCACCGCATCCTGATGGACGGCATGCCGGGGCTCATCCACAGCGGGGACGACTTCGGCATGAACGACGCCGGCATCCTGATTACGGAAACCACCATCAGCCGGTTCAGCGGCTGGGACTCGAACGGGATTCCGGAGTTCGTGCGGGCGCGGAAGGCCATGCAGTACGCGCAGTCCATCGACGATTTCGCGCGCCTCATGAAGGAGGGTAACAACGGGGGCTACGCCAACGATTGGCTGGTGGCGGACCGAAAAACTAACGAGATCGCCAGCCTGGAACTGGGGTTGAAGAACGTCACTCTCGATCGCACCAGGGACGGCTATTTCGTGGGATCGAACTTTCCCATCAATCCGAAACTGGCCAAGGAGGAGACCGACTTCGACCTGGCGGACATGGGCCAGAGCCCCAACGCGCGGCGGGTGCGCTGGCAGCAGTTGATGGAAGAGAACAAAGGCAAAATCGACGTGCCGGCGGGGCAGCACTTCCTGGCGGACCACTACGACACCTTCGACCGGCAAAACGAGCCTGACGAGCGGACGTTGTGCGGGCACATCGATCTCTCGCCGCGCGGTTCGCCGTCCTGGCAGCCGCCCTACGGGGTGGCGGGCGCCGTGCAATCCAAGGTGGCCGACGCCGCGATGGCGGAGCGCATGAGCCTGACCGCGGCGCTGGGCCATGCCTGCGGCATCAGCTTCCACGCCGCCGAGCACCTGCGGAAGCACCCCGAGTTCGCCTGGCAGAAGGAAGTGCTGCGGGATATGCCCGCGCGTCCCTGGACCACCTTCCGCGCGCCATAGCGGGGGAACCCCATCCGATGGGGCATTGGCGGGCGCCGGTCCGCTGCGACTGTGCCGCGCCGTACGGTACTCTCCTGCGGGGGCCGGCGCACCCCCGGTGATATGATAGGGAAGAGATGAGTCTGCTTTCGCCAAGGCTACAGTTACGGGTCGCGCAAAAGCAGATCCTAACTCCGGGCCTGGTCCAGATGGTCACCGTTCTTCAGCTCAACAGGCTGGAGCTGAAGGAGATGATCAACCAGGAGATCGTGAAGAATCCGGTCCTGGAGGAAGCCACTGACGAAGCCGGCGAGGAGGTCAGCCCGGAGGAATTGCGCCCCCTGCTGGAGGCGGAGCGGGAGCCCCTGCCGGCGGACCACCAGATCCTGGAAGCCGGCCTGGGAGATACCACCCTCAACGGCACCGCGGAAGTGACGCTCGGCCCGGAACCGGTGCCCGAAATCCCCGAAACGCCCGCCGCCCCGGAGGGCGTGGCGGACGCGCCCGGAACGGCGGAGACGATCGAGCCGGCGCCGGCCACCGACCCGTTCGATGAGATCGACTTCGGCAGCTTTTTCGACGATTACCTGGACCCGGGCTACAAGAGCCCGGCCGCGGAATCCGTGGAAAAGCCGTCCTTCGAGACGTTCCTGTCGGCGCCCGTCACGCTGGCGGACCACCTGCGCTCGCAGTTGAGCGTTACGCTGCTTTCCGACAATCTGCGCGACGCAGCCGAGTGCATCATCGGCAACCTGGATGAGGATGGGTATGTTTCGGCCTCCATCGAGGAGATCGCCACGGCCGGCGAGCACACCGTGGAGGAGATCGAGGAGGCCCTGAAAGCGGTCCAGTCGCTCGATCCCGCGGGCGTGGGCGCCCGAAACCCGCGCGAGTGCCTGCTGCTGCAACTGGAGAGCATGAACGGAAAGGGCGGGGTGGCCTGGCAGATCGTCAGCGATCACCTGCGCCTGCTGGAAAACCGGCAGTACAAGGAACTGGCCAAAGCGCTGGGCCGGCCCATGGAGCACGTGGAGATCGCCGTCCGGGTGATCCGGCACCTGAACCCCCGGCCAGGTCTGCGCTACTCGGGAGCGGGCGCCCGGGTGGTGGAACCGGATGTATTTTTCCTCAAGGACGGCGACGATTTCATCATTCAGACCAACGACGACGATATTCCGCAACTGCGGCTGAACGCGCAATACCGGCGCATGCTGGACCGGGACAACGGGGCCACCAAGGAAGTCCGGGACTACGTGCGGGAACGCTACACCTCGGCCATCCAGTTGATGAAGAACATCGAGCAGCGCAAGCAGACCATCCTGAAAGTCTGCCAGACCATCGTACGCCGCCAGCACTCCTTCCTGACCCACGGCATCGAGCATCTGAAGCCCATGATGATCAAGGAAGTCGCGGAAGAGATCGGCGTGCATCCCTCGACGGTGAGCCGCGCGGTGGCCAACAAGTACGTCCACACCCCGCAAGGCGTCTTCGAATTGCGATTCTTCTTCTCGGAAGCGGTGCAAGGTCCGTCCGGCAGCGGGACGCCGCTGCTCTTGCTGAAGCGCAGAGTGAAAAAGATGATTGAGGAGGAGGACAGTGCCCACCCCCTGACCGATGAGCAGATCACCCAGCGATTGCAGGCGGAGGGGATCGACGTCACCCGCCGCACGGTAGCGAAGTATCGGGAAGACATGAAGATTCCATCCACACACCAGAGGCGCGTGCGCAACTGACGCGCCTGTTCGCATCTGGAAAGTCTTGAGAAAGACGGAGGGACGGATGAGACTCATCTACACAGGCAGGCAAGTGGTGCTGGCACCGGCCCAGCTCAAGAAGATCGAGGTACAGGTTGCCAAGGTCGGCAAGTTGCTTGATGGAAAGGAGGAGCGGGAAGCTCACGTGATTGTGTCGCAGGAGCGGCATCTGCACTGCGCGGAAATCACGGTGAATTATCGCAACCACCCCCTGGTTGGGATTGGCTCCAGCCCGGATCTGTACACGGCGCTCCATGCCGCCGTGGATAAGCTGGAGAAACAGGCGCTCAAAGTCCGCACCAAGTGGCGGGATACCAAGCGCGTGTCCCGCAAAACCAGCGAGGTTCCGGACGCGCCGGCCGCCGCCGAGAAGGAAATCGAGACGGAGCTGGAACGGCGGATCTTCCGCGTCAACCATCACCAGAAGCGCAAGCCCATGACGCTCGATGAGGCCCTGATGGAGATGGAGAAGGACCGGGACTACTTGGTCTACCGCGACTCGGAAACCGACCGCGTCTCCGTGCTGGTACGGCGCCGGGACGGCCACTTCGACCTGGTCGAGGCCTGATTTCCGCAGAGAATGCCCCAGAAAAGCGCGGCGCAGCCTGGACGCGGCAGTGCGGAGCGTCCCGCCGAACTGGTGATGATTACCGGGTTGAGCGGCTCCGGCAAAGGCACGGTGCTCAAAAACCTGGAGGACCTGGGGTATTACTCCGTCGATAATCTGCCGGTAGACCTGATTCCGAAGTTCGCCGAACTCACGCGGGACTCGGCTTCCGTGCGCCGCGCCGCGCTGGTGGTGGATGTGCGCGAGGGCAAGAGCCTGCAGCGCCTGCCGGAAGTCTACGGGCACATCCGCCACGGGCTCCAGACCCGCCTGGTCTTCCTGGAGGCGGACGACGAGACCATCGTGCGGCGCTTCAGCGAAACCCGGCGTCCGCACCCGCTGGGCGCGGACCGCTCCATCATCAAGAGCATCCAGCAGGAACGCCGGCAACTGGCCCCCATCCGGGCCATGGCGGACCTGATCATCAACACTTCCAAGTTCACGGTTCACGAACTGCGGGACCACATCCGCGCGCAGTTCCAGGAGCAGCCCGAGGAGTCCAAGATCCTGGTGTACGTGACCAGCTTCGGATACCGCCACGGGGTGCCGGCGGACAGCGACCTGGTTTTCGACGTGCGCTTTCTGCCGAACCCGAACTACATTCCGCGCTTCAAGCAGCTCACCGGGCGGCACCCCTCGGTCGCCAAGTACATCCGTTCGTTTCCGCAGACAGTAGAGTTCATCGGAAGGATCTCGGACCTGCTGATCTACCTGCTGCCGCACTACATTCGCGAGGGGAAGAGCTACCTGACCATCGCCTTTGGGTGCACGGGGGGACACCATCGCTCGGTGATGATCGCCGATGAGATCCGCAAACGTCTGACGCAAGCCGGCTTCAAAGCCAAGGTAAACCACCGGGACATCGCCAAAGGCGTATAGGTCTGCGCCGCCGCGCGGCGCGCCTGCGCTTACAATCAACAGGAGCGCACTACACCCATGGCGAACAAACGGAAGACGGAGGCGCCGCGGTTCGGCTCAGCCGACCTGCGGCTGCCGGATGAATTGCGGGCGCCGCTCAAGGCCCACCTGGAGGCCTTGCGGGAGGGGTACCGGAAGCGAAACTGGGGCGGACGCGTGGGCTTCGGCAAGCGTCCGGCGATGATCGTGATCGACCTGGCGCTGTGGTGGACCGACCCGCGCAGCCAGAGCCAGGGCAGCGACGTGGACTCCGTGGTGGAAGCTGCCTGCCGGCTGCTCAAAGCGGCGCGGGCAGCCCGGATCCCCATCATCTTCACCACCTGGGACTGGGACCCGGCGATGCCGCCCTCGCCCCACGACCGGAAGCTGAAATTCGAGGTGAAGCCGGGCGAGGAGCGCTGGTTCGAACTGGATCCGCGCCTGAAGCGGCGGCCCGGTGAGCGTATCCTGACCAAGCGCTACGCCTCGGCCTTCAAGGGCACCAATCTGCACGACACGCTGGCGGGCCTGGGCGTGGACACGCTGATCGTAACTGGGGTCAGCACCAGCCATTGCGTGTACGCCACCTGCCGCGATGCCACCGACAGTTTTCGGGTGATCGTGCCGCGGGAGGCGGTGGGGGAGCGCTGCGAAATCATGCACGAGGTAAACCTGCTGGATATCGACATCGACCTGGCCGACGTGGTGCCGCTCGTTGAGGTGGAGCGATACCTGGGCCGTTTCCGGCGGAAGCAGGCGTCCCGATGAAGCGGCGCACGTTTACGAAGCTGCTGGGGGCGGCCGGGGCCGCGCCCGCGGCCATGCCGGCGCCGGAAGCGGGCGCCACGGCCTATCGCTCGCCCAGCCCGTTCGACGTGGGCACACGGGCGCAGTTGTTCGCCGACCGGGTGCTGGTGCGCGAGACGGCCGGGATTTCTTTCACGCTGCATCCCGCGGGAAAACATCCGCTCAACCCGCTGGTCAAGGCCGACCGCCCCTGGGAGGGCTGGCGCCTGGAGATCTACGGTAACGTGATCTACGACCGCCGCGAGCGGCGATTCAAGATGTGGTATCTGGGCGAGGCGCCCAACTACTACCTGCCGAGCGCCGAGGGCCCTTCCTCGGACAACCCCACGCTCTACGCGACCAGCAGCGATGGGATCCACTGGGAGAAGCCGCTGGTGGGAACCATCCCGGCTCTGCACGGCGGCAGGCACAACGCGATTCTGGCGGCTACCCACCTGGCCAGCGTGATCCCCGACGAGCAGGACCCCGACCCCGGCAAGCGCTACAAAATGATCTGCTACCGGCATCTGCCTGCGGCGGCGCGCGGATACCACACCATGATTTCCGCGGACGGTATTCATTGGGCGCCGTACAGCCGGCTGCCGATCTGCCCGGGGGCGGACGTGATTACCGGGTATTTCGACGAACAGCGGCGGCAGTACGTGGCCCTGGCTAAGATCGGTATGGAGATCCGCGGGCACCGGCGGCGCGTCTTCCACACCATCACCAGCACGGACTTCGAGAATTGGACCCAGCCGGTGCTGTCGCTGTATCCGGATCTCGAAGATGACGCCGGGTCACTGGCGCGCATCGAGGAAGTGCGGCCCATTCTGGACCGGCCGGACGACGCGGCGCTGATGCGCACCGAGTTCTACGGGATGGGTTTCTACCCGTCGGAGAGTTGCACCCTGGGCTTCGCCTGGGTATTCACCATCAACAACAACGCCCGCTACGGCAACCAGGAAGGACCCTTCGAGCTGCAACTGGCGGTGAGCCGGGACCTCATGAATTGGCAGCGGCCGTTCCGCACCCCGTGCGTGCCGCGGGGCACGATCGGCGAGTGGGACTGCGGGATTTTCGTGACGCAATCGCGCGCGCTGCGGGTGGGCGACGAGATCTGGCTGTACTACGGCGGCGCCAACTACACGCACGGGACCCCGTGCCTCTATCGCCGGGAAGGCACCGGCCGCGGCACGCGCTACACCGGGAGCATCGGGCTGGCCAAGTGGAAGCTGGACCGCTTCGTGTCGGTGGACGCCGGCGCGGAGGGCGGCACTCTGACCACGGTGCCGGTGGTGTTTTCCGGCGACCGGCTGGAGTTGAACGCGCGCACCCACCCGGGCGGCAGTATCGCGGTTACGCTCACGGACGCCGCCGGCCGCCCCATCGAGCGCTTCGAGCAGTCCGAGCCGTTCCGTGGCGATGCGCTGCGGCAGACCATCGCCTGGCCGGGTGGGCGCGGGCCCGGCAGCCTGACGGGCAAGCCCGTGTGCCTGCGCTTCCATCTGCGGGCCGCGGAACTGTATTCGTTCGCCTTTCGCCAGGCGTGAGGCCCATCCGCGCGCGTCGGGTAACATAGAAAAATGAAGCGCGCGATTCCGATTGTCCAGGTGGATGCCTTCACGGACCGTCCGTTCCGCGGCAATCCGGCGGCGGTGTGCGTGCTGGACCAGGCGGCGGACGAAGGGTGGATGCGGGACGTGGCACGGGAGATGAATCTCTCGGAGACCGCATTTCTGGCGCCCCGGGAAGACGGATATCACCTGCGCTGGTTGACTCCGTCCGTGGAAGTGGCGCTGTGCGGGCACGCCACACTGGCCAGCGCCCACGTGCTGTGGGAGGAGGGCTATCTGAAGCCGGGGGCCCAGGCGCGGTTTTATACGCTCAGCGGGCTGCTGCGGGCCGACCGCCGGGGGGCGTGGATCGAGATGGACTTTCCAGCCAAGCTCGAGGAGCCGGCCGAAGCGCCCGCCGATCTGGCCAGGGCGCTGGGCGCCGAGCCTCGCTACGTGGGACGCAATGAGTACGACTACCTGGTGGAACTGGGCTCGCCGGAAGAACTGCGTGCGCTCGAGCCGGATTTCGCGCTGCTGCGCCGCCTGACGGTGCGCGGCGTGATCGTCACCAGCCCATCGGACGTTCCGGAATACGATTTCCTCTCGCGCTTCTTCGCCCCCGGCTCGGGCATCGATGAAGACCCGGTCACCGGGTCGGCGCACTGCTGCCTGGCGCCTTTCTGGAGCCGGCGTCTGGGCAAGAGCGAGTTCACGGCCTACCAGGCCTCGGCCCGCGGTGGTGTGGTACGGGTGCGCCTGGCGGGCGGCCGCGTGTGCCTGGGCGGCCAGGCGGTGACGGTGTTGCGCGGGGAACTGGCGGCGTGAGGAGCCCGGACAGGCCGGCCCCCGAAGGGCCGCGTGATACACTCCACGATATGCGCGCCGAACGAGGAGAGGTTCCGGACGAGCCGCCTCCTTTCCTGGGCGCTTGGCGGCGCGTCTACATCGCCGTGGCGGTCTACCTGGTCTTGCTGATTCTCGCCTTCTACGTGTTCATGCGGGTCTTTTCATGAGGCCGCTGGACTGGGTCGTACTGGTCGGCTCTCTGACGTCCATCATTGTTTACGGCCTGTATCGCAGCCGCGGCAGCAACACCGTAAGCCAATACCTGCTGGCGGGGCGAAGCATGCCCTGGTACGCCATGGCGCTCTCCATCATGGCCACGCAGGCGAGCGCCGTCACGTTCATCTCCACTACCGGCCAGTCCTACGTGGATGGCATGCGCTTCGTGCAGTTCTATTTCGGACTGCCGCTGGCCATGGTGGTGCTGTGCGCCACGGCGGTGCCCATCTTTCACCGTGCCAAGGTTTACACCGCTTACGAATATCTGGAGAATCGCTTCGACGCCAAGACCCGCGCGCTGGCCAGCGCCATCTTCCTGATCCAGCGCGGCCTGGCGGTGGGGTTGACGCTATACGCGCCGGCTATCGTGCTCTCCGTGATTCTGGGCTGGCATGATACGGCTACCACCGTCATCGTGGGCTGCACGGTAGTGCTGTATACGGTGATGGGCGGTATCCGCGCGGTGACCTGGACCGATGTGCAACAGATGCTGATCATCTTCTTCGGGCTGCTGGTGGCGCTGTGCACGATCTTCGTGCTGCTGCCCGACCAGGTTTCGCCGCTGGACGCGATGCACCTGGCGGGTTTCGCCGGGCGGCTGAACGCGGTGGATTTGAGCTTCGATTGGGACAACCGGTACAACCTCTGGAGCGGCCTGATCGGCGGCATGTTCCTGGCGCTCTCTTATTTCGGCTGCGACCAGTCGCAGGTGCAGCGCTACCTGACCGGCCGGTCCATCGCGCAGAGCCGGCTGAGCCTGCTGTTCACGGCCATGGCCAAAATCCCGATGCAGTTCTTCATCCTCTTCATCGGCGCCATGGTCTTCGTGTTCTACCTGTTCGAGATGCCGCCCATGCTCTTCCAGCAGGCCGAGCTCAGCCGCCTGCAGCAGCCCGCGCTCCAGGGCCAATATCAGCCCATCCTGGGGCGCTACCGGCAGGCATACCAGCAGCGCCGCCAGGCCGCGTTCGCGCTGGTGGAGGCGCGCCACCGGCACGACCCGGACCTGGAACGGCAGAGCGTGGCGGCCTTCCGGCAGTCCCAGCGCGAACTGGATGCGGCCCGCGAGCAGGGCTCCCGCCTGGTGGATCGGGTGACGGGTCAAAACGGCTTTAAAGACACCAACTACATCTTCCTCTCCTTCGTGACGCACTATCTGCCGCCCGGAATCGTGGGCCTGGTGATTGCGGTGATCTTCGCGGCGGCGATGTCTTCGAGTTCGGGCGAGATCAACTCGCTCGCCACGGTCACGGTGGTGGATATTTACCGGCGGCACGTCAAGAGGTCCGGAAGCGACCGGCATTACCTGTGGGCTTCGCGGCTGGCGACGGCATTCTGGGGCGCGTACGCGGTGGTCTTTGCCGGCTACGGGAAGAACCTGGGATCGCTCATCGAGGCGGTGAACCTGCTGGGCTCGCTGTTTTACGGCTCTCTGCTGGGCGTGTTCGTGCTGGCCTTCTTCTTCCGCCAGGTGAACGGCCACGGGGCCTTCTGGGGCATGCTGGCGGGCGAGGCGGCCATCTTCGCGGCGTTCTGCTTCACCGGCATCTCGTTCCTCTGGTACAACGTGATCGGCTGCGTGGTGGTGGTGGCCGCGGGCTTGGCCATCAGCTACGCCTGCCCCTCCAGCGCCGCCACACCCAGTACAGCAGGATAAGCACCGCGGCCGCCGCGGTGGCGCGCAGGACGTGCCGGTGCAGTTGTCGCACCACGGTCTCCCATTGCTCCCCCAGGAAGTAGCCCAGGCTCAGGAAGGTAGTGGCCCACACAAGAGCTCCGCTGTAGGCGAACAGGGCGAACCAATGCGGCTCCAGGTCCGACATGCCCGCGGCATACGCGGTGAAGTGGCGCACGCCGGGAATGAAATAGCCGAAGGTCAGGGCCCATCGGCCGGCACGTTCGAACCAGTTGTGCGCCTGCTGGATGCGCGCCTCGTCCAGGTGCAGGTAGCGGCCGTAGCGATGAATCAGGGCGATGCCGAAGGTGCGGCCCAGCGTATAGCTGACGGTGATGCCGCACGCGCTGCCGCCGAAAGCCGCCAGGAAGGCCCATCCGGGGTGCAGATGGCCGCGGTAAATCAGATAGCCGGTGAAGGTCAGCAGAGTTTCATCGGGCACCGGCAGGCCGACGATCCCCAGTACCAGCAGGGAGAAGATTGCCGGGTAGCCGTTCTGGCTGATCCACAGAAAGACGCGCTGTTCCATCCCAGATCCGGCGCGGGCTCAGCGGAGCGGCTGCATCAGATGACCAGAGAGGAAATATCGACCGCCGACCGCTCGCCCTCCACCACCACGATGCCGCTTTCGGTGACGTGGTAGAACTGCGCGTCACGCTCGCCGTCGTAGCCGATGCAGGCATCTTCCGCGACGCACACGTTCTTGTCCAGAATGGCGCGGCGGATTTTGGCCCGTCGCCCGATATCGCAGTTGTCCAGGATGATGGAATCCTCAACCAGGGCGCCGGCATGCACGCGCACGCCGCGCGCCAGCACCGAATTGCGCACCACCCCGCCGGAGAGGATGCAGCCCCCGGAAACGATGGAATCGATGGCCTGGCCGCGCCGGTTCTCGTCGTCGAAGGTGAACTTGGCGGGTGGCTCGGGGTAGCTGGCGGTGCGCAGCGGCCACTCCCGGTTGTAGAGGTTGAGGGCCGGGGAAACCGAGCGCAGATCCATGTTGGCCTCGTAGTACGCGTCGATGGTTCCCACATCCCGCCAGTAGGCAGCGCCGGCGGCGGCTTCTCCGGGGATGCGGTTGCTCTGAAAATCGTAGGCGTACATGCGAGAGCGGCCCACCATCCTCGGCAGAATGTCGCGGCCGAAGTCGTGGGAGCTGTGTTCGTCGGCGGCATCCGCTCCCAGCACATCCAGGAGGATGCGGGTGGTGAACACGTAATTGCCCATGGAGGCGTAGACGCGGCCGGGGTCGCCGGGAATGGTGGGCGCGTCGGCGCGCTTTTCGTGGAAAGCCAGGATCTGGCCGTCGGCGGCGGTTTCGACGACGCCGAATTCCGCGGCATATTTCCGGTCCACGGGGATGGCGGCCACGGTGACATCCGCGCTTGTCTGCGCGTGAAACTCCACCATGCTGTTGACATTCATGCGGTAGATGTGGTCGCCGCCGAAAATAGCCACCAGGTGAGGATTGGCCTGCTCCACCAGATTGATATTCTGATAGATCGCGTCGGCCGTGCCCTGATACCAGGTTTCCCCCGCCGAGCGCATCTGCGCGGGCACCGGGATGATGAACTGATTCCTCATCAAGGCGCCGAACTGCCACCCTTCCGCCAGGTGCTGCAACAGGGACTGGCTTTTGAACTGCGTGAGCACGTAGATCGAGTAAATCCCGGAATTGATGAAATTGCTTAAGACAAAATCGATGATGCGATACTTACCGCCGAACGGAACCGCCGGCTTGGCCCGCTCCTTGGTCAATGGATAGAGGCGCGTTCCTTTCCCGCCGGCCAGCACGATACCGAGCACGCGTAGTCGCATAGGCCCTTTCCCACCCTATTGTTCCAGCACACCGGCGGGGACGCAAGAGAAGATTGCGGCAGGGAAAAACAGGATGCGCGGGCGGCGTTCCGGGGATCGGGAGGCCGCGGGTGGAGAACTGTGTTATGTTTAGGAACCGATGGCCAGTTCTACGCACGTATCCAGTCCCGCGGGGCAGCACGCCGCGCTCCGCTCCTGGATCATCATCGGCCTGCTGAACCTGGGCGCCATTATTGCTTATGTGTACCGCTCGAACCTGGCGGTGGCCCTGGCGGATGTACACTTCAAGGCGTTCTTCCACATCACCGATCAAGGAGCGGGCACCTTAAACTCGGCCTTCTTCTGGTCCTACGCGTTTCTGCAAATCCCGGCTGGCTGGCTGGTGGACCGCTGGGGCGTGAAGTATCCCTTCGCCGTCGGCTTCCTGTTCTGGAGCGTCATCTCGTCGGCCATCGCGCTGGCGGTCTCCTTCTGGCAGGTCTTCGGGCTGCTGTTCCTGCTGGGCGTGGCCGAATCGGTGCTCACCCCGGCAGCCATGCGCTGGATCCGCTTTCACTTCGCGGAAAAGCAGCGCGGGCTGGCGGTGGGCGTGTACATGACCGGCACCAAGCTGGGCCCGGCCATCGGCACGCTGCTGGCGGCCTGGCTGATCGCGGCCTACAATTGGCGCACCATGTTCATAGCCCTGGGGTTGGGCAGCCTGCTGTGGCTGGTTCCGTGGATGAGCCTGATCCGCGACGACGACCGCGCCGCGGCGCAACCCGGCAAGACGGCGGCCCGGCCGGCGGTCTCCTTCGGCCACATCATGGCCAGCCCGGTGATCTGGGGCACCATCATCGGGACCTTCTGCTACATGTATTTCGTGTATTTCTGCATGCAGTGGATGCCGAAGTACTTCGTCGAGCAGCGGCACTTGAATCTGAAGTCCATGGGGCTGTACACGTTCGTCAGCTTCGCCGGCATGGCGGCCGTGGCGGCCATCGCGGGGTGGGCGGCGGATTGGATGATCGCCCGCGGGGGCAATCCGGTCAAGGTGCGCAAGGCGTTCACCATCGCCGGTTTTGTGATAGCGTCCACGGAGGTGATCGGGGCGGTTTCCAGTTCCGTGCCGGTGGCGCTGTTCTTCGCCGTGTTCTCGCTCACCGGCCTGGGGCTGGCGACGGCCAACTACTGGGCGCTGACGCAGACGCTGATTCCGGGCGGAGCCATTGGGCGCATCGTGGGCATCCAGAACTGCGCCGCCAACCTGCCGGGCATCGCCGCGCCCATCCTGACGGGCTGGCTCAAACAGCGTACCGGCAGCTATGAGGCGCCCATGCAGGCCATCTGGTTTTTCCTGCTGCTGGGCATCGCGGCGTACGTTTTTCTGGTGCGCGAGAAATACGCACCGCGGGCTTCCTGAATCGAGCGCACGGAGGGGAAGATGAAGCGGGCGATAGCTGCGGCGGCGCTGGGATCGTCGCTGGTGACGCTGTGGGCGGTGTGGGCCATGGGATGGGCCGCGCTGCCCACCCAGGTCAAGCTGGAAAATGCCAGGGTGCGGGTCACGGAAGTGACTTCCGCGCCCGGCGCGGCGCGCGAGCGCGGCGTGCGGGCCCACGACCAGGTGATCGTCTTCCTGGACGACTGCCGCTACCAGCGCACCGATCCGCAGACCGGCGAGAAAACCATTCGTGCGCGCAAGTCCGGAGACGTCATCTGGCACAGCAGAGGCGAAGACGCGCCGCTGCTGGTGAATGCCGGCGCGAAGCCTTACCGCACGCTGGTGATTGAACTCAAGTAGCCGTCAGCCTCCATGCAACCAGACCGATTTGCCAACGCCGCCGTGATCGGCACCGGGATGATGGGCCCGGGAATCGCCCTGACTTTGGCCTTGGGAGGCGTGCGCGCCACCATTCTCAGCCGCAACCGGGAGAACGCTCTCCAGGGGTTGGAGAAGGCCTGGGCACAGACCCGCCTGCTCGAGGAAAACGGCCTCGCGTCGGCGGACCGCGCCGCCCGTGCGCGGGACCTTCTGGGAGCCTCCACGGCTTTCGACGAGACCGTGGCGCGGGCGGACCTGGTGATCGAATCGGCCCCCGAGGACATGGCGTTCAAGCAGGAATTGTTCGCCCGCATGGACGGGTTGTCCGGGCCGGACGCCGTGCTGGCTTCGAACACCTCCGGGTTGAGCATCACCGCCATCGCCTCCGCCTGCCGGCATCCCGAGCGTGTGCTGACCACGCATTTCTGGAATCCTCCGCACCTGATGCCCCTGGTGGAAATCGTGCTGGGCGAGAGGACCTCGCCCGAAACCGGCGGCGCCGTGCGCGACCTGCTTTCGGCCTGCGGCAAAACGCCCGTGGTGGTGAAGAAGGACCGGCCCGGGCAACTCGGCAACCGGTTGCAGATGGCCCTGGTGCGCGAAGCCGTGAACATCGTGGCCGAGGGCATCGCCAGCGTGGAGGACGTGGACCTGGCCGCCAAGAACGGCTTCGGCCTGCGCCTGCCGGTCTACGGCATCTTCGAACACCAGGATATGGTGGGCCTGGACATGTGCCTGGCTATCATCGACTACGTGGCGCGCGACCTCAACAACGAGCCCAAGGCTCCGGAGTTCTACCACCGGATGGTGGCGCGCGGTGAACTGGGAGTGAAAACCGGCAAAGGTTTCTACGACTGGTCCCAAAAAGACGCCGCCGCCGTGCGCGCCCTGCGCGACCGCTTCGTGCTGGAGTTCCTGCAGAAATGGCCACGCGTGATCGCTGGGGAAAAAAAGGGTGAACGAGTAGAGCCGTCGGACAAGCCGGAGCTAAGATGGAACCCTTGATCCGACGGCGAACCCTCACCTCCCAGGTGATCGACCATATTCTGGAGCAGATCAAGAGCGGCCAGGTCAAGGCCGGAGAACGGCTGCCGACCGAAAAGCAACTGACCGCGACGCTCCAGGTAAGCCGCACCTGCGTGCGGGAAGCCATGAAGTCCCTGGAATCTCTCGGGCTGGTGCGGATCCGTCCGCGGGTGGGAGCCATCGTGCAGGAACCTACCCCGGCCAGCATCCTGAGCGCGGAAGAGTTCTCCCAGGACATCCAGCAGGAGCGCACCGATAGACTGCTGGAATTCCGTATGATCGTGGAGGTGGGGCTGGCGTCTCTGGCCGCCGAGCGGGCCGATACGCGGGACCTGGCCGCGATGGAGAGCGCGCTGGAACGATACCGGAAGGAAATGCAGACCGCCAACGCCGTGGATTGCCGCACGGACCTGGCCTTCCACGCCGCGCTGGCGGCCGCCTCCAAGAACCCCCTGGGCCAGTCGGTGTGGCGCATGATCTCCGCGCGCCTGGCCGAAGTGCTGGAGAGGAACTCGACCGTGCCGGACGTGTACCCGAACACCTTGCGGGACCATCTCAGGATCTTCCGCGCGGTCAAAGAGCGCGACCCGCGCAAGGCGCGTCTGGCCATGCAGGAGCACCTGGAAAACGCCGACCGCGTAACGCGCGTGGCGCTGTGCGAAAGCCAGGACGGCAGCGGCCCGCGTGCCGCGCGCCTTCCGAAAGCTCTGCCGGGGTAGCAGCCCGCGGCAGAAGTGCCAAGAAAGGTGCTTCATTGCGCACGCGGCTCCGTTGGATCCTTGGGCCGGAGGCATCGTGCGGAATCATAAAGTGGCAGCAGGTGCAAAACGGGAGCAAAGCGTGGCAGTGCGAGCAAAGATTGACGGCTCCGGACTTTGTGTTGCTTGACGCGGACGGCAAATCGGTCTCGCTGTCAAGTTTCAAGGTAAGCCTGTTCTGCTAGACCTTTGGGCCACCAAGTGCGGAGGCTGCATCAAAGAAATTCCATCGTTCATCGAAATTCACCACGCCTATCGCAACAGAGGCCTTGCCGTTGTTGGAATTTCAATGGACATTCTCTACGAAGACTTGAAAGGGTCTGCTGAGGCCTGGAGTTTAGTCATCCCTTCGTAGAAGCCCACAAAGTTGATTGCCCGATACTGATGGGCGACGACGGGATCACGAAGCGCTATTCAGTCAACGCACTCCCGGGCACGTAACTCATCGACCGCCGTGGCCGTATCGCCGCGACGTGTGTGGGTATCATGGACCGCGCCAACATTGAAGCTAACATCAAAACGCTCCTCGCCGAGCACTGAATGCCATCTTGAAGCTGCCACGTTCTGAGTCGCTCCCGGATCGCCCATCCGGAATCAATCCGGGTCGGCATGCAAGCGCCCGCCGCTGGTCGCCATCTGGCGGGTAATCCTGATCGAGCGTCTCGCGGTCGGAGTTGCTGTGGTCTGGTCGGCGTTATGGCGTAGTGTGGATCCATTTGACGCATTCCGCGTTCAATGACCTGATCGCGCGTGAACCTATAATTGAGACATGTCCTCCGACCGCGACCGCCTTCAATCGCTGGTGGATGCCCTTCCAGACAGCGACGTCAGGGTGGCCATTTCCTTTCTTGCCGAACTCGGCGAGCAGGAAATCATCGATGCTGAGACCGCCGCCAAGCTGGATCAAGCCCGTGCGGAACCGGGCGACGATGTCCCCCTGGAAGAAGTGCGACGCCGGCTCGGCCTGTGATACGCCGCGTAGTTCTTCGCCTGCCGCGCCGCGGCTCGACCTCACGGACTCGGGAGCTGTGGTGGCGGAATCAGGATCGCCCAGCACAAAGTGGCAGTCTCTGCCATTTTGTGGTTCAAGTCACAGACTGAGCCGCGACGGTAAGGGAGTGCCCCACGGGCCTACGGCCCACCACAGGTCATGAAGACCCGCTCTCGGGCGGTGTTGTGGAATCAATGCGTTGCGGCGCGTCGTCGACGGAGCGGCTGTTCCAAGTCTTCCCAGCATCTCCAGAAGCGCGGCCCGCGCCGCGCATTACGCCCGCAGGATCTCGGTCAGCCGTTGCGCGATGCGCTCCGCGTCGCCCGGCCGCAGCGCTTCCGGCATGCAGACGATGGTTCCCGCCGCCGCCAGTTTCTCGAACACGCAGACCGGCGGGTCGCCCTCCTGCAAAGCGTTGATCACGGCATTCGCGGTCTTGCCGGTCCGCGCCGGGTCCAGCGTCACCACGGCGTGCGGAACCTGCCGGCCGTCGGGCTGCGGATAGCGCACGTGGGCCGCCACGCCTGGCAGATCCGCGACTGCCGCCACGATGCGCTGCATGTCCGCCAGCCACGCCTGGCGTTCGGCCTCGAAGTCGCGCGAGGCATACCGCCGGAGGGCCGTCAGCAGCCCCACCACCTCCTCCTTGCCAACTTTGAAGCCGCGCCCGATGCCGTGATGCGGCGGCCCGGCCAGCAGGCCGTCCTGAATCAGCCGGCGGTGCGGCCAGGTCTCCGGAAAAACATCCATGTCCTGATGCTGCAGCGCGGCCGAAAGGATCAGGTCGCCCCGGCCGCACAGAATCCCGCTAGCCTGCGGCCCGCGGATGTGCTTGCCGCCGCTGAAAGCCACCAGGTCGGCGCCCTGCGCCACGAACTGGCGCAGATGCTCCGGGGGCGGCAGTTCCGCGGCCGCATCCACGATCACCGGCAGGTTGTGCCGGTGCGCTATGGCCGCGAACTGTTCGAGCGGCAGCGCCCCCTCGGCCACGCCGGCCTGGTAAAAGAAGGCGCAGGTTCGCTCGCTCACGGCCGCCTCGATTTCGTACGGGAACGTGTAGTAGTAGAAACCCACCTCCACGAAGCGCGCGCCGGCGGCGCGGATCGCGTGATCGTAATCGTTCCGGTGCGTGCGGTGCACGAGGAACTCGTTGGGCATGCCGGAGGTATCCGGCAGGCGGTTCATGCGCGCCACGTCCAGGCCCGTCAGGCAGGCCGCCGCGCCCAGGGTGAGCGCCGCCGACGCCCCGCTGGTCACAATCCCGGATTCCGCGCCCGTCACCTCGGCGATGATGCGGCCGGCAGCCTCCTGCAGATCCTCCATGCGGATGCAGCAGTCGCTGGCCGCGCGCATGGCCTCCACCACCTCGGGCGGCAGCGGGGCGCCGCCCACCTTGGTGCTGAAGCTGCGCGCGTGGATGACCGGCCGCACGCCCAGCCGCTCGTAAATGTGTTTTTCAGACTCGCTGGCGGACAAGCTTCTCCTCCCACAACCGGCCCGCCGGCGACGTTGCCGGAACTTCCAGCAGCCGCGCCGGGTTCACCACGGTCATCTGGTGAATGGCCTCCTCGGAAATCCCCCGGCCGCGCAGCAGCGGCAGGAACTTGAGCGGCACGTGGGCGTAGCCCTTGCCGCCATACGCCACCAGGTGCGTCTTGATGCAGACGTCGCCGCCTAGCACGATGCGCGGCAGATAGCCTTCGGCGATGAGGCGGCACACGTTTTCCGCCCGCACTTCGTCGCCGGGGTAGCCCTGGCCCGTATAGCCGATGTTGTCGATGCTCAAATACACGCCCTCGCGGGCGATCGCCAGCAGCGGGCTGGCGTCGAAGCGGTCGCCCAGGTGGCTGATCATGATGCGGTCGGCGGGGACACCTTCCTCGCGCAGCAGCGCAATTTGTTCCAGCGCCAGTTCCCCGAAATGCGTGGTGTGGGTGACGAAGGCCACGCCGGTGCGGCGCTGCGCCCGGGCGCAGGCCCGGAACACGCGCTCCTGGGCGGGCGAAATGTGGTGCCGCTCCGTGCCGATCTCGCCGATCACGCCGGCGCACACGTCGGTCCCGTCCATGCCCGCGGTCAGCTCTTCCACCACCTGGTCGGCCAGCGCGTTGGTGTCCTTCTCGAAAATGTAGGCCGGATACACCACCTCCCGGTACCAGCCTGCTCCCATGACGATGTGCAGCCCGCTGGCCTGCGCGATGCGGCGCAGGGCGGCCGGGTTGCGCCGCAGCCCGCCGGTGGTGACGTCCATCACGGTTCTGCCCCCGGCGGCCTTGTAATGCGCCAACTCCCGGACCGCGAGCTGCTCATCGTCCAGGATCACGTCGTAGCTGCGCAGCATTTTCCAGAGATCGCACAGGATGTGCTCATGGGAGAGGGTATAGCCGGCCTCGCTCGCTGCAATCGGGCCGCGCACCGTCATGATAGGCATTCCTTGACAGCTTATTCCGCGGCGCCCCAAAATCGCAATATCATCATACAAGTTTCTTTGGGGCGCGAATCCGGATGACGGAATTAAAAATCGGTGTGATCGGCTTGGGATACACCGGGCGGCTGCACCTGGCCGCCTACGGGCGGGTGGCGGGCGCGCGGGTGGCGGCGGTGGCGGATACGGACCCCGGACGGGCGGAAGGCCTGCCGTATCCCTATTTCCGCGACTACGCGGAGATGCTCGAGTCCGGTCTCGACGCGGTGAGCATCTGCCTGCCTACCTGGCTGCATTGCGAGGCGGCGCTGCGCGCCCTGGAGAGCGGCAAGCACGTGCTGCTCGAAAAGCCCGTCGCCGCAAACACGCAAGAGGCGCGCCGCATGCTCGCGGCCGCGCGGGCAGCGGGCAGGACCATCTACGTCGGCATGACGCACCGCTTCTATCCGGAAATGCGCGAGGCCCGGCGGCGCGTCGAGGACGGCGACATCGGCCGGATCGTGCTCTGCAACGACAGCATCCTGGAGCATTTCGGTTTCCTGCAATTGCCGGACTGGTACCTGGACAAGCGCCGCGCCGGGGGTGGCGCCGTGCTCACCTCCGGCATCCACCTGGTGGATCGTTTGCGCTGGTTCACGGGCGACGAGATCACCGAGGTCGGCGGCATGGCGGGCAACCCGTTTTTCGGCGGTTCCATCGAAGACGCCGCGCAGATGTTCCTGCGCTTCCGGTCCGGCATCTCCGGCCAAGTTTCCTTCGCGCTGTTCCGCGACCCGCACCCGCTGGTCTGCGATCTGCAACTGATCGGCACCCGCGGCAGCCTCACGGTGCACACCTGGAAGGGCTATGAAATTCACACCGCCGGCGGCTCCACGGAGCGCGTCTTCTACTCCACGGAATCGCACGCGCAGAAGGTCCTGATCGGGATGACCGGCGAAGTGGAGGAGTTCTGCCGCGCCATCCGCGAGGGGCGGGAGCCCTGGCCCTCGGCCGGCGAGAGCGCTCAGGCGCTGGAAGTCATCGCGGCGTTTTACCGGGCCGTGGAATCGGGGAAGATGGAAGCTGTCCAGGCCGTCTGACGGTCGCGGTTCAGTGACCGAACCGCGACACTCACGGAGCGGTCTTTCGCCGCGCCCCTTCACGGCATGAGATACGCAACCGCCTCGGCCACGCACTCCCCAAGCGGCCGGTCCGTGTTCACTACCAGCTTGGGTACGGTGATGGGCTCAAAGCGATCCCGCAGGCGCCGGTACAAATCATAGGTCCGGTTCCGCGCGGGGTGCGCGGTCTCGCTTTCCAGGCGTTGCCGCGCCGTCTCTTCCGGGCAGACGCACTCGATGACCCGCCAGGACACGCGCATTTCCCCGGCGGCGCGGATGGCATTTTCGATCTGGTACCGGCGGGAAAAGGTGCGCCCATCCAGGAAAATGCGTAGCTCCGGATGGCGCTCGAACAGGTACGCCGCGGTCTGGAGCATCAGCGACTGGCAGAAATCGTCCTGCGCGTCGCTGTACTCCACGTAAGCCTCGGGAAAAATCGTGCTGCGGATCAGGTCTTTGTCGAGCACGGCGCCGCCCAAATGTTTCACCAGTGCCCGGCACAAGGCGCTTTTGCCGGTCCCCGGCAGGCCGGCCATCACGATCATCATGCCAGCAAGGCTCGCGCGTTGCCCTCCTGGATGGCCCGCGCCTGCGCCTCCGGAAGCCCCGCCTCTTGGATCTTCAGCGCGGCCGATTCGAAGTAGAAAAATGGCGAATGCGACCCGAACAGCACGCGTTCGGGGGAAACTTCTCCGGCCAGCCGCGCGACCCCGCCCACGCCTTCCACCATGGCGATATCGAAATGCACGCCCAGAGCCGCAAGCTGCCTGGCGTTCGCGACGCGGTTGCCGTTCAGCAGTACGACGCGCGCGCCCGGCGTGCGGGAGAGCGCGTCCGCGAGCGGCGCTGGGTTGACCGGCGGCGCGTGCAGCAGCGGGTGCTGCGTGCGCTCGTCTTCCATCGCCAGCGCAATCTCGACCAGCAGCCCCTGTCGGGTGGCCGCCGCCAGCAGTTCCCCAAACACCGGATCCGCCAGCGTGTACCCGTGGTAATTGGGATGCAGCCGGATGCCGCGCATCTGGTGGTGTTCGCGGCACCGCCGCAAGTCTTCCTGCCAGTCCGGCAGCATGGGGTTGATGGAGCCGAACGGCGCCAGAAACCCCGGACCGAACCTGCGGCAGGCAGCCGCCAGGCGCGCATTCACCGCGCTGAGGTCGCGGTGCAGCAACCCGTCGAAGCTCCCGGCCCAGGCCTGCGTGACACCTCTCTGCCGCAGCCGTGCGACCAGGCTGGCCGGATCGTCTCCGGCCACGTGCCGGAAGGGCCAGCGCTCCAGGGAAACATTGCTATCGATCACAGCCGTACCCCCTTGGCCTGCAGAATCGGCTGCATCAGCCGGCGCAGGTTCTCGCCCAGAATGAGGCGGCGCGCCGCTTCGGGAATCTCCGCGCCCGCCACCTTAGCCAGTTGTGAGGCGAAGCTGCGCCCGCCCACGTCGCTGCCGTATATCACGCGCTCCGCGCCCAGTTCGCGCACGGCCATCTCCGTGAACCCGGCGGTGGGATCCGAGCCGGCCAAGTCCGCGTACAGGTTCTTCACGCCGCGGATGGTCCGGACGCCGAGTTCCCAGTTCCCTCCCGTATGACCGCAGATCATGGGCGCCGAAGGATGCCGCCGCGCCAGCGCCGCCACGTCCAGGGGCGTGGATTCCCCCGGCAGGTTGCCGCCGGTTTTGAACCAGGTGTGCTGGAAGATCACCGCCTGCAGCGCCGCCGCCCGCTCGATGAGCGGATCCAGTTCCGCGGCGCTGGCCCGCCGCGCCACCCACAACTTCACCCCCACCATGGGACCGTCCCGCACGCAGCGGTTGAACTCATCCAGGCTGAACTGCACGTGGTTGGGATTCAGATAGACGAAGCCCACCGCCCGGTGATGCCAGTGAGTGAGGGCCTGGAGCACCTGGTCGTTCTGCGCGCGCAATGTTTCCGGCGAAGGATTGGCGTCGAAGGGGTAGCCCATGAACACGCAGAGACGATCCACGCCCATGCGGTCGGCGTAGCGGATCATCTCTGCCATCTTTTCTTCGGGCGTGCGGCCATCGAATCCGCCCAGGTGGCAGTGCAGGTCCCAGATCATGCTGATTCCGGAAGTATATCCGGAAGCATCCGGCTTCGGCCAGTCACCGCTCAAACAGGAAAATATTTCTTCTGTTTTCAATCCCCCGCGGTCCCAAACGCCCCGCGCCCTCTTCCCCCGTGCCGTACGCTGAAATCAGGAAAGGCTGGTTCGTTCACCCGAGCCGGCCCGATGAGTT
>JAJPJX010000098.1 GCA_021324015.1 Solibacteraceae bacterium | reverse complement strand
CGCTGATCAGCGAGACGCGCCTGGGCTTCACCAAGGCCTTCCTGGCCCGCCAGAGCGACGGCGACCGTTTCTCGCAGAACTATGCCGCCAATCTGGGCCTTAAGAACCTGGCGGCCCAGCCCGGCGACTACACCGAACCGAACCTGAGCCTTTCCGGCTACGCGCCGGGATTCCCGTCCAACACCGGCGGCTTCGGCGGCTACGGCACGCACATCGTGCAGAACAACCTGTACTACCGGCTGGCCGAGACGCTCACCATGATCCGCGGCAACCACAGCATCAAGATCGGAGGCGACGTGGACCGCCTCATGGTGGGCTATGACCAGGGCAGCAGCCAGAATGGACTCTTTAGTTTCGCCGGCACCTTCACGGGCGATTCCTTCGCGGATTACCTGCTGGGCTTTCCCATCTCGGCGACCGGCGGCCTGGGCAGTCTGGGAAATTTCGGAGGGGTGGCCAAGTACTCCATCGGCACGATGTTCCAGGGATTCGTGCAGGACGACTGGAAAGTCACCGACCGGCTGACCCTGAACCTGGGCCTGCGCTACGAGTTGTTCCTGCCCTGGCGCGGGCGGCTGGCCAACTTCGACCTGGGGACCGGGCGCCAACTTCTGGCGGGCAGCGCGAGTTATTACGTTCCAGGCCAGGGAGTCATTCAGGGCAGCGGGGCGCCGCTGCTGCCGGAGCGGCCGGTCCACACGGACTGGAACAACTTCGCGCCGCGCCTGGGCATGGCCTACCGGCTGGGCGAAAAGACCGTCCTTCGGGCCGGTGTGGGTCTGTTCTCCGTGCTGAACGTGGGCGGCAATACGATCAACCGGATGATGAGCACACCGCCCTACTTTGTGTTCGCGAATCCCGTTTCGAGCTCTTTGCAGCCCCAGATCGTGATGTCGCAGCTTTTCCCGCCCGCCGCATCGGCCACCACGGGGGTAACGGGCGACGTGGATCTGAACAAACGCACGGGCTACGTGTATCAGTACAACCTGAACGTGCAGCACCAGTTGACCCCCAGTCTCCTGCTGGAGGCCGGCTATGTGGGCAACACGGCGCAGAAGCTTGAGAGCTTCGTGTTCGTGAACCAGCCGCTGCTTCCCGCGGACCCGGCGCATCCCACGCCTTTTGCCGCGCGCATGCCCTATCCGAACCTGGTGCCCGGATTCACACAAACGGCCAATTACCAGTGGGCGAACTATAACGCCGGGTACCTCAAGCTGGTGCAGCGGCTGGCGCACGGCATCAGCTACACAGCGGCCTATACCTTCTCGAAGATGATGGACAGCGGGGCCGACGGAGGCGCGGGGCAGAATATGTACAACCGGCGTCCGGAACGCGGGCTGTCGGACATCAACGTCCCGCAGAACTTCGTGGGCAGTTGGGTCTACGATCTGCCGATCGGCAAGGGCCGGGCCGTAACCATCCAGAATCCGGTGCTGGATGCGGTGGCCGGGGGGTGGGAGTTGACCGGCATCGTCACCTTCCAGGCGGGCCGCTATTACAGCGTCACCACCACGGGCGACATCGCCAATGTGGGCACGGGCGGCCAATACGCCAATGCGACCGGGGTCCCCACCGGCAAAGTCGATCCGCGGACCAGCGGCCTGCTGGGGCTGAACAAGGCGGCATTCTCGACCCCGGCGGCGGGTCATTTCGGCAACGCGGGGCGCAACGTGCAGCAGGGCTTCGGGCTCAACCAGTGGGATATGGGGCTCTACAAGAACTTCCCGCTCCACTTCCTGGGCGAGGCCGGCAGCCTGCAAATCCGCTCCGAGTGGTTCAATATCTTCAACCACACGCAGTTCAACAACCCGATCGCCACACAGAACATCGCCACGTTCGGCCTGGTGAACTCCACGCTCGATCCACGCATCCTCCAGTTGGCCGCCAAGTTGTACTGGTAACCCCGGCCGGGGAGACAATGGGAGCCTATGCGATTTCTCCCGTTGCTTGTGGGGCTGGTGTGCGCCGCCGGGTGCGGGCCGGCCCCGCCGCCCGCGGCGACCGGCGGAACCACCACCGGCGCGCCGCCTCTAGCGTCGCCGGCCTTCGATCAAACCTTCTGGAATACCTGGTCGGACGGCCAAGCGGAACTCGCCGCGTATGATCTGTCGATCCCGCGCTACGGGCAGTTGCGGCGCGGCGTCGCGGTCGCCATCTTCGTGACGGAAACGTTCTCGAACTCGCTCCGCGTGAAGGCCGATCCAGGCAAGCACGCGCCCGCCGACGAATTCCCGGTGATGAAGCTGAACCTGGTGAAGGACTACCAGACGGGGGTCTACGATTACAACGAGATGACCAGCACCTTCGTGGCCCTGCGCGGGGTGAACGGACGCGGCGCCGGCACGGCCACGAAGATCTCCTTTTCCCGGCAGGAGTGGTGCGGAAACACATACCAGCAACTGCTGTTCGATGCCGGCACCATCCGCGCCACGCGGCACAGCTATTTCGACGGCGACGCGGACTCCCAGGCAAGCGTGTCCTATCCAGCGGATGGAGTAAGCGAAGACGCGCTCTATCTGTGGGCGCGCGGCATGGCCAGCCCGGCGCTCGAACCCGGCGCGAGCCGCGCGGTCTCTGTGCTGCCCTCTGCGGCATACGCCAAGGGAGCCGGCGCGGCCTGGCAGCCGGCGGTGCTTTCGCGCTCCGCGCAGCCCCGCCGGATCTCGGTTCCGGGCGGAAGCTTTAGCGTGGAGGTTCTTTCTGCGAGGATCGGCGCGGGAGACCAGCGGGTGTTTTACGTGGAAGCCGCGCCGCCGCACCGGCTGATCCAATGGGAGAGCAGCAGCGGGGAAAGGGCCGTGTTCGTGAAATCCGTGCGCATGAAGTATTGGGAGAGAAACGGCTTGGGCCAGGAAGACGCTCTGAAGCAACTCGGGCTTTCCCCGCGCCCGCCACGCACCACGTGATGATGCCGCAAACACGAGCGCAGAGCTACCGGTAGGGAGCGCCGGGATTACTCCTTCCAGTTCATGGCCAGGTTCACCAGCGTGCGCACGGCCACGCCGGTAGGGCCTTTGGCGGAATAGGGCTTGGCGTCGTCCAGCCAGGCAGTGCCGGCGATATCCAGGTGTACCCAGGGGGCGGGGTCAGCGAACTCCTTCAGGAACCACGCGGCGGTGACGGCGCCGCCCCAACGGCCGCCCACGTTGGGCAGATCCGCGAAGGCGCTCTTCAGGTAATCCTTATAGTCGTCTTCGAGCGGCATGTGCCAGATCTTCTCGCCCTCGGCCCTGGCTGCGGATAGCAGCCGCCCCAACCATGCGTCGTCGTTGGTAAAGGCCCCCACGTAGATGTGGCCGAGGGCCACCACGATGGCCCCGGTCAGCGTGGCCGCGTCCACCAGGTGCGTGCAGCCCTGGCCGCGGGCGTAGCACAGCGCGTCTGCCAGGATCAGGCGGCCTTCGGCATCCGTATTGATCACCTCGATGGTTTTGCCGCACATGGAGGTCACGATGTCCCCGGGCCGTTGGGCGCGCTGGCCCGGCATGTTCTCCACAGCGGGGATGAACGCGGTCACCGGGATGGCGGGTTTGAGCTGCGCCAGGGCGCGCATGGCGCCGATCGTGGCCGCGCCGCCGGCCATATCGTACTTCATCTTCTCCATGCCGTCGGCGGGCTTGATGGAGATGCCGCCGGTGTCGAAAGTCACGCCCTTGCCGACCAGACCCAGGTGGCTGGAGCCGGAGGCGGCCGCCGGGCGATACCGCAGCACGATGAGGGCGGGCGGTTCGGCGCTGCCCATGGCCACGCCCAGCAGGCTACCCATCCCCAATTGCCGCATGCGGTCCTGGTCCAGGACTTCGCATTCCAAGCCGTGCGCGGCGGCCATCTCGCGGGCGCGTTCCGCGAGCAGGGTGGGCGTCAGGCGATTGGCCGGCTCGTTGACCAGCTCGCGGGCGAAATTCTGCGATTCGGCGATGACACGCCCGCGCTCGACAGCCTCCCCGAGGTCCGAAGTGCCGGGCGCTGCGGCGACGGTGAATTGTTCGAAGGCCTGTCCGTTGTTCTTTGTGGTCTTATAACGGTCGGGCTCGTAGTCGCCCAGCAGGGCGCCTTCGGCGGCCGCGCGCGCGTATTCCGCGCCTGCCAATCCGGCATCCAGGTAAAGCGCGGCACGGCGAATCGAGCGGCCCTTCAAGAGGCGCACGGCCGCGCCGGCCACCTTGCGAAGTTCCGGCGGGCCGAAGGCTTCCGGCTTGCCTCCTCCGACTACCAGCAGACGCCTGGCCCGCAGCCCGGCAGCCTGGTGCAACAGGGTCATCTCCAGCATTTTGCCGGTGATTTCCCCGGCTTCTATCCACTCCGCCAGGCCGGCGCGCGCGTCCTTTTGCCCCTCGAAGGCCACCAGCACGACGGCGTCCGCCTCAACGGCCTCCAGAGGCTGGTATCGCAAGTTCAATTCCATTTCGCGGTCATTCTCCGTTTTTGGCTTTATTCTGCCGGATGGCGGCGCGAGCTTCAGCTTCGGCCGTGCGGGCACGCTCGGCTTCGCGCTTGTCGTGCAGTTTCTTGCCCCGCGCCACGGCGATCTCGATTTTGATCCGGCCGTTTTTCAGATACGCCTTGGTCGGAATCAGGGCTAGGCCCTTCTCCCGGGTCTTACCCAGCAGCTTGTCGATCTCCTGGCGGTGCAACAGCAGCTTCCGGTCCCGAATGGTGGGGTGATTTTCCCTATTTCCGTGGGAATACGGACTGATATGCGCGTTGACCAGCCAGGCCTCGTTATGGTGCACCGCGGCGTAGCTGTCCTTGAGCTGGATCTTGCCGGTGCGAGCGGCCTTCACCTCGGTGCCGGTCAGCACCAAGCCGGCCTCGAACCGTTCCATCAGGAAATAGTTGTGTCCAGCCTGGCGGTTGTCGCTGAGAATTTTAAAGTCGGGTTCTTTGGCGGCCAAATCTTGCCCTCAACGCTGGGAAGCAGGAAATCGTCAATTAATTTGATGCCCGAGGACCACCCGGCTGGAACCCATCTTAACATAGCGCTCCGTGCGGGCCGCGAAGATCGCAAAACATGCCTGTTTTCAATCGTTTCATAGCCATCGTCACGGCCGCCGCGCTACTGGCCGCACTGGACCTGCCCCTGGAGGCGAGGACCAAGAAAGGCGACAAATACCTGAATCAGGGGCGGGAAAAGGAGGCCCGCAAGGAATGGGACGCCGCCCTGGAACTCTACGAAGAGGCTCTCAGCCTGGACCCCGCAGACCCGGGCTATCAACTGGCGGCGGACAGGGTGCGCTTTCAATCCAGCCAGGCGCATTTGCATCGCGGTCTCCAATTCCGCAAGGAAGGCAAGCTCGGCGAAGCCCTGATCGAGATTCAGAAAGCGTACGGGATTGATCCCTCCTCGACGATCGCCGAGCAGGAACTGCGCACTACCCGGCAGATGATCGAGCGCGAAAAACGGAAGGAGCAGGAAGCCGGACCGAAGGCGCCTCCCCGCACCGCGGCCGAACGCGCGCTTACGCCGGTGCAAGAAGCCAAAAAAGAGACCCAGGCCCAGATTGCGCGGATGCTGCCGGTACCCGAGTTGAGGCCTCTCAATCCCCAGCCGATCAATCTCAAGATGAACAACCAGGCTCCCAAGGTGCTGTTTGAAACCGTAGCCAAGCTGGCGGGCATCAACGTCCTGTTCGATCCGGACTACCAGCCGGTGAAGAACCAGTCCATCGAAATCAACAACTCGACCCTGGAACAGGCCCTGGACTATCTGAGTGTGGTGACCAAGTCTTTCTGGAAGCCGCTTTCCGCCAATACCATTTTCATTACCAACGACAACACCACCAAGCGGCGGGACTACGAAGAGCAGGTAATGAAGGTATTCTACCTGACCAACGTAAACACGCCGCAGGAGTTGCAGGAGATCGTCACGGCGGTGCGCTCGGTGGCCGACATCCAGCGCCTGTTCGTGTACAACGCGCAGAACGCCATCATCGCGAGGGGGGAAGCGGACCGCGTGGCGCTGGCCGAGAAGATCATCAGCGACTTGGACAAACCCAAGCCGGAAGTCCTGGTGGACGTGGTGGTAATGGAAGTGAACACGGACTACGTGCGCAAATTGGCTGCCGCGATAGCGCCGAACGGGCTCACGATGCCCATCTCCTTTACGCCGCGCACCTCGATCGCCGTCGGGTCCACGACCGGCGGAGGAACCGGGGGCACGGGCGGAACCGGCGGCACCACCACGGGGACCACGACTACCTCCACCGGGACCACGACCGGGTTGACTGGCACGACGACGGGCACCACCACCAGCGCCATCCCGCTTTCCGCCATCGGCAAGGTGAACGCCGACGATTGGTCCGTGACCATGCCGGACGGGCTGCTGCAGGCGCTCATGAGCGACAGCGGGACACGCATCCTGCAAGCTCCGGAACTGCGCTCGGTGGACAACCAGAAGGCTACGCTCAAGATCGGCGAGAAACGGCCTACCGCCACCGGCAGCTTTCAGCCGGGCATCGGCGGGGTGGGCATCAATCCGCTGGTAAACACGCAATTCACCTTCATCGACGTGGGTGTGAACGTGGAATTGACGCCGCGGGTGCACGACGACGGCGAAGTCTCCATGCACGTGGACATCGAGATTTCAAAGGTCAACGGAGACATCAATCTCGGGGGCATCGACCAGCCCATTATCGGGCAGCGCAAGGTGGTCCACGACATCCGCATGAAGGAAGGGGAAGTCAACCTGCTGGGGGGCTTGATGCAGGTGCAGCAAACCAAGAGCGTCACCGGCATTCCGGGGCTCTCCAGCATTCCGGTCATACGCCGCCTGTTCACTAGCGAGGACATCGAAAATGCCACCACCGAACTGGTGATCGCGCTGATTCCGCACATCGTGCGGAAGACGGAGATTTCGCCGCAGAACCTGCGCGGCGTGGCCGTGGGCAACGCGACTACGGTGAAGCTGAATTACGCGCCGGAGACGCCGGCGCCCGCCGGATCAGCCGCTCCGGCCGCACCGGTTTCAGCGGGGCCTCCATCTACCGCGCCGACGCCGCCCGCGGCTGCCGCGCCGCCCGCCCCGGTGCCGGCTCCGGCTGGGCCTCCGGCCACCGCGCCTCCCACGCCTCCGGCCACCGCGCCTCCCGCGCCTCCGGCCACGGCACCTCCCGCACAGGGTGCGGCCCCAGTCGCTCCGGCGGGACCGCCGCTGGCCCGGTTCGCGCCCACGCAGGTGGACGCAGCCGTGAACGGAACCATCACGGTCACCCTGATGCTGGATAATGTGAAAGACCTGTTCGCCGCGCCGCTGAACGTCAAGTTCGACCCCAAGATCCTGCGCCTCAACGACATCGTCAAGGGAACGCTGCTTTCGAGCGACGGCCAGCAGGTCATCTTCACCAAGAACATCCGCAACGACTCGGGTGACGCCACGGTGAACCTGAACCGGTTCCCCGGCGCCTCCGGCGTCAGCGGCAGCGGTGTCGCCGTGACGCTGACGTTCCAGGCGGTCGGCCGCGGCGCCACCACGGTTTCGATTCCGCAGTTCGCGCCGCGGAACTCGAAGTCTGAAACCTTATTTACGGCCACGCCGCAACTGCTGGTGAACGTAAAATGATTTCCGCACGCCGCCAGCGCCAACGCGGACTCACACTGGTGGAGCTGATCGTGGCCTTCACGATCATGCTGCTGCTCACCACCATGGCCGTGCCGCTGGCGCGGGCCAAGGTGCGCCGCGAGCGGGAGCGTGAACTGCTGTGGGCGCTGCGGGAGATGCGCACCGCCATTGATCGCTTCAAGGACTACTCCGACGCCGGCTACCTGGGCGAAAAAAAGCTCGACACCGACGGGTACCCCGACAAGCTCGAGACCCTGGTGGAAGGCGTGAAGGCCTCCGGCCCGAAGGACATGAAGATCCGGTTCCTACGCCGCATCCCCAAAGATCCCTTCACGAACTCCACCGACTGGGGCATACGCAGCACGCGGGACGATCCGAAATCGAACAGTTGGGGCGGCCAGAACGT
>JAJPJX010000069.1 GCA_021324015.1 Solibacteraceae bacterium | reverse complement strand
GAAGATCGTACGGCTTCCGTACCTTCCGCATCCTAGAACTCGCGCTCTACCACTCACTTGGCAAACTGCCCGAGCCGCAGCTTACCCATGAATTCTTCTGACGAGTCTTTATTGTCAGTGAACAAGAAACGTTGACATACTTCAAAGGATCCGCCCATGCTACACATTTAACCTAGAGCATTCTGGAGCCCTACAACATCGTTCACCCACGGTATCTTGGCGGATTCTGAACAGTAGCTCGGTCTGTAAGCTTGGTGACCTCCTCCAGGATCGCCGACTGTGTTTCCTCGCACAGCCATCGGACGGCCTACAGGTCCGGCAGAAGCTCGCGCATGCGGGCGAGCAGTTCCGAAGGGAAAAACGGCTTCTTCAGGAAGCGGACGCGCGGGGAAGTCACCGCGTCCGGCATCTCCTCATAAGCGCCGGAAATGAGCAGCACCGCCGTCTCCGGTTGCTGGTCCAGAACCCGCGCGGTCAGGGCGATACCGTCCATTTCCGGCATGTTGATGTCGGCGATCAGCAGATCGACGGTCTGCGCGCCGTAAAGCCGCAGGGCTTCGGACGGGCGCGAGGCGGAGAGCAGGCTCACCGATCGGGAGGTCAGCATGCTGGTGAGCAGCCGCAGAACGGCGGGCTCGTCATCGATGATGAGGATGGTTCTGGGGGTGCCCGCCATTTGGCGTGTTACTTGCGATCCAGCTTGTAGTAGGCGAAGTAAAAATACCGTTGCGGCCGGCCGGTCACGTTGATCACCGAGTGGGGCGTCACGCCGTCGGGCGGCGCGATATATCCGCAGCCATTGGGCATCTTGCGGATCTCGCTGCCCACGAAGGCGATGGCGTCGTCTTCGATCTTGTACCAGACCTCCTCCCAGAGCGGGATATGGGCATGCGGCGAGCCGATGGTCATGGCATCCTGCGTGACGATCAGCAGGTTGCTGAGGCGGGCCAGCCCGTCTTCCTCCTTGAACAGCCACTGCACCGCGTAGGACCAATGCGAGATGTGCGTGGTGGGCAGCTCGCGCAGGTAGTGCACCAGCATGTCGCTGCGCGGGTGGAAACCGGCCGGGGGCTGCTCGGTCACGATCAGGATCTCCATGGGCGCGGCGCCGGTGTTGGCCAGGGTGTGCTCCATGTTGGGCGGCAGCCGGATGGCCGTGCCGTCTTCGATGGCGGACTTGCGGTCCGCCCCGCTCACCCAACCGCTGCCTTTCACCACGTAGAGGATCTCCTGCTCGGCGTGCCGGGAAGCCTGGGTCTGCTGATGCGGCGGAAGCACGGCGCGGCTGAAACGCTTCGCGTAAATCAGCACGGCTCCGGGCTTGGTGACGTGCTGCGGGTCGCCGGCCGTGAGCACGGGCCGCTCGGCCAGCGCGCCGTGGCTGAATTCCTGGTCGGAATTCTGCCAGCAGTTGAAATACAGGTTCAAATCGAGGCCGCGCTCCCGGTTCGTGGGCAGCTCCTTGGTGACCTGCGCGGCGGCGATCACCGGCGCCACCAGGAAGGCGGTGAAGATCCAGCGGCGCGGCCGTGGCCGGCGTTTGTCAGGGTACATACAGCTCCAATTGCACCGAGTAAGTCACCGATTCGCCCGGCTTGAGCACTTTCATGCCGGTGTTCTTTCCCTTCCAGATCGGGCTGTAGGGGTCGGCCCAGTTGAACTGCGGCTCCAAGGCCACGAAGTTCTTGTCCACGGGAGCGTAGGCCTGGAAGGCCGAAACTTCCGGGGAAAGCGCCCGCACGCGCAGGCCGTACCGGGCTTTGGGATCGATGACTTCGGCCACGGCCTGGCCGTCGGCGTTCTTCTCCAGGTCCACAAAGCAGTCGTCCAGGAATAGCTTGGCCAGAGGAGCGCCCTGCGGGCTGGAGAAATCGTAGGGCGTACCGGCCACCGGGACCAGTTGGCCAGTAGGAAACACGTCGTCGTAATTGTCCACCACGGCCGTTTGGCGCGCGGGAATGTGCAGGCGGGCCTGCTCGCGGTCGCCGCTGGGAAAAACGAAATACGGATGCCAGCCGATACCGATGGGCAGGTCGGCGGCGCCCACGTTCCTGGCCGTCACATCGAAGCGGAAAGCCGCGGCCCGCAGCGAAGCGTGTATCGCCAGGGCGGTCTTCGAGAGCCAGTGGCCGCCGAAATCGCCGGCGTCCAGGGTGGCGGTGGCGGAGGCTTCCTCGCTGGTGGAAGCCAGATCCACCTTGTCCATGGGCGTACCTAGAATCAGGCCGTGCATGGCATGCGGCTCGGCCCTGGGGTTCTTGCCTTTCCAGTTGGCCACCAGCCGCACTTTCTTGCCCAGAATGGTGGTTTCGAGCGTCCGGCCGTCAGGCAGAAGCTGGCCGCGGATGCGATTCGCGAAGGGCACAAGGATCGCTCCGCCCATGCGGAAGGACTGGCTGGCATTCGCGTCGTCCGGGCCGCCGTCCATCAGGCGGGCCGCCTCCTCGAGCGAAGGCGCCTCCAGCAGGTTCGTCTCGCCGCGCCCCGGCAGGTAGGCGCGTACCTGGTAGATATTCATGCCGCGGCCGGGCAGGATGTCCACGCCGAGAATCTGCGGCACGTTGGAGTTTGCGGTGTGGCTCTGGGTCAGCGTGACGGCCTTGCGCCCGCCCACGGTCACCGCCGCTTCCGCGGCTTGGAACGCGGAGGCGGGAGCGGATGACTTGGGGCCGGAGCAGGCCGCGAGCCAGACTCCGCAGGCGATCACGAAACAGGCACGGCGCGGCGGCATCAGTGAAACAGCGTATCACGCCGGCCAAATCTTGAGCAGCGACACGGAATGCGGCGGAAACTCGAGCGCGAAGCGGGGCCCGAAGCCCGCGTGGTCCCGCGCGGAGACGCCCACCGCGCCGGGGTTCTCGAAAGTGTTCCGGGCGCCCGGCGAGGGGCCATCGATCGTGTAGATCTTGCCCGCGCGGCGCACCTCCATGCCTTCCACCTGAATTTCGGCCCGCAGGGCGCGGTCCTTGTGGCGGTTCACCACCCCGATGGCCAGGGCGCCCTGCTCGTCCCGCGTGGCGCACACGTCCAGGTATTCGACCGCGCCGAACTGCCGGCTCGTAAAAGACGGCCCGTGGGTCCAGGTGTGCAGCGCCTGCCGCCCGGACTCCCGGCGGTACAGTTCCAGCGGAAAGAAAGTCGGTTGCAGGTACATGCCCGTGGGGCTGGTGATGATGGGCGCGATCACGTTCACCAGTTGCGCCAGGTTGGCCATGGTGACCTTGTCTCCCCAGCGCTGGAACAGGTGAATCATGGACGCGGTCCACAGCGCGTCGCGCAGGTTGTAGGGCTCTTCGAGCTTGTTGCGGACCGCGCGCTCCCGTCCGTCCCGGCGGCGGTACCAGACATTCCACTCGTCGAAGGCGATCTCGATGCGCTTGCCGCGCACGGGAAATCCGATGTTGCCCGCGGGAGCCGAAGCGAGGCGTTTGGCTTCGGCCACCTCGATGACGCTGTCGGTGACACGCAGCAGGTGCTCCGCCCGGCGGATGGTGGCCAGTAATTCGTAGTAATCGTCGCCGCCCACATAGAGATGCACGGAGAGATAGTCGGCGATGGGGCCCACGACATCGAGCACCGTGGCGTTCCATTCCGGCGTGGCGCCGCAGGCAATCAGGTGGATGGAAGGATCCGTCCACTTCATCAGCTTGCCGGCTTCCAGGGCGATCTTGGCGTAATCCTCGGCGTTTTTGTGGCCGGCCTGCCAGATCCCGTAAATCTCGTTGCCCAGGCCCCAATATTTGACGCCGTGCGGCTCCGGGTAGCCGTGCTTGCGCCGCAGGTTGGCGTAGTACGTGTTCCCGGCGCTGTTGCAGTATTCCACCCAGTTGGCGGCCTCCTGGATGCCGCCCGTGCCCAGGTTCACGCAGATGTACGGCTCCGAGCGGATGCGGCGGCAGTATTCGAGGAACTCGTTGGTGCCGAAGCGATTGGACTCTTCGGCGTACCAGGCCGTGTCGAAGCGGCGCGGGCGGCTGTCCTTGGGCCCCACGCCGTCCTCCCAGTGATAGGAGGAGACGAAATTGCCGCCGGGCCAGCGCAGGATGGGCAGGCGCAGGCGCTCCACCGCGCCCAGCACGTCCTTGCGGAAGCCCTGGGAATCGGAGAGCGGCGAGCCTTCCTCGTAAATGCCGCCGTAAATGCAGCGCCCCAGGTGCTCGATGAAGCTGCCGAAGATCATCGGGTTCACCCGGGCAATCACCTGTTCGGCGTCGATCTTGACCCGGGTTACGTCGGTCTCCTGCGCGCGCAGCAGCGCGCTCGAAGCGAGACCAGGCAGCCCCGCGGCGGTGGAAATCCAGGCGCGGCGCGTGGTCTTCATGGCTATTCCTTCACCGGCGCCGGATCCACCGGCGAGATCTGGAAGGCAAAGGCATAGTCGCCCGGTTTCTGCGCGGGCAGGTCGATGGTCAGGCCCCCGGCCTCCCGGCGCCACTTCAGCCTGGCCGGCGAACCGAGAAGGCGCACCGTCCGGATGGTTCGCGAAGTGAGAGGAGATCCCGAGGCCAAAGACTTCACGGTCAGCTTGCCGCCTTCGGGCCAGGCCAGCGCGATGGCATACAGCGTGTCGCCCTTCTGCGTAAAGCGGATGTCTTCAGCGGTGTACGCGCGGGTCTTCGTATCGTTGAACGACCCGGCCGCCACCTGCGTGGGTCCTTCCCCGTAGACTTTCCAGGGACGCGTGCCATAGATGGCTTCGCCGTTGACCGAAAGCCACTGCCCGATGGCCAGCAGGGTCTTTTCGGCCTCTTCCGGGATGGTCCCGTCGGGGCGCGGTCCGATATTCAGGAGCAGCGTTCCGTTCTTGCTCACGATGTCCACCAGTTGGGTGACCAGCGAGCCCGGGTCGCGGATCTTGTCGTCCCGGATGTAGCCCCAGGACTTCTCGCTGATGGAGGTGTCCGTCTGCCAGAACAGGGGTCGCAGTTGTCCCAGTTGGCCGCGTTCGATATCCAGCACCGCGGCGTGGTCGGGGAACGACTTGTTCTTATAGTTGATGGCCACGCCTTTGCGCCACTGCGCCCCGCGGTTGTAGTAGAACGCGGCGAAGCGTTGCAGGTAGGGCTGAAAGACTGGCTGCTCGATCCACCAGTCGAACCAGATCAGCTCGGGTTGATATTTGTCCACGATCTCCGAAGTGCGCGCCAGCCAGTCGTTGAGATACGCCTGGTCAGGCTGGGTGTTGCGAGGCCGGGCCGGACCGTAGAGACCGGCATAGCGCGGGTCGCGCACGTCGGAGTCGAACTTCGTGCCGCCCTCGAAGAACCACCAGTGCTCGGCGCGGTGGGACGATGCGCCGAAGTGGAGCCCCTCCCGGCGCACCGCCGCAGCGAGTTCGCCCACGATGTCGCGCCGCGGCCCCATCTTGGCTGCGCTCCAATCGGTGAAGCTGCAGTTGTACATGGGGAAGCCGTCATGGTGCTCCGCCACCGGCACGACGTATTTCGCCCCCGCCTTGCGGAAAAGCTCGGCCCAGTGGGCGGGATCGAACTTCTCGGCTTTGAATTGCGGGATGAAATCCTTGTAGCCGAAGCGCGACTGCGGCCCGTAGGTGGCGACGTGGTGCTGGAACACCTTGTCGCCCTGGAGGTACATGTTGCGCGGGTACCACTCATTGCCGAAGGCCGGCACCGAATAGACTCCCCAGTGGATGAAGATGCCGAACTTGGCGTCGCGATACCACGCGGGGACGCTGTACGTCTCGAGCGAGGACCAGGCAGCCTGGTAGGGGCCCTGCGCCACGGCGGCGTCCACGCGTGCCAGGGCCCGCGCGATCTTCTCCTGGTAACTTTGCGCCAGCAGGCAGGCTGTTGGGGCAACCAGCGCGGCGGCGATGGCCCAACCGGGGCGGCGTAGCATGTGCATGGTTCGGATGCCTCGTAAGCAGCTTATACCGGACTGGCCGGATGGAGTTATAGCAGCTTCTCCACCTCCGCGGGGTCGAAGCCCAGGGCCATCCGGCGGCCTTTCACGAAGATCGGACGCTTGATCAGGTTGGGGTTCCGGGACATGAGCTCGAGCGCTTCGTCGCGGGAGGGCGGATGCTCCTTCATGTTGCGCTCGCGATACAGCTCGTTCCGGGTATTCAGAAACAGCTTGTAATCCCGCTGGCCGATCAACTGCTCCAGTTCCTGGACCGGCAGCCCTCGGCTCAAGTCCACCTCGTCGAATTCGAGGCCCTTTTCGCGGAGGAAACTCCTCGCTTTGCGGCAGGTGGTTCAGGTCGGTTTCAGATAGAGTTGCATAGCCCCAGTATGCCAGCCTGCAAGGCAGGGTGCAGGGTCCTATAATCGGATTCGGAAACCGGCCTATGCATACCTGGGTTGCCCTGTTCCTGCTGGCGGCTGCTGGCGCCGCGCAGCAGAGTGTGACCGTGCGCCCGCACGAAATCGACGATGTGCTGGTCAATCCGGGCATCGGATTCATGACCTTCCAGCGGTTCAACGGAGACGAATTGAACTCGGGCCAGAAGTGGACCGAGGGGTACCCGATCGTCTATCAGCCGTTCCGCGGGAGCCTGGAAAGCAAGCAGCATCCGATGACCTCCATCGCCTATTTCCGTATCTACTGGAAGTTCATCGAGCCGGCCGAGGAGAAATACAACTGGGAGCTGATCGATCAGGCGATGCGCACGGCGCACTCGCGCGGCCAGACCCTGATGCTGCGGGTGGCCCCATACGGCACCAATCCGGACAACGATGTGCCGGACTGGTATCGCGCCATGGTGGGCGACGAATCCGGCAAGAAGATGCTGGCCAAGTGGCGTACCGATCCCGAGGACCCGCGCTATGCGCGCTATTTCGGGGCCATGGTGCGCGCCCTGGGGCAGCGCTACGACGGGAGTCCGGACCTGGAGAGCGTGGACCTCTCCATCGTCGGCGCGTGGGGCGAGGGCGCCGGTTCGGAAATGCTGACCGAGCCCACCCGCGAAGCCCTGGTCAACGCTTATCTCGAAGCGTTCCCCCGGACCCCGCTGGTCATGCTGCTCACCGATGCCAAGACCAACGGCTACGGCATCTCCAAGCGCAACGTGGGCTGGCGCGTGGACTGCCTGGGCGACATGGGCGGTTTCAGCCCCACCTGGTCCCACATGCTGGATTACTACCCCGAGGGCATCATCCAGTTCGGCATGCGCGACGCCTGGCGAAAAGGCCCCGTGAGCCTGGAAGTCTGCTGGGTCATGCAGACCTGGAAGGACAAAGGCTGGGACGTGGACTACATCATCGACCAGTCGCTCAAGTGGCACATCTCCTCGTTCAACGGGAAATCCTCGCCCGTGCCCGAAGAGTGGAAGCCGAACGTTGAGCGCTGGCTGAAAAAGATGGGCTACCGTTTCGTGCTGCGTAAGTTCACCTATCCCGCCGAAGTCGCGCCGCTGGGGAAGATCGCTTTCACGTCCTGGTGGGAGAACAAGGGAGTGGCGCCCATCTATCACCAGTTCCCGCTGGCGCTGCGGCTGAAAGGTGGAAGCGCCTCCCACATCCTGCTGACCGCCGCGGATATCCGCCAGTGGCTGCCGGGCGACAACCTCTACGACGGCGCGGTGTTCGTGCCCGCCGGCCTGGCCCCCGGCGAGTACGACCTGCAACTGGGTCTGGTGGACCCGCAAACGCGGGAGCCCAAAGTGAAGCTGGCCATCGCCGGCATCCAGCCGGACGGCTGGTACACCATGGGCAAGATCCGCGTGACCGGCCAGCGCTGACTCCCGGGAGGGTCGTGAATGACCTCCGGCTTCCCGGGTTTGCTCTGTCTGCCGGCGCCTGGGACGTACCCTCGCGGAGATGCTTCCGCCGCGCGGTTTCCGCGCGGAGCGACCGGCAGGTGGCACCTGGGCGGCTCCGGCCATCTGCCCACCGACCGCGGCTTCGGCCTCAACATCCCCGGCGTGAGGGGGCGGCATCAGGATCGGCACTGCCTGAGCCGGCTCGCACCACGTCACGTAATGGCGATCTGCCCCTAATTGATCGCGCCGATTCCGCCTCTGTCAACCTGGATTCCGGCCACGACCAGCACCTGAGCAACAGTGCGAAGACGCCAAGCACCAAAAACGATAACGAACTCGGCTCCGGCACTACTTTAGCCGACGGGGCCTCCATAGCAATCGGTGGCCCGCCGGCAGCAGGCAGTCGCGTCGTATCACTGGCGAATGTCTGGATGTTCGGTGGTGAATTCAGATCTACCGCAAGGAAAACATCAAAGTAGGGGCCGCCCTGCGTAGGAATCGCCGTTCCAGTACTGTCGAGAATGGCGAACGAGAACTGATCCAGCGTACCGCCTTGGTCAGCGATGGTCGTTGTCGATATGGTGAAACTCAAGTTCGCGCCCGGTGTGAAGGGCTGTATCAGGAAACTGAGGAAAGTACTGTCAACCAAACTTACGGTCGAAGTCACTTCGCCTCCCGCACCGCCGAATATCGTTGAACTGCCGGCAGGCGCACCGCCACCAAATTGGAAGTTATTTACGGTGATGATATTGTTAGCATCTCCAGTGCCACTACCGTCTGTTAGCTGAAAAGCCAGGGAAAACGGACCGGCCGTTTCGCCAACTAGCGGTGCGGTGTTCAATTGCACGTCAATCGTTGTTCCGGTTGCTACGCCTATGGCCATCGCCAAGCCGATACAAGCTTGAATCTGGATGCGCATGATTCTCCTAATTGCTAGGCATACCTTGAAACACTCGCGTTGTATAGGAAAAGGAGTACACGCCTTGCGTTGTGAAGACGAGGAGCGCGGCCGTAAGCTGCCCGGCCTGGAGCGCCATACCAGCATTCAGAGGTATTAAATAGCTTCCGTTCGGTGAGCCACAGTGTGTAATGAGCTGATTCCCGAGTACGAATACGCCGGGCGTTAGGCCGTCGATCACCAGAAATAACGGCCCGTTGAGTGTGGAGCCGCTCGTATTCGTTACCGAGATTGTCTGTGAAAACTCATACTGCGAAGGATATATGTAATGTGTTGGTGATCTGGTAACCAGCGTTTTCCCGCTGATGTCATTGGAGCAGGATGTTATCGGAGGCGGCGGCGTGGGCAACAGTACCAAGTCATCTGCAGATACCCAGTTTGCTTGTGACACGCTTCCGTCGTTATGGTTTCCACTTGAGTCGTGAGCGACGGTCCCAGAACCTTCGTCGAACCCCCATCTCGCAACGAGGCCCGGGTAACTCGTACTGATGGAAAGGAACATCGATTGATTGATATCGTTCTGAGATCTCGCAGCATTCCAGATTCGAAGTTCATCAATCAAACCGTGCCAGCGGTAACTATCCCCGAACAAGCTGTTGCCTATGTACAGGTTCTGATTATTCGCAACTGGAGGTGCGGGGACGGAACGCGACGCGTCCAGCCTTCCGTTTACATAGAGCCTTGCAACTCCGTCCTGGCTCCACACCCCAGCGACGTGTGTCCACACTGATATCGGCACAGGAGAAGTACCCTGAAGATGGAAATCGCCGTTCACCGAGTTCGCTTCAAACTGAAAGGGTCTCTCGGTCGGATTGGTGGTACTGACAATGGACAACAGCGTGTAGCCGGTTCCGTACAGCTGCTTCGACACTATAAAATTGTAGAAGTTGTCGAGTATCGCTGGATCAGCTTTGACCCACGCCTCTACAGTGATCGGGCCCGAAATATTGAGGCTTGCCGAATTGAGAACGAGCACGCTTGAGCCGGGATTCCCAAACTGAAGGGCAAAATTGCCTGCTGCGGCGCTCTGCAGCACAAGCAGCGCGGATGCGAAGACTCGATAGCCCATTACAACCTCCTTTGTGAGCGTGCTTTCATGCCCTGCGGCTCGGTCTGGTTGCGTTGATCGGGACCCTCCGTGATGCTTCCGCACGACGGGGAAGACACCAAAACCATCCAGGCCGTGAGAAGGGTAATGAGACTCACCATTTCGCCTCCTTGGTTTGGAAGTCTACTGCATCCCCGGAGCGAAATCGGTTAAGAAACTGTCAAATTCTGCAAACTTTATCCCTCACCCGATAAACCGGTACCCCTCGCCCCACACCGCGGCGATGTACTTCGGATTATCGGGATGGTCGCCCAGCTTTTGCCGCAGCTTCAGGATGTGGGTGTCCACGGTGCGGGAATGGGGTGGAATTTCGTACCCCCACACCTCGCGCAGCAGGCGCTCGCGCGTGACCACTTCGCCGCGGTGCCGGATCAGCAGGCGCAGCACGTCGAATTCCTTGGAGGTCAGCTCGATCGGCGCGCCGGCGCGCGTGGCGCGCAGGCGCTCGAAGTCGATCTCGATGCCGTCGAAACCATAGTGCGCCACGTCCTGCGGCCGCGCGGCGCGGCGGATCTGCACGTGCACCCGCGCGATCAGCTCGCGCAGGCTGAACGGCTTGGTGACATAATCGTCGGCGCCGATCTCCAGGCCCACCACGCGGTCCATCTCCTCCGCGCGCGCCGTCAGCAGAATCACCGGCGTCTCATAGCCGCGCCGGCGCAGCTCCCGGCACACCTCCAGGCCGCTCATGCCCGGCAGCATGATGTCCAGCAGGATGACCCCGGGCGACTCCTGCCGCATCAGCGCCAGGCACTGCTCCCCGGTGGCCGCGGTGAGCACGCGGTAGCCCTCCCGGCGGAAATTCAACTCCAGGCCGTGCAGCACGGCCGGTTCGTCTTCCACGATCAGGATCTTGTGCATGGGAACACCAGGCGGAACGAACTCCCCTCGTCCGGGCGGCTGTCCACCTCCACGCGCCCGCCGTGCGCCTCCATAATGTGGCGCACCAGGAACAAGCCCAGGCCGTAGCCGCCCTTGCCCCGCGCGCTCCGGCCCCGATAATACTCCCCGAAGATACGGCCGTGTTCCTCGGGCGGAATCCCCACGCCGCGATCTCGTACCTCCACCACCGCCGTGGAGTCTTCCCGCCACAGGTTCACTTCGATGGGATGCCCCCGCCCGCCGTACTTGATGGCGTTGTCCACCAGGTTCAGCAAGGCCCGGCGCGCCGCCCCGGCGTCGAACCGCACACCCGCCAGCGCCTGGGGCAGGCTCGTGTGGATCGCAACGCCCTCCCGCTCCCAGGCCTCGCGGTACTCGTCCAGCACCCGCGCCAGCTCGGCGGCCAGGTCGCCCTCCCGCAACTGATACTGCTTGCGCCCCTTCTCGATGCGCGAAAACTCCAGCACCCCGTCGATGAGTTCGGAGAGCCTGCGGCTCTGCTCGCGAATCACCCGGTAAAAGCCGCGCCGTTCCTCCTCGGAGAATACTCCGCGTTCCAGCGTCTCCGTGTAGAGGGTAATGGCCGTAAGCGGCGTGCGCAGCTCATGCGAGACGCCGCTGACGAACGCCGTGCGCAGATCGCTCAGCTTCCAGCGGGTCCAACTGCCGCGCGCCAGCAGCACGACCACCAGGGCGAGCAAAGCGGCCACCAGCATGATGGCGGCCCACAGCGCCGAGGCGTGCAACTCGCCCGGGGGCCGGTAGACCTCACCCGCCAGCGAAAGCCGCCAGAACGGGAACATCGCACGAAACGGCGCGGCCTCTAGGGGCGCAGCCGCCACCGCCGCGACTCGTGGAACGCCGCCGGGCGGTATCCCGAGAATCCCCGCGCTCATGGTAAGAAAATCCGTGGCGGCCCGGTCCAGGTCCGCTGAGAATACTAGGACTCCCTTCTGAGGAGACGCGGGCTCCAGCAAGGTGTAAAAGCATTGCAATGGCGGAGGACCGGCGATCGCCAGAGGCAGCACCACGCCGGGAGCGGGCGGTGCCTGCAGGCGGAACGTCTTCTCGATCTCTCTCGCCGCCCGGAAATGGCGCAGATAGCGAGTGTCCGCGAGCGGCGCATCTGGAAAGCGCTCCCGAAAGCGCCCGGCGAAGTTGGCCACGGTATCGCCGCTCAGCTCCCAGCGTCCCTGCGCAAACTCCGCCGAGAGCCGTCGCAGCGCGGCCGCGTCGTCCAATTCGAAGGCCGCCACCAGCGCGTACGGCCGCCCGAAGCGGTCCAGTTGGTCCGGAAACTGATCCATCAGCCGGCGCCAGGCTTGGGCGGCCTCCTGCGAGCGGCGCATCTTTTGCAGGCAGCGGGCGATTCGCAAAGAGGCCAGAGCTTGCAGGACGGGCGAACCCGCCGCGCGGTAGAGTGCGCGGTATTGAGCCAGGGCCAGGTCCGGCCGGCCGGCCTGAATTTCCACGCGCTCGGCCGCCTCCCACGGGCCTCTTTCTCCCAGTTCCCAGAGTCCCGCAAGGTCCGCGTGCAGCACCGGATAGACCACACGTCCCTCGCGGAGGAGATAAAACTCCTCGGCCACGTGCACTGGGACGCGCAGCCGCTCGCAAAACTCCCGCATCCGGCGGGCGGTGGCTAGAGTCACGCGTCCGCGGGCGAGCGCCGCCAGGCTCCGGATCCGCGGATCGCGCAGTTGCCGTTCGGCAGAGAAAGCCACCTCATTTTCCAGTTCCGCACCCAGCCGCTCCTCCCAAAGGACCCGGTTGGATGCGGTCAGCATGGCCAAGGCTTCCCGGTGCCTGCGGAAGGATTGCAGCTCCAGAACCAGCAGCAACAGCGTGGGAATGGCAACGGCCACAACCAGGACCGGTAGGGCCCATTTTCGTGGCTCTCTGAGGGGAAAGGACATTCCCGGCTCCGCTACCAGTCGCACTCGATCACCGCCAGCACCCCCGCTGTGTCCAAGGTGGCATAGATCCGCTTCCCGTCCGGGGAAAAGCGCACCGTGGAAGAGTTCCGTTCGAGTAAGACGCTCTCCATCTCCAGGGTCCTGGTATCCAACAGAAATAGATTCCATCCACCCACCGCCGCCCATTCGCCATCCGGCGAGATGGCCATCGGGATGGAACTCGGCGGCAGGGCAAGAGAGCGCAGCAACCGGTTCGTGCCGGCCTCGAATACATGGATGACCGTCGCGGGCACCGCGGGGCAGCCCAGGTGGTCGTAGGCTCGCGAAGAACAGGCGTCGAGGGAATCCTCCCAGACATATCGGCCGTCCGGAGAAACGGCGATCTGCCCGCCGACGTTCGGGAACCCGTGCCACGAGCCGAGCAGCTTGCCGGTCGCTGCGTCGAGCTTGCCGATAGCATCGTGACCCCAAGAGCCGCCCGGTCCCCCGCCCTGAAGACTCACATACAACACCCGCCCGTCCGGCGATTGCGCTACGTTCAGGACGTAAAAGTCGCGGTACAACGAGGTCAAGCGGCCCGAGCGAATGTCCAGCACGAGAAGACCCGCGCGGCACGCGGGAACGTAGAGCCGCTGTTCGTCCCGCGAGAGGAGCAGGTCGTTGATGCACGCGCTGCCAGGAGGCAGGCGCCAGGTGCGAATCGACCCGTTGCGAGGGTCAATAGCTGCCAGGCTGTCCGAGCAGACTACGTACACACGGGAACCATCGGCGGTGCAAGCCACCGCGGCGGGGCCTTGGCAGGCGAACAGTTTGCGCACCACTCCCAGGCTGCGGGCGTCCACCACGGAGACGCTGGACTCCCCATAGTTGGCGACGAAAATCTCGGCGCCGTCCCGCGCGAGCGCGATTCCTCTGGGCTCCTTGCCGACCGGGATCAGGCGTTTCACGCGAAGCTTGTGCCGGGCTCCGGCCACCGTGCTTTCCGCATGACCAAGCCGGACCAGCCGCGCCCGGGCAGCGGAAACGGCTTCGGGAATGTCCCCAAATTCGCGCAGCGCGCGCTGGTAGACTTGCCAGGCCTCGGGGTCTCCCAGCTTTTCCCGGCAGTAGCCGGCCATCAACAAGGCCCGCGCGGCCAGCGGGCGATCCGCGCCTGCCGCAGCTTCCTCCAGCAGGGCGACTGCGGCACGGTACTCGCCGCGGACCTCCATCAGCTCGACTGCCTGCCCGAACTGCGCGATCTGCTCAGCGGCTGCGGCGGCCCCCAAAAACAGCAGCAAGCCCACAACCCAGCGCATGCACCGAAATTGTACAGCAACGCCGGTGAACTGGAAGCCTTGCGGCCCTGGTTCGCCGGACCGGACTCACAAACCGTTCGCGTTGCTCAGCGCCCAAGTGGAGTAAAACAGTCCTTCGGAGGATTGGCCGCAGATCACCATCATACGGTTCGATGCGGGGTCGTAGACAGCCCGATGTTCTGTTCTCGGCACGGGCCGGGTCAACGTCGTGGTGGCGCCCTTGATCCATGCGGGCACGCCGCCAAGCCCGTTGGCATTCTGGAGGATCCAGAAATCCCCGAAAGCCGTGCCGCTGTTGATTCCGCCGTAAATCGTCATCCGGTTGCTGGCGGGATCATAAGTGGCCGTCGGAAATGCGCGCCGGGCAGGCGATCCGGGGGCCCCGTCGGCAACAATTCGGGTCCAGGCGGGCGGGCCACCCAGGCCGTTCGCATGCGACAGAGTCCAGACCGAGTTGGTGGGCTTTCCGGTGCCCTGTACGCCGCCGCCAAAAACCGTCATGATGTTGTTCGCCTGGTCATAGATGGCGCTCGGTCCATATTGTCCGGGCGCCGGCCCGCCGGTGGGCGCAAGCTGCGTCCACGCGGGCGTGCCGCCCAGCCCGTTGGCGTTGCTCAGCACCCACACGTCGGGATACGTCGCGCCGCCGAAACCGCCCCCGTTCTGGCCGCCGAAGAGGATCATCCGGTTATCCGTTGGATCGTAAACGAAGGCCGGATAAGTCCGCGGCGCCGGCGGCCCGCCCACCGGGCTGAGCTGCTGCCAAGTGGGAGGGCCGGCTGCTCCGGTCGCGTTCACCAGCACCCACACGTCATTGGCCACCGGCAGGCAGCCGCCCAGGCACCCGCCGAAGACGATCATGCGGTCCGTGGCCGCATCGTACACCGCGGCGTGCCCGTGCCGCGCTGCGGGCCCCCCCGGCGAGCCGTTGGCAAGCAATAACGTCCACGCCGGAGTTCCCGACGCGCCGTTCGCGTTATCCATGCGCCAGGTGTCATTCGTGTTCAGGATTCCAGGCGCCGATAGGACGCCGCCGAAAACGATGATCTGATTCGTCGCCGCATTGTATACGGCCGAATGGCCGTATCGCCCCCAAGGCACCCCGCTCGTCAACAGGCTCCACTGCTGCGGCAAGGCCACCGGGACAGTCAGAGCCACAATAAGTGGCAACCATGCACATACTCCACAATGGAAAACCGGCTTAGTCCTCATATCCCTCCTTCGTTGGCGCAGAATTACGCGCCAGAGGCAGTCTACTGCCGCTTTCCTGCACACCTGGTCAAGAAACTGTCAATTACTGTGAACTCTAGGCGGATCTATGGCTCCCAGCTACCCGAGTAGATCGCATTCCCGCCCCCTCCCTCCAGGTGCTACCATGTTGGGCGAGTGCCCGAACAGTCGAGCCAGGCGACTGCCGCGCCGGGATTCCGCGATGCCAGTCGCCAGCAGACGAGCCTGCTGGCGCCCTTCGAAAAACCGCTGCTGATTCGCATGGCCAAGGCCACCCCCGCCTGGATCAACTCCGATCACCTCACGCTGCTGGGCTTCGTCTCGATGTGCCTCGCCGGGCTGTGCTACTGGCTTGCGCACTGGAGCCGCGGCGCGCTCCTGCTGGTGATTCCCTGCCTGGCGCTGAACTGGCTGGGCGACAGCCTGGACGGCACGCTGGCGCGCGTGCGCAACCGCCTGCGCCCGCGCTACGGCTTCTACGTGGATCACATCACGGACGCCTTCGGCACCCTGTTTCTGCTGGCAGGCCTGGGCTTTTCCGGCTACATGAGCCTCGCGGTCGCCACCTGCCTGCTGATCGTCTACCTGCTGCTCTCTATCCAGTCCTATCTCGCCACCCACGTGCTGGGCACCTTTCAGCTCTCCTACTGGAAGCTGAGCCCCACGGAGCTGCGGCTGCTCCTGATGGCAGGCAACGTGGCGCTGTTCTACCGGCCGGTGGTATCCCTGTTCGGGCGGCACTTCCTGTTGTTCGATGTCGGCGGCGTCATCGGCATCCTCGGCATGTCGCTCATGTTGATCACCTCCGCCATCCGCAACACCCGCGCGCTGTACCGCGCCGAACGGCCACCGCCCGCATGAGCCCACCCGCAACGCGGCGCGGCCTGCTCCGGCGCTGGCTGAAATTCAACCTGGTAGGCGCCATGGGCGTGGTGGTGCAACTCGCCGCGCTGGCCGTGTTCGTCAGCGGACTGGGCTTGCATTACCTGCCCGGCACGGCCCTGGCCGTCGAAGCCGCGGTGCTCCACAACTTCCTCTGGCACGAACGCTTCACCTGGAAGGACCGCGCCAGCATCTCCCGCGGCCAGGCCCTCCGGCGCCTCGCGCGGTTCAACCTCTCGACGGGCGCCATCTCGGTGGGCGGCAACCTGCTGCTCATGCGCCTGCTGGCCGGCGCCCTGGGCATACAGTACCTGGCTGCCAATCTGGCTACCATCGCGCTGCTCTCGCTGGCGAATTTCGCCGTCAGCCACCTGTTCGTGTTTCGCGATGGACAGCCGCCGGCGAAGGCTGGCCCGCCTCCCGCTTGACCCAGCGGTACGCCGCCGCGGAATTCCTCCAGAAATATTTCTCGGCCGCCGCGGGACCCTTGGCCAGGAAATACTGCCGCACCACGCTGAGCACCTGCGGATATTCGGCCCAGTTGTCGCTGTTCGGCCAGTCGCTGCCGTAGAGCACCCGGTCCTCGCCGAAAACCCCGAAGATCTCGTCCAGCCGCGGGCGATAGAAGTTCACGTCCGTCGGCACTTTGCCGTCCACCTTACGCAGCACCTCGGAGATCTTCACGTACACCTGCGGGCGCTTTCCCAGCTCCCGCAGATCGGCCATGTAAGCGTTGCGCGCGGCGCCCTCGGCCGGAGGCGTAAGCTGCGGCAGGTGGTCCACCACCACGCGCAGATCGGGGACCAGGTCGGTGAGCCGCACGAGGTCGGCGATCAGCTTGGGGTTGGGATTGGCCGAATCCAGCGTCAGGCCCGCCTCCGCCATGCGCTTCACGTCCGCCACGAAGGGCGGCTTGGCCAGTTCCGCACCCAGGTCCCGGCCCCACAGGTTCCCGTAGCGGATGCCGCGAAACAGCGGGTTGCGGTGGAAGCGCTCGAGTTGCTTGGGGAACTCCGGCTTGCCCGGCTCCAGGTCTCCGATCGTCCACACCATGATGGTGTCTTTGGCCGCGACGTCCAGCACCCACTGGTTGTCCTCCACCCAGGTGCTGCACTCCACTTCGATGGCGCCCTTGATGCCCAGCGGCGCGGCGATCTTCCGGTACCGCGAGGGCAGTGCGGGCTTATAGAGCACGGCGTTATCTTTGGGCGGCCAGGGCACGCCCTGCGGCCGGGTGGGATCGAACAGGTGAATGTGCGTGTCGATGATCGGGATGGCGGCGGCCTGTGCGCCTCCTTCTCCCATGGTCATGCCCGCGGCGGCGCCGAGAAAGGTTCTGCGATTCACGCAGGTATTGTATCGCTGCCGGACTGCCCGCGCCCGCGGGGCTACGGTTGTTCGCCGGGCTTCAATCGGCGCCAGCCGCCCTGCTGCCCGTTGGATGCCGCGCCTCCGGCGGGCGCCGCGGCCGGGGCGGGCGCCGGCGCTGGAGCGGGCTGCGCCGTGCTGGCCGCCGGTGGATCTGCGGGATTCGCGCCGGCCGCCGGAATCAGGGGACCGCGCGGGCCATTCGGCTCATCCACCGCCGTGCGCCGCCTGCGCCCCTCAACCGGCGCGTCGCTTGCCGCCTCCGAAGTTGCCGGCGGCGGGGACAGGGGCGCCCTGGTCACCATTACCGGGGAAGCACTCGTCGCGCCATCGCCCTGCGCCTGGTACACCCGCCGGTAGCGCACCTGCGCATCCGGGAAGCGCCGCCGGGCGGCGTCCGCCAGGTCCACCTGGATCCCCCGCGCGTCACCCCCGCGGCCGCCTTCCGGAAGCAGGAAGAAGAGCGCATAGCGCTGCCGCAGGCGCGCCAAGGTCGTTTCGAGCGCCGCGGCATCGCCCACCGGCATGCTGTCTCCCCCCGAGTTCTGCGCGATTTCCGCCGTGCCGGCCGATTGCGTGTGCGGCCGTCCCATTCTGCCGCGCCCGCCCGGATACCCGCCGTACGGCCCGCGCCGTCCCAGGATGATGCCGCCCAGCGGACCGCCCATACCGCCTCCCACGCCGCCCGGCCACCCTCCGCCGTGCCCGCCGCCTCCCGGTCCCGTGCCCATGGCGTCCGGCGCCAGCAGCGCGCTCAGCACCGCGTCCGCCCGCACCAGCGCTCGGGAGACGGCCTCTTCGTCGCGGTTGAACTCCGTCTGGTCATCGGTCAGGATCACGATGGCGCGCCGCGCGTCCCGCCGCCCCTGCCGCCCGATGTAGTCCGCCGCATCCAGCAGGGCGTGCGTAATGTCGGTCCCGCCACGAAAGCTCTCCTGCCGCAGCAGCGCTTCAAACTCGCGCTCCACGTCCTCCCGGTTGCTGCGGAACGGCAGCCGCACGCGCGTGGCGCGGTCGAACACCATGATGGCCACCCGGTCCTGATCGCCCAGCACCCGCAGCGCCTGGTGCGCCGCCGAAGCGATCCGCTCAACGTGCGGCCGCATGCTGGCGCTCACGTCCAGCAGCAGCAGGAAATCCACCGGCATGTTCTCGCTGGCAAAGTTGCGGATCGGCTGGACCTTGCCGTCCTCGCGCAGCACGAAGTCCGCCGCGGTCAGGCCCGTGACCGCCCGGTTGTCGCGGTCCAGCACCTGCGCGTCCACGCGCGCCAGCGCCACGTCGCTGCGGAACACCACGTCGTCGGCGCTGGCCCTGAAAACTCCGGCGGCCAGAATCGAAAGCAACAGCCAAACACGGCGGGTCATGAAGGTACTGCGCTCGGTATTGATACGTCCGGCGCCTCCGTTCCGTTACAGGTATACCGCAACCGGTGACTTTCGTACATTCCCGGTGCAGTAGCATGAAAGAAAGTGAAAACCCTGCTACTTCTCTTAGCGGCAAGTGTCTTCCAGCGGGATATTCCGAAGACTTGGGACGACGCGGCGATGGCCTCCCTGGAAGTGCCCCTGGCCAACCCGCGCTATTCTCCGGTGCACATCTCCGCGGACGCCTATTATCGGATCCCCCCGCGCGTCCTCTACAAGACCTATCCGGTCTACGCCCCCGGCCGCGAGCCCGCCGGCTACCAGGACTGGCTCCGCCAGCAGGCGCCCGTCATCGCTTTCGATCCCGCCCGCCTGCACTCGCGGGAGGACTGGATCAAAGCCGGGGAACTGGTCTTTAACGCGCCCACATCCTTCAGCCCGGTCTTCTTCAGCGCCGCCGATCTGCGCGACACCGCTTTCTTCAAAGAGACCGGCATGCCTGTGGCCAAGGACGGCACCATCCCCTTCGCCCGCTGGGTGATCCGCCGCAAGGGCGAGGTAGAGCTAGGCTCCATGGGCTGCAATACCTGCCACACGCGCGTTCTTCCCGATGGCACGGTGGTCCCCGGCGCGCAGGGCAACAATCCCGGCGACCGCGAAGGCGCCCGCATGCTGCGCCGCGCCGCCCAGGTCATGGACCCCGCCAAGGTGCTGGCGCGCATGGCGGGCTTCGCGCGGCAGTTTGAAATGCCCTGGCTGCCGGACGATCCCAATCGCCGCGCGCGCGCCATGTCCCTGGACGAGTTGATCGCCGCCGGCGAAGCCATTCCGCCCGGCGTCACGGCCCGCGCCAACACCAGCATGTTCCTGCCGCCCCAGATCCCCGACTTGATCCGCGTCCGGGAGCGCCGCTATCTGGATCACACCGGGCTGATCCGCCACCGCGCCATCGCCGACCTGATGCGCTACTCCAGCCTTTCGCAGGACATGTTCGCCTACGACCGTTACGGCGACCTGCCCGCGCCCCGCCTCGACGCCGGCCACGCCGCGCGCTATAGCGATGAGCAGCTCTATGCGTTGGCTCTGTACCTCTATTCGCTCCAGCCCCCACCGAATCCCAACCCCGCGGGCGAGCTGGCCGCGCGCGGCCAACGCGTCTTCGCGCGCGCAGGCTGCGGCGGGTGCCACACACCGCCGCTCTACACCAACAACAAGCTCATTCCCGTAGAGGGCTTCATGCCCCCGGCGGCGGACAGGGCGCGCTTCGATATCCTGGAAGTCCGCGTGGGCACCGATCCCCGCTATGCGCTCGAAACCCACAAGGGCACGGGCTATTACAAGGTGCCCTCCCTGAAAGGCCTGTGGTACCGCGGGCCGCTCGAGCACAACGGCTCGGTCGCCACGCTCGAGGACTGGTTCGACCCCGCCCGCCTGCGCGCCGGCTACGTGCCCACGGGCTTCAAAAGCTACAACGGCCAGGCCCATCCCGTGCCCGGCCACCGGTTTGGCCTCTCGCTCTCGGCGGACGACAAGGCGGCCTTGATCGCCTTCCTGCGAACTTTGTGAAACGCGAGCGCCCCTGCCGGCTGTTGTTCGTCTACGGCACGCTGATGCGCGGCGGCCGCGGATTCCCGGGCTGGCGCGGCCGCTTGCAAGCCCGCTGCCTCGGCGCCGCCCAGGCCCGCGGCCGCCTATACGACTTCGGAGCTTACCCCGCCGCGGTCTTTGATCCTGCCGCCGGATCGCCGATCTCGGGCGAGTTGTACCGCTTGGGCCGCCCGCAAGGAATGCCACTCCTGGATGCCTACGAAGGGCCCTGGTTCGCCCGCGCGCGGGTCGAAGTGCAGCCCGAAAGCGGCCCGCCGGTCATCGCCTGGGCCTACGCGCTCGCCCGGCCCGCGCCGTCCGCCCGCCTGATCGCTGCATGGAAGCCGCGCTCCTCGGCGCCGCCACCGCCGCGCACGGAGCCAGGGCTGCCGTTCGCCTCATGCGATCGAAGATATCACTTCGCGTTGTTCAGCAGGCCGCGCGTGCGCATCCAGTCCGCCAGGCGCGCCGGCCACGAGGAGAGCGCCTCGTCCAGCGGCGCCAGTCCCACGCCGTGCGGCCCGTTCTGATAGATGTGCATTTCCGCGGGCACGCCCGCCTTGCGCAGCGCCAGGTAGAACAGCACGCTGTTCTCCGCCGGCACGCCCGTGTCCGCGTTGGTGTGGAACAAGAAGGTGGGCGGCGTCTCCGGGGTCACCTGCTTTTCCGCGGAAAGGCTCTCCACCAGTTGCGGGTCCGGGTTGTCGCCCAGCAGGTTGCGCAGCGAGCCGCGGTGCGTGTAGGGCGTGGTGAAGGAGATCACCGGGTAGGCCAGGATCAGAAAGTCCGGCCGGCAGCTCTCGCGGTCGATGGCTTCCGGCGCCTGGGGATGGCCGCGGTCGAAGTGCGTCCCCGCGGTGGCCGCCAGGTGGCCGCCCGCGGAGAATCCCCAGATGCCGATGCGGTCCGCTCGCACGCCGTAGTCCGCCGCGTGCAGGCGCACGAACCGAAGAGCCCGCTGTGCGTCCTGGAGCGGCGCGGGATGGTGGTAGCGCGGCCCCAGCCGGTACTTCAGCACGAAGGCCGCCACGCCGAACGAATTCAGCCACCGCGCGATCTGGTCGCCCTCGTGATCCATCGCCAGGTGCGCATACCCGCCGCCCGGGCACACCACCACGCCGGTGCCGGTAGCCTGCTCCGCCGCCGGCAGATAGATGGTCAGGCTGGGCCGGTCGGCGTCCTCCTGCCCCACCGCCCCCGGCGCCCCGTTCGGCCAAAGCAGTTCCACCGGCCGCTTCTGCCCGAAGCAGGCCGCCGCGATCAGCAAACAAGCGAGAGTCTTCACGGCGCTATTGTAACGAGGTCGCGCACCGGTTTACCCGGAGTTACGCTGGAACCATGGACCGCCGCGATTTTGTTCGTCTGGGCCTGTCCACGCCCGCGATTCTCGCCGCCCAGGAAGGGCCCGCGCGGGAGGAGCGCGTCGAGCGCATGACGCCGCTGGAAACTCCGGCCATCGCCCTCTGTCACCTGGGCTTCCTCCCGAAATCCCGCAAGGTCGTCATCTACCGCTGGGCCGGAGAGTCCGCGCCCACCGAATTTATCGTGCGCGATATCGCTGCCTACCCGGCTCCCTTCCGCCAGACCCGCCCGCTGCGGCGCGTCACCTCCGACGTCATCGACTGCCTGGTGGGCGACTTTAGCGACCTCGAGCGCGAAGGCATGTACCAGGTCACCGTGGGCGACGAGCTTTCCGTGCCCTTCTTCATCCGCCCCGACCTCTGGCGCCGCACCTTGCCCAAGGCCGTGGGCTACTACCACTACCAGCGCTGCGGCGTGGCCGTGCCCAATGTCCATCCTGCCTGCCACCTGGACGACGCCCGGCGCCGCGACACCGGCGCGCACCTGGACCTCGCCGGCGGCTGGCACGATGCCGGCGACCTACGCAAGTGGATGAGCGCCACCCAGATGAACGGCATCGCCCTGCTGCGCCTGGCGCGCAACCTGGGCGAGCAGTGGGATGCCGCGGGTTCGGGCCTCGCGCCCCTGCTCGAGGAGGCCCGCTGGGGCAACCGCTACTTCCTCAAAATGCAGGACGCCGACGGCCTGGTGTGGAACGACGTGGCGGGGGGCGTCAACGGCGATAACAGCGACAACCACTGGACCGACAACCGCGCCGGAACCGCGGACGACCGCCACCTGAACGCCGCGAAGCCCGAGCACGTGCAGGCGCTGTTCGTGACGCTCCAGGCCATGATGGCGCAGGCCTTCCGCAAGACCGACGCGCCTTACGCGGAGCAGTGCCTGCGCGCCGCCGTGCGCTGCTGGGATGCCGCGCGGCGCGGCGCCGCCTCACACACGCTGGCCTGGTGGACGCTGGCCGCGCTCGAACTGCACCGCGCCGCGGGCAAGGAGTTGTACGCCGAAGCCGCCGCGCGCCTCGGCGAACGGTTGCTGGCCCTCCAGACCACCGATTTCATCGGCTCCCAGAAGGACGTTCGCGGCTTCTGGCGCGTCTCGGAAACCGACGCCAACCCGTACAACCAGGCCGTGGATTCCGCCCTGCCGCCGCTGGCCCTGCTGGAACTGGCCTCCGCGCTCTCCGAGCATCGCCTGGCCACGCGCTGGCGCGATGCCGTGCGCCTGCACCTAGACGAGTACGTGCTGCCGCTCGCCGCGCACTCCGCCTACGAGATCGTGCCCTACGGCGTCTTCACCGGATCGCCCACCCCCGAGCACTACCGCCCGCTCGCCGGCGATCTCACCTATCGCTATTTCATGCCCGTGCGCAAGCAGTTCTGGTGGCTGGGAATGACCTCGCACCTGGAGTGCTATGCGCTGCTGCTGGCCTCCGCCGCGCGAGCCTTCGGCAAGAGCCGCTATCGTGAGCTGGCCTGCCGCCAGTTGGAGTGGATCCTGGGAGCCAACCCCTTCGGCGCCTGCCTCATGACTGGCGAGGGCATGCGCAATCCGTTTCCGCACTCCCGCTTCGTGGGCCTGATTCCCGGCGGCATTATGAACGGCATCGCCGGCAACGTGAAGGACGAACCCGTGCTCGACACCGCCTACGGCTTCGACTGGCGCACCACCGAATACTGGAGCCCGCACAACGCCTACTACCTCTGGACGGTCTCCACTCTCGAGCGGGCGTAGGCGCGGCGGCGGGCCAGAAGCCGTTCCGTCATCGAGATCCGCGCGGGCGAGAACTGGCGGACGCAGCCCCTGAAATAAGGCTGGAACTCGCGCAGCCAGTAGTTCCCATAGCCCATCGCGCGAATCTCCGCCAAGGTGGCGCGGTAATGATCCAGCAGGCCGCGCGCCAGAACTTCCCCGGTTCGCCGGGTGCTGATTCGCGCGGCGCGCGATAGCCAGCGGGCGTTATCGGGAAACTTGCGCACTGCCGCCACAGCCATCGCGGAAGAGAGTTCGACGACCGGCCGGCCTTGCGCCGCCGCTTCCTGCTTGAGCTCCCTCCACTGGCTCCAGAGCCTATCGGCCGGCGGCAGGGTCAGCCGGGGCAGGTGGGCCGCCGCCCCACGTAGTTGGGACCACTCCTCGCGCAGGCTCCGGATGTCGAGGGGAGGCGTGTTCACGGTCTCGGCTGCCCGGCCCGCCGTGCGTTCCAACCCGTCCAACAGTTGATCCACGCTTTCGAAGCGGCGCCCTGGTTCCAACAGCCCTTCTTTTTCCAGCGCGTCCGCAATGTCGACGATCAGATCGCGGCCGGCGCCGGCGAGATCCGCCAGCGCGGCCAGAACCCAAACCGGCGAGGCGCGAAACGAGATGAACCCCGCGAGTTCGATCACGTTGCCGGCCGCGCGACGGAGCAGAAAGTCGTCCGGAAGGCTGCTGTCGCCGGGGTAGATCCCCTCGATCCCGCCGACCTGCTCGACGAGGAACCGAAGAGTCGTTTCTACCAGCGACTCGTAAAGCCGCGAGCGCCGCACCCGCTGCGGCAGGACCACCGCGCCGAATTCATGCGCCGCCCCGCCGGCCAGCGCCGCGAGGGACCGCACCGCCCGCTCGGGAAGCGAGCAGACATACCCGGCGAGCCGTTCCGTATTCATGGCTCCTGCTCACCATCGTAGCGAATCCCACGTTCCCGAACCGGCCCTCCCGGAGCGGCGACCCTCAGAACAGAATCTTCACCGCCATCTGCAAAATCCGCGGATCGCCCGCGCTGGTCAAATGGCCGAACAACGGATTCGTCAGCCCGGTCACCGGGTTGCTGAAATTGGTCCGGTTGAACAGGTTGAACGACTCCAGGCGCAATTCCGCCGCGCCGGCTTCGCCGAAGAACGGCAGCCGCAGGCTCTTGGCCAGCGAGATATCCACGTTGGAGGTGCCGGGGCCCTCCAGCGAGTTGCGGCCCAGCGTGCCCACGCTGCCGGGAAGGGCGTTCGCGAACCGGGTGGGGTCGAAATACTCCAGCACCTTCGCGCCCTTGCTGCGCCCCGCGTCCAGCACCGGGTTCCCCGCGCCGCTCAGGTTGGCCCGCGCCCCGGAGATCCCCGCCAGCGGGTCGCCCACCGCCAGCACGTCAAAGGGCAATCCCGACTGGAAGGTGAGGATACCGCTGAGCCGCCAGTCCCGCGCCAGCAGCTTGAGTGCCGGCGAACCGGTCTGCGGCCCTGGGAGTTCCCACACGAAGGAGGTCACAAAGCGCTGCGGCACGTTCTGGTTCGCCACGCCGCGCCACGTGGAAAAGTTGAACGGATACGAGGACGAGAAGCCCCCGATGCCGTCGTTGACCGACTCGTAGTCCAGGCTCTTCGACCAGGTGTAAGAACTCAGGATGCTGAAGCCGTGGCTGAAGCGCTTGTCCACCGAAATTTGCAGCCCGTTGTAGCTGGAGTTCAGCCCGTGGAAGAAGCGCAGGATCTGCTCGAAGCCGGGGACGGGCCGCCGCGCGTCGATGCTGGCCCGGTTCTGCGCTAGTGTCAGGCTGGGGTTGTAGATGGGCGCGTTCTGATCGTAGTAGCCCGAAAGGTGCGAGCCCTTGGTCCCTACGTACCCCACGCGTAGCCGCACGTCCCGAAGCACCTGCCGCTCCACCGTCAGGTTCCAGTTTTGCGTGTAGGCCGTGACCCACTTCCGGTCCAGCACGTACATCTCCAGCGGGCTGGGATACGGGCTGTCCGGGCCGAACTTGGTCACCGGGTAGCGGTTTTGATCCTCCCGGCCCAGGAACGGATTGTCCAGAATGCCGTCGTAGAACTGCACGCCGTAGCTGAACGGCGCTACGTCGTTGGAGTTGTTCTGGGCCCGGGTCATGGGCACGTCATAGAAGATGGCGTAGCCGCCGCGCACGCTGGTCTTGCCGTCGCCGAACGGGTCCAGGGCGAAGCCCACGCGCGGCGCGAAATTGTTGTTGTCCGGGCAGGCCACCTGCAGCGGAATCTTCGGCCCGCAAGGATACCCTGCCGGCGCCGTGTCCCCGTAATACAGCAGTCCGGGAGGCGCGTTCAGGAACACCTTGGATTTCACCCCCTGCTGGAAGTTGCCCAGGTCGAAAGTCTGGTTGCGGTCCAGCGTATCGCTGAAGAAGGTGTAGGGCTCGTAGCGGATGCCCAGGTTCAGCGTCAGCCGGCGGGTGACGCGCCAGGTGTCTCCGGCGTAAAAGCCCTTCAGGAATTCGCGCCGGTTCTCCAACTCGCCGTTGTTCTGGTCATAGCTGGAGAAGCGCCCGATCAGGAAATCCGCCCGGTCGAAGCCCGTCACGTGCCCGTCAAACACGAAGGCGCCGGAGGCGTGCCACAGCGTGGCCTCGTTGTACTGGCCCCAGGAGAACTGCACCCCCCAGGCCAGGGTGTGGCCGCCGCGCGTCCAGGTCCAGTCGTGGATCAGTTCCTCCGACGAGCGTTTGAACTGCCGCTGCCAGGGCGTGTTGAAGCCCACGCCGGTGTTCGCCAGGCTCACCGAAATGTCGTTCGAGGGAGCGTAGTTCTTCACCCCGAAATCCGCGTAGCCCTTGGGAAAATCGCTCTGCCCCTGCTCGATGATGTGCGTGCCGCTGAGCTGCGTGTGCACGATCATGTTGGGGCTCACGGTGAAATTGTGCGCCAGCGTGGCGCTGCTTGAGGGCGCTTCGCTCGAGCGCCGCGAAGCGTTGATGTTGTCCGCCGTCGAGTGGAACGGGTCCACCTGCTCGTTGCGGAAGGCGCGGAACATCAGCGTCTGCCGGTCGTTCATCACGTAATCCAGCCGGCCGATGTATTGCCGCCCGTTTTCCGGCAGGGCGATCGAATACGGCACAAACCCGTCCGCGTTGGGCAGCGGAGTCGCCGCCATCAGCTTCTGCGCGGCGGGCGAGATCTGGCTTTGCGGAATGCGGTTGCCGGGATAGGGCTGGCCCGTGGCGGGGTCCTTGATCACCGCCTTGTCGGCGGAAAAATCGCCCTGCCGCTCGGCCGCCGTCATGGCCTGGTAGCGCAGGTCGCCCGGCGCCGAGCGGATCCAGAGCTGCTGGAATCCGCCGAAGGCGAACAGCCGGTTTTTGCGTACCGGGCCGCCCAGCGTAAACCCGGTCTGGTTCCGCTTCAGGCGGTCGGGCTGGTGCGAGAAGAAATTCGTGGCGTTGAAGTTGGAATTCCGCACGAACCAGAAGGCGTCACCGTGCACCTGGTTGGTGCCCGCCTTGGTCACGATGTTCACCGAGCCGGCCGACACGTTGCCCTGGTCCGGCGCCATGTTGCTGGTTTGCACGGAGAACTCTTCCACCGCGTCCGGGAAGGGGAACGGGACATTCATGTTGTAGTGGTTGTCCATGTTCTGCCCGCCGTCCAGCGTGAAGCGCACATTGTTGTTCCGCGATCCGTTGAAGCTGAACGAGTCCTGGCCCGCCACGCCGGTGTTGTACCGCCCGCTCACGACGCCCGGCACCAGGAGAGCCAGTTGCGCCGCGTCGCGCCCGTTCAGCGGCAGGTCCACCACCCGCGCCCGGTCCACGGTTTCTTTGAGGGTGGCGACCTGCGTCTCGATCTGCGAGGCGGCGGCGTTCACCGAGACGGCGGTCTTCACGTCGCCGACCTCCAGCTTCACGTCGATCTTCACGTTTTCGTTGGCTTGCAGCAGAATCCCCGTCTGCTCGTAGCGCCGGAAGGCCGCCTGCTCCACCGCCAGCCGGTAGGAACCCACCGCCAGCAGGTTGAACGTGTAGCGGCCCGATTCATCGCTCAACGTCGAGCGCACCTGGCCGGTGGCCACGTTGGTCAGGGTCAGAGTGGCGCTGGGGATGGCCGCGCCCTGCGCGTCATCCACGGTCCCGAAAATGGACGCCGTATCGCGCGTCTGCGCCCCCAGCGCCGCCGCCAGAAACACCAGCCCGGACAAACGAATCCACATGTATCCCCTCCTGTTCATCCTGTTACGTGTATAGTGTCCGGGGGCTGTTTGTCAACCCCAAATTGCGTTTGCTTCCGGCAGAGGACCGCGCACAAGCGCAGCGGCTCGCCTGACGCCAATGCTGATCCCTTAACCGAATGAACGGGGTCGAAATTGCCAAGCTGCTTGCCACGAAAGCCGTAGGCGGGTTTGGTGAAGGGCGTTCTCACAGAGCGGGCGTCCCGGGGCCTTTGGTAGCGAGACGGGGATTTCGCAACAGCTATCGCGTGGTCATCGGGCGTGCAGTTCCGCGACACCGCTCCAAGCCAAGTTCAGCATCGGGGACTTCTCGTTCATATGGTTTCCCTGCAGGGTTCCCCAACGTGATCGCAACGGCACTTCCTGGACAACGTCGCCGGCTGCTAGCATGGAGCGACGCCTGACCGATTCACGCCTCAACGTGATTCCACTCGCGATTGAGGGAGACATTTTCGAATTCGGCCCGTTCCCGCGAAGCACCGGATACTGCGACCGGGCCGACAGGCATGCCGTGTCCAGAAGCTTCGAACGTCGTTTTAGTGTTGCGACAGACTTTTGAGACGGCGGAACCTCTGATTTTGCGGGGGCTCCAAACGGTCTCAAAACTTATCCATTTCGATTCATCTTCCAGAACCAAGTACTGACGGCAGCATACACCCAGCCCGTAATAGCCACGCCAGGGGCGGCATTAATGAAACCAGTGACCAGATCAACCAGTTGTCCGATTCCCCCAGCCTTGATAAGCGCACCGATGAGGAGCGCCAGCAACGATAAGGAAAAAGCCGTCCCACAGATCACTTTCCACATCACTTTGTCGAAAGCGCCAAACATCCAAACTACCAGTGCCAACCAGAAGAGTCCGAATCCTGCAAATAGAAAAGCCTGCTCTACGGCTTTTATTGCGATGTGAAAAACCGGTCCAGCGGTCTGGGCAACTTCGTAGGCTTGGGATAAGGTCGACACGATTGTCTTTATCGCTCCAATCGTTGCTGCGATTGTGCCGACGACCTTGCTATAGCGCTGAAAAGCTCTGCTTATCCTAGTAAGGGAAGAACTCATAGCCGGGCGGACCTCCTCGTTCAGTCTAGGATGAACGATCTCAACGAATGGAGGGGGTGGCGTCGCAAGGCCACGCAGCCACACCGGGTGTGGCTAAAAGATCGCCTACGAGCAAACGGACTTGATTTTCCGTTGCACAAAGGACCCATTGCGAGACGCCGGTCCCCGAACCGGCAGGATAACGACGGTCGGGGAGATAATCCTCAAAGTCGGCCTCACCGCAATTGGCTGAGGAACGCCCTAGTCGCGTATGCGCCGGCTGTCCGGCCCCGAACTCGGTCTCGAAAAGTTGTCGGCCAAGATGGCCATTCCTGACGAGAACAGCCCTTCCCGCCACCGATCGGCCTGACGGGATGTTTGTAAACGGCCCCCCCACCAGCAAAGCTAGTTGCGCTGCGTCGCGCCCGTTCCGCGGCAGGTCCACCACCCGCGCCCGGTCCACGGTTTCTTTGAGGGTCGCGACCTGCGTCTCGATCTGCGAGGCGGCGGCGTTCACTGAGACCGCGGTCTTCACGTCACCGACCTCCAGCTTGACGTCGATCTTCACGTTTTCGTTGGCTTGCAGCAGAATCCCCGTCTGCTCGTAGCACCGGAAGGCCGCCTGCTCCACCGCCAGCCGGTAGGAACCCACCGCCAGCAGGGTTGAACGCGTAGTGGCCCGATTCATCGCTCAAAGTCGAGCGCACCTCGCCCGTGGCCACGTTGGTCAGCGTCAGCGTGGCACCGCGGATGGCCGCGCCCTGTGCGTCATCCACGGTCCCGAAAATCGACGCCGTATCGCGCGTCCGCGCCGCAGCCAGAGACACCAGCCCAGACAGACGAATCCACATGTATCCCCTCCTGTTCATCCTGTTACGTGTATAGTGTCCGGGGGCTGTTTGTCAACCCCAAATTGCGTTTGCTTCCAGCAAAGGACCGCGCGCACCCGTTTCGTTTACCGCAGCGCGAAGGACAGAATATTACTGCCGGATGCAACCGCTATGTACTGACGCCCGTTCAGCAGGTACGTCATCGGGCAGCCCCTCCAAGCCTGGTTTCCATGGAAGCTCCACAGTGTCTTTCCGGTCCTGGCGTCCACCGCGGCAAACCCGCCGCCGGTCTCGCCATAGAACACCAGGCCCCCGGCGGTGGTGAGGACACCGGAATAGTTGGCCTCCTGCGGCCCTTGCTGCGGAATTTCCCAGACCGTCTCGCCAGTGTGGATATCGATCGCGCGCAGATACTTCAAACCGGGATCGCCGGGGTTGCGATAACCTTCGTAACCTCCGTCGTGGGATTTCCGGTAGATACTGCAATCCTCGACCGACATCACATAGAAGAGCCTCGTCTCCGGGTTGAAGGACGTCGCATACCAGTTGGTAGCGCCGCGCACCGAGGGACAGCCCTTCACTCCCGCCCGTGTCGGCGTATTGGCGGGCAGGAGTTCAGGCGTGCCGTCGGAACGGTAGCCGCTGGCCCAATTCATTTTCTTGACGAACGGTTTGGCAAACAGGAACTCGCCCGTCGTCCGGTCCAGCACGTACAGGAAGCCATTGCGATTCGCCTGGAGCAACAGTTTGCGGGGACGGCCGCGGTACTCGGTATCCACCAGGACCAGCGGCTCGGTAGCATCCCAATCGTGCAGATCGTGAGGCGTGAACTGATAGTGCCAGCGCAATTTGCCGGTCTTGACGTCCAGCGCGATGACGCAATTCGTGTACAGGTTCGAGCCCCGGCGGTCGTCGCCGTCGGTGGCGGGGTACGGGTTGCCCACGGCCCAGTAGAGCGTGCCGGTCTCCACGTCGTACGACCCCGTCAGCCAGGTAGCTCCCCCGCCCGTTTCGAGGGCGGTTCCGGTCCAGGTTTCCGAGCCGGGTTCGCCGGGTTTCGGCACGGTCCAGAAGCGCCAGGCTTGCTGACCGGTGGCGGCTTTATAGGCTGCCAGAAATCCCCGCAGCGGGCCATCGCCGCCCGCAATCCCGGCAATCACCAGATCACCCACCACCAAGGGAGCGGAGGTCGCCTGATAGCGGCCCGGCGACTCCACCATGTTGACGTCCCACATCAGTCCGCCGGTCAGCCGGTTGAGACAGATCAGATGAGCGTCACTGGTGGCGAAGAACACGCGGTCCCCGAGCAGCCCGACTCCCCGGTTGGGCATGCCCGAATTGCGGCGCTTCCGGGACGCGGACGAGTCCTCGGAACGCGTGTAACACCAGAGCTGGCGGCCGGTGGCCGCGGCGAGGGCGCACACGCGATCCGCCGCGGTGACGTACATGACGCCATCGCTCACGACGGGCGTGGTCTCGAGTTCCGGAACGTTCAACGAGTAGACCCATTCCAACTCCAGGTTCCGGGCGTTGCCCGTGTGGATCTGGTCCAGGGCGCTATAGCGGTTGGCTCCCAGGACGCCGTTGTAGGTCGGCCACTCGCCGCGTTTGGGGTCCAGGACGGCGTTCATGGCTTCAGAAGAGATGGCGGCATCCACCCCGGCCAGCGCGCCTGGCGCAACCCCACCCAGGCTGCTCAGATAGGCAATGACATTGCGGCGCTCCTCGGCGCTCGCCTGGAGCGGGGGCATGTAAGACGTCTTCTCGGGCGTGATCTCCCGGTATTGCTGGTCCGTCAGAAAATGCAGGCGTCCGTCAAAAGTCTGCAATTCGAGATCGTGCTCCGCGCGGCCGCGGGCGAAACCGCGCAGGCTTCGGCCGTCTCGCAGCATGACGTTGACCACCCCCCACGTCTCGTCCGGACAGAAGGCCCAGCTCGGGCACGTGGGTGTCGTGTGGATGCCCATTTGGGAGGTCGGGTTTTCGAGCACCAGCTCCAGTTCGCGGACGGTGGATTTCCGGCCGATATCCGACAGATCGGGCCCGTTCACCTTGCCGCGGCCATGCACCATGTGGCAGCTCGAGCATTGGCCTTGGCCGAAGAAGAACGCTTCTCCCGCCCGCGCGTCTCCGGAGGGCCGGGTATCGAACGCGGAGACATTGAGAGAACGCAGCCACCGCGCGAGCGACTGCAGCTCGTCCTCCGGCAACTGGAACGCGGGCATGCCGCCGGAAGTGCCGTTGCGGATCAGGTCGCCGATCTGCGCTTCGCTCCGGGTCCGCAGGCTGCGATTGTTCACCAGCGCGGGCGCCCGGTCCCCGCCGTTGGCGCCCTCGCCGTGGCATCCCGCGCAAAGGCGATCGAACTGCTTTTGCGCAGGCGCGAAATCGGAAGCCGGCGCGGCCGGCGTTTGCGCCATTCCCTGCGCCGCCATCAGGGCGGCAGTGATCAGTGCGCTGGCAATGCTCTTCGTCATAGCTTATCGATATCCACTTTCCGCTTCGGTCGTGATGAGAACGGTGCGCCGCGGATTCACGCCAAACCGGGCTGATTCGCCTGCCGCTTCACCCACCGGTAGGCCGCGACGGAATTCTTCCAGAAGAATTTCTCGACGGCTTCCGGGCCCTTTTGCGTGAAGTATTCCTGCACCAGGCCCAGCGTCTCGCCAAACGTGCCCATGGGCTCGCTGTTGGTCCAGTCACTGGCGAAGAGCAGCCGGTCCGGACCGAAAGTCTCCCAGATTTCATCCAGCCGCGGACGATAGAAGCTCAGCTCCCGCGGGATTCGTCCGCCCGATCTCACCCGGCGGCCCTTCTCATCGACGCGCTGGAAGATTTCGGAGACCTTCACATACACCTGAGGGCGTTTCCCGAGTTCTCGAAGTCCTCTCTGGTAGGCAGCGCGGGCCGCCGGTTCGTCGGGGATCGGAGCGCCCGGCAAATGATTGATCACGATCCGGAGGGCGGGGATTTGGTCGGTGATCCGCAGCAGGTTCGGAACATCCCTGGGGCCGCCGCCCGAGTCCAGGGTGAGTCCCGCGTCGGAAAGCAGCCGGAGATCGGCCATCACTTGCGGCTTTCGAATTTCCTCCGCGACATCCCGGCCCCACAAATAGGCAAACCGGATGCCCCGGTACAGAGGGTTCTTGTGCAACCGGGAGAGATGCTCGCCGAAATCCGGTTTCCCGGGAAACAAGTCGCCGATCTCGCCCACCACAATCGTCTCTTTGGCCGACACATCCAGGACCCAGTAATTGTCTTCCACCCAGGGACTGCACTCGGTCTCGATCATGCCCACCACGCCGAAGGGTTCCGCGATCCGGCGGTAGTCCGCGGGCAGGAAGGTGCGATAAATGCTGGTTTGCTCAGGGCTCGGCCAGGGCACGCCTTGCGGCCTCGTGGGGTCGTACAAATGCACGTGCGTGTCGATAATGGGGACGGCATGTCTCTGGGCAAGGGCGCGCGTTCCGGCGGCGGCGATCGCCACCGTCCCCGCGGCAGCCGCCTTTATGAATTTGCGTCGATCCACTCCGGCTTCCTCCTGTGTCATCCTGAGCGCCCTTCGGGCTCGCATCCCGCGTGCGACCATATTATCTCGTTCCAAAACGGGCGCGAAGCCGCCACCGGCCCTCTGAGCAGGGGTGAAGGGTGGCTAACTCGGGCGTGGGATGCCGGACGAGGAGCGCGCACGGCTCTCTTTTCTGCGATGATGGACACCTGTACGCAGGGCCGGCGCGGGGTATGACAGCACTCGCTGGGTGGCAGAACTTTTACGTTGTCGTCGGATCGTCCGCCGGCGCCCTGATCGGTTTACAGTTCGTCGTGTTGAGTCTCATCACCCGCTCGCCGACTGCCCGAACCGACATGGCAGCCGGCCAGGCCTTTGCGACGCCGACGATCGTCCATTTCGTGGCCGTGCTTGGCCTCTCCGGAATTCTCTGCGCTCCCTGGGACGGGATCGGCGCCGCCGCGACTCTTTGGGGGCTCGTGGGACTCAGCGGAATCGGGTACGCCCTGATCGTCACTCGGCGAATGCGAGCGCAGACCGCATATCGGCCCCAGTTCGAGGACTGGTTATTTCATGCTTTGCTGCCCTTCGCGGCATACCTGACGTTGGCTGCATCGGCGTATGCCGCTCGTTTCCGTGTGCGTGAGGCCCTGTTTGGCGCCGGAGCGGCAGCGCTGTTGCTGCTCTTCACCGGCATTCACAACGCCTGGGATGCCGTCACGTACCACGTGTTTGTCAAGAGCAAGGACAACCAGTCGAATCGCTGAGCCTGTCACCGGCCCCGGAGACGCCGCCTCTCGTGAAAGGAAGTTGTGCCCGAATCACGGGCTATCACCGGCAGTTCTCTCCCTCACTCAATCTTCAAAACGGCCACCGGCTCGATTCTCACCGCCCGCGCCACCGGGGCGATCGCGGCCACGGCCGCCGCGGCCAGCATCGTGACTGCGGCCCCCACCAGCACCCCCGAATCAGTCGGCTTCACTCCGTAAAGCAGCGCGTCCAGGTACCGGGCCGCGGCTAAACCCAGGCCCGCCCCGAGCGCCACGCCGCACGCCACCATGGCGAAGACGTGCGAGACCACCACACCGGCCACCCGGCCTGCCGGCGCGCCCACCGCAATGCGAATCCCGATCTCGCGCCGGCGTTGCAGCATCGAATAATCAAGCACTCCATAGAGCCCGATCCCCGCCAGCAACAACGCGACCAGAGCGAAAAATAGGGCGAGCGTTGCCAGCAGCCGTTCTCTCACGGTCTGCGACCGATTGATCTCCACCTGCGTGCGAATGTTGCTGACCCGGAACTCCGCCCGCGCGCGCCCCACCTCCCTCCGGAGCATGCCCGCCAGCGCCAGCGGATTCTCGCCTACCGTGCGCACCAGGAACGTCGCGTGACTCACCGGCTCGTCGCCGCCGGAGCGGAACGGGATGTAAGCCGTCGGCGTGATCGGCTCCCGCATGTTGCGGTAGCGCGCATCGCCAACCAGCCCCACCACTTCCAGCCGGATCTTGCCGCGTGCGAACCAACGTCCCACCGGATCTACGCCGCCGAAGTACTCCTTCGCGAAGGCCTCGTTCACAATCGCCGCGCCGGGGTACGCATCATCGGGCCGGAAGTCCCGACCATCGATCAGCGGAATTTTCATGGTCTCCAGCCACCCCGGCGACACATTCAGAAAATACGCCAGGCGGTCACCGGCCGAGGCCCCATTCACCGAGACGAACCCATTCGCTCCGACTCCGCTCAGCAAGGGCCATCCCGCCATGGCTACTCGCTCCACGCCTGGTAATCCCCGTAAATGCGCCGCGACCTGATTCCAGAAGACCGGAGCCCGCTTCGGCCGCGCCTCCGTGTCGAGCGCCAGCAAGCGCTCCGCCGAGAATCCGGTCGGCTGATTCACCAGCCGGTCGAACGACGTCACTAACAGCCCTGCTACAAACAGCACTATGCAGCAGAACGCGACTTGCACCGCGATCAGCCCGTGCATCAGCCTCCGCTTGGCATGCGGATCATCACCGCCTTTTAGAGCGCTCACGGGCTGCGTGGCTGAAGTTCGCAGCGCCGGCAAGAGCCCGAAAAGAAACGTCACTCCGATCGTCAGCGCCAAACCGAACCCGAGCACGCGCCAGTCCGCCGGAAGAGCCAGCCGCGCGGGATCGTCCGGAGGGTTGATGCGCTCGACGACATAGGGGGCCGACCACCATGCCAACAGCGCTCCCACGGCACTCGCCAGCACCGCGAGCAGCGCGCTCTCCACGAGCACTAGTTGCGCCAGCCTTCCTCGCCCCGCGCCGATCGACACCCGCAGGGCCATCTCGCGAGCCCGCGCCGCCGCTTGGCCGGTCAGTAAATTGGCCACGTTCGCGCATGCGATCAGCAGCACCAGTCCCACCAGAACGGCCAGCACTTCGAGCGGCCGGCTGTATTCCTGCCGCACATAGGAGAGCCCGCTCGCCGCGGGCAGCACGAGGATGGTCTGGCTCAGGAAGTTGTCCAGCCGCCTCTTCGGCCAGCCCACGAAGCTCTTCGCCCTCTCGCTCTGCACCGCCTGGAAAACCGCCTGCAACCGGTCGCGAACGGCTTTGACGGAACCGCCCGGCTTCATGCGCACGAACGTCCGAATCCAGCCCCAGTCGTCATGCGTTACTCCGGCGTACATCATCGTGGGTAAAAAAATGTCGGTCATCGTTCCCGGCTCGGTGCCGGTGAACCCCCGCGGAGCAACACCCACGATCTGATACAGATCGTTGTCCATGCGGAAGCTGCGCCCCAGCACCTTCGGATCGCGTGCAAAGCGGCGCGCCCAATAATCATAGGAGAGCACCGCGTAGGGATGCGCGCGGGGCTGATCATCGTCGCTTTCGGTGAACAAGCGGCCCAGCGCGGGTTTCAGCCCGAAGGACTGGAAAATCCACCCCGAGACGAATTGCCGGTGCGCTTTCTCGATCTCCTGATCGGAGCCATACGTGAGCTCTATGCGTTCGCCGTAGGAGGCGGCAATCAATTCGGCATCTTCTTTGACAGCGGCGCGCATGGTGCGGAATTGCGGGTACTCGCTGCTTTCGCCCAGGCGGAGGTGCCCGCCTGGATCGTAACCCTCGGTGAACATCGCGTAGAGCCGGTCGGGCTCGGCCACAGGCATGGGGCGCAACAGCAGGGCGTCGATGAGCCGGAACGCCGCGGTGCAAGCGCCGGTCGCGAGTCCCAGCGACAGAATGGCCGCCGCCGACGCGACTTTGTGCTTCCTCAACTGCCGCCATCCGAACACCGTGTCCGCGCGCAGGGAATCGAACCAGGGCAGCCCGCGGATGTCGTGGCTCTCCTCGCCAATGCGCAGCCTGGACCCGAACGCCCGCCGCGGCTGTTCCGGATCGCGGCCCCGTGCCGCCGCTTCGGCGAGGTGCGAGTCCAATTCGTCGTCAATTTCGCGTTCGAGCCGGCGTGCGCGCACGGAGTTATAGAAGCGGCTCCATAGTGACATATTCAGGCCATCCTCAAAACACGATGCACCACCGACGCCACGGCGTGCCTGAGCGACTCCTCGGCGCGCAGCACGTCACCGGAAATGTCCTGGCCGGTTTTGGCATACTCAAACATCCAGGTACTTAGACGTCTTGGTATAGAGGAGGTTAGTGTCTCTTCCACCAGTTGAAGTAAAGTTCGTTCACCGGCGCCGCGGCACCCGTACTACTGCGGCGGCACACCTGGCGTCAAGGCCGACAAGTTCGGCGGAAGGATTTCCACCGAACCAGAGTTCCGCGGTCTGGTGAGAAGGGGATTTCGCGACAGCGATCGCGTGGTCATCGGGCGTGCAGTGCCCGCACGCTGTTCCGGACTGAGTTGATCGGGCGGCTTGCCGAAGAATCGGGCGAACCGCTCGACAGCGCCGATGCAGTCGCGTATAGTGGCTGCAGAGAAGTTACGTCGCTGTCTGACGCTTACACTTGAACCCTCTTTCACAGCGGTAAGCGGAGGTTCGAATCCCCTGGGGAAGCCATCACGAAACCGCACACACGAGAAGCTACTTGGGGGCCCTGGCGAAGCCGAGGACGGTGAGGATGACACTGAGCCGGCGGCGGTCGCCGGCGACGGTAAACGTGGTGTCGGCCTCCAGCGTTGCGATCGAGGTAGGCCCTGCGGGGGATTGAGGCGGCGCGGTGATGGTGTAGGCCCCGGGACCGGGACACGCGAGCGCGGCGACTTCGCGGCCATCCAGCAGCAGGCGGAGGCGTCGCACGGGCGAAGCCGGGGGGATGACGAAGGCTGCGCGCAACGGCGTGGGAGCTGACGGACTTTTCAAGATGACAACGCCGGCGCCACTCATCCAGCGCCAGGCGCCGGCTTCCAGGCGGTCGATGCCGGAGACGATTTGCTGCGCGGCCTCCGGAGCATTCATGGGGAGATCGGAGAGGGTGGGATGGCGCTCCGCCACAATTCCCGCGCGCACGCGATCGATGGGACCCGAGGAGATGCCGAACGGGTAGAGCCCCTTCGAGGACGTGGAATAACCGGAACGCGTGTCGAGCCCGATCAGGCGCAAGGGGAGGAGGGGGCGAATTTCGCTCTGGAGGAGCGGCACGACGGGCTGCGTGAACTCGACCGGGTAGGCCAGTTCGCTGGTGACGACGACGTCGCCGGGGCGCATCACCTGGCCGTGTTCGAGCGGCAGCCCGCCATCGGCTTCCAGGTAATAGCGGAGGCCCCATTCGCCGTCAATCCAGACGCGGCGGCCGGCGGCGAGGGGACGCAGGGAGGCCGCAAATTCGCGGTAGCCGTCCCAGTGCCGGTAGTTCACCACGGCCAGCGACAGGCTGAGGGCCATCTGGGCCGCGGCGCCCGCGGCGAGCCACTTGTGGGGCAGGCGGGAGGCCAGCAGGGCCACCGGCGCGGCGATGGGCAGCAGGTAGCGGGCCGAGCCGGCAAAGAACACGGCCACGGCGCCCGCGAAAAAGATCCCGATCCAGCTCAGCAGGAAGACCACCGCGGGATCGCGCCGCCGCTTCCAGATCTGGTTCGCCGCCCCCGGCAACAGAAGCGGGCAGACCAGAAAGCAGGCGTGCCCGGCGAGCGCCGCGGCGCTGCGCAGCTTGTTGATCAGAGATTGGAAGTCGTAGGTGTGGAAATACGCGGTGAGGACGCCGGCGGGCAGCGCCCCCGTGGAGAGGCGCTCGAACAGTTGCCAGGCGAGCAGGGTGGCGGGAGGCGCCAGCGGGACGGCCCAGTGCAGAGGACGCACCGCAACGCCGCTGCGGCGGCGCTCGAGCCAGAGGTACACCCAAAGGATGGGAGTCAGGAAGACAGCCTGGTAGGCGAACAGGGCTGCCAGGACCAGAGCCGCGGCGGCGGACTTATACCGTCCGGAGACGAACAGCGCGACCGAGGCTAGCCAGAAGGCCAGGAATGGCAGGTCGGCTTCGAGAGAGGTGCCATTGACCACGAAAGCCGGAGTAGCCAGGAACAGCATAGTGGCCCACCACGGATGCGGCGAGAAACGCCGGGCCAGCGACCACGCGGAGCAGGCGGCGATCAGGGAGAAGGGCAGATAGGCCGCGTGGAAGGGCGTCTCGCGGATATCGCCCAGCACGGCGAGCAGCAGGCCGAGGTACCAGGCATTGCCCGGGGGATGGGGATGTCCACGCAGGTCCACCCGGTCGCCGAGGAAGACATAGCTCACGTGATTGGGGTGCAGCGGCTCGATCTGGGCGTGCTCGGCGCCGGCGAGATAGTAGACGTCGTCGCCCTGGATGGCCTGGTTGAGGAAGGGCAGGCGCACCGCCAGCACCACCGCCAGGATGGACAGGAGGGCTAGCCGGCGGCTTGGCTGCCCGTGCTTGCGGGTTTCCATCGGACCACCGGGCGGCGCGCGGCGGTGACCTCATCCACGCGGCTGGTGCGGGTGCTGTGCGGCGCGCTCTTCACCAGATCGGGGTCGGACTCCACCTCTGCGGCGATGGAAACGAGCGCGTCGGCGAACTGATCGAGTTCCAGTTTGCCTTCGGTCTCGGTGGGCTCGATCATGAGCGCGCCGTGCACGATCAGCGGGAAGCTGACGGTATAGGGGTGGAAGCCATAATCGATGAGACGCTTGGCGATATCGCCCGTGCGCACCCCGCGGCGGGATTGCCGGTCGTCGCTGAAGACCACCTCATGCATGTTGGGGAGCGGGTAAGGCAAGTCGAAATACGGCTCCAACTTCTTGCGAAGGTAGTTGGCGTTGAGGACCGCGTCGAGGGTAGCGTTCCGCAGACCCTCGCCGCCGTGGGCCAGGATGTACGCCAGGGCGCGCACCAGAACCCCGAAGTTGCCATAGAATGCGCGGACGCGTCCAATGGAGTCCGGGCGCTTGTAATTCCAGGTCCACTTCTTGCCGGCGCGCTTGAGGCGGGGGACCGGCAGAAAGGGTTCGAGCACCTTCTTGACGGCCACGGGACCGCCGCCGGGACCGCCGCCGCCATGCGGCGTCGAGAAGGTCTTGTGCAGGTTGAGGTGCATCACGTCCACCCCAAAGTCTCCGGGCCGGGTAATGCCCACCAGGGCATTCATGTTGGCGCCGTCCATGTAGAGCATGGCGCCCTTGCGGTGCAAGAGTTCGGAGACCCGGGCGATGTTCTCCTCGAAGACGCCCAGCGTGTTGGGATTGGTGACCATCAGCGCGGCCACCTCTTCCGTGACGGCCTGCTCGAGCGCCGCGAGATCCAGCGTGCCGCGCTCGCTCGAGCGGATATTCTCCACGGCATAGCCGGCGATCGCGGCGGTGGCCGGGTTGGTGCCGTGGGCTGAATCGGGGATGAGGATTTTCTTCCGCGGATTGCCGCGCTTTTCGAGGCAGGCCCGCACGAGCAGGATGCCGGTGAGCTCGCCGTGCGCGCCGGCGGCGGGCTGGAGCGTGACGGCATCCATGCCGGTGATTTCGAGCAGGGCGGCCTCCAGCCGAGCCATCACCTCCATCGCGCCCTGCGAAAGCGCCTCCGGCTGATACGGGTGCGCCCAGGCCAGGCCTTCGGTGCGGGCCACCAGTTCGTTGACCCGCGGATTGTATTTCATGGTGCAGGAGCCCAGCGGATACATGCCGTAGTCGATGGCGTAGTTCCAGGTAGAGAGCCGCGTGAAGTGGCGGATGGCTTCGACTTCGCTCACTTCGGGAAAACCCTCGATCTCGACGCGCACGTTTTCTGCGCCGAGCGCCGCGGCCGGGTCCACGGGCGGCACATCCAGACCGGGGAGCTGGTAGCCCCGCTTGCCGGGGGAACTGCGCTCGAAGAGAAGCGCTTCGTTCTGCGAAATGTGGGCGCGAACCTTTTGGATCGACATGTGGATCAGGAAAACACCAGCCGGGAAGGCACGCCGGCGGATGAGAACACCTCCGCGAGCACATCCATTTCCTTGCGCGGGGCCATCTCGGTGGCGCAAAGGAGCATGGCGTCTTTGAGCTCCGGATAGAACCTGCCCAGGGGCAGGCCTCCGATGATCTTCTTCTTGAGGAGAGCTTTGTTCAGGCCATCGGGATCTTCCACTCGCGCCACGAATTCGTTGAAGAACGGGCCGCTGAAACGAAGGGGCAGCTTGCCGGCGAGATAGTGGGCTTTGGCCAGGTTTTGCTCGGCCAGTTCCCGCAGGCCCTGTTTGCCATAGACCGTCATGAACACGGTGGCCATCAGGGCAATGAGGGCCTGGTTGGTGCAGATATTCGAGGTCGCCTTCTCGCGCCGGATATGCTGCTCGCGGGTGGAGAGCGTGAGGCAGAAAGCGCGGTTGCCGCGGGAATCCTTGGTTTCGCCCACGAGGCGGCCGGGCATCTGGCGGATGAACTTTTCGCGGGTGGCGATAATGCCCGCGAACGGGCCGCCGTAACTCGGAGAGATGGCGAAGGATTGCAGTTCCCCGGCCACGATATCGGCGGCAGCGCTCGGCTCGAGAATGCCGAGCGAGACGGCTTCGGTGAAGACCACGATCAGGAGCGCGCCGCGGCGGTGCGCGATTTCGGCGGCGGCCCTCACCTGGTCGACCACGCCAAAGAAATTGGGCGACTGGATGATGACCGCCGCGGTCAGGTCATTGATCTGCCGCTCCAGATCTTCGAGATCCAGCGCGCCGGTTTCGGGATGGTAGCCGAACTCGGCCAGCGGCATGCCCTGATAGCGGGCGTAGGTGGCCAGCACCTCGCGATATTCCGGATGCACCGAGCGAGCCACCAGCACGCCGCCGCGGCCAGTGGCGCGGGCGGCCATCATTGCGGCTTCCGGCACGGCGGTGGAGCCGTCGTACATGGAGGCGTTGGCCACGTCCATGCCGGTGAGCTGGCAGATCATGGACTGGAATTCGAAGATCGTGGTCAAGGTGCCCTGCGAGATCTCCGCCTGGTAGGGCGTGTACGAGGTGAGGTACTCGCCGCGGGAGACCACAGTATCGACCAGCACGGGGCGGTAGTGGGCGTACACGCCGGCGCCTAGAAAGCCGGTATAGCCGGCAGCGGAAGCGGCGCCGCAGTCCCGGAAATACTGAACGATCTCGTATTCGGAGATGCCGGCTGGAAGATCCAGCGGCCGCTTCAGGCGGACCTCGTCCGGAAGATGGGAGAACAACTCTTCGGCGCTTGCCACGCCGCAGGCTTCGAGCATCTGGCGGCGCTCGGCATCAGACTTCGGAAGGTATCGCAACCTACTTTTCGGCTCCTATATAACTTTGATATTCGGCAGCGGAGAGCAGATTCGAAATCTCCCCCGGGGCGGTCAGCCGGACCTTGACCAGCCAGGCGTCTCCGTGAGGATCCTGGTTCAACTTCTCGGGGGCTTCGGAAAGGGCGTGGTTGACCTCGATGACCTCGCCCGAAACAGGGGAGTAGACATCGGAAACCGCCTTGACTGACTCGACGGAGCCGAGCGACTTGCCCTGGTCCACGGCGGCGCCGACTTTGGGCAGATCGACATACACGATATCACCGAGCTCCTGCTGGGCATGGTCGGTGATGCCGATGGTGCCGATACCGGCTTCGACGAGAACCCATTCGTGCTCCTTGGTGTAGCGGAAGTTTTCTGGATACATTGCCTATTTCGCTCGTTTGTAGAAGGGAGTTGCCACGGTAATCGCATCCACCGGCTGATTGCGGACCAGAACCTGAATCGGAAGGCCTGTGCGGACCTGACCGGCCGGCAGATAACACAGCCCGATGTTCTTGTTCAAGGTTGGAGAGGGCGAGCCGCTGGTCACCCAGCCGGCGGGGACACCCTCGATCAGGACTTCATAGCCGTCGCGCGCAATCGCGCGGCCGCACATCTCGAAGCCGGCGAGCTTCCGCCGCACGCCTTCTTCTTTCTGCTTCAGCAGCCGTTCGCGGCCGAGGAATTCGCCCTTGTCCAGCTTGACGATCCATGCCAGGCCAGCCTCGAAGGGCGTGATGGAGGCATCGATCTCGTGGCCGTACAGGGCCATGGCGGCTTCGAGGCGCAGAGTGTTGCGGGCGCCCAGCCCGCACGGCTTGATGCCGAATTCCCGGCCTGCGTCGAGCAGTTCCCGCCAGAGGCGCGCGGTATCCGAGGGGGAGATGTAAATCTCGTAGCCGTCTTCGCCGGTGTACCCGGTGTGAGCGATGCGGGCGGGCACGCCGGAAACTTTCCCGTCGGTGAACCAGTAGTAGCGGATAGAGGAAAGATCCACCGCTGTGAGCTTTTGCAAGGTGGCGCGGGCGAAGGGGCCCTGGATGGCGAGCTGGGCGTAGCGGGGGCTCGAAAACTCGACTTCGGCGTCAAAGCGGTTGGCCGCGCGGATGTGGGCAAAATCCTTCTCCTGGTTGGCGGCGTTCACGCACAGGAAATAGTGATTTTCGGCGACACGGTGCACCAGAATGTCGTCCACGAAGCCGCCCTGCTCGTAAAGAAGAGCGGAGTAGTGGGCCTGGCCGATCTGAAGCCGCCCGGCGGCGTTGGTGGTGACGAAATCGACCAGGCGCGCGGCTTCCGGACCGCGAATGTCAATCTCGCCCATGTGGCTGACGTCGAACAGGCCGACGGCTTTACGCACCGTCTGGTGCTCGTCGAGGATGCCGGAATACTGGACAGGCATATCCCAACCGCCGAAATCCACCATGCGGGCCCCCATGGAACGATGGATGGCATTGAGCGGCGTGGCTTGGAGAGATGCCAGAACTGCCATGAAACTGTCAGCCTAGCAGCCGGTTAAGAGGGGTGTCAAACCAGCGGCGGAGCTGCACGTGTGAACATAGGAAGTTGTTGTCCTCCCTGCCGATCGACCCGTTGCTGCCGGAGATTGTGGCGGAGCTTCGCCCGGGGAAGAGTTTGGTGCTCGAGGCGCCGCCGGGGGCAGGGAAGACCACGCGCGTGCCGCCGGCGCTGCTCGATTCCTACGCGGGAGAGGTGCTGGTGCTCGAACCCCGCCGGCTGGCAGCCCGGCTGGCCGCTCGCCGGGTGGCCTCCGAGCGCGGCGAAGCCGTGGGCGAAACCATAGGCTACCAGGTGCGCTTCGACGAAGTGGCCGGCCCGCGCACCCGGCTGCGCTTCCTCACCGAAGGTGTGCTCACCAGGCGCCTGCTCGCGGACCCTTGCCTGGAGCGGGTGGGAACCGTGATTCTGGATGAGTTCCACGAACGCCACCTCGAAGGCGACCTGGCTCTGGCCCTGTTGCGGCGATTGCAGGAGACCACGCGTCCCGACATGCGGCTGATCGTGATGTCCGCCACCCTGGATACCGGGCCAGTGGCCCGCTACCTCGGAGGGTGCCGGGTGATCCGCTCGGAAGGCCGGTGCTACGAGGTGGAGGTGGAATACACACCGCATGACGCGCGGCCGATCGAGGAGCAGGTGGCCGCTGCCGTGGAACGTCTGGCCGGCGGCACATCCGGCGGGCACATCCTGGTGTTTTTGCCGGGGGCGGCCGAGATCCGGCGTGCCGTGGCCGCTTGCGCCCCGTTCGCGCACCGCGCAGGCGCGGATCTGCACGCCCTTCATGGGGATCTGCCGGCCGAGGAGCAGGACCGCGCGGTGGCCCCGTCGATCCGGCGCAAGGTCATCCTCTCCACCAACGTGGCCGAAAGCTCGATCACCATCGAAGGAGTCACTGCGGTGATCGATAGCGGCCTGGCGCGAGTGGCGGGCCACTCTCCGTGGTCGGGCCTGCCCACGCTGCGCGTCGCGCGCGTGAGCCAGGCCTCGGCGGCCCAGCGCGCGGGACGGGCCGGGCGCACCGGCCCGGGGCGTGTTATCCGGCTGTATCCGCGCGAGGATTTCCTGCGGCGGCCCGCGCAAGATGCGCCGGAGATCGTCCGGGCTGATCTCGCGCCCGCGGCGCTGCTGCTGAGGGCCCTGGGGGTGGAAGGATTCCCGGCGCTCTCCTGGCTGGATGCGCCGCCCGAAGCGGCCGTGGCGCAGGCGCAGCAACTGCTGCGCATCCTGGGCGCCGTGGATGCGGCGGACCGTCTCACGCCGGTCGGGCGGGAGATGGCGCGGTATCCGTTGCATCCGCGCCTCGCGCGCCTGGTGCTGGAGGCGGTGCGGCGGGGAGCCGGCGAAGACGGGTGTGCCGCCGCTGCGGTGCTGAGCACCGGGGAGCGTCTGCCGGCCAGGCCGGAGCACTGGACCCGGTCCGACGTGCTGGCCTTGCTGGAAGCACCGCGCGGGCCACGTACCAGCGAGGTGCTGCGGCACCTCCGCCGGGCCGTCCGGCCAGCGCGCCAGCAAGGCGCGAAAGACGACGACTTGCGAATTGCCGTGCTGGCCGCGTTCCCGGATCGCGTGGCCCGGCGGCGGCAGGGCGACGACCTGCAACTGGCCTCCGGCGCCTCCGCGCGGCTGGCGCGTTCCAGTACCGTGCGCGACTGCCCGCTGCTGGTAGCGGTGGAGGCCGAGGACCGCCCGGACCAGGGCGGGCCGCTAGTCCGCCTGGCGAGCGGAGTCGAGCCCGAGTGGCTGCTGGATTTGTTTCCGGAACGCATCCGCGAGCGTCGCGAGACCGTTTGGAACCGGACCGCCGAGCGGGTCGAGGGCGTGAGCGCCCTGTACTACGAGGCCATTCCGATTGAGGAGAGCCGCGGCCTGCCCGAGCCAGCGGATGCGGCGCGGCTGCTCGCCGAAAAGGCCCTGGAGGGGGATATGGGGCGTTTTACCGATCTGGAGGAGGTAAACCGCTTCCAGGCCCGCGCGGATTTCGCCGCGGCCCATACGTCCGTAGCCCGGCCTGGCCCCGAGCAGGTGCGCGCAGCGCTGGAATCCCTGTGCCAGGGTTTGCGCAGCTTTGCCGAACTGCGCGCCGCCTGCCAGAACGGCGGTCTGTTGCGTGCCCTGGAGCGGCAGTTGCCGCCCGGCGCCTTGCGGCAGATCGATGAGGCCGCGCCCGGCAGGATCCGCCTGCCCTCCGGCCGGCAGATTGCCGTGCACTACCAGGAGAACGCCGGCCCATGGGTAGCCTCCCGCTTGCAGGATTTCTTCGGCATGCACGAGACGCCGCGCGTGGCTGGAGGCAAGGTGCCGCTGGTGGTGCATCTGCTCGCTCCCAATCAGCGGCCCGTGCAGATGACCACGGACCTCGCCGGATTCTGGCGGCGCTTGTATCCGCAGGTCAGGCGGGAGCTTTCGCGGCGCTACCCGCGGCACGCCTGGCCCGAGGACCCCGCGCGTCCGCAGGCGGGTGCGGGGAAGCGGGAAATGCGGGAAGGATGACGGGCTGATGCGACTCACTCAGCCGCACCGCCTCCATGCAGCCCCAGACTGAGAATCACCGGGGGCTCGGCTTGCTCGAATTGCGGGTCCGCGTGGTCCGATAATGCCCGCGCGGCCGTATACCGCCTGGCCACAACCCCTGCGGCTGCCAAAAGGAGCAAAACCTGCGCATACCGGGCGGGGCTGGAAAGCACCCTGTGTTCATATTCGGCCGCCTCTTTGACCAGAGTCATGATCAGGCCGGTGCAAATCCAGAAAGTGAGATGCACATCCGACCTGCCTGGCAGGTAAGAGCACGTAAAAGGAATCTTCTGGGCGCCGTGGAGACAAAGTTCCGCCAGGACGATCCCCAGAAGCGCGAGGATCAGGAGGTGGCCGGCCGCGGGTTTCCAGGGCCAGGCGGAGAAAAACAATACGGCGCATCCGGCCCAGGCGGGAACTACCGAGAGGGCGAGCAGCGCCCGGCGGCGTGCCGCCAGGCATTCGGTCCCGCCCCGCAGCGGAGCAACCTGGAAAATCCAATTGGCCCGCAAGTCCAGGGGCAGGGCGAAAACGACGCGGGTGCCCACCACCCACGCGCTCAACAGGACGATGCTGGATGCCAGCAGCGCGACGCCTCCGCTGCGCCACGGATCCGGCACCAGGTCAGCCGGAACCTGCCCACGCGCGTCATTGGCTTTCAGGTACAGGACGGTGATGGCAAAGCCGATTCCCAGATAGAAGGCCAGGATCGTGCGATGCTGCCGGCTGCGGAGCAGCGTGCGGACGCTGAACTGCGCGATGGCAGTCTGGAACGCATTGCCGAAGCACGGCAGCCAGCCGCCGCGGACAGCGGGCAGAATATCCGGCTCCTCTGCGATCGGAAAGCGCGCGCGGAAGAAGCAGAGCAGGCAGGCCAGGGGAGTTCCGCATGCGACCGCGGCCAAACCCATCCAGGCCCTGCGTGCCACCGGAGCGACAGCCGGGTGCATGGAGCCGTTGAGCTGCTGGAACAGCCCCAAAAACCAGTACGACGGCAGCCACGCGAGCAGCCGCTGGTTTGACGGAGCCGTCAGGGCTGGCGGCGATGCCAGCGGCGGCTGCAGGAAATAGACCGTGACCACCAGACAAAAAGCCGCCATCTGAAGAAGGGCGGAGGCTCGCAGGTAATGCCGGCGCGGCAGAAGCTGGGCGGCGAGCCCTTGCAGGCATAACACGCCGCCGAAGAGGAATCCGCCGGCGGAAAGCATCGTGATCCAGTAGGCGGTGAACGAGCGGTAAAGGTCCGGCGACAGCAGCAGGTCCAGAACGCCGCCCTCCGGCGAGGCCAAGGCAAACGAGAGGGTGACGCTCGGAAAGGCGTTGAAGGCGAACACGGTCAGGCCCAGCGCGGAGGCCGAGGCCGCCGCTTTGGCCAGGAACAGCGTTGCCGCCGGCACCGGCAAGGGAGCCAGCACCAGAATGTCACGCCGATCCGGAAACGCCGAGTCCCAGCTCAAAACGGCAAAAATCCCGACCACCAGCATGGTGGTGGCAATCAGGGTATGCTCGATGCCCCAGGCGCCGATCAGCAGCGCGGACCGTGTCTTCCGGCCGTCCGCCATGATCGATGCACCCAGAGACAGCCACAGGCCCATCAGGACCAGCAGGGCGGCGAACTGCCCCAGCAGCTTGCCCGCGCCGCCCTGGGCGTGAGGCGACAGCAGTTCGAGATCCACCACCCGGAAGAGAAACTGGCGATAGAGCACTCGAAACTGGAGCTGGCTCATGACAGGATCAGGTCCGCAATCTGCCGCGATATCGCGGCGGTGTCCTGCTCAACCGCGAGTTGGGCGAAGATGCTCTCCAGCGTGGGAAGGGCCATCAGCGAACGCAACCGGCCGATGGAATCGTCCGCCACGATTCTTCCGCGGTGCAGGATCACGACATGCGAGCAGACGCGCTCGACCGTATCGAGCGCATGCAAGCTGAACAGCACCACTTTCCCGCGCGACGCCAGCTCCCGGATGAGGTCGCGCAGCACGAGCGCCGTGCCCACATCCAAGCCGGAAAAGGGCTCGTCCAGCAGAATCAGATCGGGGTTGTGCACGAGCGCCGCCGAGAGCAGGACCTTCTGGCGCATACCTTTCGAATACGACGAGATGGGCGTGTGCCGGTCGCCGTCGAGCGACAGCAGGCGCAACAGCCCGTCGATGCGCCTGGCAGCCTCCCGGGCGGGCAAGTCTCGCAACTGGCTCACCATGACCAGGTACTCCCAGGCGCTGAGGTGTCCGTACAGGTGCGGCTCTTCGGGGACGTAGCCCATGCGCTGCTTGCTGGCGACACGGTTGCGCCGGACAGGCAGGCCGTCAAACAGGATCGTGCCGGAGGTGGGTTCGATCAGCCCGGTAATCATTTTCATGGTGGTGGACTTCCCGGAGCCGTTCGGGCCCAGGTAGCCGGTCACCTCGCCCGGGCGGGCGCGGAAGCTAATCTGGTCCACGGCCACCGTGCCGGGGAAACGCTTGGAGACCTCGAGAAGTTCGAGCATGCCTATGTAGAATACTACCTACTGGAGGCTTGTCAAGTAGTATGCTACATAGGTATGATTCTCCCAATGGCGGCTGAGCCCAAGCTTTCTCACACCGCGGCGATGATTCTGCAAAGCATCCACGCGGGGTACGTATACGGCTTCAGCGTGATGGAAATCACGGGTCTGCCGAGCGGAACCGTGTATCCGGCCCTGCGCCGCCTGGAGCAGGATGGCCTGATTCGCTCGCAGTGGGAGCCTCCTTCGGTGGCGGAGGCCGGGCAGCGGCCGCCGCGGAAGTACTACAAGCTCACGCGGCCGGGCCGCGCGGCGATAGAGGCCTCGCAGAAGCGCTATCCCCTGCTCGCAAAGCTGGTCCCGCCGGCGGAGGTCGAGAAACCATGAGCACATGGGTCTGGAGGGAGTCCGCGGCTGCGAACCTGGCCGTTCTTCGTCTTGCGGCTTTACTGGTTCCCCGCCGGCAGCGTTCCGAATGGCTGGCTGAGTGGCGGTCGGAACTCTGGTACGTGCCGCGGAGCGGCCGGGCTGGTGGGATGGCCTTCACCCTGGGGGCGTTTCCAGATGCGGTGTGGCTCCGGCGGCATCGCATGGGGCCGGCAGCGCGCGGGTGCGGCTGGCTGAAGTCGCCGGTATGGTGCGTGGCGCTCCTGGCAGCCCTGGCGGCCGCGGGTATTCTGCTGGCGCTCGGCCTGCGCTGCGTTCGTGAAACCGCCCGGTACATTTCGCCGGGAGACCACCTGCTGATGTTGGCGGTGGCGCTGCTGGTCCTGCCGGCCACGACGCCGCTCTCACTCGGCGAGTTCCCCGCGGCGCCTGTCCTGACGCCGGCAAGGCGATCCCGCCGTTGGATCTTCCTAGGCGTCAAGACGGCGCTGCTGTTGTCAATCGCCTTCTGCGGCACGCTGGATCTCGCGCCGCTTATCAGCCCAGCCGGCATTCAGCCGCACGCGATGCTGGCGGGCTACGTGCTGGCGTTTCGCTGGGCCCTGGTGGATCAGCGGCGCCGCTGCCCGGTATGCCTTCGCCGGCTCGCTCATCCCACGCGCATCGGCCAGCCCTCGCGAACTTTCCTGGAGTGGTATGGCACGGAGTTTTTGTGCGAGAGGGGACACGGGCTGTTGCACGTTCCGGAGACTTCCGCGAGCTACTGCGCGCTCCGCTGGGTCCGCCTGGATGCTACTTGGAGCAATCTTTTTTCGTAGCCTGGTCTCGGCTGCGGAAGCGGAAGTCCGGTGAGGCGACCAGCTTCTGGTACGAGCCGAAGCGCTCCTCGCTCCAGGGGGCCTCCGGCTCGGCCGGTTCCTCCCGGAAAACACGCAGAGTCTGGTAGGTCGTGGAACGCTGGACGGGCACCCGCCCGGCGGCGCGGATCCAGGACCGGATCCCGGCCGGTTGCAGGAACTGGCCGTGGGGCGCGCCGGCCGAGGTGGAGATGCTCTCGTTCATGAGCGTGCCGCCGAAATCGTTGGCCCCGGCGTCGAGGCAGGCCTGCGCGAGCCGCGGCCCTTGCTTCACCCAACTCGCCTGGATATTGCGGATCCACGGGTCGAGCATCAGCCGGGAGACGGCATACATGCGCAGCACTTCGTCGGGGGCGATGTAGGGCCGCACTCCGGGCACGAGCGACTTTCGCACCATAGGCGCTTCGGCGGCGATGAAGCTGAGCGGCACGAATTCGGTGAAGCCCCCGGTCTCTTTCTGGATGCCGCGGATCAGGTCCAGATGGCGCGCGCGGTCCAGCAGCGTTTCTACGTGGCCGTACATGATCGTCACCGTGGTCGGAATGCCCAGCTTGTGGGCGGCGCGGATCACCCGGATCCAGTCCCGGGTCGAGATGCGGCCGGGAGAGATGACCTCGCGCACGCCATCGTCCAGGATCTCGGCCGAGGTTCCGGGCAGCGAACCCAGTCCCGCGTCCTTCAGCCTCGCGAGATACTCCTCGAGGCTGCACTCCGAAAGGGTCGCACCGTAGAGAATCTCCTCCGGCGAGAAGGCGTGCACGTGAATGCCTGGCGCCTCGCGCTTGACGGCGGCGCACAGATCAATATAGAAGGACCCGGGAATCCGGGGAGGCAGACCCGCCTGGATGCAGACTTCGGTGGCGCCGAGTTCCCGGGCCTCGCGAACCCGGTGCAGGATCTCCTCCAGGGGAAGGAAGTAGCCTTCTTCGGCGCGATGCCCGCGGCTGAACGCGCAGAAGCCGCAACGCTTGACGCACACATTGGTGAAGTTGATGTTGCGGTTGACGACGTAGCTCACCAGGTCGCCCGCGCGGCGCCTGCGCAACGCGTCCGCCGCGGAAAGCAGGCGCTGGAGGCAGTCTCCTTCGGCGGCGAACAGAGCCGCGCCGTCCCCGGCGGTGAGTTCCCGCCCCGCAGCGGCTTTGTCCAGAATCGCCTCGACGGTCATGCGGCCTCCTGTTCCCGGCGCACCCGGCCGGACTCGTCGGTCCACCCCAAGGCGCGGCGGCGAAGATGTTCCGGCATCCAGCCAGACTCCAGAACGTACTCCGGGTACGCCGCCAGCCGCTCCCGCAGTTCGAAACCAGCCTCGCGCGTCACCGCCTGCAAAGACTCGATCTGTGGCCAAGCCATCTCCGGATTGATGAAATCCCGCGTGACCGGCGAGATCCCGCCCCAGTCGTTGATGCCGGCAAGCAGCAGGAACCCGTACGCTTCAGGCGTAAGGTTGGGGGGCACTTGCAGGTTGACTTCTCCGCCGAAGATTAGCCGGGCCACCGCCGCCGTGCGAACCACCTCCAGCGCGGACGGCTGCGGCCTGCCGGCAAACGGCGTGTCTCCCTTGGCGCGGAAGTTCTGCACGATCACTTCCTGAATGTGCCCGTACTTCTGGTGCAGCTCACGGATGGTCGCGAGCGCGTCCACGCGCTCCTCGGGAGTTTCTCCGATGCCGATGAGGATCCCGGTGGTGAAGGGGATGCGCAACCTGCCGGCCGTTTCGAGAACCGCGAGACGCACCTCGGGGACTTTATCGGGACAGCGATAGTGCGCCTCGCCGGGCTCCAGCAGCCGCCGGCTGGCGGATTCCAGCATCAGGCCCAGACTGGCGTTAAACGGCTGTAGAGACTCCATTTCTTCGGGCGAGAGCACACCGGGATTGGCGTGCGGCAGCAGGCCGGTCTCCTCGAATACCAGGCGGCACATCGCTTGCAGGTACTCGATCGTGGAGCGGAACCCGCGGCGGCGGAGCCATTCGCGATACTCGGGATAGCGCTGCTCGGGCTTGTCGCCCAAGCTGAACAAAGCCTCCTTGCAGCCTGCCGCCCTGGCGGCCCGCGCCGCCGCCAGAACCTCCTCCGGCGTCATAGTGTGCGCCTGCCCATCGCCCGGCTGGCGGGCGAAGGTGCAGTAGGCGCAGCGGTCGCGGCAGAGGTTCGTCAGGGGCAGAAAAACCTTTCGGGAGTATGTGATCACCCGCCCCGTGCGCGCCTGGCGAAGGCGGCTGGCGGCGCTCAGCAACTCCAGCAGTTCGCCGCCCGCGGCCCGCATCAGGCGGTACCCTTCTGCCCGGGAGATGCCGGTTTGCTCGCAGGTGCGCGTCATCCCATGGTGAAGCTGTGCTCCGGCTCGATCTTGCAGAGCACTCGCACCTCGCCAGGCCGGCGGTTGGGGTAACGATCCAGGTTCAGGTATTTCTTCGCCAGTTTGTCAATGTGTTCGTCCGCACCCTGTTCGGTCATATCCACCACGCGGCCCCGGATGGAGAGGTGGCGATAGGGGTTTTCCGGGTCCATGATATCCAGCGACACGCGAGGGTCACGGCGCATGTTGCGGTCCTTGACGCGTCCCTTGGCGGTATTGATGAGGACATAGCGCCCATCGTACTCGCACCAGACCGGCGAGACGTGCGGGCTGCCGTCCGGCATTAACGTGGCCAACTGGGCGAACGCCTTCTTCTGGAACAAGTCAACATATTTTTCGGCAATCGCTGACATGGCAGCCTCCTGTCGGGACTACCTTCGAGGGTACACCAAACTCTCCAGGAACGGCGAGGGGTAAGGCGGGCGCATTGGGTGATTGGGTGTAAGCACGCCCGCCTTCGTAACGGGGATTACTTCAAAGGTGTCCGGCTGGGCTGAAATGTTACACGGCCCTCGTCAAAAACGGTATTCGACTTCCAGGCGCACGAAGCGGGGTGGTTGGATGGCGACGGGAAGCCGCAGGTTGAAGGCGGGGCCGCTGAGGTCGTTTTCCTGGAGCCGCTGCGCGGCATTGGTGACGTTGAGGATGTCGGCGGCTGCCGAGAGCGCACCTGCGGGCAGCCGGAACTCGCGCCGCAGACGGAGATTCCAGTTGAGCGCGTACTGAGCGCGATTGCCTCCTTCCGGGCTGCCGCGCACCGTTGTCGCGGCGAGGAACGGCCCCTGCGGCAGGCCGGTAACCAACAATTGGCGCGCGAACACCAGGCCATCCAGGTAATCCGCCACGGCCGCAATTTCCATTCCTCCCCAGGATGGCGGGAAGGCGTAGACGGCTTGGAGTTTGCCCACGTAGGCCCGATCCATGAAATCGCGTCCCGCGGCGTGCATGGAGGTGTTGGGATCGAGGAGCAGAGCCCCGATCACGCCCGGATCGTTCTCGTAGACCGCATCGCCGGGATTCGTGGGGCCGTACGATTTTTCCGCCACAAAGGATGCGTGCAGATTCAAGCGGCGCCACTGTACGCCGGCTTCCGCCAGCAGACCGGTGTACAGCATGCGCAGGCCAGGCGGATTGTCGAGCAGGTAGCGATCCTGGCCGAGGGTGGCGGGATTCTGCGCATAGACCGTGAGCATCTGGTCGTCGAACGTGCCGGCGATTCCGTCCGGCCCGGGATCGAGGATGGAACGCGGGTCAAACGCCTGCGCTGGGACGCCGGTATCGGCAGCGGCGATACGGTTTTTTTCGTCGCGGCGGAATAGCTGCAGGCGAAGCAGGCTGCGGGCCGCCGGCGCCCACTCCGCCCCGACGTTGAATTCATCCGCATAAGGACGCCGCAGCGAAGGCGAGATCGAGGACCAGGGTCCACCGAAGCGCCACAGCAGCGGTCCCTGCTCGCCGGCTTGAAACCAGCCATCCCCGTTTCGGTCGGTCCACTGGTACACCATGCCGCTGAGGCTGTTAGGGTTGGCGAAATCCAGGTAGCGCCCGGCCAGCGGCGAGTACACGCGGAAGTATGCGCCGCGCAACACCATGCCGCGGGTATGCGGCGCGCGCCACGCAAAACCTACGCGCGGCGAGACGCTGGTCCACGAGATCGAACCCGCGCCGGAAGGCACCGGCGACCCGTGGGAAGAGTCGGCGAGCGCCCCGAGATCGAGGGATAGGGAAGGCGCCATCCGCAGGTGGTCTCCGAACCACCCCGCGAAAGAGCAGATGCGCGCGCGGGCATCCAGCGGCGTATTGAAGACCTCGACAAAGGCAGGAGTGCCGGCCGCTGTGATCAGGTTCAGACCCGAAGGGGTGGCAAAGCGGTTGCGGGGGGCGGAGGTTTTCCACCCACCGCCCAGGGCCAACTGGTGACGAACGGCTCCGGTGCGCCGCCCGCGCGGCTGCCAGGCGGCCTCGAGATCATGGCGGGTGCGGACCGCCAGATTGGCCAGGGGCGGAGCCCCGGCTACCGCACCGCCCAGGAGTTCCACGCGGCTCTGGGGCGCCGCTGACGCGGGCTCGGCGGGCCGCGTATCCAGATGGCCCGCGGAATAGGCATAGCGCACCTGGAGGGCGCCAACTTCGCCGGCGCGCGGGGAGAGGTGCGTCCAGCCGGCCTGCAAATAGTCCAAGTGATCCTCCTCCGCCAGGTCCGGGAAACCGCCCGGCAGTACGAAGGACGGCGCTAGCCGGCCGGCCAACGCCTCGATGCCCGCCGGCATTCCCCAGCCGGAGAGATCGGCGCGCGATCCGCTGAAGTGTGCTTCGAACTGGTCGCGGTCGCCGGCGCGAACCCGGCCGCGCGCGGTGGCAAACAGCAGACGGCTGCCCTGGTCCGTGCCGACAGCGGCCAGTGGCACGGCCTGCGAGGACCACTGGCCGGTGACGGAAGCAATCAGGTCCGCCCGGGAAGTCAGCGGCCCTCCGGCCTGCACGCTGTCGCGAGTGAGCCAGCGAAACCCCTCGCTCTGGCGGACCAGGCCGCGCGCAGCGGGAGGAGGCAGGTTGTTCGAGGATAGCGGCGCGCCTGTGCCGGCGGCCGTAATCGTCCCATGCCAGGAGGCGCCGGGCTCCGCCAGAAACATGCCGACTTCCGTGCCGGGAGCTGAAGAGAGAGTCTGCGCAAATGCGCTGCGGACCACCACGGCCTCCATGACGGGCACATCGGGCAGAATGGCCACACGGCCGGGCTGGTAGGAATCCGTGGCGTCCGTGCCTTGCAGCTTGTATTGCGTGCTGGTCCAGGAGTATCCGCGCTGCGAAACCAGCGCCAGCCGGTTGTCCGACAGGCCACTGAAATTCAACGGCTCTGTGACGCTGGCAGGCTCCCGGCTGAGCAGGATGCCCGCCAGGCTGAAGGCCTCGGGGTAGGTGTGTGCGCGTGGGTCGCCGGACCACAAACCTGGCCGCGCCGGGACCGCGTCGCGCACGGATTTCAGCACTCCGGGAGCCGCCAGCACGAGATCGACGCGCGTAGTTTCGAAAGGCGTCACGAACACCCTTACGCCTGCCGAGGTGTGCGTCGAAACTCCGTCGGAGAACTCGTAGCGGCCGTAAGGAAGCGCCAGATGGAACTCGCCGTGGGCGCCGCTCGTCAGCAGGGTGCGGACAGCGGGGCCGCCCGTTACCGCCAGGGGTGCTCCGGCCAGCGGGCCGCCGCCCGGGCCGCGCAGCACACCCTCTACAATCCCGGTAGTCAGTTGTGCCAAAGCGCATTGCGCCAGCCACAGTGCCAGCAGGGAGACCCGCGCCGGACGGCTACTGACGCAGCACGGCAAACCGGCTGATGGAGTATCCAAGCGCGCCACCCATGAACACGTCCGAGAGAAAGTGCGCGGAGAGCGGGAGCCTCGAAAATCCGACTAGAGCGGCCAGCGTGTACGCGGCGTAGGGCACCCAGCGATGATTTCCGTAGCGCCGCGCGACCACCGTTGCTACCGAGAACGCCGCGATCGTGTGCCCGGAGGGGAAGCTGCCGTCTCCCCGGTAAACCGGACCTTTGCTTTCGAACCAGGTGTCGGCGAAGTTGCCGTGCGGCGGCAGGGCAGCCGGGCGGACCCGCCGGGTGGCGTCTTTCAGAAAGGTCGTGAGGATTTCGGCGTCGGCCACGGCTTCTCCCGCCAGCAGCGCGGTGTGCTGCATCTTCGAATCCTTGCGAACGAGCCCCGCCACGTACAATGAGACCGGCGCGAGGACCGTTCCCAGGGCGGTGTTGTTGCTGGCGAAGATGCGGTTAAAGCCGCGAAAATCCGAGGTGCGGCGAAAGTAAGGGGCGTCGTAAGGATCCAGCGCGATCAGGCCGGCGGTCGTGCCGAGCACCGCCGCCGTAGGAACGTAGTCTTTCCCCTGGGCTAGGTTCAACGGGAACAGCCAGATAGACTTCTGATCGTTGACAATGTTAGGCAGCAGCTTCTTCCAGGAAACCGGGCGATCCGAATCGGGGGCCTCGCTTTGCGCCTGGAGACCCATCGGGATGGCGCACATCGACAACATCAGGCATGCCACGCGCAGTTCCATGCAACCCAACTCTCTTCGTGCAAAGGCGCAAAACCAGAAGTACTCAGACGCGCGACGCAGACCGTTGGTTGCGCTTGGCGTCCGTGTTCAGGCTGCACTCTCGAAAGAGCGCCGAATCCAGCCGCCGTGCCAGTGCTCGACCGCGAAGTTCAAGGTGCGCAGAACCTTGTCTTTATCAAACGGCTTCGGCAGCACGTCGAAGCCGCCAAGCTGCACGAGTTCCTCCCATAGGGCGTAGTCCACCAGCGGAGACACCAGCAACAGGCATACCGGGTGCGATACGGAGAGCAAGGTGCGGATGGCAGCGTGCCAGTCTGGTGTCGGCACGGACGTGTCGAACAGCACAAGCGGGATGGCTTCGAACCGGAGCGCAGCCAGGGCACGCTCCGTCGTATCGGCACAAAAGACCCTCCACCGCGCGTCCTCCTGCAAGATGCGCTCCAGCGTCTGCTTGTCGCGCGACGAAGGACTTACGATCAGGGCCGGCACTTGCTTTCCGGGTAACGGTTTCACGCTGCTCCGGGCGCGCGCCGCGCCACCCAAGGATTCGCTCAAGATGGTCCCTCCCGACGTTTCTTTCGATTCCTGTTCTCAGGCTAGCTCCACCTACGGCCCGGGCGGGATACCCTGCGCCCGGTATCTTTGCGACTAAAGCGGGAGTACGGGAGCCGGGCGCGGCGCTTGACAAAAGCGAATGGCGGGCGCAAACAAAGGCTCCACCAGGAGGCGGCGACCGGTCAGGGCCGAGCGGGTCTCTCGGTGACCGGCAGCGGGCCGCGCGGCGGAAGTGCAGCCTTGGCGCCTCCTCCGGCTTCGCCATCCAGAATCTCCTGCAAGCCGGTGTAGGGGTAGATGGTCGGGGCGCGATCTTGCATCAGGCCCCCCGTGTCCGCGGTCGGTCCGTAGGTGCTATGCAGGTCACGGCCCAGCATGCGGAGCATCGCCAGCAGTTGGCCGCGGTGTTGTGCGGTGTGCGTCATGCGCCGGGTCATGACCCAGGCGCGCGAGCGGGGCACGTCGAAAAAGCCGGTCACCTCCTCCCACCACGCCTCGGCCTTTTCTCTCAACGCCGCCAGGCGCTTCCCGCTGTCTCCGGCGTAACGCGTCATGAACTCCAGGCGGGTCTCCCGGGCGGGCAGCGGCGGCGCGCCTACGTCGATCCCCAGCATGTTGCGAAACCAAAGGTGCTCGCTCACGCACTGATGCACCATCTGCTCGTGAACGCTGCGGCCCCGTGGGTCCGCCTGATCCGGGCGGATAGGGAGATCGTCGTCGCGAAACATGCTCCACACGCTGACCACCTTGACCCGTTCGGTTTCGTACGCATCGATCAGAAATTGATAGCGCAAGCCGCACCCTCCTCAGCACTGGTGTAACACGCCCGCTGGGAGAGACGCACGCCGGGGAGTTAGCCTATAGGAGAGGGGGAGGGATGAGTCACAACGGTCAGAATCACACGCAGGGCCAGCCCGCCGGCCCCTGCGTGATGGTGATTTTCGGCGCCAGCGGCGATCTTACCAAACGGAAACTGCTGCCGGCACTGTACAACCTGGCGAAGGCCAGGCTGCTGCCCGCCGAATTCGCCATCGTGGGCTTCGCATTTGATGATCTGACCCCCGAGTCGTTCCGTCAGCGGTTGAGTGACGATATGAAGACCTTTGTGGCCGCGGGGCTGGACGAGCCCCTGTGGGCTTGGTTTCTGGAGCGCATTTACTACGTGCGGGGGAACTTCCAGGATCCCGAGGCGTATCAGCGGCTCAAGGAGCAGTTGGAGCAGGCAGACAAAGGGCACGGGACAGCAGGCAACCGCCTCTTCTACCTCGCGGTCGCGCCGCGGTTCTTCTCCGAAATCGTTCAGCAGCTAGGCAGCACCGGTCTGGCTAGCCAGGAAGAGGGCCTCTGGAGACGCGTAATCATCGAGAAACCTTTCGGGCGCGACCTGGACTCGGCGGTCAAACTGAACGCGGAGATCAAAACGGTCCTGGACGAGTCGCAGATCTATCGCATCGATCACTACCTGGGCAAGGAGACCGTTCAGAACATCATGGTCTTCCGCTTCGGCAACAGCATCTTCGAGCCCATCTGGAACCGCCATTTCATCGATCACGTGCAGATCACCGCCGCTGAGACCGTGGGCGTGGAGCACCGTGGCGGCTATTACGATCATGCCGGCGCGCTCCGCGACATGGTGCCGAATCATCTCTTCCAGTTGGTCACCCTGACGGCCATGGAGCCCCCGGTGTCCTTTGCAGCGGATGCGGTACGGCAGAAACAGGTCGATGTCCTGCACGCCGTGCAACCGCCGGCGCCGGAGGATGTGCTCAAGAACATGGTGCGCGGCCAGTATGCCGCGGGCTCGAAAGGCAGTGAACGGCTGGCGGCGTATCGCGCGGAGCCCGACGTAGCTCCCGACTCGCAGACCGAGACTCTGGTGGCGCTGAAGTTGTCCATTGACAACTGGCGCTGGGCGGACGTTCCCTTCTACTTGCGAACCGGAAAACGCATGGCGACGCGGCTGACCGAGATTACCATTCAGTTCCGCCGCGCGCCGTTCATCCTTTTCCAGAACACGCCGGTCAAGGGCCTCGAAACCAATCGTCTGGTGATGCGCATCCAGCCGGAGGAAGGCATTTCCCTGCGCTTCGGCGCCAAGATTCCCGGGCCGATCATGAACATCGGACTGGTGAACATGGATTTCGACTACGTGCGGTACTTTGACAGCGCCCCGAGCACGGGGTATGAGCGGCTCTTGTATGACTGCATGATCGGCGACGCCACGCTGTTCCAGCGGGCCGACATGGTGGAGGCGGGCTGGCGGGTCATCCAACCGGTTCTGGATGTGTGGAAAGCGCTGCCGCCTCGCAATTTCCCCAATTACGCCGCCAATTCCTGGGGCCCGCCCGAAGCGGACGAACTGCTTGCCCGCGACGGGCGTGAATGGGCGCAAGAAGGCGACTAGCCTCCGCGCTTCTTTTCAGGCTCCTAACTCCTGTCTCCTGTCTTCTGACTCCCTTGGCTCCCGTCAGTGCGCCGGCTCCTTCTCCAGGGGCGTGACCGGGTCCAGGAACATCCAGCAGAAGATGCCCAGGAAATACACGGCTCCGGAAACGTAGAAGGCGAAGTTCCAGTTGTGGGTCAGGCTGACGATGAAGCCGGTGGCGATAGGCTGCAGCGTGCCACCCAGGTTGCCCATCATGTTCATGGTGCCAGAGAGCGTGCCGGCCGCTTTGCCGCCCACGTCCATGCAGGCGCCCCAGGAACCCGGCATGGCGAGATCGTTGCAAAAGCTGGCAAAGCCCATCGCCACCATGGCCCACAACGGATCCCGGATCACGGTGGAAAACAGCAGCAGGCTGCCGGCCCCGCTGAAGGCCAGGTAGGCCATCAGGCGGCGGGTTTTCAGTGTGCTTCCGGTAAAGAGGCTGACGCGAGCCGATACAAATCCGCTGAAGAGCGACCCGATACCGCCGAGAAACAGGGGCAGGATACTCAGAAACGCAGTGCGGCCTAGATCCAGCCCGCGCGACTCCCGCAGGTAAGTGGGCAGCCAGAACATGTAAAAATACCAGCCGTAGGAAAGAAAGGCGTACTGGAGGCAAAGCAGCCAGACCTGCTGGGAGCGCACGAATTTCCCCCACGGCACCGGACCATGCTTGGCGGCCAGGTGCTCGGTGCCTTTCAGCAAGGCCAGTTCGGCGGCGTTAACCTTCTTGTTCTCCCGTGGATTATTGCGATACCAGCGGTAGAAGAAGATCGCCCAGACGACGCCGATGCCGCCGAACAGGAAGAACGCCTGCCTCCACGAGGGCAGGCTCTTCAACACCAGGAACACCAGCGGCGGAGTGAAAGCGCCGCCCCAGCGCGCGCTCAGCCACAGGATGCCTTGGGCGCGCACGCGCTCTTCCCCTGGCAGCCATGCCGTGAAGGACTTGGTCAGATTAGGGAAACAGCCCGCCTCACCGGCGCCGAACAGCGCCTGCGTCACCGCCAGGGAGGCGAAATTCCAGGCCGCGCCCGTGAATGCGGTGAAGCAGGACCACCAGATAACGATGCGCATCAGCACCTTGCGCGGGCCCATCCAGTCCCCGAGAAAGCCGCCGGGGATCTCGAAAAGGGCGTAGCAGACAGTGAAGGCGGAAAAGCAGATCCCCATCTGCTGCTTGGACAGGCCCAGATCCCGCATGACGCTGGGGGCCACGAAACCCAGGCACGCCCGGTCGATATACGTGATCACGGCCAGAGTCACCGCGAAAACCACCACCCAGTACCGCACCCGGGTAGGCCGCTCCACTTGGAGCGAATTGGAAACTGGCTGCGTCGCCATAACGATTTCGCCATCACACCATTAATGCGGTTGGCTTTGCAAGCCCCAGGGCCGGCGCACGCCTCGCGGGTGCCCGTGCGCGATACTAGGGCAGTGGAATTCGAGAGCGTGGAGTCAAACCTGCGGGACTCCTTTCGGGTTCTGGCCGCGCGGGCCAGCCGCGGGGAGGTGCGGGAGTTCCGCGGCGTCAGCATTGCCTCCTCGGGTGTGACCTTTCAGATGTTCAACGCAGCGTTTTTGTCCGCGCCCGTCGAATCGGAACAGGAACTGGAGCGCCGGGTGAGCCTCGCGGAAGTCCATTTTGAGCAGCGCGGATTGGAGTGGGCCTACTGGCTCTGCGACAGTTGGCTGGATAGCCGGGCGCGGCGCAAGGTCCGGCAGATCTTCGCCCGCCACGGCCTGCGCCTTTCGGTGGAACTCCCCGGCATGCTGTGTGAGCAACTCCTGCCCCCCGTGCGCGTCTTGCCACCGCTGGAGATCCGGCGCGTGGCGGGGGACCAGACGCGCGAGGCCTTCTGCGCACTCGGTTCGGCTTGCTTCAACGTGCCGCTGCCGTGGTTTCGCGAAGTCTTCGCCAATGCCGAGGTCTGGAACGAGTTCCTGGGATACGTGGGCTACGCCGGTGGAGAGCCGGTGGCCACGGCGGCGACGGTGACGGGGTCGGGGGTGGTCGGCGTGTACAACGTGTGCACCCTACAGGACTACCGGCAACGCGGTTATGGCGAGGCGGTGGTCCGTCATGCCCTGGAGCAAGCCCGCTTGCGGCATGGAATCGCGCGCAGTATTCTGCAATCCACGCCAGCCGGCCTACGGCTGTACGAGCGCATGGGATACCGCACCGTGACGAGCATCTCGGTGTACGCCTCATAGCGCCAGCCCGCCCTGTTCGATGAGTTCAGCGAGACGCGAGATCTCCGGCGCCGGCGGCCGGTCTTCCACGATCGGCGGCGAAACCGCGCGGATCCGGGTGCGCGCCTGCTCCAGCAACGGGCTGCTGCGCAAGGGAGCGAGCAGATCCAGGGCGCGCGCGGCGGCCAGCGCCTCGGCGGCCAGCACCACCCGGGTGTTGCGTACCACCCGGTCGAGCTTCAGCGCCGCGGCCATCCCCATGCTCACGAAATCCTCCTTGTTGCCGCTGGTTGTGATGGAGCCGGCCGAAGCTGGATGGGCCAGCACGCGGTTTTCGCCCACCAGCGCCGCGGCGGCCACCTGCGCCATCATCAGGCCGGATTCCAGGCCCGGATGGCCCGCCAGGAAGGGCGGCAGATCCTCGTTCAGTGCGGGATTGACCAGTCGGTCCAGGCGGCGCTCCGAGATCCCCGCCAGCGCCGTGAGGGCCACCGCCAGGAAATCCAACTGCAAGGCCACCGGCTCGCCGTGAAAATTGCCGCCCGAAAGAATCTCTTCGTCCAGGACCAAAGGATTGTCGGTGGCTGAATTCAGCTCGATGGTGAAAACGCGGCGCGCTTCGGCCAGCGCGTCACGCACCGCGCCGTGCACCTGGGGGGCGCAGCGCAGCGAATAGGCATCCTGCACGCGGCGGCAGGTGATGTGCGAAGCGCGGATCTCGCTGTCTTCCAGCAGGTGCAGGAGGTGGGCGGCGCTGGCCTGCTGGCCCGGGTGGGGACGCGCCCGGTGCAAACGTGGATCGAAGGCCCGGGGCGTGCCGCGCAAGGCATCCAGGGTCAGCGCGCAGATCACGTCGGCGGACTCCGCCAGCACGTCCGCAGCGGCGAGTTGCAGACAGCCGGCGCCCAGCATGGCCTGCGTTCCATTAATCAGCGAAAGACCCTCCTTGGGATGCAGCACCAGCGGCTCGAGACCGGCGCGGGCGAGCGCTGCCGCGCCCGGATAGACGGCGCCGCCGAATTCGGCTTCGCCCTCCCCGATGAGCACCAGGGCCACGTGCGCCAGCGGCGCCAGGTCGCCGCTCGCCCCCACACTACCGCGCGCCGGCACCACGGGCGTCACTCCCCGGTTCAGCAGCTCGCACAGCCGCTGGGCGACTGCCGGGCGAATGCCGGAGAGGCCCTTGGCCAGCACGTTGGCGCGGATCAGCATCATGGCGCGCACCTCGGCGCGCGCAAGGGGCTCGCCCACCCCGGCGGCGTGCGACCGCACCACGTTGCGCTGCAGCCGGTCCAGATCCGAGCGTTCGATGCGCACATCGGCGAGCAAGCCGACTCCGGTATTGACGCCGTAGACCGGGGCTTCGCCTTCAGCCAGCCGCTCCACGACCGCCCGTGAGCGCAGCATCTTCTCGATGGCCTCGGGGGCGATCCCGACCTCGCCTTCCGCCCGTGCCACCGCGCACACCTGCGCGACCGTGAGCTGCTCGCCATCCAACCAGACGGTCATCTATCGTTATTCTGACGGATCGGCGCGGCGCTGGCGTATGATCCTCCGCCGCCTCGCGTGCTACACTACGGGTTCTAACGTTTGACAAATCAGAATGCTGCTTGCCAGGGAATTCGTCGCGTACCTCTCCCGAGAGTTAGTTAAGAAACTGACGCCAGCCAATCTCGAAACCTCGAATCCGCAGGCGGTGGCGGATGTGGTCGCCAACCTGATCACTGAGGAGCTTCTGGTGGAAGACCGGCTGAACGACGAAGTGCGCGACATCCTGGGGCAATACAGCGACTACATGCGCCGCGAGGGCGTCAGCTACCAGGAGATGTTCCGCAAGATCAAGAACACGCTGATCGCCCAGCGAAAAGTCATCCGCGCCTCGGGGCGGGACACGGGAGACAGCATGAAGCTCTCCCGGGACAAGATCAACGACATGTCCCACAAGATCGTGACCGCCCTGCGCAAAACGCGCGAACTGCGCATGAAGAAGGATCCCAATGACGTGCGGCTGGAGATCGTGCGCGATATCACGGAGATCCTTCTGGCGGAAGACAAGGTTGACCGCGCCGCCCGCCAGAAAATCCGCTCGCAGAAGCGCGAAATCCCGGAAGGCTCCGAAGAGTGGGAACTGCTGCATAAGCGGTACTATTCCGAAGAGCTCAAGAAATTGGGAATCGACCTCACCAAGTAAATGAACGCCATCGTGGTGGTGGGCAGCCTGAACATGGATTTCGTGGTTCAGGTTGAACACCTGCCGGCGCCGGGAGAAACGGTTCTGGGCCGGAACTTCCAGATGATTCCCGGGGGCAAGGGGGCCAATCAGGCATGCGCCGCCGGCAAGTTGGGCGGTCCGGGCGTGGGCGTGCGGATGATCGGCCGGGTGGGCTACGACGTGTTTGCGGATCATCTCAAGGCCAGCCTCTCGGCGGCGGGCGTGGATGTCCGCGCCGTGCACGCTACCCAGGCGCAGCCTACCGGTGTGGCGCTGATCTGGGTGGACCGGCAGGGACAGAACTCTATCGTGGTGGCCTCCGGCGCGAATCATGCCCTGGCCGCCGGCGACGTGGAAGCCATGCGCCAGGTGCTCCGCGGCGCGCGGTTGGCGCTGTTTCAGTTGGAGACGCCTTTGGACACGGTCACGCGCGCGTTGGCGCTAGCCCGCCAGGAGGGATTGCGGACCATCCTCGATCCTGCTCCGGCGCAACCGCTGCCGCCCGATCTGCTGCGCGCGGTCGATATCCTGACCCCCAATGAGAGCGAAGCCCTGATCCTGCTGGGAAGACCGCCGTCCCGCATCGAGCCGCACGATGCCCCGGCTCTGGCCGAAGCCCTGCGGAAGCTGGGGCCTCAGACCGTTGTTGTGAAGCTCGGCGACCAGGGCTGCTTTCTCTCGAACGGCGCGGGCTCGCGCCACGTGCCGGCCTACCCCGTCGAGGTGCGAGACTCTACGGCAGCGGGCGATACATTTAACGCGGCCCTGGCGGTGGCGCTGGCCGAAGGCAAAACGATTGAGGAAGCGCTCCCCTTCGCCAACGCCGCCGCCGCCATCTCCGTGACCCGCCTGGGAGCCCAGGCCTCCATTCCCGCGCGCGCCGAAGTGGAGGTTTTCCTTAGCCGTGCTTCTGGCGGATGACGTCTACCAGTTCTTTGACCGCATTGGCGCTCTTCTGCAACATGGCCTGCTCTTCGGCCGCCAGCTTCACCTGGTAGATCTGCTCGATGCCGCGCGCGCCCAGTTTCACCGGCACGCCCACGAACAGACCGTTGATGCCGTATTCACCTTCCAGGTACGCCGCGCAAGGCAACACCTTCTTCTTGTCTTTCAGGATCGACTCCACCATCTCTACGGTGGCGGCTGAGGGAGCGTAGTAAGCGCTGCCGGTCTTGAGGTACTTGACAATCTCGGCGCCGCCGTTGCGGGTGCGGTCTACGATGCGGTCGATGGTGGCCTGGTCCATCAGTTCGGACAGCGGGATGCCCGAAACGCTGCTAAGCCGCACCAGCGGGACCATGGTGTCCCCGTGCCCCCCCATCACCACGGCTGTCACGTTCTCCACCGCAACTTTCAGTTCCTGCGCGATGAAGGTCCGGAAGCGCGCGCTGTCCAGCACTCCCGCCATGCCGATCACCCGGTTCTTGCTGAACTTGGAGACCATGTGGGCGGTCTGGCACATGGCATCCAGCGGATTGGTCACCACAATCAGGATCGAGTTCGGCGAGTACTTCACCGCCTGTTCGGTAGCGGCGCGCACCACTTCATAGTTGGCCAACAGCAGGTCGTCGCGGCTCATGCCCGGCTTGCGCGGGAATCCCGCGGTGATGACCACGATGTCCGAGTTGGCCGTGGGCTCGTAATCGTTTGCACCGGTCAGCATCACGTCATAGCCCTGAACAGGGCCGGACTGCAGCAGGTCCAAAGACTTGCCTTGGGGAACCCCCTCTACCACGTCCACCAGGACGACGTCGGCGAGTTCCTTGTCCGCGATGCGGAGAGCGCAATTCGCGCCGACATTGCCGGCGCCGATAACCGTCACTTTTTTTCGCATAACCGGATGAAAAACAGCATTATACCGCTTGCTTCAGGTGCCGGGCCGCGACCATCAGGAAGCGCCGCCCGCTACCCTTTCCGAAAACTGATCCCTAACTCGCGCAACTGGCGGTCGGGGACGGGCGCCGGTGCATCGCACATCAGGTCGGTGCCGCGCGCGGTCTTGGGGAAGGGAATTACGTCGCGGATCGAGTTCTCGCCGGCCAAGATCATGACTAGGCGGTCGAGTCCCAGGGCAATGCCGCCGTGTGGCGGCGCGCCGTATTCCAGTGCATCCAGCAGGAAGCCGAAACGGCGCCGCGCCTCCTCGTCGGAAAATCCCAGCGCCCCGAACACCTTGGCCTGAATGTCGCGGCGGTGGATACGGATCGAGCCCGAGCCCAGTTCTACGCCGTTGAGGACCAGGTCGTAGGACTTGGCGCGGCAACGCGCCGGGTCCGCGGTAAGCTTCTCCAGATCGTCGTCGTGCACCGACGTGAAGGGATGGTGCGCCGCGCTCCAGCGGTTTTCCTCTTCGTCCCACTCGAACATGGGGAAGTCCACCACCCAGAGGAACTGGAAGTTTTTGGGGTCGAGCAGCCTGTGCCGGTCGTTGTATTTCTGCGCGGCATACAGCCGCAATTGCCCGCAGGCCTGTAGCACGGTCTCCTCGGGCCGGTGGCCTTTGGGCTCGCCGGCCCATGCGGCCAGAATCAGCAGGTCGTCCTCCCGGGCCCCGGTGCGCGCACGCACCTTCGCCATCGCGTCGGGGAAGTCGCGTTCCAGGCGCCTGGCATCGTCGAACACCCGCAGTCCGCGCTCGGTGCCGTATTGCTTCAACTCGTCACGTTCCTTGCGGCTCAGCGCGCCGGTCCCCGGGATATGGATGGCTATCAGGGGGAGGCGGGCGGTCCCAAGCTCCGGAATCAGGTCCTCGACCGGATGCATCGGCGGGATGCGCCGATCCGGCTTGTCGATCCCATAGCTGCGCATGGCTTCCGCGTAGGTCAGCCGCGGGAACGGAACCGGCACTTCGAATCCGGCGACCGCGCAAACCTTTTGCACCAGGGGTTCGATGACCTCGAAGATGCGCTCCTGCTGCGGGAACGACATCTCCAGGTCAATCTGGGTGAACTCCGGCTGACGGTCCGCGCGCAGGTCCTCGTCTCGGAAGCAGCGCACGATCTGGAAGTACTTTTCAAAGCCGCTGATCATCAGCAGTTGCTTGAAGAGCTGCGGAGATTGCGGCAGGGCATAAAAGCTGCCCGGCTGCACGCGGCTGGGAACCAGGTAGTCGCGCGCGCCTTCCGGGGTGGACCGTGTCATGAAGGGCGTTTCGATCTCCAGGAACCCCTGCGAGTAGAGAAATTCACGCACGGCGAAGGATACCCGCGAGCGCAGCATGATGTTGCGCTGCATGTGCGGGCGGCGCAGGTCCACGTACCGATACTTCAGGCGAACGTCCTCGCTCACATCCACGGTCTCTTCCATGGGGAACGGCGGCGTGCGTGAATCGTTCAGGATCCAGATCTTCTCGGCCACCACCTCGACCTCACCGGTCTCGATGTTCGTGTTGACCGTTTCCGGGCTGCGCTGCTCCACGCGGCCTTCGACCGCGATGACGTATTCCGGCCGTACCTGTTCGGCCTTGCTGTGCACGCCCTGATCTACGTCGGCGTGAAAGACTACCTGTGTCACGCCGTCGCGGTCTCGAAGATGAATGAAGATCACCCCGCCCAGGTCGCGCCGGCGGTGCACCCAGCCCATGAGCAGAGCCCGCGAGCCGGCCTCCGCCGCGCGCAACTGCCCGCACGTATGCGTGCGCCGCAGATCCCCCAGAAAATCCAATGATGCAGAAGGTTCCATCGTCTTGTTCGCGTTCATTTCGGTACGCTCGCGGTCAGCCTGGTGTGCAACTCCTCGCGCGTTACGCTGTGCTGCTCCCCGCTGCGCATGTCCTTGAGAGCGTAGCTGCCCGCCGCGATTTCGTCGCCTCCCAGGATCAGCGTGTGCCGCGCGCCCAGCTTGTTGGCCAGTTCCATGGCGCGCTTGAGCCTGGCTTCCGCTGCCAGTTCCACCGAAAGGCCCTCGCGGCGCAGATCCCGCGCCAGAATCCCCGCGTGGCGCTGCGCGGCTTCGCCCAGGGGAGCGATGAACAGATCCAGTCCGGTGGCATCCTCATCTGCCTCAACGCTCATCACCAGCCGGTCCTCGCCGATCGAGAATCCGATTCCGGGCGAGTGGATCTTCGAGCCCAGAGATTCGGCCAGCCCGTCGTAGCGCCCGCCTCCCAGTACGGAGTTCTGCGCGCCCAGCGCCCCGTGAACCACCTCGAAGGTTGTGCGCATGTAGTAATCCAGACCGCGCACCAGCCGCGGCCGGATTTCGAAGCGGATCTCGCGGTCCCGCAGATATTGCTGCACCGCTGCGAAGTGCGGCCCGCATTTCTCGCACAGGTAGTCCAGAATGGAGGGCAGCGCCTCAATAATAGGCTGGTCCGCCTCCACCTTGCAGTCCAGTACGCGCAGCGGATTAGTGACCGAACGCCGCCGGCAATCCTCGCACATGCCGCCGGAGACATCCTTCAACGCCTCGCGCAGCGCCGCCACGTACCGCGGCCGGCAATCCGGGCAACCCACCGAGTTGAGCAGCAGGGCGAAATCCTGCAAGCCTACGCCCCGCAAAATCTCCACGACCATCTCGATGACTTCCGCGTCGATCAGCGCTGATTCCGAGCCGATGGCCTCCGCGCCGATCTGGTAAAACTGCCGGTAGCGCCCTTTCTGCGGGCGCTCGCGGCGGAACATCGGCCCCATGTAGTACAGCTTCTGCACCCCCGGACGCTGATCCAGGCGGTGCTCGATGTAGGCTCGAATCACCGACGCAGTGGCTTCCGGCCGCAGCGTGAGGGAACTGCCGTCGCGATCCTCGAAGGTGTACATCTCCTTGGTGACGATGTCGGTGTCCTGCCCCACTCCGCGCGCGAACAACTGTGTCTCCTCCAGCAGCGGGGTGCGGATTTCCAGGTAGTGGTAGGCGCGAAACACCTCGCGGGCCACGGCCTCCACGCGGTTCCAGACGCTTGTGGAGGGGGGCAGTAAGTCTCGTGTTCCTTTAACAGCTCGAATCAAAACTCGTTCCTGGGTTGCGCCGGCGGTTGAAAAAAGAGTCGGAAAGTCCATGCTAACATGCCGCGTTACAATCGTGGTGTATGCGCCGAGCCGGTCTCGCACTGCTCGCTTTGGCGGCGACTCTTCCCGCGCAGAAGCAGCCCTTCACGGTGGATGCCATGATGCAGTTGGCCCGCATCAGCGATCCCCAGATTTCGCCGGACGGCCGCACGGTGTCTTTCACTGTGCAGACCATCGACCTGCCCAACAACAAGCGCCCCAAGCAGATCTATGTGGTCGCGCTCGACGGCGGCGCGCCCCGCCGCATCACCTATGCCGGAGAAGACAACGAGCGGGCGCGGTGGTCGCCCGACTCCAAACAGATCGCCTACATCTCCGACCGCAGTGGATCCGCGCAGGTCTGGCTGATGGACGCCGACGGGCAGAACGCCAAACCGGTCACCAATCTTTCCACCGAGGCCGGTGGCGTACTCTTCTCTCCCGACGGCAAAAACCTTCTGTTCACCAGCGAGGTCTTCCCCGAGTGCGGCGCCGACGATGCCTGCAACCAGAAGAAGCTGATGGCCGAAAAAGACAGCAAGGTCAAGGCGCGCGTCTACACCAGCCTGCTCTACCGGCACTGGACCAAGTGGGACAACGGACGGCGCAGCCATCTGCTGGTAGTGCCCGTCACCGGAGGCGCGCCGAAGGACCTCACCCCCGGCACGCACGACGTGCCGCCGTTTTCCCTCGGCGGACCGGACGATTACGACATTTCACCGGATGGAAACGAAGTCTGCTATACCATGAACGCGGACCTGATGCCGGCCACCAGCACCAACACGGACCTGTTCGTGGTCTCTATCGCCGGCGGCCCCTCACGCAAGATCACCGCGAATCCGGCCGCCGATAACGGTCCGCTGTACTCGCCCGACGGCAAGTACATCGCCTGGCGGGCGCAGACACGCGCCGGCTATGAGAGCGACCGCTGGCGCCTCGTCGTGCTCGAGCGCGCCACCGGCAAGCTCACCAACCTGACCGAGAACCTGGACCGTTGGGTCACCGGGTTCACCTGGCACCCGGACTCGAGCAAACTGTTCTTCACCTCCGAGGACCGCGGGCGCCAGCCTATCCAGTTCATATCGGTCACCGGCGGCGAGATTCGCATGGCGGCCATCGGCAACAACACGCTGGACGAGATGCAGTTCACCCGCGATGGCAAGACCATGGTCTACAGCCAGCAGAGCGGCTCCCAGCCCGCCGAACTGTACCGCGCCTCGGCCTCGGGTGGCGTACCCGTGGTGCTTACCCGGTTGAACGACGCCGTGCTGAATGCGCGCCAACTCACGCCGCTCGAAGAATTCTGGGCGGACGGGGCGGAAGGCGCTCGGGTGCAGGCCTTCGTGGTCAAGCCGTTCGGCTTTCAGGCCAGCCAAAAATACCCCGTGCTCTTGTTGATCCACGGCGGCCCGCAGGGGAATTGGGGAGAAAGCTGGACCTACCGCTGGAATGCCCAAGTCTTCGCCGCCGCGGGCTACCTCGTGGTAATGCCGAACCCGCGGGGTTCCACGGGCTATGGCCAGAAGTTCATCGACGACATCAATGGCGACTGGGGCGGGCGGGCCTTCGACGACATTATGGCCGTGGCGGATCACGTGGTCGCCCTGCCGTACGCCGATGGGAGCCGCATGGCCGCGGCGGGCGGCTCCTATGGCGGCTACATGGTGGACTGGATGCTCGGCCACACGCAGCGGTTCAAGGCCTTGGTCTCTCATGCCGGCGTTTACGACCTGCCCAGCGAAGCCGGCGAGACCGAAGAACTCTGGTTCCCGCTGTGGGAGTTTTCCGGGACGCCCTGGGACAACCCGGAGATGTACGCGCGCTGGTCTCCCAGCCACTTCGCCAAGGATTTTCACACCCCCACCCTGGTCATCCACGGGGAACTGGACTATCGTGTGCCGTACGGGCAGGGACTGCAACTGTTCACCGCGCTGCAACTCGGAAAGGTGCCTTCCAAGCTGCTGCTGTTTCCCGATGAAGGGCACTGGGTCCTGAAACCCCAGAACAGCGTGCTCTGGTACAACACTTTTCTGGACTGGATCAATACCTGGACAAAGAAGTGAAACGAATCCTCACGGTCATTCTCGGCCTGCTGGCCGCCGTCATACTGGTGTTGTGGCTGTCCTCGACCCGAACGGTGCTCAGTGTCACTCCACCCGTGACCGCCGTGGGGGTCACCACCCCCATCAAGGTGCATGTGAACAACCCGCACGGAGTCCGTCGCCTGACCGCCATCCTGGAGCAGGACGGCGCCCGGTATCAGGTCTTCGAGGATCGAAATCCGTCCAGCCGGGTGTGGTTCTGGCGGCATCACGTGCTGCCGCGGAACTATGACTTCATCGTGGGCAAAAGCAAGGCGCCCGCGCTGCACGATGGCAAGGCGCGCCTCATTGTTGAAGCGCAGTCCAACGATTTTCGCGGCGCCACCGACCAGGTGTCCTATGACGTGGATGTAGCCACCCAGCCACCCCGCCTGCAGGTAGACGACGATCAGCACTATCTGAACCAGGGCGGGGCCGAATTGGTGACTTTCCAGGCTTCCGGCTACTGGACCGAGGCGGGCGTGCACGTGGGAGGCTACACGTTCCGCAGCTTTCCGCTGCCGGGAAAATCCAAAGACCAGCGCTTTTCGCTCTTCGCCTATCCCTGGGATCTGGCGCCGGACGTAGTCCCCCGGGTCTACGCCCGCAATCCCACCGGCACAGAGGTCATCGGACGGTTCCATTTCAAGGTCTTTCCCAAGGCCTTCCGCGCCCGTGACCTGGAGATCACCGACGACTTCCTGGAGAAGGTGGTCAACCAGATCGATCCCGGCGGCAGCGGAGACTTGTTGGACCGCTTCCTGCGCATCAACGGCGCGCTGCGCCGCAAAAATAACCAGACGCTGGCCGACCTGCGCTTCAAGACCGAACCGAAACGGCTGTGGAACGGGGCGTTCGTGCAACTCGCCAACTCCAAGGTGGAATCCCACTTCGCGGATCTGCGGACCTATATTTACAAGGGCAGGAAGGTGGATCAGCAGGTGCACCTGGGTTTCGATTTGGCCGTGACCCAGCACACGCCCGTGGTGGCCGCCAACGATGGCCGCGTGCTCTGGGCCTCCGACCTGGGCATCTACGGGAACTGCATCGTGATCGACCACGGCTATGCCCTGCAGTCCATCTACGGGCACCTCAGCCGCATCGACGTCAAGGTGGGCGACATGGTCAAGAAGAACCAGACAATCGGCCTGAGTGGCTCCACGGGCCTGGCCGGAGGCGATCACCTGCACTTCAGCATGCAGGTGGACGGCGTGCAGGTGAATCCCGTCGAGTGGTGGGACGCCCACTGGATCCACGACCGCATCATGAGCAAGCTGGAGCCCGGCGCGCCGTAAGGTTACGTACCAACCCTCCCAGGGCGCCTAGGCGAATTGACGGGCAGCTTTTCGGTCCGTTACACTGAAACGTCTGTTTGCGTTGGACTACACCACGACCGGCACGGTTTTAGGCAGCCAACTCTTATCAAAGACAGGGACTTATCCCGCGGGCGGTTTGGAAGGACAGGCATGCAACGACACATTTTCACATCGGAATCGGTAACCGAAGGGCATCCCGACAAGATGGCGGACCAGATTTCGGACGCCGTCCTGGATGCAGTCCTCGCGCAAGACCCGACCGGGCGCGTGGCGTGCGAGACTCTGGTCACTACCGGCATCTGCGTGGTCGCCGGAGAGATCACCACCTCCTGCTACGTGGACGTGCCCAAGGTGGTCCGCGAGACCGTCCAGGACATCGGCTACACGGACGCCGCCTACGGGTTCGACTACAAAACCTGCGGGGTGCTCAATACGATTCAGTCGCAGTCGCCGGATATCGCCATGGGCGTGGACACGGGCGGCGCCGGAGACCAGGGCCTGATGTTCGGCTATGCCTGTAATGAGACCGAAGAGCTCATGCCCCTGCCCATCATGATGGCCCACAAGCTGGTGCAGCGGCTTTCGGAAGTGCGCCGCGCCGGCACGCTGGATTTCCTCCGCCCCGACGGCAAATCGCAGGTCAGCGTGGAGTACGTGGAAGGCAAGCCGAAGCGCATCGATGCCGTCGTGATCTCCACCCAGCACAGCGACAGGATCAGCACCGAGGACTTGCGCGCGGAAGTGAAGCGGCACATCATCGACGCCGTGATCCCCGCCGCGATGGTGGATTCCGGAACCCGCTATCACATCAACCCCACCGGACGCTTCGTGATCGGCGGCCCGCATGGAGACACCGGGCTCACCGGGCGCAAGATCATCGTCGATACCTACGGCGGCATGGGCCGGCACGGCGGCGGCGCCTTCTCCGGCAAGGACCCCACGAAGGTGGATCGCTCGGCCTGCTACATGGCGCGGTATATCGCCAAGAACCTGGTGTCCGCCGGACTGGCATCCCGCTGCGAAGTGCAACTGGCCTACGCCATCGGCGTGGCGGATCCCGTCTCCGTCATGGTCAACACCTTCGGCACCGGCGCGCTCGCGGAAGGGCGTATGACCGAGTTGATCCGGGCGCATTTCCCGCTGACTCCGCGCGGCATCATCGATCACCTCAAGCTGCGGCGGCCCATCTACAAGAAGACCGCTGCGTTCGGCCATTTCGGCCGCAAGGAAGAAACCTTCACCTGGGAAGCGACGGACAAGGCGGAAGCGCTGCGCGAAGCGGCGTCGCTCGCTCCGGCTGTTGCGGCCCGCTAGCGATTCGGGGGATTCATGGCAGCAGATACGCAAACGCAAGTAGCTTGTGATATCAAGGACATCGCTCTCGCGGACATCGGCAAGCGGCGCATCGAATGGGCCGGCCAGTCCATGCCGGTGCTGCGCACCATCCGCAAGCAATTCATCAAGACCCAGCCGCTGGCGGGCGTGAAGGTCTCGGCGTGCCTGCACGTGACCACCGAAACCGCCAATTTGATGGTCACGCTGCGGGACGGCGGGGCCTCCGTGGTCCTTTGCGCCTCCAACCCGCTTTCCACTCAGGACGATGTGGCCGCATCCCTGGTGCGCGACTACGGCATCCCGGTGTACGCCATCAAGGGCGAGAATAACGACCAGTACTATGCGCACCTGGCCGCGGCGGCCGATCACGGCCCGCAGATCACTATGGACGACGGCGCCGACCTGGTGACGCTGCTGCACACCAAGCGGCGGGACCTGGCGGCCAACGTGGTCGGCGGCACGGAGGAGACGACCACGGGCGTGATCCGGCTGCGCGCCATGGCCCGGGAAGGCGTGCTGCGCTACCCCATCGTGGCGGTCAACGATGCGCTGACCAAGCACCTGTTCGATAACCGCTACGGCACGGGCCAGAGCACGCTGGACGGCATCATCCGCGCCACCAACGTCCTGCTGGCCGGGTTGAACCTGGTCGTGGCGGGTTATGGCTGGTGCGGGCGCGGAGTGGCCATGCGGGCCCGCGGCATGGGCGCGAATGTCATTGTCACCGAGGTGGATCCGACCAAAGCCATCGAAGCGCTCATGGACGGGTTCCGCGTCATGGCGATGGCCGATGCGGCTCCCATCGGCGACGTCTTCATCACCGTCACCGGCAACAAGCACGTCATCCGCAAAGAGCACTTCGAGCACCTCAAGGATGGCGCCATTCTCTGCAACTCCGGCCACTTCAACGTCGAAATCGACCTGGAGTGCCTGGCTCGGGTGTGTTCTTCGCGGCGCGAGACGCGGGAATTCGTCGAGGAGTTCGCCTTCCGCGACGGCCGGCGGATCTACGTGCTGGGCGAAGGCCGTCTCATAAACCTGGCCGCCGCCGAAGGGCACCCGGCTTCGGTGATGGACATGAGCTTCGCCAACCAGGCGCTGGCTTCCGAGTACATGGTGAAGAACCACAGCAAGCTCGAGAAGCGCGTCTACTCCGTGCCCGAAGAACTGGACAAGCAGGTGGCCAAGATGAAGCTCGAATCCATGGGCGTCAAAATCGACCGCCTCACCCCCGAACAGGAAGTCTACCTCTCGAGCTGGTCCGAGGGTACATAGACCCTACGCGCTCTTGAGAAATTCCACGAATCGCCGCGCGTACGCGTCCAGGTTCTGCACACTCCCGCCGCCGAGGAGCGGCGAGCACATCTCGTAAGCCACCGTCCCGGTGAATCCGTTCGCCTGCATGTGCCGCAGAAACGCGCGGTAGTCGATGAACCCTTCATCGATGGGCACGGCCTGCACGTAGGGCGCCAGCGGCACGAAGTTCACCACGGCAGGCTCATAGCGGTATCGCGGGCGCCGCTGGTAGTTGGCGATGGTGGTGTGCGCCGTGATGGGGGCCATCTTGCGCGCGGCGGCCTCCAGGTCCGTGCCGTGCAGCGCCGGCGCCCAGGCATCGAATAACGCTTTGCAGTTGGGCTCGCCGACCGCTTGAATGAGGTCATACTGGCTCTCGTAGCCGCAGGCCAGGTCATGATGGTTCTGCACGCCGATGGTGACGCCGAATTCGGCGGCCCGCCGGGAAAGCTCCTGGACGGCGCCAACGAGCCCGTTCCACTGCGGGACATAGCCGGCCGCCGGGTTCTCATAACCGGTGAAGATGCGCAGCAGGCTGCCCCCCAAATCGCGCGTCAAACGAGCCAGTTCCAGCAGGTAGTGCACCTGGATTTCCCGGTGCGGCACCTCGCCGTGCTCCCAATCGCCAGTGAAGTTGTTGTAGGCGGCCACGCAGACGTGGCGCAGGTTGCGCTTTTCGATCTGCGACCGCAGGCGGGCCCGCTCCCGCGGTCCCCAGTCCAGGATGGAGAGATGCGGGCGCTTCGCTCCCAGCATCACGCCGTCGTAGCCCAACTCGGCGGCCTTGTCGATGAACTGTTCGAGCGTGAGGCAGGCCTGACCCCAGGAGCCCGAATAACCGACCGAAAACAGCAGCGCGGGAAAACCCATGCAATAGTCTCCAACTTTTGCGAAATGGAACCGAGCCGCGACCGCAGGGAGCGGTGGTTTTTACGGCTGTTCCCAACACCCCGATTGCGCCGAGCGGACGAGCGCCCCGATCACCGCCATGTTGCCGATAGAATCCTCGATCGGCACCGGCACCTGGCCGTCCTCCACAATGGCGCGCGAGAACAAGTCGCCTTGCAGCGTGTACTGATCGCAGATGGCGAACTCCTCCGTCTGCACCCCGCCGCCCGTCAGGTCCCTGCCGTCGTCCACCCGGATGCGGGCCGGCCGGCCGGGCAGCGCGTTGAACGGGATCTCCACGTCGATGCGGCCGGTGGTGCCGAAGATCTCCATCCTTTGCCAGGGGACCAGTTGGGTGCTGCATGTGAACACCGCATGGCCGGACGGATAATCCAGGATGGCGGAAGCCAGCCGGTCCACCCGCATCTCCGGATCGGCTTCCAGCAGCCCCAGCACGCGGCGCGGTTCCTCCTCGAATACGAACCGCGAGAGGTGGATGGGATAGCAGCCGATATCCATGAGCCCGCCGCCCCCGTACTCGGGCACGTTCCGAATGTTCCGCGGGTCGCGGTTGTGATAACTGAAGAAGCCGAGGACGGCGCGCAGCTTGCCGATGCGCCCGGAGCGGATCAGTTCCCGCGTGCGCAGCCACTGCGGATGCGTGCGCACCATGAAGGCTTCGCCTATCTTGACGCCCGTACGGTCCCTGACCGCCAGCAGTTGCTCGGCCTCGGGCACCGAAAGGCTTAACGGTTTCTCGCACAGCACGTGTTTTCCCGCCTCGGCGCATCGGATCGACCAGGGCACGTGCAGATGGTTCGGCAGCGGGTTGTACACCGCCTCGATCTCCGGGTCGGCCACCAGATCCTCATACGAGCCATAGGCTTTCGGAATCCCCAGGGACTCGGCGGCCGCTTCGGCTTTCGCCGGGGTTCGGGAGGCGATGGCGGTGATCTCCGCCCACTGTCCCTTCTGCATGGCCGGAATGACCTTCCGGACCGCAATGCCGGCCACCCCGAGAACTCCCCAACGCACTTTGCGCATGTTCCCGATTCTACCGGATCGGAGCGAATTGCAAATGCCGGTGCAATCGCGCAAAGATGTGAACCATGACCCCGAACATGATCGGCGCGTATGGGGAGTGGGCCGCCCACCTGGCCCCGGACCCGCCGCGGCTGTCTTTCCGGCAGCCGATGTATCAGAACGTGGACGCGTGGCGGGCCGTGGCGCGCGCCAGGTTCCGGGAACTGCTTCTAGGCCCGGGCGGCGGCGCCACCCCGGTGCCTTCGCTGCAGCATCACTGGGAGTTCGACGGGCTGTCCATCGAGCATCTCACGTGGCAACTGCCCTATGGGCCTCCCACCGAGGCTTTGGTGCTGAAGCCGGCCGGGGCCACCGGCAAACTGCCGGGTGTTGTCGGGCTGCACGACCACGGCGGCAACAAGTACTTCGGCCTACGCAAAATTACGCGGATCTCGAAGGACATGCACCCCTTGATGGTGCAGCACCAGGAGCACTACTACGGAGGCGCAGCCTGGGCCAATGAACTGGCCCGGCGCGGATACGTGGTGCTGGTGCACGACACCTTCACGTTCGGCAGCCGGCGGGTGCGCCTGGCCGATGTGCCTGCGATCATCCGCGATAACCTGGTAGAGACCGATCCGGAATCCGCGCAGGAGATCGAGCGCTACAACCACTTCGCGGCCAATCACGAGCACATCATGGCCAAGAGCCTCTTCTGCGCCGGGATGACGTGGCCGGGAGTGTTTGTCTACGACGACCGGCGCGCCCTGGACTACCTGGCTTCGCGGCCGGACGTGGACCCCACGCGGCTCGGCTGCGGCGGGCTCTCGGGCGGCGGGTTGCGCACCGTGATGCTCACTGGAGCCGACGAGCGCATCCGCTGTGCCTGCTGCGTGGGGATGATGACCACCTGGCGGGATTATCTGCTCAACAAGTGTTACACCCACACCTGGATGTGCTACGTGCCCGGACTGCCTCGCGACCTGGACTATCCCGAGGTGCTGGGACTGGCCGCGCCGAATCCGGTGCTGGCCTTGAGCAACCGGCAGGATCAATTGTTCACCATGCCGGAGATGGAGCGCGCCGACCGTATCCTCACCCAGGTGTACAAAAAAGCCGGCGCCCCGGAGCGCTACCGGACCAGCTTCTACGACGGCCCGCACAAGTTCGACCGCGAAATGCAGAAGGAAGCGTTTGCCTGGTTCGACCGGTGGCTGAAAAGCTGAATCCGCGCGGCCCGAACATCACCAACCCACGTTGCGCATGCGCCGCAGGATCTCGCCGCTGTAGCTGTCCATGCGGTCCGGCTTGCGGTGGAGCGGCGCGGGAATGATGGCCGCCAGGCGGGCGGCCTGTTCGCGATTCACGCGCGCGGCCGGAATGTGGTAGTAGTAGCGCGCCGCCGCTTCCGCGCCGTAGATGCCGTGGCCCCATTCGATCACGTTGAGATACAGCTCCAGAATGCGCCTCTTGGGCAGGATCCATTCGGTAAGCGGCACCAGGGTGAACTCGATGCCCTTGCGGATGAGAGACCGCTGCGTACTGAGAAACAGGTTCTTGACCAGTTGCTGCGTGATCGTCGAGCCGCCCCGACCCAGGCGTCCCCGCTCGAAATCGTCCTCCACAACCTTTTTCAGTTCCACCCAGTCGATACCCGCGTGCTCGTAAAACCGGCCGTCCTCCGCCGCAATCACGGCGTGCTGGAAGTCCCGGGAAATCTGGCCCAGCGGCACCCACGTTGCGCGCTTCTGGTAAGGTTCCCGGTACCGGAAGGCGTGCACGCGGCGCTCGATCTGCACCGCGGTCGTGAGCGGCGGGCCCCAGCGCAGATACACCAGACCCAAGGTGCAGAAAAGATAGAAACCTGCCATCAGGAAGAGCGCCCAGGAAATGATCCTGCGCAGGAAGGGTGAACGCAGTCGCACGGTGCCGTTCCCCAGGGTAGCGCAAAGCGCTCGGACCGCAAGCGCCTCGCTCCGTGTATAATCCAAGGCCGGAGAGGGGCAGTCCCATCAGTCCCATGAGCTATAACTCACAATTCATCGCAAATCCCCAGGCCTTCGCCCAAAAATACAGCCTGATTCCCTACTGCTCGATGCAGGTGAACCAGGCGCACATGAAAGACCTGGCGCTCTCTGATGGCAGCCATTTCACCGAAGTGCGGGGCGACAACAAGGTGGCTTTCTGCGACATCCGGCCCGCCACTTCGTTTTCTTACGTTCCGGGTGACCTGGGTGGCAGTTATCACGAGTACAAGGGCCTTTTGGTCCTGCACATCACTTCAGACTCGCCGCATTCCGGCGCGTTTCCCGTTTATTACCTCCCGTGGAACACGGACCAGATGTTCCGGATCAAGCTGAAGCCCAGCCCGCATCACGCGAAAAAAACCGAGACCTGGTTCTTTGGGCTGGCGGGAGGTGACACGATTGTTCCGAACATTTTCATAACCGCGGCCGTACAGGGCTGTTCGGTGTTCGTGCGTGGCGACCCCGAATCCCCGGTGGTGTATCATGTCAACGCCTCAAGCAGCAACCCGCTGTCCGGGGCGACTCTGAGGTCGGCGGACGATATGCAGTTTCTGGAAGCCGCCCAACACAAAGCTACCAGGATGACCCAGTGGACCGCACTCGCCCAGTTGGAACGCCCCAAGGAGGGCCCCAAGTTGCTGACCGGCCAGCGCGGCGCGCCGGCGCGGTCTTTTAGCGGACAGACGCACTTGACCGATTACATGCCCGGCATGCTGCCTGCGTTCCTGAGCCGGCACCAGCAGAACTACGCTCACCTCCTCGGCATTCCGGCGACCGACGTCGAAGTGCAGCAGTTCGGGACCGTCTTCGGCTTCCGAGCAGAGAGGGATTGGGTATTTTATTATCAGACCCGCACCGCTCTCAGCTACAGGCGTGACGGCGTCTGGCACGACGAGTTCCGCGACCCCGTCTGCTTGAAATTTTGGCCCACCTGAGACCTATGCCAGCAACTTCTTGACCACCTCGCCCGACACGTCCGTGAGCCGAAACCGGCGGCCCATGTATTTGTAGGTCAGCTTGGTGTGGTCCAGGCCCAGCAGATAGAGAACCGTGGCCTGCAAGTCGTGTACGTGGACCGCGTCTTTCACTACGTGGAAGCCCAATTCATCGGTTTCGCCGATGGTCTGGCCCCCCTTGATGCCGCCGCCAGCCAGCCAGACGGTGAAAGCGTTCGGATGGTGGTCGCGTCCCTGGAACTCCAGCGGGTGATTGGGGCGCGGCGCCTGCCCCATGGGAGTGCGGCCGAACTCTCCGCCCCAGACCACCAGCGTGTCCTGGAGCATCCCGCGCTGCTTCAGGTCCTTGATCAGAGCCCCGCACGCCTGATCCACGTCTTTGCAGACCTCTTCCAGGTTGGTGGTGATGAGCCCCTGGTTGGGATCCGTGCCGTGGTGGTCCCAGCCTTTGTGATAGACGTTGATGAAGCGCACCCCGTGCTCGATCAGGCGTCGCGCCAGCAGCACGTTATTGGCGAACGAAGCCCGTCCCGGCGGCGCGCCATACATCTCCAGGATGTGCTTGGGCTCGCGCGTAATGTCGCAGACCTCCGGCGCCACACTCTGCATGCGATAGGCGGTCTCGAAAGAAGCGATCCGTGTGGCGATTTCCGGGTCGCCGGTAACTTCCAGGCGATGCTGGTTGAATCGGTTCACGGCGGAGACAGTGTCCCGCTGCACCTGTACATCCACGCCTTTGGGGTTCGAGAGAAACAGCACCGGGTCTCCCTGGTTGCGCAGGACCACACCCTGGTAGGTGCTGGGAATAAATCCGCTCGACCAGCAGGAGGCGCCGCCCTGAATTCCCGGGTTCCAGCCGCGAGCCGTGGAGTGCAGCACTACGAAGCCCGGCAGCCCCCGGGCCTCGCTCCCCAGGCCATAGGTCACCCAACTGCCCATGCTGGGCCTTCCCGGCCGTCCCGAGCCAGTGTTCATGAACAGCTCCGCCGGCGCATGATTGAACAGGTCCGTATGGCACGATTTGACCAGGGCGATCTCGTCCGCGATGGAGGCGGTGTGCGGCAGCAGATCGGAAATTTCCATGCCGCATTCCCCGTACCTGTGGAATTTGCGCTGCGTGCCGAACAGCGGCGACTCCGGATTGATGAACGCGTAGCGCTGATCGCCCACTACCGACTTGGGAATCGGCTTGCCATGCATCTCGATCAGTTTGGGCTTGTAGTCGAACAGTTCGAGCTGGCTGGGCCCTCCGGACATATTGAGGAAGATCACCCGCTTCGCTTTGGGGGCGAACTGCGGCGGCTTGGGCGCCATGGGGTCCGTCGGCTCCGCGAACAATTGGTCGTTGAGCAGCGAAGCCAGGCCCACCAGGCCCACTCCGGACCAGCATTGCTGGAAGAAATACCTCCGTGTCTGATCTTTAATCAGTTCCGACTGCATGCCTACTCCCGCGTAATCGTCTCGTCCAGATTCAGCAGCATCCGCGCGACACCGAACCACGCGGCGAAGCGCGGCGCATCTTCCCGCACGCCCGCCGGCTCGAGCGCCCGGGCCTCCCCGGGTTCCTGCCGGTAGCGCTGCAATAGGGTTTCAAAAGTGGTTGCCAGAGAGTCTTTCTCCCAGGCATCCGGATCGCGCGCCAGGCACAGGCGAAAGGCGTAGCGCAGCCGGCCGGAATCGTCCGGCGGAGCTTCGCGAAGAACGCGCGCCGCCAGCGCCCGGGCCACCTCCACAAAGGCTTCGTCATTGAGCGTGGTCAGCGCCTGCATCGGCGAATTGGAGCGCGTTCGCCGCACGGTGGTGGTATCCGCCGTGGGCTCGTCGAAGACCAGTAGCGACGGGTACGGCGACGTGCGCTTCCAGAACGTATACATGCCGCGGCGATAGCGATCTTTCCCGGTGGCCACGATCCACGGCATGTTCCCGCGGCTCAGGTCGGTGATGCCCGGCGGCTGCGGCGGAAAGACACTGGGGCCGCCGATCTCTGGATTCAGCAGGCCCGACGCCGCCAGCCCGATGTCGCGCACCACCTCGGCATCCACGCGATAGCGTGGGGCTCGCTCCATGAGGATGTCTTCCGGATCACGATCTCGCATGTCTGGCGTCACGTTAGAGGACTGCCGATAGGTTGCCGAGGTGACGATCAGCCGGTGCAACGCCTTCAGGTGCCAGCCGTCGCGCACAAATTCAGTCGCCAGCCAGTCCAACAGCTCAGGATGCGAAGGCGGCTCGCCCTGGGTGCCGAAATCCTCCGAGGTCTTCACGATCCCGCGTCCGAAATAATGTTGCCAGATGCGATTGACCATCACCCGCGAAGTCAGAGGGTTCCGGGGGCTCACCAGCCACCGCGCCAGGTCCAGCCGCGTCGGATACGCGTGCGCCGCTTCGAGCGGCGGAAGCACCGCGGGTGTGCCGGGCGTCACCTCCACGCCGTGCTTCAAAAAGTCTCCACGGATCAGCACGTAGGATTTGCGCGGCTGTTCCCGCTCCTCCAGCACCATCGCCGTGTACTGGTTGGGATTCCGGCTGCTGGGCGCGGCAATCAGAATTTCCCGCTGGTGCAGCAGGTCCTGGTATTGCTCGTCTTCCTCGTTGTAGTACTTTTCGAGGTCCTCCACCTGCGCCAGTTCACGCTTTTCCGGCGGAATCTTCAGGATGTCCTGCACGTTGCCCGGAAGCTTCGCGCGTTGCTCCGTCGTGAGCCCCTTCTCCCAGGCGATCATGCGATCCACCAGCCCGGCGTTGCGCGCTGCGATCCGCTCCTCGATCTTCAGCTTCTCGACCTGAAAATCAGCGGTAATGCGGCGGTACCGTTCCACGTCTGCCTGCGGCACCACGCGCATCACGGGCTCCTCCTGGTTGTTAAAGAAGGCGAAGAGTTCGTAATACTCGCGCTGTGAAATGGGATCGTATTTGTGATCGTGGCACTGCGCGCAGCCGATTGTGAGCCCCAGCCACACCGATCCGGTAGTGGCCACACGATCGAAGATGGCCTCGATGCGATACTGCTCCTGATCGACGCCGCCCTCCTGGTTGATCATGGTGTTGCGCTGGAAGCCGGTGGCGATCTTGTCGTTCACGCTCGCGTTGGGCAGCAGGTCGCCGGCGAGTTGCTTGACAGTGAACTCGTCAAACGGCATGTCCTGGTTCAGCGCCTGGATGACCCAATCCCGGTAGCGCCACATCACGCGGGGATTGTCGAACCCGAAGCCATTGGTGTCGGCGTAACGCGCCGCATCCAGCCAGTGCCGGCCCCACTTTTCGCCGTAGTGCGGCGAGGCCAGCATGCGGTCCACCAGGCGTTCGTAGGCGTCCGGCCGCCGGTCGGCAACAAACTGGTCTACCTCGGCGGGCGAGGGCGGCAGACCCAGCAGATCCAGGCTGAGCCGGCGGATCAGGGTCACGCGATCCGCTTCGGGCGAGGGCTTCCACCCCTCTTTTTCGAGGCGCGCCAGAATGAAATTGTCGATCGGATTGCGCACCCACGCCCCATCCCTCACTTTTGGCGGGTCGTAGCGCACCGGAGCCTTGAACGCCCAGTGGTCCACCCCCTTGCGTTTCGCCGCGGCGTGCGCCGCTTGCTCATCCGGCCACGGCATGCCGAGTTCAACCCAGTGCTTGAGGTCCGCGATCTGGTCATCCTGCAGCTTGCCCGGCGGAGGCATCTTCAGTGCGCCGTTGTATTCCACCGCCTGAATGATGCGGCTCTCTTCGGGCTTGCCCGGCACGGCGACCGGGCCGCGGTTGCCGCCGTTGCGGACCCCGCCGAGACTCTCGAGCGAGAGCCCGCTGGTCGGCTTCTGGTCGTTATGGCAGCCTACGCAGTTGTTGCGCAACAGCGGCCGGATCTTCATTTCGAAGAAACGATCCGCCTCGGGATTCTGCTGTCCCAGTACAGGCAGCGCAGCGAGGAGGGCGATCCCCAGAGTACGCCCGAACCCAGTCATCAACACCTCGTGATGCTAAGCAGCATATGCAACTGCGGGGCCAAATGCAACTTGGCGGGGCCGCTTGCGCCACCCCGGATTCGTCGATGACAATACTCAGGACCTCACAACAAGGAGCTTTCGATGTCGAACGACACTGAATCCCGACGCGAATTTCTCATGAGCGGCATTGCCGCCTCCTCGGCTGCCGCGGCTGCCGGACAGGGAACCAGTCCGGCCACCCGCAAGAAAGTCCTGTGGAACGAAATGGCCCGGCACGAGTTTCCGGCGCTGCTCCAGAACAAGCCGGTCGTGATTGTGCCCATCGGCTCTATCGAACAACACGGGCCGCACCTGCCCGTCGATAACGACATCAGCATTCCCTACTACATTGCCATCCGGACCGCGGAAAAGATCGACGAATTCCCGGTCATCGTCGCGCCGCCCGTCTGGCTGGGATTCACGCATTACAACATGGGTTACTACGGCACCATCACGGTGCGGCTGGAGACCTTTATCGCCCTCCTCAGCGACGTCTGCCGCAGCATCTACGCCAACGGCTTCGAACGCATCGTGCTGATGAACGGGCACGGCGGCAACGTCGCCCCGGTGCACGCGGTGGCGGACAAGCTGGCGCAAGAGAATATCATGACCCTGAGCTTTCCTTACTGGGCCATGTGCGAGACCGAAATGCGCACCTGGTCCACCAAGGACGGACGCGGCCCGGGGCACGCCGGCGAATGGGAGACTTCTTTCCAGATGTACCTGCGGCCGCACCTGGTGGCTATGGACCAGCGCGAGCCGGGCAAGGAGCGCTGGCCCTTCAGCGACGCGGTCATGAAATACGCCCATGTGCCGGAACGGCGGCGCGAGAGCGCCACGGGCTCAGCCGGCGATCCCTTCGCCGCCTCCGCCGAAAAGGGAGAGCGCATCTTCAACCTGTGCGTGGAACGGCTCACCGCCATGGTGCGCGAATATCACGAGAAGCCGCTGCTACGATATATGGATTTTGGCAGCGACGCCAAATTGCTGCCCACCCTTTTGTGATATAAGATCGGTTGCCCATGTCTCGCGTCCTGTTGTTTCTGCTCTTGGCCGGAGTGTTGCCGGCCCAAACCTACGACCTCCTGTTGCAGGGCGGCCACGTGATCGATCCGGCCAATCAAATTGACAGGGTGATGGACGTGGCCATCTCGGGCAATAAGATCGCGCGCGTGGCTGAGCACATTCCCTCGCAGGACGCCCGTAAGACCGTGGATGTCAGCGGACTCTATGTCACGCCCGGGCTGATCGACCTGCACGCCCATGTGTTCGGATACGAGGGCTCCCTTTTCCCCGACGACACCTCGCTGGTGGCCGGCACGACAACCGTGGTGGACGCCGGGGGCAGCGGCTGGCGGACCTTCGACGAATTCCGCCGCACCATCATCACGAAGTCCCAGACGCGCGTGCTGGTGCTGATCAACATCGTCGGGTGGGGCATGAAGGGCCCGCGCTACGAAAACGACACCAACGACATGGATTCTACCGCCACGGCCAACAAGATCAAGCAGAACCGGGACGTGATCGTGGGCATCAAGACGGCGCACTTCGGCGGAACCGGCTGGACCGCTATCGACCGCGCGGTGGCGGCCGGCCGCATGGCGGACGTGCCCATCATGGTGGACGACCATATCTTCACCAATTCCGGCCGCACCACACGCGAGAAGTTGCTGGACCACCTGCGCCCCGGCGATATGCACACGCATATGTACAACGACCGGCAGGTCGAGCTGATTGACCGCTTCACCGGCAAGGTGCAGTCCTACATGTGGGAGGCGCGGCGGCGCGGAGTGCTCTTCGACATGGGACACGGCGCGGGCAGCTTCCTGTGGCCCGTGGCGACCAAGGCCATGGCTCAGGGCTTTGCCCCGGACACCATCAGCACCGACCTGCACGGCGAAAGCATCATGATGCAGCAGCCGGATATGCCCAACTGCATCACGAAGATGATGAGCCTGGGCATGCGCCTCCAGGACGCCATTCTGCGTTCCACGGTGAACCCGGCGAAGAACATCCACCGCTTTCCGGAACTCGGCACGCTGAGTTCCGGCGCCGTGGCGGATGTCGCCGTGCTCACGCTGAGAACCGGCGTCTTTGCCCTGAAGGATGCCTGGGCGAAGAAGCGCATGGCGACCGAAAAACTGGAAAACGTGATGACCGTGCGGAACGGCAAGATCGTTTACGACGTCAATGGCCTCGGCTTTCCGCTGTGGACCTCGGCGGGCGATTACGGGAGGATCCCGTGAAGCGCGCCGCCGGTTTGGTCTTCCTCGCACTGCTCTGCGCGGCGAACT
>JAJPJX010000170.1 GCA_021324015.1 Solibacteraceae bacterium | reverse complement strand
GCGCCAGCGGCTCACTTCTAACGCCCTTATCGAAAGTGGCCCGACCGACCTTGCCGTCTTCGCCTGCGGTCTCGTGCGCCGGGCCACTTCCGATAAGGCTCTAGCGTCGCTCGGCTACCTCAAGAAACCACTGGATCGAATGAAGCTCGTTCGATCTGTCGAAAAGAACTTGCCGCTGTACTATCTCGCGCTATTCTCCCGTCACGAGATGGCTTACCATTTCTGGGACGACGTGCTCAAGTACAGCGCCGATCAAAGAAGCCTGTGGGAATAGGCATATGTCGCTGCTTTCAAAAATAGAGTGGACTGACGCGACTTGGAACCCTGTACGTGGTTGTACCAAGATCAGTCCTGGTTGTAAGCACTGTTATGCCGAACGGTTTGCGGAACGCTTCCGGGGAGTTAAAGGACATCCGTTCGAACAAGGATTTGATGTTAGGATCGTGCCGCACAAGTTGAGCGAGCCCCTGCGCTGGAGCGAGCCGAAAATGGTGTTCGTGAACTCCATGAGCGACTTGTTCCACGAGGAGGTTCCGCAATCGTACATCAGTCGGATTGTCGCCACAATGCGTTTGGCAAGATGGCATACGTACCAAGTCCTGACTAAGCGCTCGGCCCGTCTCAGGGAGGTGCTCACCGATCAATTACGAGCGGCGGCTGACGAGCCTCACATCTGGTGGGGCGTGTCGGTGGAAGATCGGAAGTACGGACTGCCCCGGATTGCCGATCTTCAGGCCACGCCCGCGGCGGTGCGGTTCCTGTCGGTTGAACCTTTACTGGAGGACTTGGGCGAACTGCCGCTTCGCGGAATCTCTTGGGTTATCGTGGGCGGTGAAAGCGGGCCTGGCGCCCGCCCGGTGAAGGAGGAATGGGTTCTTTCGATTCGGAAGCAGTGCAGGGCGGCGAGAGTCCCGTTCTTCTTCAAACAATGGGGCGGTGTGCGGAAGAAATCTACAGGAAGGGCGCTCCGCGGCCGAACTTACGACGCCTTCCCCGAGCGTGTGCAGAACCCGACCCTACCAGCGACCGTCCGACTACAGTGCGCACTCGAAATCGAGAGGGGCAAACTTGTGCAGATCGGGGCGTAGGGGAATTCAATCTGTTATCCAAGAGACGGATCGCTCCGAGCGGGTCATCCGGAAGTTTGCTACCGGTTTACGGATCGCCGACGATCCGACCCAGCAATGGGCCGTCTCCCGTGTTTCTGGGCGACCGTATCCACTTCTGTAACCATCGACTTCGGGCGATATGATGTCGTCATGGGGAGTTTGGTCGGCAACGTAACGATGGACATCACGAATTGGCTCGGGCAGATGCAGCAGGAAATGGACGGCTGCCTTGCCGATCTCGCCCAAGTGTCCGTTGCCTCGGAGCGGAAAAATTACGCCGACAACCTTGCGGCTCTGCAATTCGGCGTTACGCGCCTGATACTGGAACACCCTGAAAGACTGGAAGCGATAGCGCCGGAACGTGCAGCTCGCGCTTGCTTTCTTTCGGCGATCGGCAAATTCATCAGTTTCCTCGATAAGCTGATCGCAAACCAGAGGTTATCGAAGGATGGAATCTCCATCAATCGAAATCTTTCGATCGATGACCTTCAAAATTACGTGAACGAATATATGGAGGAGCGCATCGCGAAGGTGGCGAAAGACACGTCTCTGACCAATCCGAAAAAGATCGCATGCTTTCCGGGGGCGAATGCGATGATCAGAGACACTGCCGTTGGATATTTAGAGTTGCGCCGCGCCCTGGAGCATCACCAGGACGTGTCTGAAAAAGAGCTAGTGGTTCACGTTCATCGCATGGCGTTGGTAGTTGATGATGTAGAGATTACAGCGCTTCCATACAACATCAATAAGGGGCAGACCCTGGGCGTTCGGATTTCGAGGGAGGAGCGGCGCTATTCTCCCGGCGTGAAAATTACGCTCAGCCCACAGGACGCGCTTGGTCTAGTGTTCACCATGCGGAATGTGCTGGCGCCGGAAATTTTCCGGGCGCATATCGAGGCAAGCAATCCGCCAGCATTTGCCGCGACCCCGTAACCTTTATCGGGCGCAATAATCGATACACTGGTTTTGTCTGCGAATCGACCCGGCGTTGTGCCAAAAGATTCTGGTTGCGATCGAGAGCGACCCCTGGAAACCTGGCGTTATGCCCGATGAATCGCTTTCACCGCCAATTGCGGCTCGCAGGCAATGATCTTCAACAGGGCGGCAGCCGGTCCGGCCGGGCGACGCCTGTCCTGCTCCCAATTTTGAAGTGTCTTCACGCTGACGCCAATCAGGTGCGCAAATTCCGACTGCGCAAGCCTGGTTCTTTCGCGAATCGCACGAACACCGGAAGCGCCGATTACCACACGCCGCGAGGGCTCTCTCTGGCCGCGCAGAATCGCCCCAGCCTCGCGCGCGCTGTCCAGCAGTTCTTCAAACATCTCCCTTTTCATTGCCGAATTCCTTTTTGACGACCTTGGCCAGTTCCGCGATCTGTTTCGGCCCTTCAGTATCCGCCAGAGTCATCACCGACGGACGCGAAAGCTCTTCACGCAACGGAAGCCGATGTTGGGGCTGCGGGCGGCGGGGCGGGCCCAACTGCGGTAGGCGCAGGTGAGGTACTTGATTTCGTCGGCCCAGGAGCCGCCGCGCAGCACGCGGTACATGCCGGTTTCGGGGCCTTGCGGGTTGTGATCCGGTGCGTGCTCGTAATACCGGCGGTCATACCAGTCCGCGCACCATTCCCAGACGTTGCCGACGATATCGCACAGGCCGAAGTAGCTGCGCTTGAGTTCGCAGACTTCGGCGGGACCTTCGAGGACGTCGAAGCGGGCGTCCTGGCGGGTGGGGTTGCGGTCCCCCCAGGGATACTTGCCGCCTTCGGCCAGGCCGCGGCAGGCGCGCTCCCATTCCGCTTCGGTAGGCAGGCGCTTGCCGGCCCAGGCTGCGTAAGCCGCAGCGTCATCCCAGCTCACGTCCACTACCGGATACCGGTCTTTGCCTGCGGGCACCTTGCCTTCCGGCCAGTTGTAGGGGGCGCGATGGCCGGTAGCGGCGACAAAGGCGGCGTACTCGGCATTGGTGACCTCGTGCTCGTCCATGTAAAAGGGGGACACGGTGATGCGGCGCACGGGGCGGTCGTCTTTGAGGAGCGTGGGGAACCACTTGAGACCGTCGTCCGGCAGGGAGTGCGAGCGGCCGCGCAGATAATCGCCGCCGGGAATGAAGACCATGCCCGGCTCGCCGGCCCAGGCGCTGAGCAGAAACAGCGCAGCGGCAACCCACGGCAGAAGACGGAACAGCCGGAAAGGACCGCTCCCTGACGGTCGCGGCTCGGTAGCTAAGTGCCCGTGGTTGCAGTATGTTGCAGGCTTCTTAGCCGTAAACCGTAGCAATCTCATCCGTGGGTATGTAGCCGTTGGGGCCCAGGGGATCGACGTAGGCGTAGACGCGCCCGGAGGGCGTATTGCGGATTTCCTTGGACCAGTCGATACCCAGGGCGGAGTACATGGTGGCCACCACGTTCTCCGTGCGCGGCTGCTCTTTGTGATTCCAGCCGGTCTCGAGGCACTTCTGGCCCCCCGCGTCGGTGCGGCCCAGGACGCGGCCGCCCTTGACGCCGGCGCCGGCGAACAGGCAGGGATAGCACTTGTTGTAGTGGTCGCGGCCGGCCATGTTGTTGAGCGGTCCCGGCGTGCGGCCGAACTCCCCCAGGGCCACCACCAGGGTCTCGTCCAGCAGGGTTTTCGGGGGGTCGGATTTCGAGGGTGTGGCGGCCAGATCCTCGAGCAGCGAGGCGAAGGCCGGGTCGAACTCGGAGCAGAGGATGTAGTGATTGGTGGCAGCCTGGCGGTCCCAGATCTTCACGTGGTGATCCCAGCCGGGATGGCAGATGTGGAGATAGCGTGTGCCGGCGTCCTGGCGGAGGATGTTGCGGGCGAGGATGCAGGAGATGCCCACGGACGTGTTGCCGTAGCGGCGGCGGTCTTCTTCCGAGATGTGGAAGGCGGCCGGCCAGCGCTCATCGGTGAGCAGCTTGTGGGCGGTGTCGTAGAAGTTCTCGTAGCCGGCCATCTCGCGGCCGTAGGAGACCAGGCGGACGCGCTCAGCCTGGCGCAGTTCACTGAGCAGGCGCCAGCGCTCTTCCAGCAGCTCGACGGCTTTCTGATCGAGGGCCATGCCTTTCACGGCGGCGTCCGGGTTGATATCCACCACGGAGAAGCGCGGCGGTAGGAAGCCGGTGGAGAGCGCGCCGGGGAAAGCTTTGTCCAGGTTGAAGGACATGTAGATGGGGAAGGTATCCCGCGGGCGGCGGCGCGGCTCGAGTTCCATGGCCACCACCGAGCCGACGGCCGGAATCTCGCGCGCGAAAGCCAGGTTGAGCTGACGCCCGGTCTGGGTGTAATACTGGCCGCGGAAATGCACTTCCTCGTGGCTCAGCATGGAGCGCAGGATGCAGAGCTTCTCGAGGTGCTTTTCGGTGCGCGGAAACAGCAGGTGGGAGAGCGAGACGTCCGAGTTGATGCGGCGCACGTCAAGGTCTTTGGGCGTGCCGGGGTTCTCCTTGAAGTCGAAGGACTCGACGTGGCTGATGGCGCCCGAGATCTCGTAGAACAGGACGTTCTTGGCCGTGCAGCGAGGGTGCACCTTCTGGCCGGTGGCGCCGGCCTGGAGGGGCCAGACGGCATCGGCTGAGGCGGCCAGCAAGCCGAGGCCGCCGAATTTCAACAGATCTCTGCGAGTGCTTTCCATAAGGCCCTCAATAGTTGAAGAAGAACTCCACCTGGTTGACCAGGGCCCACTGCAAGTCCTGCGCGCCTTTGACACGGTCGCGCGCGAGGGCCTCCAAGGCCACCTGTCTTTCCGCGGGCGAAGGCGGGCGCGAGAGGGTGGCCAGGAAAAGCTCGTCCACCACCCGCGCGTTATCGTCTTTGTAAGTTTCGAGGAGCCGCTCGACGCGGCTGTCTTTGGCGGCCAGCACGCGGTCGGTGACCACCGGGGACTGCATCAGGAGCAGGGGCTGGAGGGGCGAACCGGCCAGCGGGCGGGGCGGGTTGTTGCGGTTGGACTGGCCGAAGGTCTGCATGAAATACTTCACGTCGCTCGAGCCGGCCGGGCCGCTGAGATGCATGGCCATGCCCACCTTTTCATCGCCGAACTTGAAGCTGCCCGGCCGGTCGGTGGCCAAGGCGATGGAATCGTGCAGCTCCTCGGCGGTCAGCATGCGCACGAATTTGCGCGCGTAGTATTTGGTGTAGGCGTCTTTCCATTCGCCGTCGAAGCGCGCCGAAAGCTGGTAGGCGTGGGAGCGGCAGATCACTTCCAACAGGTGACGCAGGCTGTAGTGATGGTCGCGGAAATCCTGGGCCAGGGCGTTCAACAGCTCGGGGTGGGAAGGTTGAAGCTGCCAGCCGGCGGGAACGTTCTTGGGATCCTGGCGGGCGAGGTCGAATTCGTCAAAGGGCTCCACGATGCCGAAGCCCATGAGCCTGGCCCAGAACATATTCACGGTGGCGCGGGCGAACTGGGGATCGGCGGTGAGCATGCGCGCCAACTCCTCGCGGTTCTCGGCTCCGGGGCGGGGCGTCTCGCCGGTGAGCAGGAAGGCCGGGTCGGAGGGGCCGCCGAAGCGGGGCACGCGGATCATGCTGGCGCCCTTGGTGTTGTAGCCGGGGTTCTGGTCGTCGATGAGGAACTCACCGGACTGGGGCTTGCCGTCTTCCCAATACATGAGGTAACGCGACTTGCCCAGGAAAGCGGCGTTGCGGAAGAAATCCGCGCGCTTTTTATGGCTCAGCCAGACGTTGACCTTTTCCAGGTGGCCGCGGCCGTCGTGGCAGGAGATGCAGGAAATATTGAGGCCCAGGAAGGTCTTGGCATAGAGCACGGAGAGCTCATCGTCGGTGTCCAACTGGTGCACCATGCCGAGATCGTCGCCGTCATCGGGCTGGGCCTTGCCCTGGACGTGCTCGCGGGCGATGACGTTGGCGGCCGCGACCACGTGGTTGCTCTTGGCGGAGGCGGAGATGATGGCGCGCGCGACCTCGTCGTAGGGCCGGTCCACACGCAGGTTCTCCTGCATCCAGTAATGGAACAGGTTCATGCCGCGCCCCATTTTTCCGTTGGCGCGGAAGAGGTCCATGAAATAGTAGGCCCACTTGTCGACGTAGGCTTCGCTGTGCAGGAGCCGGGCGATCAGCTTGTCGCGCTTGGCGGGGTCCGGGTCAGAGAGGAAGGCGCGCAAGTCGGCGGGAGTGGGGATGCGCCCGGTGAGGTCCAGGGTAACGCGGCGCACGAACTCGTAATCGGTGGCCAGGGGGGCGTGCGGGACGCCATCGCGCTCCATCTTGCCGAAGATGTACTCGTCGATGAAGTTGTTGCGCGGCATGCGGGGCTGCGGCGCGGTGCGCCCGCCGGCGGGCAGGGAGGCGGCCACCTGCTCGGTGAGGGAACCCGCGCTTTGCGACTGCGGCTTGCGGAACAGGGGCGCATGCACGTCCGCGAAGCGGTCCGGCGGCAGGGATTCTTCGCGCGGTTTTTCCGGGGGGTCCGCGCCCTGGAGCAGCATGGTGGCGGCTGCCATCAGGCCCAGGGCGACACGGCCGGCTCGGCTCATTCGCTACCTCCGAGTGAATTGTTAAGAGTATGAAATTTTCAACAATACGGTGTCAACCGGGGGTAGGGGGCGTAATCCAGGGGTGACAGGGTTGGGCTAGAGTGGTGGAGTGACTCGATACGCGGCGCTGCTGCTGCTCGCCAGCCTGGGTTTCGGCCAGACCGACTGGCCGGTTTACGGCAACGACCCGGGCGCGATGCGGTATTCCCGGCTGCGCCAGATTGACGCCGGCAACGTGGGGCGGCTGCAGCCTGCCTGGACGTTCCGCACGGACAAGCCGGGATCGGAAGCCATCCCGGTGGTGGTGGGCGGGGTGATGTACGTCACCGCGCCGGACGGGGTTTACGCGCTGGTGCCGGAGACCGGCGAACTGCTCTGGAAGTACGATGCCTCGCCCGTGGCCCTGCGCGGGCTGGCGTACTGGCCGGGGGCGCGGAGCCTGCATGCGCGGGTGTTCGCGGGCAACGGGCCGTACCTGCTGGCGCTGGACGTGACCACCGGGAAGCCTGCGCCAGGGTTCGGCAACGAGGGGCGGGTGAATCTGAAGCAGGGCGTGCTGGACGGCCTGAAAGACGGGCGCTACACGCTGCAATCGCCCCCGGCAGTGTTCGGCGACGTGGTAATTACGGGGTGCAGCAACGGCGAGGGGTCGCCCAGCGCCGGCGCTTACGGAGACATTCGGGGCTGGGACGCCAAGACCGGGAAGCTGCTGTGGACCTTCCACACGGTGCCGCGTCCGGGGGAGCCGGGAGCGGAGACCTGGCCGGCGGGCGCCTGGAAGAACCGCTCGGGGACCAACGCGTGGGGATTCCTTACAGTGGATGTGAAGCGCGGGATCGTGTACGCGCCGCTGGGCTCGCCGACCTCCGATTTTTACGGCGCGGACCGCGTGGGCAACGACCTGTACGGGAACTCGCTGGTGGCGCTGGACGCGCGCACGGGCAAGCTGCTGTGGCACCAGCAGCTCGTGCATCACGACCTGTGGGACTATGACCTGGCGGCGCCGCCGGCGCTGTTCGAGATTCACCGCGGGGGGCGTGCGATTCCGGCGGTGGCCCAAATCACCAAGATGGGGCTGCTGTTCGTCTTCGACCGGGTGAGCGGGCAGCCGGTCTACGGGGTGGAAGAGCGCCGGGTGCCGCAATCCACGGTGCCCGGGGAAGCCACCTCGAAGACGCAGCCGTTTCCGGTAAAGCCGCCGCCGCTGGCCAAGAACACGTTCCGCCTGGAGGAGATGTACGACCGCTCGCCGGAGCACGCGCGCTTTTGCCGGGATTTGTTCGAGACGAACCACATGCAGATCGGCCCGCCATACACCCCGCTGCCGCTCGAAGGAAACGCGTTATTCTTTCCCAGCACGCTGGGCGGAGGCAACTGGGGCGGCGTGAGTGTGGATCCCGCACGGGGCCTGCTGTTTGTCAACGTGATGGACATCGGGCAGTGGGGGCACATGGAGCCGCGGGGAACGGAGTACGCGCGCCGCTCGGCTTTTGGCACCTATGCGCGGTTCTGGGATCCGGCCACGCGCATCCCCTGCCAGAATCCGCCGTTCGGCGAGCTGGTGGCTGTGGACCTGGCCACCGGGGACATCGCCTGGCGCGCGGTGCTGGGGCGGATCGAGGCGCTGGAGAAGATCGGGGTGACGCAGACGGGCACGCTGAACCTGGGCGGGAGCATCGCCACGGGGGGCGGCCTGGTGTTCATCGGGGCGACCAACGACTCGCGCTTCCGGGCGTTCGATTCGCGGACCGGAAAACTGCTCTGGGAAACCAAGCTGGAGGCCAGCGGGCACACCAGCCCGATCACTTACCTGGGGCGGGACGGCAGGCAGTACGTAGCGCTGATGGCGGCCGGGGGCGGCGCCTTTCTGGGCGGCGGGCTGAGCAACACCCTGGTGGCGTTTGCGCTGCCGGACGTGCCGCGCAAGCCGCTGCCGGCGGCGGTATCGCGCGCGGTGGCGGTGACCGCCGCGGCCCGGCGCGAGCTGCCAAAAGTGGGCGCGTTCGCCCCGGTGACGCTGCCGGCGGGCGGGGAAAAGGCGCTGGTGGAGAAGACCTGCGGGACGGGCTGTCACTCGGTGGAGGTGGTGACCAGCCAGCGCATGAGCGAGAAAGACTGGAACGCGGTGGTTCAGAGCATGGTGGCGCGGGGCGCGCAAGCCTCGGACGCGGAGGTGAAAGCCATCGTGGGGTACCTGGCCAAGACGCTGGGGCGGTGAAGGGGGGCGGGCGGGCCGGGAATTGCGCAACCATCTCCCAGCGATGCGGGACCATCTACTCTTCATTCGCGCATTCGTTTGCGCTCTCCTCCTCTGTTGCGTTCGCTCGCAAGCGCAGCCGCGACCAGTCGTTTTTGTCGATGTCACGGTAGTCCCCATGGACCGCGAGCGCCTCATTCCACACCAGACCGTGGTTGTAAAGGATGGCCGCGTCACGGGACTCGGTCCGAAGCGGAGCATCCACATCCCCAGGGGGGCACAGAGAATTGCCGGCCGCGGCAAGTTCCTGATGCCCGGCCTGGCGGATATGCACGTCCACCTCAACATCAGAGGACCGGCTGGAAACATCACGAATGACCAATTCGCGACCTTGTTCATCGCCAATGGCGTCACCACCGTCCGGAATATGTGGGGCAGCCCGGAAATTCTTGCGCTCCGCCGCTCTATCGAGCAAGACAAAGTCATCAGTCCCCGAATCTACACTACGGGGCCTCTCACCGACGGCAAGCCACCGATCAGGCCTTCGAGCCGCGTGGTGGAGACCGTGTCACAAGCAATCGACGCGGTGACGAGCGACAAGCGAACAGGCTATGACGCGATTAAGGTCTACAACCGGCTCTCGCCGGAGGTGTATCAAGCGATTGTTTCGACGGCCCGGACGCTTGGCCTCCCCGTGTACGGTCATGTCCCGGACCGGGTGGGAATCGAAGGTGTACTCGCGGCGCATCAAGAGTCGATCGAACACGTGGAGGGCTACCTGGAGGCTCTGGACCGCGGCGCATCGCCCGGCAAAGTCGAGGAACTGGTCGCTGCTACGCGCAGGGCCGGCACCTGGAACTGCGTGACTCTGGTCTTTTTTCAGGGAGCCGTTCCCGCGGATACAGCGTCCCGGCTGCTGTCCAAGCCATCGATGCGGTTCGTTCCGCCGGCATTGCGGGCCGGATGGAAGAACAACCGCCAGCTCGCATCCCTGACGGCATACCAATTCAGCCGTCTCCGTCTCTATGACGAGAAACGAAGGGAATTTGTCAGAGCGCTTCATCGGGGCGGCGCAAAGATCCTTTTGGGTACGGATACGCCGAATCAGTTCATCGTGCCGGGCTCTGCGGTGCACGAGGAATTGCGTAACCTTGTGGAAGTCGGCTTCACCCCCTATGAGGCGATTCGCGCCGCCACAAAGTGCGCGGCTGAATTTCTGAAGAGCCAGGATCAGTGGGGCACAGTCGCCGTGGGCCTTCGCGCGGATCTGATCCTGGTCACCGCAAACCCACTCGAGGACGTGGGGAATGTCAGCCGGCGGGCCGGCGTGATGGTCGATGGCAGGTGGCTGCCGGAAGACGAACTTCAGGCCGGGCTGGAACGGCTGGCTGCTTCGTACGAGCACGACACTGACACCCGCTGACTCGAATGAAGACACCAGTGCGGGTTCGCCGGAGCTGGCTGTCACCTCTCCACACAGGGTATAAACAGGTATTAAAATCATATTCTGGAGTGCGAGCCGGCCAGTGCTTGCGCAGCGGAGAAGGAAAGGACGCACATGTCGAATTCCAGAAGAAGCTTTTTGCAATCGGGCGCGGTGTGTGCCATCGGTCTGAGCGGCGGCGCGCCTGCCAGCGGCGCCCAGGGCGCGGGCGGGGCACAACGAGAGATGGATGCGGCGCTCCAACCGGCTTCCGCGGTGCAAGTGCCTAAGATGAAGTTCTTCCACAGTGAAATCAGCCGCCTGGTGCTGGGGGTCAATCCCTTCTACGGGTTTGCGCATTTCAACAGCAACTTTGGTAACACCATGCGGGAGTGGTACACACCCGACCGCGTCTGCGCCGTCATGCACCAGTGCACGCGGTTCGGGATCAACGCGTTCAACTACGTCCACATGGGGCGGGCGCCGCAAGACTGGGCGCGGTTCCGAGCGGAGGGCGGGCAGATGCACCTGATTATCCAGGTGACCGCCGGCGTGGATTCGGACATGCTGGTGAAGACGCTGAAGCCCCTGGCTCTGCAGCGGCAGGGCGAGGTGGTGGACAACGCCTGGCAGAGCGGGCAGATGGACACGGTCAAAGAATGGTGCAAGCGCGCGCGGGATTTGGGCGTGCTGGTCGGCGTCGGCACACATATCCCGGAGGTGATCGCCAGGATTGAAGACGAGAACTGGGACGTGGATTTCTATTCCGGCTGCGTCTACAACCGCCGGCGCACGGCTGAAGAGCAAAGGAAGATGCTCAACGGCGAGTTGATCGAGATGCCGGGGGAGCTTTACCTGCAAAGCGACCCGCCGCGAATGTACCGGGTAATGCGCCAGACCAGAAAGCCCTGCTTCGCCTTCAAGATTCTGGCCGCCGGGCGAATTGCGGAGCGCGGCATCGAGCAGGCCTTTCGGACGGCTTTCGAAAGCATCAAGCCAACCGACGGAGTGTACGTCGGCATGTTTCCGAAGTTCAGGGATGAAGTTCGGGAGAATGCCGAGATCGTTCACCGGATCCTGGTCCGAGGCTGACGCTCCCCCGGGCGGTAAAAGGCGCTGGTGGCAAAGACCTGCGAGACGGGGCGACCGCGGCTGAACATCAAGCAGATCATGCCTGCATAAATTTGCGGATATGCTAGTGGCATGATCGAACCGGTGGCGAGCGGGCGGCGGCTGATCGAGGAGATCGAAGAGGCCGCCTGCCCCACGCCGAGGCTGTGGTGGCTGGGGCATTGCGGCTTCGCTCTCAAGTACAAGCAAGCCATTCTGTACGTGGACCCGCTGCTTACCGACGCGCCAGGGCGGATGACGCGGGCTCCCTTCCGCGGCGGCGAGGTGCGGCACGCGGGACTGGTGCTCTGCACGCACGCGCATCCCTCGCACCTGGATCCGGGTACGGTGGCGGGGATTCTGGCGGCTTCTCCCAAGGCCAAGCTGGTGATTCCCAAGAGCGCCGCCGGGCACGCGCACGGCTTGGGCATTTCCTACGACCGGATGGTGACCACCAATTCGGACCTGCGGGTGGAATACCTGGACGACCGCATCTACGCGGTGCCCTCGGCGCACGAGCAACTGGACTGGACTCCGCTGGGCGGATATCCGTACCTGGGCTACCTGGTGCGCTTCGGTGGCTGGACCATCTACCACGCGGGCGACTGCGTTCCCTATGAGGGCCTCGCGGACCGCCTGCGGCCTTACAACGTAACGGTGGCGCTGGTACCCATCAACGGACGCGCGCCGGGGCGGCAGGGCAACTTCGAGCTGCACGAAGCCGCGCAACTGGCCGAGGACATCGCCGCGCGGTGGCTGGCGCCGATGCACTACGATATGTTTCCGCACAGCACGGCCGATGTGAACCACTTTGTGGAGCACATGCTGGGGCACCGGCCGGCACAGCGCTTCAAGGTGTTCCGCTGTGGAGAAGGGTGGGCCATCCCGGAGGAATGAAGACCTCGCCCACGCTCGATCCCATGCGGTGGCGGGTCGTGGCGCTGCTGTTTTTCGCCACCACCATCAACTACCTGGACCGGATCGTGTTTTCCGTGCTGATTCCGGTGATCCGGCAGGAAATGCACCTTACCGACCAGGACTACGGCAACCTGACCGGCGCGTTTCAAGTAGCCTACACGGTGGGTTTCCTGCTGGCGGGGAAGTTCATCGACCGCTACGGGACGCGCATCGGATACACGGTGGCGATCCTGTGGTGGTCGCTGGCGGCGGGCCTGCATTCGCTGGCCCGCACGGCGCTGGACCTGGGCTTCTGGCGGGCCATGCTGGGGCTGGGCGAAGCGGGCAACTTTCCAGCCGCGGTGAAGGCCGTGGCGGAGTGGTTTCCGAAGAAGGACCGGGCCTTCGCCACGGGGGTCTTCAACGCGGGATCGAACGTGGCGTCCATGCTGGGCCCGCCGGTGTTCGTGTGGCTGAACGCGCGCTACGGATGGCGGGCGAGTTTCCTGCTCACGGCCACGTTGGGGGGCCTGTGGGTGCTCTTGTGGCTACTGATGTACCGCAAGCCGGCGGTGGAGCCGGAGGAGGACAAGCAGGCCGCGGTGGGCTGGGGCGCGGCGCTGCGGCGCCCCGAGACCTGGGGATACGCGGCGGGCAAGTTCCTGACAGACCCGGTGTGGTGGTTCTATCTCTACTGGCTGCCGCCCTATCTCTACGACGTGCGCAAGTTCAACTTGCAGGAGATCGGCTGGGCGCTGCCGGTGGTGTACCTCATGGCGGACGCGGGCAGCGTGGGCGGGGGCTGGATTTCGGGGTTCCTGATGCGGCGGGGATGGGATAGCGCGCGGGCGCGGAAGGCGGCCATGGCGCTGAGCGCGGTCTCGATGCCGGTGGCAGCCATGGCAGTGTTCGCTCCCGGCGCGGCGCTGACGATCGCGCTGGTGAGCGTGGCCACGGCGGCGCACCAGGGCTGGTCGGCGAACCTGTACACCACCGCTTCGGACGTGTTTCCGAAAAACATGGTGGCTTCGGTGACGGGCATCGGGGGATGCGCAGGAGGCATCGGGGGCTTTCTCTTTTCGGCCGTGATTCCGGGCTGGGTGGTGACGCACTTCGGCTACAAGCCGATTTTTCTGGCCATGGGGACCATGCACCTGACGGCACTGGCGATCATGCAGGCGACCATGTGGCGGAAGAAGTGAGCCTTCCGCGATCAGCGGTCAGCGGCCGGCTTTGCCCATCGCGGGCTCGGCGGGCAGGAAGCGCTGGATGAAGTTCGTATCGAAGCGGCCGGCGAGGAAGTCGGGGTCCGCCAGGATGCGGCGGTGCAGCGGGATGGAGGTGTGAATGCCTTCGACAACGAACATCTCGAGGGCCCGCTGCATGCGCTGGACGGCTTCCTCGCGGTCGCGGCCATAGGCGATCAGCTTGGCCACGAGGGAATCGTAGTAGGGCGGGATGACGCCCTCGTGAAAAGCGGCCGTATCCACGCGCACGCCGATGCCGCCGGGCACGTGGAAGCCGGTGATGCGGCCGGGGCAGGGCACGAAGGTCTCGGGATGTTCCGCGTTGATGCGGCACTCGATGACATGGCCGCTGCGGCGCACGGGCAGGTCGATGATCTCGGAAAGCGGCTCGCCGGCGGCGATGCGGATCTGGCTTTTCACCAGGTCGATGCCGGTGACAAACTCGGTGACGGGGTGTTCCACCTGGATGCGGGCGTTGACCTCGATGAAGTACAGTTGGCCGTCTTCGTCCATGAGGAACTCGACGGTGCCCGCGTTGGAGTAGCCGGCGGCGCCGAGGGCGCCGCGCAGGCTCTGGGCGATGCGATCCCGCTCAGAGGCGCTCAAAACCGGCGACGGCGACTCCTCCAGCAGCTTCTGGTGGCGGCGCTGAATGGTGCACTCGCGCTCGCCCAGGATTTCGACGTGGCCGTGCTCGTCGGCCAGGACCTGGAACTCGATGTGGCGGGGAGCGCGGATAAACTTCTCCACGTAGACGTCGGGAGAGCTGAAGGCGGCGCCGGCTTCCTGCTGCGCCTGGGCGAACAGGGAAGGGAGATCGGCCGCTCCGCGGACCACACGCATGCCGCGCCCGCCCCCGCCAGCGGAGGCTTTGAGGATCACGGGATAGCCGACCGCGGATGCGGTGGCGAGCGCCTCCTCGACGGTGTGGAGCACCCCCTGCGAACCCGGCAGCACAGGCACGCCGTGCTGGCGCATGAATTCGCGGGCGCGCTCCTTGACGCCCATCAGGCGGATGACTTCCGGGCGCGGGCCGATGAATTTCAGCCCGGAGACCTCGCAGACCTCGGCAAAGCCGGTGTTCTCGCTGAGGAAGCCGTAGCCCGGGTGGATGGCGTCCACGTTGGTGATTTCCGCGGCGCTGATGATGGAGGGGATGTCCAGGTAGCTACGGGAGCTCTTGGCTGGGCCGATGCAAATGGCTTCGTCGGCGAAGCGCACCGGCAGGCTGTAGCGGTCAGCCTCGGAATAGACGGCCACCGTGCGAATGCCCAGGTCCTTGCAGGCGCAGATGACCCGCAGGGCGATCTCACCGCGGTTGGCAATGAGGATCTTCTTAAACGGGGCGGATGGCAAACAGAGCCTCCCCGTATTCCACCGGCTGACCGTTCTGCACCAGCTTGCTCTCCAGGATGCCGTGGACCTCGGCCTCAATCTCGTTCATGAGCTTCATGGACTCGATGATGCAGAGCACCTTGCCGGGCTGCACGTGCTCTCCCACGCGGACAAACGGCGGAGAGCCTGGGGCAGAGCTTTCGTAGAAGGTGCCAACGATCGGGGAGCGTACCGTGATCAGCGAGGAATCGGGGCCGGCTTCGGCGGGCGCTGCCGGCGAAGCGGGTGACGCGGAAGCAAGGTCCTGCCGCGGAACCGCCGCCGCGGCCGCCAGAACTACCTGCTGCTCGCTGGCCAGGGTGCGGCGGATGCGCACGCGATTTTCGCCGCGCTGCACCTCCAGTTCGGCGATACCGGTTTCCGCGGCCAGGTTGATCAACTCACGGATTTCAGCGACTGTCATGCAAATGAATAGATTAACAGCTTGTCAGACGATCCGCAGAGGCTTGGGGGTGGGGGTGAGAATTTCGCAGCCGGTGCGCGTGACCACCACAGTGTCTTCAATGCGGATCCCCCCGAAGCCTTCCAGGTAAATTCCGGGCTCGATGGTGACGACCATGCCCTCGGCCAGGCGGGTCCGGTCGCGCCTGCCCAGGCGCGGTGGCTCGTGGATTTCGAGGCCCAGGCCGTGTCCGGTGGAGTGAACAAACAGATGCGCGAGCTTCTCGGCGGCCAGCACGCGGCGCGCGCAGCGGTCCACGTGGCCGGCGGTGACGCCGGCGCGCACAGCGGCGAGGGCGGCGGCCTGGGCTTTCAGGACTGCGTTATACAGGCGCTTCACGCGGGAGCCGGGACGGCCCACGAAGAGCATCCGGGTCATGTCGCTGGTGTAGCCGTCCTGCATGGCGCCCATATCCACCACCACCAGCTCGCCGGCGCGCAGGCGGGCCGCGGTCGGCTGGGCGTGCGGCAGGGCGGAGCGCTCGCCGGAAGCCACGATGGTTTCGAAGGCGGGCTTTTCGGCGCCCAGACGGCGCATGCGGTATTCCAGTTCGGCCGCGAAGTCCTGCTCGCGGGTTCCCTCGCGCACGTGGCGGAGAGCTTGCTCGAAGGCTGCGGAGTTGGTGTGAACGGCGCGGCGGATACGTTCCAACTCCTCCGGCGCCTTGACCATGCGGCACGTTTCCAGCCAGCCGGAGACGGGCACCAGAGTGGCGCTGCGTTGCAGGGCGGATTCGAGAATCCGGGAAGCCTCGAAGGTGATGCGGCTGCTTTCGAATCCCAGGCGGCGCACACGCAGCTTGCGGGCTTCGGCGGCGAGTTCGGGCAGGATGGGGCCGGTGCAGACCCAGACCCGGCAGGAAACTTCGCGCGCCGACTGGATGGCGTAGCGCGGGTCGGTGAAAAAGACGGCGTCATCGGGAAGCTGCAAAAGCATGCCGTTGCTGCCGGTGAAGCCGGTGAGGTAGCGAAGGTTAGGGCCGAAGGAGACGGCCAGGGCGTCGAGCCTGCGGGCGGCAAGTCCAGCGGCCACAGCGTCGCGGCGCCGCGCGTATTCCAGATGGTTATTTGGCAACTTGGAGTTCCCGGGCCAGGACCACTGCACGCTCCGAAAGGGCGTCGGCCTGGGTCATGTCGCCGCGCCGGGCGGCTTCATCAGACAGGTTCAAAAAGGAACGAACGCGCGAAACCACATTCTGCTCGGCACCGCTAAGCTGTCGGCGGCGGGCTTGCGCCAGCCTCTCATTGACCTCGCGCTTGCGGGCCTCGATGGTTTCCTGGATGCGATGCACTTCCTCGGCGGGCACGATGGGCTGAATGCGCGGGCGCTCATCGGACGGTGTGGGTGTCTGCGCAGCCGTGGAGTCCGGCGCGGGGCTCTGCGCGGCGGCAGCGGCCGGCGGAGGGACCGGGCCGACCATGGGGGAGGAAGAGCGCAGTGAACGGGTGCGCGTGCGCGCGGGCCGGGGAACGGGAGCCGGTTCGGGGCTGACGGCCAGGGCCGCGGGATCGATCGCCTGAGGGCTCGGCAGCGAAACGCGCGTTTGGGGGACCGACAACGGCTCGCTGGGGATTTCCGGCGGCGGAGGTTGGGGTTTGACCACGGAGACGGGCTTGGGCGGCGGCGGCGTGGCGACGGTCTTGGGAGTGCCGCGAAGCGAACACCCTGCCATCGAAATCAGCAAACCGGCGACGGCGAGGATGGCGGTTGGCTTCATGGAACGGAGCAGCGACGCTTCGCCCGGCTCATGGGACCCCTTGATTTTACCATCGCCGGGCGGGCGGGATAATGAGGGGAAGGAGGAGGCAGCATGCGGGTAGTGCGCTGGCTGGCGCTGGCGGCGGGTTTGGCCGGCGTGGCTGCGTGCCAGGAGGTCGAATGGCCGGTGCGGGGGTCTTTCCAGGTCCCGCCACCCCCGGCGAACGCGGCGGTGAGGAAGTTTGCGGCGCGCGACAGCGGGTTGTATTTCCTGTTCGGCAGCCGCGCGGAAGACGACGCCACGATCCTGCATACGGACGCCAACGGATCTACGCTGAACTGGCTGCCGCTGACGGGCGAGAAGGTGGGCGGCATGGCGGTGGACGCGGAGGGAAGCGTGTATGTCCTCAGCGGCGGCCAGACGCTGCTGGGGTTCGATTCCCGGGGCATGCAGACGCAGTCGACTCTCCTGGAGAGCACCGCGAGCGCGCTGACCCTGATCGAGAATCAGCCCTGGGGAGTGCGCGCCGACGGTGCGCTGGCGCCGCTTGCGGCGGGGACTTCCGGGCGGCGGGTTCCGCTGTTCCGGCTGCCCGCCGGGACGCAGCTTTACCCGGTGCGGTCCGGAGCGGTGGCCTGGCTGGACGGGGAATCTCTGAAGCTAGTGGACGTGGCAAACAGCAGTTCCTCGAGCACGAGCCTGGGGCCATGGGTCAGGAGGCATCCCGGGCTGCGGCTGGCCGGCGTGGCGGCCGCCGGGGAGGACGCCATCTTCGTGTTGGGGACCCCGGCCCGGGCGGGCGTCGTGTGGATCCTGCAACTGGACCGCACGGCGCACGCGCAGCGCGAACTGCGCGTGCCGCTGCCGCCGGAGGCCGCTCCCGGCGAACTGGGGATCGCAAGCGGGCGGCTGTTCCTGGCGGACTGGCGCGGCAGCGTCTGGTACGCGGACGCGCCCTCGGCCGATGTCCCGGCGGAGCAGCGGCTGGACTCCGAGCCGGTTCTGCTCTCCGACATGGAGCCGTTCCTGCAAGTGCTGCGCAAGGCCGGAAACGCGGGCCGGGTGAGCCTCTCGGTCACAGTGGACGAGGAGGGGCGCGTGCGCGACCTGGAGGCGCGCAGCCCGTCAGGAAATCCGGTCCCGCCCGAGGCCATCGAACTGGCCGGGAAGTGGCGGTTCTCCCCGGCAATCAAAGGCGGCAAGAAGGTGCCGGCGACGTTTCGCCTGCAGGCGGGCAGCTAGCTTAGCTAGGCGGCGGTGGGCAGCCGCAGCACGAAGGTCGTGCCTTTGCCCGGCTGGCTGGTGAAGTCGATGGCGCCGTCGTGCAATTGCACGATGCGAAAGGTCATGGCCAGGCCGATGCCGGAGCCTTCCTTCTTGGTGGTGAAGTAAAGGCGGAAAATCTTCTCGCGCAATCCCGGAGGGATACCCGGGCCGGTGTCGGCGATACGAATTTCGGCCTCGTCGCCGCGGACCAGCGAGGCGACACTCAACTCGCCGCCACCGGGCATGGCCTCGATGGCGTTCACCAGGATGTTGAGGATGGCCTGTTTCATCAGGTCGGGATCCACGCGAATGGCGGCGCCTTCGGATTCCTGCCGCAGGGAGACACGGATGCCGGCCGCACCGGTCTGCGGCTTGGCCAGCTCCACGATTTCGCCGAGGAACTTATCCAGCGGGACCTCGTGCAGCTTCAGTTCCACGGGGCGGGTGAAGTCCAGGAAGGTCTTGACCACGCGGTCGAGGCGCAGGATCTCGCGGGAGATCACATCCATTTGGGGGCCGACGTCGGAGTTGCCGGAATCCAGCTTCATGCGCGCCAGTTCCAGGTGCATCATGATGGCGTTGAGGGGATTTTTGACTTCGTGCGCCACGCCGGAGGTAATGCCGCTGATGGCGGAGAGCCGGTCGGCGGTCTGCAACTGGCGGCTGATCTGGCGGGTGGCCTCGGGGTCGCGCAGGCGTACGAGCAGGCCGGCGCCACGAGCCTGGGGGCCGGCGCCGCCGAGGCCGTCCATGATGTCCACGGAGAGCAGGACCACGGAGACGCCGCCCTCGCCTTCGCCCGTGCCGGCGATGGGCACGCGGCGGTTCCGGATAGCGCGGCCGGTCTGCGCGGCCTGCGCCAGGATCAGGCCGAGGGTGGTGTTGGGGGGAAAGATTTCGGCCAGGGGCATGCCCAGGATGTCGGCGCGCACGCGGCCCAGGAACTTTTCGACGGCTCCGGAGGCTACCACCAGGCGGCGGTCGCGGCCGAAGATCAAAACGGCGTCTTCAAGCTCGTCCAGGAGCCGCTCGAAGTTGCCGCGCAGGTCGGTGAAATCGTAGCGCGCGCCGCGCAACTGCTGGCCCAGGAGGTTGACCTTGGAGGCCATGATGGCCAGCTCGTCGGCGGTCTTGGCGGGGGGTGCGGGGGCTTCCTGAGTCTCGTACTCGCCGCGCGCCAGCAGGTCCAGCGTGTGGCTCAGGCGGCCCAGCGGGCGGAAGGCGATGGAGGAGTAGATCAGGGTGACGATCATGGCGCCGAACAGGGACGCGGCGGCGATGCGCGCATTCTTGATCAGCACCGGGAGAATATCGTTGCGGATGAGGGCGGGGTAGACGACCACGCGAACATAGAGGAGAGTCTGGCCGCCGGAGCCGAGAGCCTGCTCCAACTGGTAGTACTTGCTGTCGCCGGTGAGCGTGCGGATCTTGTCCAGCCAGCCGGAGCTGTTCACGACGGGGCGGAAGTCGGGGTAGGGCGGGAAGATGATGCCACGGCGGTCCGGGGAGCTGTCGGCCAGGACTTCGTTGCGGTTGTCGCAAACGGCGATCTCCAGCAGGGCGTGGGAGGCGGTGAGGATGTCCACAAGCTCGCCGGAGAGGGCGGGATCGCGCAGGGCCTCGGCCAGGGGCTGCTGGGGCTGGCGCTCCAGGGTCTGCACCACCAGGTTGGCGGCGACCTTCTTGAGCAGTTCGGCGCGCTCCAGGGTGGACTCGAAGTGCTGCTCCATTTCGTTGCCCAAATCGACCGCGGAGATAAGGGCGACGATGGCCGCGGTCACCAGAACGGAAGAGATCGTGAGCCTGGCCTGGAGGGACATGCGAGGCCGCAGCTAAGGCAGCAAGACCAGCTTCCCGGCGGTCTGGCGGCTTTCCAGGTCGCGGTGGGCCTGGGCGGCCTCGGCCAGCGGGTAGCGTCTTTCGATGCGCAGTTGCACTTCGCCGGAATCCAGCCAGCGCAGCACATCGCCGGCGCGCCACAGGAGTTCCTCGCGGGTGGCGATGTAATCCTGGAGCTTGGGCCGGGTGAGGAAGAGCGAGCCCTTGGCGTTGAGGAGGGTGGGATTGAGGGGGGCGACCGCGCCGCTGGCCTGGCCCCACAGCACCATCAAGCCGCGCGGGCGGAGGCAGTCGAGCCCCTTAAGAAAGGTATCCACACCCACCGAGTCGTAGACCACGTCCACGCCGCGGCCGCCGGTGAGGCGCTTCACTTCTGCGACAAAATCCTGCTGCGTGTAGATGATGGCCTCATCGGCGCCGGCCTCGCGGGCCAGGCGAGCCTTGCCTTCCGTGGAGACCGTGCCGAAGATGCGGGCGCCGCGCAGGCGGGCCATCTGGACCAGCAGGCGGCCGGCGCCTCCCGCGGCGGCGTGAATCAGGCAGGTGTCGCCGGATTTGAGCGGCCAGGTGGAATGGGAGAGGTAGTGCGCGGTCATGCCCTGGAGCATGGCGGCTGCGGCGGCTTCGAACTCCAGGTGCGCGGGAACCGGCACCAGTTGCCAGGCGGGAACCACGCAGTACTCCGCGTAGGCGCCGCGCACCGAGGCCGTGGCCACGCGGTCGCCCACGGCGACTTCGGTGACGCCCGGACTCACGGCTTCCACCGTCCCGGCGGCCTCGCCGCCGAGAATGAAGGGCAGGTCGAGCTTGTAGAGTCCCGTGCGGTGATAGATGTCGATGAAGTTGACGCCGGCGGCGGCCACCTTCACCAGCGCTTGTCCGGGGCCGAGGGCGGGCTTGGGGACTTCGACCAGTTGCAGGCGCTCGGGGCCGCCGGTTTCCCGCACTTGAATGGCTTTCATCGGTATCCTCCGCGCAGACTTCTTCTCAAGTGAACAGCCGTTGCATAGAGTAGCAAATAGACCAGAGTCAACGGAAACAGCAGGACGCGGGCCAGGGTGCGCACGGCGCCGGCGCCGGTGAGGCCGGCGCGGAACAGGATGAAGTAGCGGATGGTGCGCCAGTTTCCGCGGTCCAGCCAGAAATAGTCGCCGTTCTCGTTCAGGACGAAAATCTTAGCGGGCACACGCCAGGCCACGGCCCATTTCCACCAGGTCATGATGGGCTCGGCTGAGCAGACGATCCCCAAAAGCGAGTAGCCGTTGGCGGCCAGGCGGCGGTAGAGCCGGCGGCGGGCGGCGCGGCCGCGATAATCGGCGACCTGATAGACCACCGTTTCGGCGGGGAAGCCCGCGGGCAGCCCGGGATAGCAGGTGAGCAGATCGATGGGGACTTCCCCGTAGGCCTGGCGCAGCACGGGCAGCAGATTTTCGAGCAGATGGCGCGACCCGCTCTCCACGAGCAGGATACGGGAGACCGGAGGGAAGCCGCGGCGGAAAAAATAGCGCACTGGTTTGAATATAGCGAAGCGGAGGATGCCGCAAGAGGCTAGGAGTAGCCGAACAGGGCCATGAAGCCGAAATCCATGTGCAACTGCTGATGGCAATGGAACAGCGTGAGGCCGGGATTGTCGGCCACAAAATCGATCTCCACTTCCTGGTAGCCGCCCACCATGACCACGTCCTTCATCACGCCGGCGACCGGCTGTCCCGCCACGCGCGTGAGCTCGAAACTGTGGCGGTGCAGGTGGATCGGATGGATGTCGTCGCTGGCGTTGTGCATGCGCAGGCGGTAGCGTTTCCCCTGCTGCAGACGCAACACCGGCTGCATGCGATCTTCCGCAAAGGCGACGCCGTTGATGGTCCACCGGTTGAAGCCGCCCTCGGCCGCATTTTCCTTGGCGAAGGTCATCTCGAAGATCTGATCGGGTTCCCGCGCCGCCGCCGGCTTTCCGAACTGCGCGTAGTTCCAGCGGAAAGGCTTGGGCGCGACCCATTGCGGCTTGCCCTGCCGGCCGGCATATTCCACCACCGCGCCCATGCCGTGCTGCCGGTCATCGTCCGACGTATCGCCCAAAATCCAAACGCCGGGCTGATTCATTTCCACCAGCGCCGAGACTCGCTCTCCGGTGCCCAGCCAAAGCCCCGGCACGGCGACAGGCGTCGGGACGGGGTTGCCATCCAACGCGACGACCGTGAAGGTGTGTCCGGGCAACGCCAGGCTGCGGATCTCGGTCGCGCTCCCGTTGAGGACATGGAGGAGCACGCGTTCGCCCTGCTTCACGCGGATCGGCTCTCCGCTGCCCAGCATTCGCCCGTTGATCGTGAAGGAACCATACCCGACCTCGAACCCATGCGGCATGCCTTTGGCGAGGGAGGCATTCATGGCGCTCTCTCCGGAATCTTTCAGTTCCTTCACCGTTGGCGCGGGTGACAGAAAGTCCATGGCCATGTCGCCGCCGCGGCTGAAAGTGGGTTCGAATTCCTTCAGCGTGAGGAAGACCTCGCGGTCATAGTTGCCGGGGTTGTTCTTCGGTTCGATATACACCGGTCCCACCAAACCCGTGTACTGTCCGGCGCCCAGATTTGCCCCGGCATGGACATGGGTATGGTAGAAGCGATACCCGGACGGTTTGGGCACGAAGGTGATCCGACGGCTTCCGTGAGGCGCGATGAACGGAGTGCCTTCTTCGGCCGCGCCGTCCACATCGGTGGAAAGAAACTGCCCGTGCCAGTGCAGTTGCTCCGGCGTGTCGGTCTGATTCTGAATGTCGATCGTAACCGGCGAGCCCTCTTTGAACCGGAGCACCGGGCCGGGAAACTGGCCATTGTAGGTGGTGGTGGAGACGATGCGATTCCGGCCCAACTCCACGGGTTTCACGGCGATCGTCAGGGTGTAATCCGGGGGACCGCCGGATTGGCCGGAAGATTCTTTGGGCTGCGACAGGGCGGACTGCTTGCAGCCGGCGGTCTGCCAGAGTAAGGCGCCGCCCGCCAGCGCACCCGCGCCTTTCACAAAGTTCCGGCGCGAACAGCGAGAACCCAGCACGGGATCAGTATATCTCGGGCCGGCCCCCGGCCCTGTCTATGGATGCTGGTGGACGGGCTGCGGCGCCCATTCGCGGCTGTGTTTGCGGAAATACTCCGGGGGGATCAGCAAGGTGAGGGCGTCGGGCACGAGTTCCACCGAGCCCGGCAGGAGGCCGGCGTATTCCCCGTCGATCTGGAGGTGCACCGGGCAGCCGGCGGGACCGGAGAGACTGACCTTGCGGGTGCGCAGAACGGAGACGCCGCGCAGCCCGGCGGCGCGCCGGAGCAAAACGCCGCCCAGGTACTTGAGATAGCGGAAGGATCTGGAGCCCTCGAAGAGCACGATTTCGAACTGGTCGTCGAAGAGGCTGGTGCTCCTGGCGATTTCGAGGTCGCCGCCGTAATTGCGTACCCGGCTGATCAGGGCGAAGGAACAGGTGCGCGCCTGGCCGCCGGCTTCCACCTGGAACTCGGCGAGGGTGTGGCCGAGCAGGCTGAAGCCGGCCACCCAGTAGGAGAGCTTGCCGCTGAAGGCCTTGAGCCGGGGATTGACGTGATAGACGATGTGCGCGTCCAGGCCGGCGCCGGCCATGAGCAGGAAATGCCGCGCGCGGGCCGCACCGCGGTCACAGGTAAGGCGCCCCACGGAAATACGCTCGGCATGGCAGCCGTCCAGGCGCGCGGCCACCCGCTCCATGCGGGAGCCGAGTCCCATTTCGGTGGCCAACACGTTGGCCGTTCCGGCCGGCAGGATGCCGAGCGGCACCGAAGAGTGCACCATGCCCTCGGCTACTTCGTTGATAGTGCCGTCGCCACCGGCGGCCAGGATCAAGTCCGCGTCCTCGGCGATTGCCTGGCGGGCCAGCAGCCCGGCCGTTTCCGGCCCCGTGGTAGGCACCAGGCGAGGACCGTATCCGGCGCGGCCCAGGAAGTCCTCGACGCGGTGCAGCAGCGCCATTCCCCGCCGTCCGAATTTGCCCGCGCGGGGGTTGTAGATGATCGTGGTCTTCCGATACGGATTGATAGCTTCGCTCCAGTCCCCTTCGTTAAATTATATTGAAGCTTCATGCGGAAAGAGGTAACGGAAATCGAGCGGCTGCGGGAGATCCTGCGGCATCACGAATACCAGTATTACGTACTCGACCAGCCGGAGATCAGCGACCAGGAATACGACGACCTGATGCGCCGGCTGCGGGCGCTCGAGGAAGCGCATCCGGAGCTGGTGACGCCGGATTCGCCGACGCAGCGGGTGGGAGGCAAGCCGCGCGAAGGGTTCGTGAAAGTGGCGCACAGCACGCCCATGCTCAGCCTGGACAACGCCCTGAACGAAGCGGAGCTGCGGGATTTCGACCGGCGGGTGCGGGATTTGCTGGGAGGCGAGAGTCCGGAATATGTGGCGGAACTCAAGTTGGACGGCCTCTCGTTGGCGGCGCACTACCGCGACAACACGTTCGCGCTAGCGGTGACGCGCGGCGATGGTTCGGTGGGAGAGGACGTGACGGAGAACGCGCGCACCATCCGGTCGCTGCCGCTGCGGGTGAAGGCGCCCTGGCCAGTCTTCGAAGTGCGCGGCGAGACGGTGATGGACCGGGCCGCCTTCGAGCGGCTGAACGCGGAGCGGGACGAGCGCGGGCTCTCGCGTTTCGCCAATCCGCGCAACGCCGCGGCGGGTTCGCTGCGAGTGCTCGAGCCCACCATCACGGCTTCGCGCCGGCTGGACTATTACACTTACTTTCTGCTGGTCGGCGGCAACCCGGCTTTCGAGACGCACTGGGAATCGCTCGAAGAGCTGCACCGGCTGGGCTTCAAAGTCAATTCCCACAGGCGGCTATGCCGCGGCTTGGACGAGCTGCTGGAGTTCTGCGCGCGCTGGGAGGCGGCGCGGGAGCAATTGCCCTACGAAATCGACGGCGTGGTGGTGAAGGTGAATTCGGTGGAGCAGCAGCGGCGGCTGGGGTACACGGCCAAAGCGCCGCGCTGGGCCATCGCCTACAAGTATCCGGCCCGGCAGGCGCTGACCGAAGTGGAGAACATCGAGGTGCAGGTGGGCCGCACCGGGGCGCTCACGCCGGTGGCGCGCCTGAAGCCGGTGGAAGTGAGCGGGGTGACCGTTTCGCGGGCCACGCTGCACAATGAAGACGAAATCGAACGCCTGGGCCTGCAGATCGGCGACACGGTAGTGATCGAGCGCAGTGGAGACGTGATCCCCAAGGTGGTGCGGGTACACACGCAGGGCTCCTACCGCCGGCCGTTCCGCATGCCGGCCGCCTGCCCGGTGTGCGGCAGCAAGGTGGTGCGGGAAGCAGACGAGGCGGCCTCGCGCTGCATCAACACGAACTGCCCGGCGCGGCTGAAAGAATCGATCCTGCATTTCGCTTCGCGCGGGGTGATGAACATCGACGGCCTGGGGGACGCGCTGGTGGACCAACTGGTGGACCGGGGGCTGGTGAAAAGCGTCGCGGATATTTACGATCTGAAGGCCGGGCAACTCGAGGAACTGGAGCGCATGGGCCGCAAGTCGGCCGCCAACGTGGTGCGCAACATCGAGAAGTCGCGGCAAAATCCGCTGCCGCGGGTGATCACGGCGCTGGGCATCCGCTTCGTGGGCGAGCGCACGGCGGTCTTCCTGGCGGAGGCCTTCGGCAGCCTGGACAAGATCGCCGGGGCCAGCGTGGAGGAGTTGCAGCGGGCCGAGGAGGTGGGGCCCAAAGTAGCCGAAAGCATCTTCGAATTCTTCCGCGAGCCGCGCAACCAGGCTCTGGTGGAGCGGCTGCGGGCGGCTGGACTGCGCTTCTCGCAGGAGATTAGGAGGATGCTGGTGGGGCCGCTCCAGGGACTGACCTTCGTGCTAACGGGCACCCTGCCGCACCTGACCCGGGAAGACGCCAAACAACTCATCGAGGCCGCGGGCGGCAAACTGTCGGGTTCGGTGAGCCGGAAGACCGACTACGTGGTGGCGGGCGCGGAAGCCGGCTCGAAGCTCGACAAAGCCAGAGAACTGGGCATCCCGGTGATCAACGAAGACCAGCTTCTGGACCTGATCCGCGTGGGTTGAGGGCGGCGGCTACCAGATGTAGTCCTTCGCGATGCCGCGCTTATCGTAGCCGTCCAGCACGTGCACCACCCGGATCTTTTTCAGGGCCAGGGGCGAGAGCTGGCCGATGGGGATGTAGATGATCGTGCGGCCCAGGCGCGCGGCGATCGAGCGGAAAATGGAACGCGGCGGCCGCGCGGCCACGTACACCACCAGGCGCTGCAGGGAATAATCCAGGCCGGCCAACAGCAGGCGCTCGGACTTGCTCTCGGCGAAACCGTAATCCGGGTCGTGCCAGACATCGAACATGCGGCGCGGCGGAAGGCTCATCAGGAAACCGCCGTATTCACCCCGCCCGATACCGGGCCCCACCAGGTGATCGAACGGAAACGTGGAGTAAAAGGCCATGTCCGATTCGTTCTGGTGTTCGCCCAGCCAGGTGGTCATGTAAGGATAGCGATTCTCGCGGTCCTCATCGAAGATGACGACCACCGAGCCGACCTCGCCGAAGACTTTCTGGAACTGGCGGACGTAGATACGGCGCTGGTGCCAGTTGCGGATGGTCTCCCGCAGGTCTATGCCATCCAGCAGCGAAGTGGTGAAAGGTTCGGTGCGGGTACGCTCCTCGGAGAGGATGCTCTTGCCTTTCTTTTTCAGGAAGCGTCCGTAATCTTCCACCACGAGGTCCTCGGGCGGATAGGAGCAGATGGCCGTGCCGTCCACCTGGGTGGCCCATTCGCCGGGGAACTTCTCCTTTTTGCGGGGCTTGAGGCCCAGGGGACGGCGGCGGCGCTTGGGGCTGGGCAGGCGGCGGCGCAGGCGGAGCCTGCGGGTATCCAGCCAGATCTCCTCGGCGGAGACGCGGGCGGTGACCAGGTCGCTGGCGGTCTTTTGCGGGGGATAGCGGCCGGCGGTCTCCCAGACCTCCCAGGCATAGTTGTCGTCCACCACGCCGCGCGCGGCCACGGTGAGATCGAACAGGCCGGCCGAGAGGCCGCGGGCGGTGAGCGCCAGGTTGCGCGTGTAGCGGGCCAGGAGGCGGCGCTGCCAGTGGGCGACGCGCTCTCCGGTGTTGGCCTCGTAGGACCTTTCCGCCTCCCGGAACAGCGCTAACTGGGCGTGCCGGCGGTCCACCAGATCGGCGGCGGTGAGCAGGGGGCGGAACTGTTCATAACGCCACTGGAGGAAGGGATACTCGGTGGTGATTTCGGCCAGAGACTCGGGGTGCGGGTTCACCACCTGGACGCCCTCGCGGTGCAGGCGGGCCATGGGCTGGGCCTGGGGCTCCTCCATGGCATCCAGCAGGGGATCCAGCAGGTTGAGGGAGACCACCACCAGCACGCGGGCCAGCGGGTGGGCGCCTTGCAGCTTCCAGGCGATGCCCCCGGCGTGGCGCGCGATCTCCGGCGAGCGCGGCTGGGGATACACGCGGTAGGCCTCGACGTACCTCTCCAGGCCGATGTGGGGGATGGCGTAGGGATCCGGATACTCGTCGGGCAGGTGGGGGCGCTCTCCGGTGTCCGGGTCAGCGAAGATCAGCCCGGCGCCGATTTCGAGCGCGGTGCGGATGGCCTCGGCGAAAGGATCAGCCGGCTCCACGGGGACGTAGACGGCGCGATCTTCCTCGCCTTCGTCGGCATAGAAGATCACGGACATCTCGGGCAGGCGGGAGACGGCCCGCAGGTAGGCCTGCCGGAGCGTGGTGGGCAGTTCCAGCGCGACGACCTGCGGCTTATCCCGCAAAATGGCCTGGCGCACCTGCGCGGCGAACTCCAGGCGGCCGGGCACCACCGGGAAATACGTGAACCGGCCGCGCCGGAGACTCGCTGCCTCAGGAATCGGCAGGTCGATCTCGCCGGGCATACCGCAGCGCTTCCTCTCCCAGGGTTTCGATGATGGCGGTTTCGAGGGCCTCGACCTCGTGGGTCTTCCGGGTGGCCAGGCTTTTCAGCTTGATGGCGAAGCGGCCGATGTTGATGCCGTCGCGGACCGTATAGCGTTCGTCGGCGGCGTGCGCCTGTTGCAGGAACTCGGTCACGTAGTTGAGGATGCCATCTTCGGCGAAAGGCAGGTTCTCCTTGAGGATGTGGTATTCCTCATCACGCTCCGGGAAGTCGATATAGATTTGCGGCTGGAGGCGGGAGTGGATGTATTCGGGCAACTCGAAGGTGGAGGCATCGTCGTTCATGGTGGTGACCAGGCGGAACTGCGGGTTGGCCTTGATCTTGATGCCGGCCACGATGGACTCGACGTAGCGGCGGTTATCCAGCAGGGGCGCCAGGCTGGCCCAGCTTTTCTCGCTCATGCGATTGCCTTCATCCAGGATGGCGATGCCGCCGCGCAGCATGGCGGTGACCAGGGGCGAGGCCACATAGCGCAGCCGCCCTTCGCCCTCGATGACGGGCGTGACCAGCAGGTCTTCGGGGCGGGTGTCCAGAGTGGCTTGCAGGATGTAGACCTCGCGGCCCAAGCGCCGGGCGGCGGCGTAGGCCAGGGTGGTCTTCCCCACGCCGGGCTTGCCCAGCAGCCGCGGGGTCATGGGCAGATCCTGTTCATTGCCCACCAGCCAGGCGGCCAGCAACTGGCGCATTAATTCCTCCTGGCCCACCCAGCGCACGGGCAGCTCGTCCGGGTGCGCCAGGTGCAACGTGACACCCTCGATCTCAACGACCATAGCTTCCACTCCTATCCATTATGTGGGAGAGTGAACGATTCTGCCCGCCGGTGGGTCCGGGCGGCACCCTTTACCCTGGGAATCCGGTGGATCTCCCGTGGCCGAGGGATGGCCGCGAACGAGAGGCGAATCTATCGTGAGAGTAACAATGCATAAACAGCTTCTCGTTCTTGCAGCCGCAACGGCACTGGCATCGGGGATGGCCTTCGGCCAGGATGACGTTCACCACCACAACATCTTCGCCGGAATCGGGCCCGGGATCCCGGTGGGGAGCGCTAACAACTATCTCAGCACCGCGCCGATGGTCCGGGTCGGGTACGGATATCGATTCAACCGGTATTTCCAGGCCGACGCCGGGTTTCAGATGGCCTTCGGCGCGGCCAACAACCAAAACGCCGTGCAAACGGACTTGGGGCCGGTGCAGGGCGGCGATCACGAGTTCATGATTCCGCTGGGCGGCCGGATCATCATTCCGCAGCCCTTCAAGCGGATTGAACTCTCCGCCGGCGGGGGCGCCATCTACCTGCACTACTCGGAGACGGCCCCGTCCAATTACTACTACTCGGTGAACTGCTACTCTTGCACGTCTCGCGGCGGATGGGGCGGCTACGGCCTGGGCACCGTCGAGTACTTCCTCGACGAAAACCATAATTTCCACGTGGGAACCACGTTTCAATTTGTCTCCGCCTCGACCAACGGCCAGGCGGTAGGCAACGTTCCGGCGGTCAAGACGACGGACCACTGGGCCAATCTCTCGTTCGAATTCGGCCTCAGTTTTTGAGGCGCTCCGGGCACGCCGGTGGGGAACCGCCGCGTTTCCCACCGCGGCCCGGGAACCTTCTCCCTCCTTACGCTACACTGAAAACACCCGCCGACTTTTTCGAGCCGGCGAGCGTCTCTTCACCAGGAGCCGGAGATTGATCTTTCGGGCGGTCGAAGATGCCGACCTGATTGGGAAGGCGCGCCGGGGAGATGTGGAGGCCTATAACCTCCTGATTTCCCGATGGGAGAAGCGCGTCTACAATTATCTGCTGCGCATCGTCGGCAACCGCGAGGACGCTCTGGACCTGAGCCAGGATGTGTTCCTGAAGGCCTATCAAAATCTGCGTAAGCTGGAGGACCCCGGGCGGTTTGTGGCGTGGCTGTTCCGCATTGCGCACAACGAAGCGTACTCGCTGTTCCGGAAGCGCAGGCCGGAGCTGGACGGGGATGGGCCGGCGGAGGAGCCGAGCGAAGCAGGGATCCCGGTGGCGGGCAGTTCCGTTTTCCCGCTGGAGCTGACGCTCTCGGTTACGAGCGCGCTCGACCGCCTGAGTCCGGAACAGCGGGAGGCGGTGATCTTGAAGATCTATCAAGGCTTCAAGTTCGAAGAAATGGCCGAGATCCTCTCCTGCCCGGTATCCACGGTGAAATCGCGGCTGTATACCGCCCTGGATCTGCTCAAGGGCGAACTGGCTCCCGTGAAAGCACGAGGTGTGTAATGAGTTGCTCGCCATTCGATGTGCGGGACTACGTCTTGAGGGAACTGACCGGCGAGGAACGCCGGCAGATGGAAAGCCATCTCAAGGGATGTTCCGAGTGCCGAGAGGAAGCAGAGCGGCTGCGCCTGACGGAAGCCGCTCTGCTGACCCTGCGGGATGAAGAGATCCCGCAGCGGATTGGCTTTGTTTCCGACAAGGTTTTCGAGCCCTCGCCCCTGGCCCGCTGGTGGCAGGCGCTGTGGGGCTCGGCGGCCCGGCTGGGTTTCGCTTCGGCGGCCATGCTGTCGGTGGCGATCGTGGTAGCGGCGCTCAGCCGGCCGGCTCCCGCACCGCCGGCGATGTCCCGAACCGAGCTGGCCAGGCTGGAAACGCAGTTTCAGGCGCGGCTGAACCAGGCTGTGCAGCAGGCGGTGGCGGAAAGCGAAGCCCGCCAGGAGCAAAAGACCAGGGAATTGCTGGCGGCCACCGAGAAACGGTACGAGATGGAGCGGCAAACGCTGATGCTCCAGGTGGAGGAGAACCTGGAGTTCCTGCAAAAGCGTTTCAATGCCGCGCGGATGATGGCCAGCGCGCAGATCGGAGCGGCGCGATGAAGCGCTTAGCGGCAGCAGCTTTGCTGGTGGCCGCGGCGTTGTGGGCGGCAACGTCCGAAAAGCCGCGCATCAGCCGGGCGGCCATGGCGGCCATGGAAAAGAGCTTCGATTCGCAGATCGAGCGGGCGAGCGCAGCCGAGCCCCTGGACCTGCTGGGCAACACCCGCGGCATCTACCTGGCGGGTTATGGCGCGGTGTTCAGTACGGAAGTGAACCTGATCATCAGCCCCACCATCAACCCGTTCCATCAAACCTTCACCAAGGCCGAAATCGCCCGGGTGCACGCCCGCAAACTGGAGCGCCTGCCGCTGCTGCGCCGAAAGATGAAAGAGATGCTGCTGGCGAGCGCGGCGGCCCTGGACACGGTGCCGAGGAATGAACAGATCGTGGTGGGCGTCTCGCTGTTTTACTTCTCCTGGGAAGACACCACCGGCCTGCCGGTCCAGATCCTGATGCAGGGCCAGCGCGACAAGCTCCTGAACCGAGTGCTGGCCGACAACGCCATCCACACGGAAGAGTTTTAAGTGGCGGCCACCGAATCTCCAACCTCGCCCTCCGCCCACGGCGCCCTGGCGTACCGCCGCTTGGGGGAGATGCTGCTGGAGCGGCGCCTGATTGAGGCAGAAGACCTGGAGCGCGGGCTGGAGCTCCAGCGGGAGCGCGGCGACAAGCTGGGCAAAATCCTGGTGGATCTGGGCTTCGTGGCGCTCCGCGACGTGCTGGCGGCGCTTTCCGAGCAGCTCGGCGTGCCGCTGGCCACGCTGGACTCCCCGCCCCCGGCGGCGCCGGAGATCGAGGGCCTCTCGGCGCGCTTCCTGCGGCAGTGCCGGGTCTTCCCGCTGGCCCTGGACGACAGCACGCTGACCATCGCCATGGCGGACCCGCTGGACTTTGAGACGGCGGCGGCGGTGCGCGGCTTTTGCGGGCTTAAGGTGCGGACGGCGCTGGCGGCCGAGCAGGAGATCCTGGACGCCATCGACAAGCATTTCGGCGAGGCCGAGAAGCAGACGCTCGAAGGCGAGGATGACGCGCAGACCAGCGAAGACCTGGAGCACCTGCGTGACATGGCCAGCGAGGCGCCTGTCATCCGCCTGGTGAACGCCATGATCGCCCAGGCGCTCGAGAAGCGCTCCAGCGATATTCACATCGAGCCGTTCGAGAAAGAGTTCCGGGTGCGTTTCCGCATCGACGGCGTGCTGTTCAACCAGGAGCCGCCGCCGCGGGAGCTAAAGGCGGCCATCATTTCGCGGCTAAAGCTGATGGCCAAACTGAACATCGCCGAGCGGCGGCTGCCGCAGGACGGGCGCATCAAGATCAAGATCCTGGGGCGCGAGGTGGACCTGCGCGTCTCCACGCTGCCGACGCTGTACGGCGAGAGCGTGGTGATGCGGCTGCTGGATCGCTCGGCGGGGGATTTTTACGACCTGCGCCGCCTGGGTTTCGACGACCGCATGCTGGAGCGCATGGAACACTTCACCTCCCTGCCCCACGGCATCTTCCTGGTGACCGGGCCCACCGGCAGCGGCAAATCCACTACGCTGTACTCCGCGCTGAAGCGCATCAACCTGCCGGACAAGAAGATCATCACCATCGAAGACCCGGTGGAATACCAGATGGACGGGATCAACCAGATTCACGTGAATCCGCAGATCGGGTTGACGTTCGCCTCCGGTCTGCGGCACATCGTGCGCCAGGACCCGGACGTGATCATGGTGGGAGAAATCCGCGACCGGGAGACGGCGGACATCGCCATCCGCGCGGCGCTGACGGGCCACCTGGTGTTCTCCACGCTGCACACCAACGACGCGCCCAGCGCCATCACGCGGCTCACGGACATGGGGGTGGAGAATTACCTGTTGACCTCGTCGCTGGTGGCAGTGCTGGCGCAGCGCCTGGTGCGCATCCTGTGCAAACACTGCACGCAACCGGCCGGCAAGGCGCTAGCGCCCACGGGCGAGCAGGTGGATACCTTTCGGGGGGCCGGGTGCGGGTATTGCGGCGGCAGCGGCTACAGCGGGCGCATGGGCATCTTCGAGATGATGGAGCTGAACGATGAGATCCGCCAGCGGATTATGCGCAGCGAAGACGCCTCGCAGTTGACCCTGACGGCGCGGCGCAATGGCATGCTCAGCCTGCGGGAAGACGGCTGGAAAAAAATCGCGGCCGGGCTGACCTCGGTGGAGGAGGTCATGCGCGTGACGCAGGAGTTCTGATGGCCACGTTCTTTTTCCGCGCCGTGGCCGCGGACGGAAAAGTGAGGACTGGCAGCCTGGCGGGCGACACCGAACGGGTGGTGGCCCGCGAGCTGCGCAAGCAGGGCCTGACGCCGATTTACGTGGGCGTGGCCCCGCAGAAGTCCTCGATCGAGCTGAGACTGCCTTCCTTCTCCTCGGGCCGGCGGGACGTGCTGTTTTTCACGCAGGAATTGTCGACCCTGCTGAACTCGGGCGTCCCGCTGGACCGGGCCCTTTCGATTAGCGGGGAACTCACGGAGCGTCCCGCGTTCCGGTTCGTCATCCTGGACATTCTGCGCGTGCTCAAGGGAGGCAAGTCCATGGCGGACAGCCTGGCGACGCACCCGGAGTACTTCTCGGACCTGTACATCAACATGGTGCGGGCCGGGGAAGCGAGTGGCGCGCTGGCGGCGGTCTTCGAGCGCCTGGCGGAGTTCGAGCGCTCGCGCGACGACCTGCGCAATTACATCATTTCGTCAATGATTTATCCGGCGCTGCTGGCGTTGGTGGGAATCTCCTCGATCTTCGTGCTGCTGAATTTCGTCGTGCCGCGGTTTGCGGCGGTGTTTTCGGATTCCCACATGAAGATCCCGCTGCCTACGCAAATCATGCTGGAAGCGAGCAAGGTGGTGCAGGAGTACTGGTGGGTGGCGGCCCTGGCGATCGTAGGGACGCTGGCGGTGTGGCGGCTGTACACGCGCACGGCGGCGGGCCGGCTGTGGTGGGACAGCGTGCGGCTGCGCGTCCCGCTGCTGGGCGACGCGCTGCGCAAGGCCGAGACGGCACGGTTTGCCCGCGCCATGGCCACGCTGGTGGCCAACAGTGTGCCGCTGGTGCAATCGCTGGGGATCGCGGCGGCGATCCTGAACAACCGGCGCATCGCCGGCGCGCTGGAAGGTGTGTCCCAGGGCGTGAAGCGTGGCGAGGGGATCGCCGCGCCGCTGCGCCGGGCGGCGGTCTTTCCTCCACTGGCGGCGCACCTGTTGACCGTAGGGGAGGAAACCGGGAGACTGGATTCGATGTTCGCCCGCATGGCGGACATCTACGAAAGCGACACGCGCTCGTCGATCCGGCGCTTCACGTCGATCTTCGAGCCGATTGTGATTCTGGTGATGGGAGTCATGGTGGGCGCGCTGATTCTCAGCATGCTGCTCGCCATCACGAGCATCAACGAGGTGGCAATGTGAGAGAGACAAGGCAGCCACGGGACCGGCGCCGGGCGGGCGTCACCCTGATCGAAATGCTGGTGGTGGTCACCATCATCGCGCTGTTCGCGGCGCTGGTGGCCCCGCGCATGTTGAAGCAGAGCGACAAGGCGCGCGTCACCTTCGCGCGGGCGCAGATCAATTCGTTCATGACGGCGCTGGGAGCCTACAAGCTGGACACGGGCACGTACCCGAGCACGGAGCAGGGGTTGCAGGCGCTGCGCGTCAAGCCGCCGGACGCCAACCAGTGGAACGGCCCCTACCTGCCGCAGGAAATCCCGGTGGATCCCTGGGGGCATCCGTACACCTACAAGTATCCCGGCGAGCACGGCGACGAGCCGGACATCATCTCCTACGGGCTGGACGGGCAACCCGGAGGCGACGGGTTGAATGCGGACATCGTCAGTTGGAAATCGCAGTAGGACGGGCGCTCGCGGCGTCACCTTGCTGGAGATGATGGTGGTGGTGGCCATCATCGCCCTGCTGGCGGGCCTGACGTTTCCGGCGATTTCGGCAGGGCTGGACAGCGTGCGGCTGTCTTCGGCCACCAATTCGGTGGCAAGTTTTCTCAATAGCGCGCTGAACCGCGCCGACCGGCGGCAGGAAGTGATCGAGCTAGCCGTCTCGGCGCGGGAAAACGCCTTGTGGCTGCATTCGGTGGAACCGGGATTCGAGCGCAAGCTGGAGCTGCCGGAAGGCGTGAGGATCGAGGAGGTGCTGCCCCGGCTGCCGCAGCCGGACCAGGACCCGCGGCGGTTTTTGCTGCTGCCGGACGGTACGCCGCCGGGCATCGGGATCCAGATCGCCAACCGGCGGGGCGCCCAGCGCATTGTGCGGGTGGATCCCACCACGGGTCTCCCCGAGGTGGAGACGCCGGAGTCGCGATGAGGCAGCGCGGCTTCACATTGCTGGAGATGCTGGTGGCGACGGTGATCATGGGGATCGCCGTGGTGGGTCTGTTGGCGGCGATTTCCACCTCCATGCGCAACGCGGCGCGCCTGACGGATTACGATCGCGCGGCGCTACTGGCTCGCTCGAAGCTGGACGAGCTGCTGATCGCGCGGCGGCTGCCCCTGAACACGGAACTCGCCGGGCCGTTCGACCCGGTGCTGCTGGGGGGCGTGGAAGGGGGTTGGCGGGCGCGCGTCACGCCGTTCGACCTGCCGCCGCGGCCGGCGCCGGGAGCTCCGGTTCTGGACCGCGTGGAATTGCAGGTCTGGTGGAATGCGGGCGGCGAGCGGCGCACCTTCGCCCTGGACGGTTATCGCGAGCGCCTGCTGACCCCGGAAGACGTCACCGGCATGGCGGGGCTGCCGCAATGAAGCGCCCCTCCACCGCCGGCGTCACGCTGATCGAAGTGCTGATCGCCGTTTCCCTGCTGAGCCTGCTGGCCACCGGCGTGCTGCTGGCCATGCGGGTGGGGCTGGGCGCGCTGGGAAGGGCCAACGACCGGCTCATGAGCAACCGGCGGGTGGCCGGCGCGCAGCGCATCCTGGAGCAGGAACTGGAGGGATTTCTCCCCACCATGGCGCTGTGTTCGGCCAACGCGGAGGGTCCCAAATCGAATCTGCCGTTCTTCGAAGGCCAGCCGCAGTCCATGCGCTTCGTTTCCACCTACTCGCTGGAGGCCGCCTGGCGCGGGTTGCCGCAGATCCTGGAGTTCCAGGTCAGCCCGGGGGAGGAGGGCCGGGGGGTACGGCTGGTGGTCAACGAGATTCCCTACACCGGGCCGCTGAGCACCGGCAGCCTGTGCTTCGGCTTCCCGCCACGATTCCTGCCGATCGAGGTGGGGCCGCATTCCTTCGTGCTGGCTGATAAGCTGGCCTTCTGCCGGTTTCTGTATCTGGAGCCGGCGCCCCCGCCGGCCTACCAGCGCTGGCGCCCGGACTGGACGGCGGCGCGGTGGCCCCTGGCGCTGCGCGTGGAGATGGGACCGCTCGAGGAGGACGCGGCGCGTTTGCCGATTGTGAGCGTGACAGCGCCCATCCACGTGAACCGCCAACAGGAGCTGACTTACGCGGATGACCAGTAGCAGCGGACGGCCGCTCCATAACGGTTGCGGCCCGGTAGGCCGGTGCAGACCCGAGACGTTCGCATCGTCGCAATGGAACCGAGCCACGGCCAGCGGGAGTGGTCCCCGGCGGGGCAGCGCACTGCTGGCCGTCATGTGGTTGAGCGCGGCGCTGGCTGCCATCGCGTTTTCGCTGGCCAACACCGTGCGCGGCGAAACCGAGCGCGCGGCCACCTCGGTCGAGGGATTGCGCAGCTACTACCTGGCCACGGCGGCGATCCAACGGACCCTGAACTACATGCAGTGGATGACCATGTTCCCGGACGCGCGGAGGTTTTCTCCGGGGACCTCCCGCCTGCCACTCTCCTTTCCCACCGGGGAGGCGGTAGTGGAAGTGATCCCGGAGACGGCCAAGCTGAATATCAACACCTGCCGGCCCGACCAGCTTCTGCGCCTGCTGCTGGCGCTGGGGGTGGAGGCCGGCGCGGCGCAGGAACTGGCAGCGGCCATTATCGACTGGCGCTCGCCGGCTCAGGTGGGGCCGTTTGACGCATATTATCTGTCGCTCAATCCGTCTTTTCGGGCGCGGCATGCGTCTTTTGAAGAGATTGAGGAATTGTTGCTGGTCAAGGGCATGACACCAAGCTTATTTTATGGGACATACCAGGCAGTGCCGCAGGGGCCGGACGGGAACACCCGGCTGGTTCCGGTGGGCGGGTTGCGGGACTGCGTCTCGGTGTATGGCGCGACGGACCGCTTCGACGTGAACACGGCCCATCCGGCGGTGCTGGCGGCCGCAGAGGTGCCGCCGGACGTGGTGGCCATGCTGGTCGCCGAGCGGCGGGTGTCGCCCATCAGCCAGCAGCAATTGAACGCCTTCCAGGCGGGCGGCGCCCCTTGGGCCGTCCGTCTGATGCTGGGCGGCAATTCCATGTTCACGCTGCGGGCCACAGCGCGGCTGCGGGTGGCCGGCGGCCGGCTTTCGGATCTGCGGCGTTCCGTGGGAGCCCTGGTGAAACTGAAGCCCAAGAACAGCGACGCGCCATATCACGTTCTGCGGTGGTACGACTCGCTGTGGAGCACGGCGCCCCCTTCGATCTGACCGTCATGCCGCGTTCCGTGAACCTTCGAAAATTGCTGGCCTTCGGCACCGGCGTGGGGATCGAGATTGGGGAAAAGGATCTCGAGGTAGTGGTGGCGCGCGTGCGCCCGTCGGGAATCCGCGTGCTGGGAAGGACGGTGATCGCCGACTTTCGGACGCGCCCGGCGGCCGAGTGGGGCGCCGAATGCAGCGCTTTTGCGAAGAGGTTGGGCGCCGGCCACCTTAGCGCCACAGTGCTGCTGCCGCGGGCGGAAATCATCGTGCGGCAACTCGCGCTGCCGGGAGTGGCCGCCAAGGACCTGGGCTCGGCCATTTCGTTTCAGATGGACAGCCTGCATCCGTACGGCGAGGATGAGGTGATGTCCGGCTGGCGCCCGCTGGGCAAGGGGCAGGTATTGATCGGCATCATACGCCGCGACGCGTTCGAGCGATACACGGGGATGTTTGCCGAAGCCGGCATCCCGGTGGCCACCCTGACGTTTTCAGCGAGCGTGCTGCACGGCGCTCTCCGGCTGACAGACGAACCTCCGGCGGAGGGCTTCGCGGCAGTTTGCCGGTCGGCCTCCGGCGGAGTGGAGATCTACGGGGAAAGCCCCAACCGCCCGCTGTTTTCGGCTGAGTTCGAACTACCGGCGGCCCGCGCCCTGGGCCTGGCGGCCGCGGAATTACGCCTTCCGCCCGAAGAGCCGGCGGCGCGGCTGGAGAACCTGCTGCCCGCCCCGGCGGTCAACCCCATCGATAACGATCTTTCCCGCAACGCGCTGCCCTACGCGACGGCGTTAGCCGGGGCTTGTCCCTGGCTGGCGCCGGCCGCGAACCTGCTGCCTCCGGAGCAGCGTGTTTCGGCATCGCGCGCGGTGTTTGTTCCCACGGCGGCGCTGGCGGGCCTGGTGCTGGTGGTGGCCTTCGCCTCGCTGGCGTTTTCCGCGTTTGAAGACCGGCGCTACCTGGCGAAACTGGAAGCCGAGATCCGCACGCTCGAGCCCAAGGCGCAAAGAGCCGCTGCGCTGGACCGGCAGATCGACCGCACGCGCAACCGCGCGCGGATGTTGGATGAGTTCCGGGGGCACACGCGCGCGGACCTCGAGGCCATGAACGAGTTGACGCACCTGCTGCCGCCGCCCATTTGGACCACCGGGCTGGATCTCACCAGAGATTCCGCCACCCTGCAAGGCGAGGCGGAGCAGGCCGCCTCGCTGATCAAGACTATCGACGCTTCGCCGTTTTTCCAGAACTCCGAGTTCACGGTGATCTCCAAGGTGGGGAACGCGGAAATGTTCCGCATCCGTACCCAGCGGGAGGCGCACAAGTGAACCTCGGCACGTTAGACAGGCGGACGGGCATCCTGCTGGGGTTGGGAGTGCTGGCGGTGCTGGTGCTGCGCTTCGGCGTGTTCGCGGACAGGGAGCCGGGCGTGGTGGCGGCTAACGATTCCATTCCCATGGCGGAGAAGCGTCTGGCCCGCCTGCGGCAACTGGCGGCTTCGGTGCCGGGGAAGGAAGAGGTGCTGAAACAATCGGCCGCCGAACTGGCCGCCCGGGAGAAAGGGATGCTGGCGGCCGAGACCGTGGCGCAAGCGCAAGCGCAACTGCTGGAAACGGCGCGCCGGGTGGGCAAGGCCTCCGGGATCGATGTGCGCGGCGCGGAGGAACTGCGCGCGGCGGCGCTGGCGGCCGACTACGGCGAGGTCTCGGTGACCTTGCAGTTCACCTGCGCCATCGAGCAACTGGTGAATTTTCTCGCGGCGCTGTCGAATGAGCCCACGCTGGTGGGCACGAACGAAGTCCAGGTGAGCTCCACCAGTCCGAAGGACAAGACGATCACCGTGCGGCTGCGGCTGGCCGGGGTGGTACCGCGCAAGCTGGTGCCCGAGAAGAAAGGAACGGCCTCGTTTTGAAGCGGAAACTGCTTCTGCTGAATCTGGCGCTCGTGGCTCTGGCCGCGGCGGGGATCTGGCAGCTGCGTAGCAGCTGGCAGGTGGAGAAGCGCCGCGAGCAGGCCACGCTGCACAAGGCAGTCAAGGCGCTGCCGCCTCCGGCGGTGGCGCCGCTGGCAACGCTGCCGCCTGTGCGGCCGGCGGATTACCTGGATATCGCGCAGAAAGACCTGTTCACGCGGGACCGCAATCCGACCGTGGTGGTGGAAACCAAGGCACCTCCGCCCAAGCCCATGCCGCCGCTGCCGGTCTTCCACGGCGTGTTGAACCTGGGCGACGGCCCCACGGTGATTCTGAGCGAGAAGAAGACTTCGCCGCACCGCGATTTTCGGCCCGGCGAGAAAGTGGGAGAGTTCACGCTAGTGGCGGTGAACTCCGACGAGATCGTGCTGGAGTGGGACGGCAAGCAGATCCGCAAGCGGCTGGAAGAACTGGAGGACCGCAGCGGAGCGGGCACGTCGGCGCCGGCTGCGGCGAGCACGGCGAACGAAAGCGCGGCCGCTCCTCCTCCCCCGCCGCCCGCCGCATCGCAGATTCCGGCCAAGGCGGAGCCGGGAGTGGATATCGGCCGAGGGCTGCACGCCTGCGTGGCGGGAGACACGTCTCCGGGCGGCACGGTGGTCAACGGCCTCAAGAAAGTAGTGGAGCCCGGCATGTTCGGCCAGCAGTGCTGGTGGGAGCCGGCAAAGTAAACGCGTCTGCATCACAGTCGAGACAAGAGGGAGTGAAACAGAAATGAAGGTATGCATCCTTTCCCTGGCGGCGATAGCCCTGCTGGCAGCCGCGGACAAACCGGCCGACAAGAAAGCCGCGCAGCCGGTGGCCCGCACCGGGGCCAAGGCGCCCGCGGCGGTGACCCTGCCCACCGGGGCGGTAGTGACCGCTCCGGGCACCTACAGCTACACCGACTTGCAGGGCAAGAAGTGGATCTACCGCGAGACTCCGTTCGGCCTGGCACGGTTTGAGGACAAGTCCGCCGCCAAGGACCCGGCCGCCGAGAAGCAGCGCAAGGAGGAGGAACAGGCGACCACGGCGGTGGAAGACGGAGACACCATCCGCTTCACGCGGCCGGGGCCCTTCGGACCGTACAAGTGGCAGCGCAAGAAAACCGATCTGGATGCCACCGAGAAGGCGATCTGGGATAGTGCCCGCGAGAAGTCCGCGGCGGGCGGAAAGGGAGGGCAGGAGTAGGCATGCCGGTGTATTCCTGGATGCGAACCGCCCCGCTGCTGCTGGCCGCGGCGCTGCTCGTTTCCGCGCAGCCCAATCCGCCGGTCCTGTACATTCCTCCCCCGCCGCAGCAACCGGCGCAGGCGCCGGCCCAGCAACAGCCGCCCGCGGCAGGACAGCCCGCCGCCCCCAAGCCGGCCCCGCGCGCCACCATGACTGAGGCCGGCGGCTTCCTGCTCGACAACGTCTCGCTGACCGAACTCATCGATATCCTCGCCAAACGTCTCAAGATCAATTACGTCCTCGACCCGCGCTTCAAGGGTGGCAGCGTGACCATCCACACCTACGGCGAAGTCCGGCCCACCGAATTGATGCCCTTGTTGCAGACCATTCTGCGCATCAACGGCGCGGCCATCGTGCAGGTGGGAGACCTGTACCGCATCGTGCCAGTGAACGCCGTGGGTCAATTGCCGATCCGCCCCACCGTGAACGCCAAGGATTTCCCGGACGATGAGCGCATCCTGTTCAACCTCATTTTTCTGAAATACGCGACCGCCCCGGAGGTAGCCAAACTGGTGGAGCCCTTCCTGGGGGAGGGAGCCAAGATCGCCACCTACGATCCCGCCAACCTGATCCTGTTGCTGGATAACAGCCGCAGCATGCGGCGCACGATGGAGCTGATCTCGCTGTTCGATAGCGATACGTTCGCCTCCCAGCGCGTACGCCTGTTCGACGTGGCCAACGGCCGGCCCGCGGACCTGGTGAAGGAGCTGGAATCGGTGTTCAAGGCCTACGCCCTTTCGGATAAGAACGCGGCCGTCAAATTCATCCCCATCGACCGCATCAACACGATCGTGGCGGTAGCCCCCAACCCGGGCATCTTCACCGAAGTCGAAAAGTGGCTGAAGAAGCTGGATATCCCGGTCAAGATCACCGCGGGCGCGGTGAATAACTATGTGTACCGGTTGAAGTACGGCCGCGCCGAAACTATCGCCATGGCCATCATGGGCCTGTATACCGGCCAGGGAATGATGGGGCTGGGCATGATGGGGATGGGGATGGGCATGGGGATGGGGATGGGCATGGGCGGCTACGGCATGGGGATGGGCTATCCCGGCATGACGGGCATGGGCGGCTACGGCGGCATGGGTTACGGCGGCATGGGTTACGGCGGCATGGGTTACGGCGGCATGGGTTACGGCGGCATGGGTTACGGCGGCTATGGCATGGGCTATGGCGCCATGGGGCCGGCGGCCTACGGCGCGGGGTACAACGGAGCCCCCTTCGCCATCAGCCCGGGCGCCAATGCGCAAAGCCTGATCGCCCAGCAGGCGACGGGAACGCCCACGGGCACCGACCTCACCGGGCGGTATCTCGGGTCGCAGCCCACCCCAGCGGGTTATATCAGCCCGGACCGGATTCCACACGTCATTCCCAACCCGTTTGACAACACGCTGCTCGTTCAGGGCACGCCGCAGGACTGGGAACAGATCAAGAACCTGCTCGAACAACTGGACGTGCCGCCGCGCCAGGTGCTGATCGAGGCCAAGATCTATGAAGTGGATCTCACCGGAGCGTTCCAGGGAGGCGTGGAGGCGTATTTGCAGAAGGTTGGCCAGCCGTTGGCCGGCAGCGGAGCCAGCGGGTCGGGAGGCACGGGCAGCGGCAGCGGGAGTTCTTCCAGTTCCACGGGAGTTCCCCTGAGCCGCCAGTTGTTGGGCACCACCGCGGGCGGTGTGTTACAGCTTTCGGCTGGTATGCTCGTGGGCCACAGCCGCGAGCTGCTGGCGCTGCTGACCGCGCAGGAGCAAACCACACGCGCGCGGGTGATCTCGGCGCCCACGGTGGTGGCCACCGACAGCATTCCCGCGCAAATCCAGGTGGGCGAATCGGTGCCCACACTCAGTTCCCAGGCCGTGGCGGGCGGGGTGCAACTCGGGGGGAACTCCCTGTTCACCAACACTGTCAGCAACCAGAGCACGGGCGTGGGCCTCAACATCATGGCGCGGGTCAACTCCAGCGGCATCGTGACGCTGATGATCAACCAGAACGTGAGCTCGCCGCAGCCCACGACCACCTCCAGCATTCAATCGCCCTCCTTTTCCCAGCGCATGGTGCAGACCCAGGTGACGGTCCAGGACGGCGACACGATTGCCATCGGCGGCATCATCCAGGAGTCCGACACCTTGAGTTCGGCTGGAGTGCCGTTTTTGCACCGCATTCCGGTGGTGGGTATGGCGTTTGGGTCAAAGAGTATAAACAAATCACGGACGGAACTGGTGGTCTTCCTGACGCCGCGCGTGATCTACGACACCAACCAGGTGGTGGACGCCTCCGACGAGCTGACGTCGCAGTTGAAGCGGCTGCAGAAGATGATGAAGGAGCAGTAGCGAGCCCGCGCTGCTAATGGAGCACGACCTTGGCCAGTCCGGTGTTGCCGGCGCTGTCCACGGTACGCAGAACCACCAGGTGCTCGCCCGGGGTGAGGTTGTCCAGCGCGAGGACGAATTTCTCCCGATGGGAATCGATCACGCCGTCGGCGGCTTCGAGCGGCACCCAGGCGGCCGCGTCCAGGGAATACTCGCATCGCCGCAACTGGGACACCGTGTCGGCGGCCTCGAATTCGATCTCGGCGTGGGCGCCGGTGTGCCGTACTGGGCCCACGGTGACCACCGGCGGGGTGTTGTCCACCAGGACCGGGGCGCTGGTCAGTTCGGCATCGCGAGCGGTGGGCGGCGGATTGACCTCCCGGTCGGAGGCAACCAGCCGGAAATAGTACTTTCCGTCGGCCAGAACGTCGCCATCAAAGGTGAACGAACTCTCGTGCAGGTTCCCTTTCAACAGCTTCCACTGGCGCTCATCGTCGCCGCGGAAGTAGAGGGCGTAGACCAGGCGGTCGCCGTCGGGGTCCTCGGCCTGCCAGGAGACGGTGATCTGCTGGGCAGAAGCGCGGGAGAGGGTCTGGGTGGGAGTCCCTGCGGGTGCGCCGGTGGTGGCATCGCCCGTATCCGTCACGGTCACGGTGTAGGGCGCCGCGGGGGCGGGCGCCGCGGGCTTGGCGGCGGTGCTGGCGCCCATCTGACTGACCACGGAAATGTTGCGCACCACCGGGGGAGAGTTCTGCGGCAGGTAGGCCAGAGTCACGTTGTTCAGCACCGGTGTGACTCCCCCGGGGCCCGCGAACTCGCCCTTCCACTGGATGTAGCGGGCGTTGGGACTGGTGATGCGCGAGCCCTCCGGATCGGCCAGAGCTTCGGACCAGTCGCTCCAGGTGCGGTCCGGTTTGGCGGAGTTGCCGGACCGGGTGCGGAACCGCAGGCTCGTATTGGAAGGCAGGTCGGCGCGCCAGCTCAAGTTGCCCCAGCGGGCCGCCGTGCCGGCGTCGTGCACCGGCGATTCGTAGGTGCCGATCGAGCCGGGGTGTTCGTCCAGCCGATAGATGCGCCCCATGTTTCCGGTGGCCGCCAGCACCGAACGTTCCGCGGGAAGCAGCCGGGTGGCTTCCGCCTCGTTGGTTTGCAGCACCAGAGTCACGCGGCGGTCCGGCGAGAGCCCGTAGATGCGGCCGTTACCGTCGGTGGAGAACAGAATCTGCTTTTGGAGCACCAGAAGGTCGTAGACGTTCTCTTCCTTGGAAGTCCAGAGAGTTTCGACGGTGTTGTCGGGATTGATTTTGTAGACCGCGGATTTCTCCACGCCGGTGAGGTCCACGACGGGCGAAAACTGGGTGGTGATCTGCGGCGTGGCCGCCGCAGCCGCCGGTTTGGCCGCTTCCTGTGAAGGCTTGATTTCTGCTCCCGGCCGGTTGTTCTGGGCATCCACCGTGATGGAAGTACTGCCCCCGCTGACGGTTACGGCGGCCGCGGCGGCGCCGGAGGTCTGCAGGGTGCTTTGCACCCGCTTGGCTACCGAACCGCCCAGCGCCGCGACATAGACCGTGCCATCGGAGGCGGGGACGATGGCGCGGATCTCCGGCAGGTTGGCGTCGTAGAGCACGAAGGCCTTGTCTTTTGCCGTAATGCGATAGAGGATGCCGTTGGGCTCGGTGCCGGCCAGCAAACGGCCTTCGTTGTCTACGGCCAGGCCGGTAATGTGCGCCTGGCCGGTGTCGTAGTAGAGTTCGCCCTGGCCGGGGCCGGTGACGCGAAAGATGCGCCCCTGGTCTCCGGTGCCCACGTAGAGGGCGCCGTCGGGAGCGGCGGCCAGCGCCCAGATGTATCGCGCCTTGGGAGCAAAGTACTCCGCGGCATGGCCGTTTTCGATGCGGTAGACCTTACCGTCCGGGGAGGTGGCGGCGTAGAGCACGCCCTTGCGGTCGAGCGCCAGCGCGAAGACCTCGGGCTCTTCAGCGGTCCAAAACAGGGAACTGCGGCCGGAGGGGTCCACGCGGAACACGCGGCCGCGATGCCCAGTGCCGACGTACAATTCGCCGCCGGGGCCCTCGGCCACGCTCCAGATGATGGGCTGGTCAGAGGAAAAGAGGGTGTCCACCTTCGGAGCAAGGGTCAGACGCCCGTCCCGGCTGAGCGAGACGCCCTGAAAGGTGCCGCGGATAAAGTCTGCGTAAGTGTTCATCTCCCAGGCCGTGGTGCCGGACGCCCACGCCGGAGCCCCCGGCAGCAGCGCCGCCAGCCACAAGGCCCATCCCGCGATATGCCGCCTCCGCCTTTCGCCGATCAGATTCATTCCTTTACTTCCACCTGGATGGTTTTCGAACCGGTAATGACCATCTCGCCGGCACTGATTTCCAGTTCCGCCACCTTGGAATTGCGCGTCTGGGTAATGCTGCCCGAGACGCCCTGCGCACCGGCCAGGATCAACGCAACCGAAGGAGGCGGATCCGGAAAATCCTCGCCCTCCAACTGGAACGCGGGATCGGCGCGCCACACCCGTACGTAGGCCTTGGTATTGGCGCGCAGGCTGTTGACGGTGGAGATCAACTGGTTGATGGAGCGGGGCGGGCTGCCGAGAACCTGCCGGAGCTCTGTGAGATTGGTGGTGTTGCCGTCCGCCACCGTGAAGTAGAGGGGTCCGGAAGGCGCGCCGGGAGGAACCGCATACTCCAGTTTGCGCGTCACCTCGCCGCCGTTTTCACCCACCAGCACGACCGTGAGTTCCACCTTCTCGCCGGGGCGCACCTCGCGCCGTCCCGCGGAGACACCGTCGATCTGCAACTGCTTCTTTTCGTCGAACGCCTCGATGGAGACGGCCACTTTGCGGATCTGGAGGGATTCAAAGCCGCTCTGCAGCACGTAGGCCAGGGGAATGGCAGTCGAAAGCGAAGCCAGCATGGCGGAACCCGCGTCGCCGGCATACATGTTGTTCAGTTTTACGGGGACGGCGGAGCCCTGAAATTCGATCTCGCCGGTAACGCGAAGGCTGGAAGCGCCCATGGTGCGTTCGGTGGCATCAATGGCCGAGAACATGGCCATCTGCACCAGTAGCGGCGCCAGGAAGCGGTCGCCGACCATCTCCATGTGATAGCCGTCCAGTTTTCGCCCAGCGCGGGAGACCGCTATGGAGACGGGTACCATGGGGGCGACACGGCCCAGTTCGCCGGATACGGCCGTGTTGCGGTCTTCCAGGATAGTACCCAGGAGTTCCTTGGGGCTGGAGATCTTGAAGGACGTGGAGAGCACCGGCAGAAGGGTCAGCACCTCGGAGCGCGCGAAAGGAAGAGCGGTGGAGCCGCTGGCTAGGAACCGATGTCCGAAGGCGTAGACGCGGTTCCCGTCGATATAGGTGACCGTGCCATCTGCGCCCACGCTGAGGTCTCCGGTCATGAGTTGCACGCTGATCATGGAGCCGGGTTGGAGCGAAGACGGATTGCCCAGGCGCGGGCTCAGGCGGCCACCTCCGGAAATCCCCTGAGCCGGCTCCAGGCCGATGGCGCGCAACTGGGGTGCGAAATGCTCGATGGTAGCCCGCGTGAACCCGTTGAAGGAGAGCGGCGTGGCGATATCCTCGAGCCGCGTACCTCCGGTAAATATCCCCTGCCGCCTGGGGAAGTTACGGGTCAAATCGCTGTCCGCCAGGGTGATGGGCGTGCGCGCCACCTTTTCCGGGCGGGCGGCCGCCACGCGGAGCATTTCCTCGATGGGCCGGATGCCTGCGATGGGCTCCTTGGCGTAGGGAAACGCCATGGCGACAGCCCCCACGAGTTTGCCTTCCACGTAGACCGGGCTGCCACTCATGCCTTGCAGCACCCCCGTCTCTTTCAAGGGCCCACCGGAGAGCCGTCCCAGGATAAGGGATTGCTTCGGCCCGACCACGTTTTCCAGGACGCCCAGGATCTCGACTTGAAACTCGCTGATGTGGTCGCCCGAAAAAACAGTCTTGCCCGTGCCGCGCATGCCGGCCCGGACGTCCTTTAGCGGAAGAATGGCCGTCTGCGCGGTAAGCACTGCAGCCGCCGCAAGAAAGACCGGCAGGAAGGGGCGCACCACAATATTATTCTATCCCTGCCGGCGCCAGCCGCGCGTTTTCACACTTTTCACCGGCGCCACCGGCATCCGACTGAGAGAAAATTGTGGAAAGCCGAACCATTTTCTGATGAGGTTCTCGGTAGTAAGTTACAACACGCGGGTTGCCGGGGTTGGATAAGATGGCAAAAGAGATCTGAACTCCGCTCAGGGATGCCTTATGCCAGTGCCACTTCGGGTTTTGATCGTAGAAGACAGTGAGGACGACGCCCTGCTGCTGTTGCGGGAACTCCGGCGCGCGGGCTACGAGACAGTGTCCGAGCGAGTGGAGACCCGGCTGGAGATGGAGAAGGCACTCGAACAGAAGTGGGACATGGTCCTCTCCGATTACACCCTGCCCCGGTTTGGCGTGCTGGAGGCCCTGCATCTGTTGGAAGAAAAAGGCCTGGACATCCCGTTCATCGCTGTTTCCGGGATCGTGAACGAAGTCACGATTCTGGAGGTGATGAAAGCCGGGGCGGCGGATTACCTGATGAAGGACAATCTGACCCGCCTGGGCGCCGCGGTGGAGCGGGAACTGCGGGAAGCCACCATGCGGCGGGACCGGCGGCGGCTGGAAGAGCAACTGCGGCACGCTCAGAAGATGGAGGCGATGGGGCGCCTGGCGGGTGGGGTGGCACACGATTTCAACAACCTGCTGACGGTAATCACCGGCTACAGCGACTTGCTGCTGACCACCGAGGGGCTGCCGCCCGGGCAACGCTCGGCGCTGGAGGAAATCCGCAAGGCGGCCGAACGCGGCGGGGCGTTGACGCATCAGTTGCTGGCCTTCAGCCGCCGCCAGCCCATGACCCCCAAGGTCATCCAGCCCAACGAACTGGTGACGAACCTGGAAAAGATGCTGCGCCGCCTGATCGGGGAGGACGTGCAGCTCATCACCGTGCCGGGCTCGACGGGCACCATCAAAGCCGATCCGGGCCAACTCGAACAGGTGATCATGAACCTGGTAGTGAACGCCCGGGACGCCATGCCGCAGGGGGGCAAGCTGACCATCGAGACCTCCGATTTCCACGTCGAGGATTCCCTGACCGCCGCCAGCCTGGACCTGCAGCCGGGACACTACGTCGTACTGGCGATCAGCGACAACGGGATCGGGATGGACGCCGAAACCCGCTCGCACCTGTTTGAACCCTTCTTCACCACCAAGGCGCCCGGGCGCGGGACGGGCCTGGGCCTGGCGACGGCTTACGGGATCGTGCGGCAGAGCGGCGGCTCGATTCTGGTATATAGCGAGCCGAAACACGGGACCACCATGAAGATCTACCTGCCGAAGGTGCGCGATGCGGGCGGCGCCGAGCAGGAGGCCGGCGCGACGGCCGAAGTGCCCAGTGGCTCAGAGACCATCCTGGTGGTGGAGGACGAGGACCGGGTGCGCAAGATCATCTGCAAGGTCCTGTCGTCCAGAGGCTACCGGGTGATCGAGGCGGTCAGCGGGGAAGAGGCCCTGCACCTGGCGCAGGCGCATGAGTGCGCGATCGACTTGGCGGTAGTGGATGTTGTGATGCCCGGGATGAGCGGCCCGGAGGTGGTCAGGCACCTGCATACGCAGCGGCCGCACCTGAAGGTGCTGTTTATTTCGGGCTACACCGACGAGGCCGTCGTGCAGCACGGCCTGCTGCAATCGGGCTTGGCGTTTTTGCAGAAGCCCTTCGTGCCCAGGGTGCTGGCCCACAAGGTGCGCGAAGTGCTGGGCGCACAGAGCAGCTCCGCGGAGAACGGCAAGTAGGACCGCAGCAAGGCACACCCGAAAACCTCCGCTGGCGGCATGGGATAATGGCTGGGACGTACATATTTCTTGCGTTTCCAGGCGCTGTCATCGCGCGCCCGTAGCTCAGGTGGATAGAGCGGCTGGCTTCGAACCAGTAGGTCGGGAGTTCGAGTCTCTCCGGGCGCGCCAGATCACTCCCCGCAACTCCCAAGAACCAAAAGACATAAAGCACCACGATCATCTACTGCACTAACTCGCCTACCGGGGTTGCAGCACCACTGGCAGCACCTGGCCCGACTTGCGCGACGATGGCGGCTTTCTTGTCGCGCTTCTGCTTCTTCTCCTTGGCCTCCTTCTCGCGCTGAATCTTGCGGGCGTCCGCGAACGCCGCCTGCATCTCGTTGGCCGCGTCGTCGTGGAGATCCGGCATGTAGTGGCCGTAGATCCGGAGCGTTACCGCCGCGCGGAACCCTACCCCTACGCTTTCGATTGCCTATGGCTGGATGGGCGCGACCTGCGCGGCGCGCTCTGGTGGAGCGCAAGACATCCCGCGGGGCCTGGCACCGCGCCAGTCGTCCCGGTTGCTGTACGTGGACCACTCGGCAGGATGTCCCGAGCGCTCCGGGAGCAGGAAATGACGCGGCGACATCCCGAACTGGGTCTCGGCATCTTCGACTTCCTCTGGCTGCGCGTGTGAACGTGTGTCGATACAATGGATATACGAGGGAAACGATGGTCAAGAAGCTCACAAAACACGGAAACAGCCTGGCGTTAGTGATCGACAGACCGATTCTCGACCTGCTGAACATCGACACCGAGACGCCGCTCGACCTCAGTACTGACGGGCACCGGCTCATCGTCGCACCCGCCGAGCAGTCCGAAAGGCGCCAGAAGTTCGAGGCGGCGCAGCGCACGGCACACAAGCGTCACGGCAAAGCCTCAAGCGCCTCGCTGAATAATCGCCAGCGTGGAGCCCCTCTTCCTGACGCTGGAACTGTACGGCGGGTCGGAGGGCGTTCGCGTTCCCGCGCGTTGGAATCGGCCGTGGCGACGCCCATGGCCACCTTCGGCGGGGAGTTCCTCCGCGCATCCATTCCAGCCATGGCTGCCGCCTCCCTGCTTCACATCTGTCAGAACCACCCGTTCGTGGACGGCAATAAGCACGGGTGCGATTGCTACCGCACACTCCCCGGCAGCCGCTCGAACGCCTCCTCTGCAAACGCCGAAATGGCGGGGCTGAAATAGTACTCGCCGCCGTGCAGCAAACCGATCGCACGAACTACGAGGTCAATATCGGCGTCCTTTAGCAGATATCCCCGCGCCCCCGCCAGCACCGCACGGATCACGTATTGCTTATCCTCGTAGATGCTTAACATCAAGACCGCTGTCCGGATGGATTGATCGCGAATTGCGGCGATGGCGTCCAGCCCATTTTTGTTCTTGATTCGCACGTCAACCAGGGCCACATCCGGTTGCAATTGCGCTGCCAATTGGATCGCTTCCGCGCCGGAAGACGCTTCTCCCAGGACGGAAATGGCTGGATAACTCCGCAGCATGCGACAGAGGGTCTCCCTGTACAGCAAATGGTCGTCCGCTATTACGATCCGGATTGGCATAAATAACCTGCATTTCCAGGAAAAATCCTATCTTTCCGGATCGCGCTGTGCAATACAGCGGGTTCTGTATATGGGTCTATTCCGGGAGGAAATGGCCGCGCCGGACCGCACCGAGGACCAGCTCGGCAATGCCGTGGACCCCCAGCTTTTCCATGATGCGAGTTCGATGGGTTTCCACCGTGTGGAGGCTCAGGTTCAGGCGCGCCGCAATCTCTTTGTTCGCCTTGCCCTCGGCGAGGAGGTGATAGAGCTGCCGTTCCCGACCGGACAGAAGCTCATACCGGTCTTCAGCCTCTCGAGACCCAGCTCCCAGGAACTTGCGCTCCTCAAGCGATCTCAAGAGCGCCGGGTTGAAATAAGATCCACCTTTGTGCAGCACATGTATGGCGTGAATCAGACCCTCTTCCACGGCGTCCTTCAGCATGTAACCCCGCGCACCGGCCTTGATGGCCCTCATTACGTAGCGCTCGTCCGCATGCATGCTGAGGATGAGTACCGCGGTCTTCGGCGACTCCCGAATCAATTGCGAGGTGGCTTCGACACCATTCAGCTCTTTCATTCCGATGTCCACTACCGCGACATCCGGTTTGAACTGCCCTGCCAATTCGACCGCCTCCAGCCCTGAGCCCGCCTCCGCGACCACGCTGAACTGATCGTGTTCGTGCAAAATGTGCCGCAGGCCGCAGCGGAACAGTGTGTGATCATCGGCGAGCAGGATGCGGATCATCAGGCGGGCACCTCCAGCAACGTGCCCTTAGCCGGGATGGTACCGCCCATGGGCAATCGCAGGCGGATCCGGGTTCCCTTTCCGGGATGAGAATGAATTTCAAAGGCGCCACCGAGGCAAGCCGCCCGTTCCCTCATCCCCAAGATCCCGAAATGCGCGGGCAGAGCCGCCTGCCTTTGCCTCTCGACTTCAAAGCCGCACCCGTTATCCTCGATTTCCATGACCAGGGCCTCGGGAGATTGCCGCACGGTGACCATGACCTTAGAAGCCGCGGAATGTTTCTCCGCATTGTAAAGAGACTCCTGAAGCACCCGATAGACACACGTCTTGATGGGGTCGGGCAACACCTCGCTCAAGGCCTCCTCGTGAAGTTCGCAGGGCACCCCCGTACGCCGGGCAAAGTCTTCCACCTGCCACTGCAGGGCCGGGATCAGTCCCAGATCATCCAGCATCGCGGGCCGCAACAGGACGCAGACATCTCTGACGGTCTGGACCGCTCTGGTCGCCAAGTCGCGCGCCCGAGCCAGGCGCTCGCGCACATCGGCGAACTGGTTTACCGGAAGCGATTCGGCGCGGGTAATCTCCAGCCTCAGCGTGGCGATGACTTGGCCGATCTCGTCATGCAGTTCCCGCGAAAGGCGCACTCGCTCCTCTTCCTGGGCTTGCATCAGGCGCGCCGAAAGTTGCTGTAATTCTTCCCGGGCCCTCTCTACCTGCCTGTATTGATCCAGACTCCGCCGCTCGAGGTTTTCCACATGCATCACGCTGAAGCCTGCGGCCGCAAGGCTGCAGATTAAAGAAAGACCGAGGACCAAAAACAGCCTCTGCGCAGAGGCCCACCGGGTTCGCCTGAACTCGCTTTCACTCTCCTTCAGTCCGTCCTGCCCGGCCCGGACAAACTGGTGCAGAAGCTCGCTGATGCTGTTCCGCCGCGGGACGATTTCTCTCTGGACGAAAGCGTATCTTCCCGCCGGGTCCAGAGCACGCGTCGATTGCGGGACTCCGGCAATGAGTGCCCAGAACTCATCGACGGACTGTATGAGTTCCGCGGAGGGCCGCCGCGGAGGGGGAAGCTGATCGAGTTCCAGAATCAGCTTCGCGCTATCGGCACACAGTTTTGCAGATTGCTCGCGGAACATT
>JAJPJX010000074.1 GCA_021324015.1 Solibacteraceae bacterium | reverse complement strand
GGGACGACCGGAATGCAGCGATGGGTCGGCCTGGGCGTGATCGCCGATAATCTCCACCACCTCGGAACGGTGTTAGCGAAACGCAAAAACTGAAATTTCGAAGTGGCGAAAACTCAGCCACTTAACTGCCCGGCGGTCAGCCCGCCGGACTTTTTGTCGTTCTTGCCACCTCGGGTCAGTGGTCAGGTCTCACTCGAAAACCGAATTTTGCGCCGGAAAGTAGCTAGGCCGGCCGCAGTTTCCGGATACTCGCCAGACAGCGCTCCACGGTCTCGAGCGGTGGGTAATCGCTGCCTTCCTGTTCGATCAGGTAATACTCCACGCCGCCGGTCTTCTCGGCAGCCTGGAAGATCTTCTTCCACGGCGCGACGCCTTCTCCAAACAGCACCTTGTAGCCCTTTTCCGGCGACCAGTCTTTGCAGTGCAGCGACCGGATGCGCCCGGGGTTCGCGTGGATCCAGGCCACCGGGTCGGAACCCACCTCCAGGCACGTGCCCACGTCGAACTGCAGCATCACGTCTTTCTCGGTGTTGGCGGCCAGCACTTCGATGGGCCGCTTGCCTTCCACCATCCGGAATTCCGCCTGGTGATTGTGGTAACCGGTGCGCAGCCCGAGCGGCCGGGTTTTTTCGGCGGCCTGATTCAATTCCTCCGCGACTTTTTTCCAGCCGTCCAGACCGTTGACGCGCCCGGCGCTGGCCAGCACGATGAACTGGCTGCCCAGAATCTGATTCAGTTCGATGGCCTGCGGCAGACCCTCGGGAGAAAACGATTTCGGCCCGTTGTGCGTGGAAAAGCAGCGCATGCCGAGGTCATCCAGGAGCTTGCGGTTCTCCTTGGCCGTATCGGCCGTCCAGTCGTAGTAGGGCGCGTAGAACTCCACTCCCTGGTAACCCATCTTGGCCACGGCGCGCACCGTGCCCGCAAGGTCCTTGCTCAGTTCGTTGCGGACCGAGTAGAGCTCCAGCCCGACGGGAATGCGCTTGCCCCGCGCCGCGGCGGACGCAATCGGGGCGGCCGCGGCCCATGCCAATAGCGCGCGGCGGGAGAAGCGATCGCGTGACATCAAGCAAACGATAGCACACTGCATCCGCGCGCCCACGGCCGCATTTCAGGCCTCCGGCGCGCCTCCCATCTCCCGCAGCGCCCGCCGCAGAATCTTGCCCGTAGCGGTCTTGGGGAGCTCCGCTACAAATGCCACTTCGCGCGGGCACTTGTAGACCGACAGGCGCTCGCGGCAGAAGCCGATCAACTCCTCGCCTTCCGCCGCCGCGCCCTCCTTGAGCGCCACAAAAGCTTTGACCGTCTCGCCCCGGTAAGCGTCCGGCGTCCCGATCACCGCGGCCTCGCGCACCGCCGGATGCCGGTACAGGGTGTCCTCCACTTCCCGCGGCCAGACCTTGAATCCGGAGGCGATGATCATGTCCTTCTTCCGGTCCACGATGTAGAACCAGCCCTGGCGATCCATGATGGCCACGTCGCCGGTGCGGAACCAGCCGTTGTGAAAGGCGCGCGCCGTCTCTTCGGGTTTGTTCCAGTACCCGGAAAACATCATCGGCCCGCGCAGCGCGAGCTCCCCCGCCTCCCCGGGCGGAACTTCCCGGTCCGGATTATCCAGGCTGAGGATGGCCGCCTCGCAATTGGGAACCGGCACGCCGATCGAGAGCGCTCCGCTGGCTTCATCCACGGGCGCCCGCGCGCCCAGCGGCGTGGCATGCGAGGGCGAGGTGCTCTCGGTCAGCCCGTAGATGTTGTGGATGTAAGCGCCGAGCCGCTCCTCGAACTGCGCGGTCAGGCTCGGCGCCACCGGTGCGCCGCCGCTGTAGCACTTCTCCAGAAAAGTGCCCTTGCGGCCCTGCTGATGATTCATCATCGCGATATAGGCCGTGATGGCCGCCACCGACATGGTGGCCCGCCAGCGCCGGCACAGCCGCAGCGCCACCTCCGGATCGAAGCGGTGGAACAGGATCAGGGGCACGCCCGTCCAGGCGGCCGCCGCCAGTTCCGCAATCAGGCCGGTGATGTGGAACAGCGGCGCCAGCCCCAGCACGGCGTCCTCCGGGCCAAGGCACATCCACTGCCGGTACACCTCGGCGTTGAACGCCGCGGCGAGGTGCCGGATCATGGCGCCCTTCGGAGATCCCGTCGTGCCCGAGGTGTAGACCAGGTAAGCCAGGTCCTCCGGGCCTGTCTCCACACGCGCCTCCGGATCGGGGGCCTCCGCCAGCATGGCCGCATAGTCCTGCTCGCTGGTCAGCACCACGCGCTCGACCGGGGAACTGGCCACCGCCCGGCGCGCCTCCTGCGTCGCCAGGGAATCCAGCGCCACCCAAACCCGCGCCCCCGAGTCCTGCAGATGGTACCGCAGCTCCTTTTCGCGGAACATGGGATTGAGCGGCACCACCACGGCCCCGCGTTTCCAGGCCCCGTATTGCGCCACCGCGAACTGGGGATTGTTCTGAAGCGACAGCGCCACCCGTTCGCCCCTGCCGACGCCCCACTCTTTCAGCCGCGCGGCGAAGCGCTCCGCCGCTTCGTTCAGCTCGCCGTAGCTGATGCTCTCTTCGAAATACCGCAGCGCCGGCGCTTGGGGACGCACGCGCGCTTGCTCTTCAAGCGCATCCAGCACCGTGCGCGCCGGAAGCGGCAGCTCGGAGGACACGCGATACTGCTCCAGCCAGGGTTTCCGGGAATAGACCGATTCCATCGCCGAATAGTCTATCTCACGCCATGCGGGGCGCCTTTCCGACATGCCGTGCTGTACACTGGACTGGACATGTCACGCAATTGGGATGGTTCTCGCGCGCTCCTGGCCCGGGCGCGCCAATCGCTCGCGGGCGGCGTCAGCAGTCCTTTCCGGGCGCATTTCCCGGTGCCGCTCTATCTCACCGGCGGACGCGGCTCGCGCCTCACCGACGTGGACGGCAATGAATACATCGACTACGTGCTGGCCTGGGGACCCATGATCCTGGGTTACAGCCACCCCGCCATGGTGGAAGCCATCCGCCGCCAGGCGGAGGGCCCGCACAGCTACGGCGAACAGCACGAACTGGAAATCCAGGTGGCCGAGCAGATCCAGCGGATGGTCCCCTGCGCGGAGCGCGTCGCCTTTACCTCCAGCGGCAGCGAAGCCGTGCAACTGGCGTACCGCCTGGCCCGCGCCTTTACGGGCCGCAACCTGATTTTGAAGTTCGAAGGGCACTACCACGGCTGGGTGGACGGGGCCCTGGTGGGCTACAAACCCACCGCCGAGCAGGCCGGCCCGCTGGAGGCGCCGCCCACCGTGCTGGGTTCGCGCGGCCAGGTGCCGAACACCGCCGAAAACACCGTCGTGGCGCCCTGGAACCGCCTGGATCTCCTGGAGCAGACCCTGGAGCGGCACAAAGGCAAGATCGCGGCTATCATGATGGAGCCCGTGCTGTGCAACAGCGGCTGTCTGCTGCCGCTGCCGGGCTACCTGGAAGCCGCCCGCCAACTGGCCGACCGCCACGGCGCCCTGCTGATCTTCGACGAAGTCATCACCGGCTTCCGCATGGCCCCGGGCGGGGCGCAGGCGCACTACGGGGTCACCCCGGACCTGGCCACGTTCGGCAAGGCGGTGGCTGCCGGGCTGCCGCTCAGCGTGGTGGCGGGGCGCCGCGACCTAATGGAGCAGATGTTCGCCGGCGTGGCCTTCGGCGGCACCTTCAACGGCAATCCGCTCTCCATGGCCGGGGCCAATGCCGCGCTCCACGAGCTGGCCGCCGACGGCGGCGCGGCTCTCGCGCACGCCAACGCCATGGGAAAGAAACTCATGGATGGCGTGTGCAGCCTAGGCCGGAAGCACAAGCTGCCCCTGGCGGTCTGCGGCTTCGGCGCGGCCTTCGCGGTGCATTTCACCGGCAAAACGGAGCTCACCCACTATCGGGATACGTTATCCGACGATCGGGACCGGCTGCGCCGCTTCCTGGCCCTGGCGCTCGAGGAAGGCGTGCATATCGTGCCGGACGGGCGCTTCTACGTTTCGGCCGCGCACACCGATCAGGACGTGGCCGAGACCCTGGCGGGCATCGACCGCGCCTTCAGCGGTATCGCTGCCACAGCATAAAGCCGATCAGCGTCTTGCCGTCTTCGATCTTGCCCTGGCGGATCAGCGCGTCGAGTTCCCGAGGTGCGAACCAGCGGCACTCGATGCGCTCGTCCTCCATCGGCTGGGCATCGCCCGCCACCAGGTCCCGGGCCAGAAATACGTGCATCTTCTCGCTCACAAACCCGGGAGAGGGCCAGTAGGAAACCAGCTTTTTCCACTGCCGGGCGTGGTATCCGGTCTCTTCGCGCAACTCGCGCTTCGCGCCCGCCAGCGGCTTCTCGCCCGGATCCAGGCTGCCCGCGGGCAGCTCCCACAGGCTTTTCTCGGCCGGCAGGCGGTACTGCCGCACCAGCAGCGCGCGCCCCTTGGCGTCCACCGCCAGCATCACCGCCGAACCCCGGTGGCGCACCACGGAACGCCGGATGCGAAACCCGCCGGGCTCCTCGGCCTCATCTTCGGTCACGCGGAACACTCCGCACTGGTACACCTCGCGAGAGGAAAGGATCTTCATCAGTTTGCTTTGCTGACCGTCAGCGTGCCGAATTTTTCGAGCGGCTTCGAGATCTTGGAGGCATCGCCCACCACTACGATGGCCGCCTTTTCCGGCGCCATGTACTTCTTTGCCACTTGCTGAATCTGCGCCGGCGTGACTGCCCGGACGCTCTCCACATAGCGCTCCAGGTAGCTGTTCGGCAGGCCCATGAGCTTGGCCGTGATCAACTGCGTGGCCAGCCCGTTCTGCGTCTCCAGGCGCAGCACGAAGAGTCCGCTCATGAAGTTCTGCGTGCGGTCCAGTTCGTCCTTCGAGGGCGGGTCGCTCACCATGCCTTTCAACTCGTCCAGCACCGCCTGCATGGCCGGTTCGATCACTTCGTTGCGCACTTGCGTGACGGCGGCCAGATCGCCGGCGTCGCGCTTGGGCTGCAGTATGGCGTGCGCGTCATAGGCATAGCCTTTCTTTTCGCGGATGTTCAGGAACATGCGCGAGCTGCCTCCTCCGCCCAGCACCACGCTGCCCACCGACAACGGAAAGAAGTCCGGATCGGCGCGCGTCACCGCCAGCCCCCCCACGTGGATATCCGCCTGCACCGACCCGGGGCGGTCCACCAGGTAAACCGCGTGCCGGGTTTCGGGAAAATCCGGCTTGGGAGGCGCCGGCAACGCTTTCTGCTGCCACGAGCCCAAATACTCCTCCACCAGCTTCAGCGCCTCGGCGCGCGCGGGCAGCCTCCCCAGCAGAATCAGGGTGGCGTTGTTGGGAACGAGATAAGTCTGCGCGAAACTGGCCAGGGCCTTGCGATCGATCCGCGCGATGGACTGAGGGGTGGGCGCAATCCGGGAATAGGGGTGAGATCCGAACACCACTTCGGCGAACTTTTCGTCGGCCAGGAAGGACGGCTCGGAACGCTGCGCCTCCAGTTCCTGCGCCCGGTTCTGCTTGCGCAGTTCGACTTCTTTTTCCGGGAAGCTGGCGTGGCGCGCCACGTCGGCCAGCAGTTCCAGCAGCTTGGGCGTATTTTCGGAAAGCACACTCCCGGAAACCGTGATGGCGTCCGGGCCCGAGGCGCCATTCAGCGCCCCGCCGATAGCGGCCAGCTCCTCGGCGATCTGCCGCGAGGTACGCGACTGGGTGCCCTGCGTGAGCAGCGCCGCCACCGCCTCGGAAAGGCCCGGGAGGTCCGGCGGATCGAACTTGTTGCCGGCCAGAAAGCCCAGCCGCACCGTCACCAGGGGAAAGCGCGCGTCCTCCACCATGACCACCGCCAGCCTGTTCCCGAGGCGCGTCTCATAGACCGGGGGCAGTTTGTAGGCGGGGATCGGCGGCGTGGCCGGCGGTTTGGTGCGGTCGATGACCTGCGCCATGAGCCCCATCGAACCCAACACCAGGAATGTCATCAGCATCCGTTCCATTACTGCGCCTCCTTCTGGGCTCCCGCCGGTCTTTTGCGGGGCGCCGGAGCGATCTCCAGCACCGTGCGCCGTTCCGGCGTCAGGTATTTCCGGGCCGCTGCCTGCATCTGGGCCGGCGTGACGGCCAGAAAATCGCCGATTTCGGTGTTCACCAGCTCCGGGTTGCCGTCGAACAATTCGTACTGCCCCAGCAGTTGCGCGCGGCTGAGCGAACCCTGCATCTGGCTGATGCGCGAAAGGCGCAGAAACGTCCGCACGCGGTCCAGTTCCTTCTGCTCCACGCCCTCCTTCTGCACGCGCGCGATCTCCTCCTGCACCTGGTCCACGATCTGCTGGGCCGCGAAATTCGGCTTGTAGAGCAGGAAGATGCCATAGTCTCCGGGGGCCTTGTAATCGGAGGGGCCGGCAAATGGCCAGCCCAGGTTCGCCTCGTACTGGATGACGGACTCCTTGCCTTTCACCAGGTCCAGTTGAAAGCGGGAACTCTCGCCGCCCGTCAAGAGGGCATCCACCATGTTCAGGGCGTAGTAATCCGGCGAGCGCCGCGCCGGTCCGGGATAGCCGATCACCACACCGGGCACCCGTGCCAGCGGATCGCGGTACACCTCCTGTTTGGGCTGCGGTTTGCCCGGCTCGCTCAGATCCGGGTGTTGCGGCTGGGGCTGCGCGGGGATGTCCGCAAAGTACGTCTCCACCAGCTTCTTCGCCGCTCCGTTCTGGATGTCGCCCACGATCACCAGCACCGCGTTGTTCGGCGCATAGTAGGTCTTGAAGAACTTGGCCACGTCTGCGACCGAGGCGGCATTCAGGTCCTCGAACGAGCCGATCAGAGAATGGTAGTTCTGCCAGTTCCGGAACGAGAGTTGCGGCCAGCGGTCCACGATGGCCGTGTTGTACGGCCGGTTGTCGAAAGTCAACCGGCGCTCCTGTTTCACGGCTTCTTTCTGGTTCTTCAGGTTCTCGTCGGTGATGGCCAGGCTGCGCATGCGGTCCGATTCCAGCCACAGCGCGGTGGCCAGCTTATTGGACGGCAGCGTCTCATAGTAGTCGGTGAAATCCGGGTGGGTGGAACCGTTCAGGACGCCGCCGTTCGATTCAATCATCTTGTCATGCATGCCCTTGGGAGCGTTGGCGGAGCCTTCGAACATCATGTGTTCGAACAGGTGGGCGAAGCCCGTGCGCCCTTTCTCCTCCGAGCGCGCGCCCACGCCATAGATCACGTACACGGTCACCACCGGCACGGCGTTGTCGCGTGAGAGGATCACGCGCATGCCGTTGGGCAGTTTGAACTTCTCGATGGGAATGGTGAAATCGGCGGCGGGCGCCAGCACGGCGCCGGCCGCAAGCAACAGCAAAAGCAGGGAAATCGGTTTCATTGGTTTCTCGAGGTGGCGCAGGCTCAGCCCGCCGCCTTTCTGCGTAGGGCCCCGGTGAATTGTTCCAGTGGCAGGGTGTTCTGAATGTCCGCCGGCGAAAGCGATCCGCGGCGGGCCGTGATCACCCCATAGTGCATGCTTTCCAGGTGTTTGGGATGGTGGGCATCGGTGGAAATCGTGAACCGCGCGCCGCGCGCCTTGGCGCTGCGGATCAGGTTCGCGCTGAGGTCCAGCCGCTCCGGGCTGGCGTTGATCTCCAGCCATACGCCGCGCTTCACCGCCTCGTGGACGATGCGCTCGAAATCGAACGGGAACGGATCGCGGTGCAACAGCAGCCGCCCCGTGGGGTGGCCCAGGACCCTTAGGTGCGGGCATTCGAGCGCTCGCAGCAACCGGTCGGTCATCTCCGCGGCCTCCAGGTTCATGTGGCTGTGCACGCTGCCGATCACCAGGTCCAGTTCGGCCAGGGCATCGTGGGCCAGGTCCATCGCGCCGTCCCGCAGGATATCGCATTCCAGGCCCGAGAAGATGTGGATCCCCAGCCCGCGGCGGTTGATCTCCCGGACCTGCCGCGCGAACGCCACCACGCGCTTCTCGTCCAGGCCGTTGGCCATCGCCAGTGCTTTGGAATGATCGGTAATCGCAATGTACTGGTAGCCGCGGCCCCTGGCAGCCTCCGCCATCTCCTCTAAGGACGCGCGGCCGTCGGTTTCGGTTGTATGCATGTGCAGGTCGCCGCGGATCTGGCGCAGTTCCACCAATTCCGGGAGGCGGCCTTCGGCGGCCCACTCGATCTCTCCGATGTTCTCGCGCAACTCCGGGGGGATCCAGCGCAACCCCAGCGTCTCGTACACCCCCTCTTCGGTCTCCCCGGCCACGCGGGCGTCGTCCTCCATGCGGAACAGCCCGTATTCGCTGAGCTTGAAGCCCATCCTCACGGCGCGCGTGCGCAGGGCCACGTTGTGGTCCTTGCTGCCGGTGAAATACTGCAAAGCGGCGCCGTAGCTCTCCCGCGGCAGGGCGCGCACATCCACCTGAAACGCCTCCCGGCCCACGGTAGCGCTGGCCTTGTTCTCGCCGTGTCCCAGCACCTGCTCCACCTTGGGGTACTTGATAAAGCGCTCCAGTGCCATTCCAGCGCCCGGACCGGTCACCAGCAAGTCCAGGTCGCCGACCGTTTCGCGCCCGCGGCGCAGGCTGCCCGCCGGCGTGATCTTCTCGATGCCGCCCTCGGCGGATAAGTACTCGATCAGCTCGCGGGCGGCGGATTCGGCGTAATTGAGCATGAACCGGCCGGCGCGCTGGCGGTACTGGGCGATGGATTTGAGCACCTTCTCTTCCAGCTTGGCGCCCATGCGCGGCAGCACTCGCAGCTTTTGCTCCCGCGCCAGCCGTTCCAATTCGTCCATGGTGCTGATGCGGTAGTGCTCGAAAATCAGCGCGATGCCCTTGGGTCCCAGGCCCTGGATTTTGAGGAATTCGAGCGCCGTGGGCGGATATTTCTCCAGCAGGTGGTCGCGCCGCTCGCAGGACCCGTGGTCCACGATCTCGGCCAGCACCGCCGCCAAGCCTTTGCCGATGCCGGGGATATCGGTTACCTTCTTTTCGGCATCCCGGAGGATTTCTTCCACCCGCTCCGGATATCCCTCCACCGCGGTGGCCCCGTTCCGATAGCTGCGAATGCGGAAGGAATCCTCGCCGGCAATCTCCATCAGATCGGCGGTCTCCTGCAAAATACGCGCAATCTCTTTATTTTCCACAGGTGGGGTTCTTCTCGATTGTAGCGCGGGCCGGGCGCTGCACTCCGCGGATGGTGTCCGAAGAATGTGTTGCGCTCAGGCCAGGCTCAGAATCCGGTCCAGAGCCTTCGATACCTGCATCAGCTTGTCCGGCTCGCGGCGTTCGTTGCCGATTTCCGGTGTCATGTATCCGCGGTAGCCCACCTTCACCAGCGCAGCCATCACTTCTTTCCAGTCCACGTCGCCTTCCAGCAGATCCACGAATCGCCCCTGCTCGGCCCGGTCGGAGAGCTTGTAATCCTTCACGTGCACGCGCTTAATGCGCTGGCCGAGCGTCAGAATCCAGTCCTGCGGATAGCCGAATTGCATGACGTTGCCGATATCGAAGTGCGTTTGCAGCCAAGGCGACTGGAACTGGTCCACGAAGGCCCGCATCTCGAGCGGGCTCACCAGAAACTTGTTCCACACGTTTTCGGGTGTGAGGATCACCTTCGCGTGCTCAGCGTCCGGGATGGCCTTACGCAGTTCCGTGGTGAAGCGCTTCCAGGTGTCTTCGTAGCCCACCTGGAACTTTGCGCCCGAGCCCAGCCTGCCGGGGACCAGCAGCATCGCCCCGCAGTCCAGATAGGTCGCGAACCGGATGCCGCGGCGCAGCGCCTCTACCCCCCTCGCGCGCTTGTCCGGATCCGGGCTGTTCAGCGGATTCGCGGAGAACGGCTCGGAAGTCCACAGGCTGACGATAGCCACCCCCGCCTTGCGCGCGGTCTCGCCCATGCGCTTCACCTCGTCCGGCGGGGTGTCCAGTTCCAGGTCTCCGCCAAAGCGGATCTCGATGCCCTCGAAGCCCGCGTTCCGGGCCTGCCGGAAGCGCTCCGCGGCAGGCATCCCACGGGGAAAGATCACGGAGGCGATGCTCTTGGTGAACCGCGCGGAGCCTGACGCCGCCGCACCCGCTGCCAGCCCGGCGGCTCCGGCAGCCAGAAAATCCCGGCGATGGATCATGCCCTCCAGTTTACCCGTACCGGGCCGGCCCCTCCGGCCGCCTCCGGGCTGCTAAAATCACAATACCCATGCTTACGGCCGTGCAAACGGGGAATCCGGCTGGGGTGTCCCCGTACCGGTTCAAGCCAGGCCCGTACAGCAGCCATACCCTGCTTCTCGCAAGCCTGCCCGCTCGCGGAGAGGGGCGGCGCGTGCTGGACATAGGCTGCGCCGCCGGCTACCTGGGTGCGGCGCTGGCCAACCGGGGCTATCGCGTCACCGGCATCGAGAATCCCGCGCACGTGCCGGCGGATTTCCCTCCAGGGGCCGCACTGGTGTGTGCCGATCTCGACCAGGGCCTGCCGCCGCAATTGGGCGCCTTCGATTTCATCCTCTGCGCCGACGTGCTCGAACACCTGCGCCGGCCGGAGGCCCTCCTCCGCGAACTGCGCCGCGCGCTAGCGCCCGGCGGCCGCCTGATCGCCTCCCTGCCCAACAGCGGCCACCTCTATTTCCGCTGGAACGTCCTGCTGGGCCGCTTCCCGCAGCACGATCGCGGCTTGTTCGACCGCACTCACCTGCACTTCTACACGTGGCAGGGATGGCGGGATCTGTTCGCCGGCGCCGGCTTCGCCATCGAAAGCCTGCGCTGCTCGGCCGTCCCCGTGGGCGAGGCGCTGCCGGCCTGGAAGGACCGCTGGCCAATGCGCGCCGCCGAGCGCCTTTCGTATTGGAGCGCGCGCTGCTGGAAGACCGCTTGCGCCTACCAGTTCATCGTGGTGGCGCGACCCGTGGAGGCCGCGTGAACCTGACCAAACCCAAGGTCGTGGTAGTGATGCCCGCCTACAACGCCGCCCGCACCTTGCACATGACCTACGCGGACCTGCCCCGCAACATGGTGGACCTCGTCATTCTGGTGGACGACGGCAGCTCCGACGAAACCGCCCGCATCGCCCGCGAGCTCGGCCTCGAGTTGTTCGTGCACAACCGCAACTACGGATACGGCGCCAATCAGAAGACCTGTTATCGCGAGGCCCTCAAAGCGGGTGCCGATATCGTCGTGATGGTACACCCCGATTACCAGTACGATCCCACGCTCCTGCCCGAAATCGTCCGCCCCGTCCAGGAAGACCGGGCGGACGTAGTGTTGGGCTCCCGCCTGCTCGGCGCGAGCCCGGTTAAGCAGGGCATGCCCTGGTGGAAGTTCGTCTCCAACCGCTTCCTCACGGTGCTCGAGAACTGGGTCTTCGGCCTGCGACTCTCCGAATACCACACCGGCTACCGCGCTTTCCGCCGCGCCGCGCTGGAGGCCGTGAACCTGGAAATGAACTCCGACAAGTTCATCTTCGACCAGGAAATCATGGCCCAGTTGGTGGAACTCGGCATGCGGATTACCGAGGTGCCTGTGCCCACGCGTTACTTCGCCCAGGCCTCCTCGGCCTCGCTTTTCCAAAGCACCGTCTACGGCCTCTCCATCCTGTGGCTGCTGGCGCGCTACCTGTTGCACCGCTCCGGTGTAGTCCGGCAGCGGCAGTTCGACAGCTTGTTCCGGCGCTATCGCGAGCCCGGCGCCGAAACCAAGCCCCGCTCCCAGGTGGGCCGCAGTTGAATCGCCCGGGTTTCTTGCGCACCCGCGCCGGCGTGGCCGCCGAATGCCTGCTGTTCTTCTTCCTGGCCTGGCTTGAGGTGCGCCCCCTGTTCAAAGCCAAGTACCTCGAGCGCTGGGACTCCATCGAGAGCACCTTCATCGCCGACGGCCGGTTTCTACGGGACCACTGGCCGCACCCCCAATGGCAGCCGCTCTGGTACCTGGGCACGCGCTTCGATTACGTGTATCCCCCGGCCCTGCGCTATGGCACAGCGCTTTTGTCCCGCGTCTGGCTGCCCGTCAAGGCCTACCACATCTACACGGCGTTCTTCTACTGCGTGGGGATCGCCGGGGTGTTCTTCTTCGTCCGCGCGGTGAGCGGATCGCCGGGTTCGGCCCGCCTGGCCGCGGCGGCTTCCGCGCTGCTCTCCCCCTCCTTCCTCTTTCTGCCCGATATCCGCCGGGACGCCGATCTGTGGACCCCCATGCGGCTCTGGACCCTGCTGCGCTACGGCGAAGGGCCGCACATGACCGCGCTGGCGCTATTGCCCATCGCGCTCGGCTGCGTGTATTTGGGCCTGGAACGGAACCGGCCTGCCAGCCTCGCACTGGGAGCGGTCTTCTGCGCCCTGGTGGTGTCCAACAATTTCTATGGCGCCACGGCTCTGGCCCTCTTCTTCCCGCTGCTGGTGTGGGGCGTGTGGGTGGCGCGCCAGGATCTCTCCATCTGGGCCCGCGCCGCGGCCATCGTGCTGCTCGCCTACGGTCTCACGGCCTTCTGGTTGACACCTTCGTATCTGCGCATCACCGCCGCCAACCTGCATCTCGTAGCCCCGGCCGGCAAGCCCTGGTGCGTGGCCGTCGCCGCGGCCGTGTTCCTGGTGTTCCTGATGCTCTCCTACCGCCTGGCTCGCGGAAAGAAGGACTCCACGTACCCGGTCCTCGTCTGCGGCATCCTGCTGTTCCTCTCACTGATCGTCCTGGGCTATTACTGGGCGGGATTCCAGGTGGTGGGAGTCCCTGGACGGCTGATTCCGGAACTGGATCTGGCCATGATTCTGGCGGCCGCCGAAGGCCTGCGGCGGTTGTGGCTCCGCGGCGGCTGGCGGCGCCTGCCTGCGGCGGCGATCACCCTGGCGGCCTTCGCTACCGCCGTGCCGTTCCTCTCCCAAAACCGCGTGTTCTACCGCCCCGATTCGCACTTCGACCAGCGCGCGGAATACCGTATGCAGGACTGGGTGGCGCGCAACCTCCCCGGCGCCCGCACCATGGTGACGGGATCCAACCGCTTCTGGTTCAATGTCTGGCACGACCTCCAGCAGTTGGGCGGCGGCTCCGAGCAGGGCCTTCTCAATCCCGTCGCCCTGGCGGCGCAGTGGGAGATCCAACTCGGCCCGGAGCCGGAACTGGCCGTCCACTGGATGCTCTGCCTGGGCGTGGACGCCGTCATCGTGCCGCAGAAGAACTCCCAGGAGGTCTATCACGATTTTCTGTATCCGCAAAAGTTCGCCGGCGTGCTGCCCGTGGCCTACGACGATGGCGCCGGCAATCTGATCTACCGGGTTCCGCGGCGCTACCCGGGCCTCGCGCGGGTGGTGGACCGCGCGCGATTTGCCGCCCTCCCTCCCGTCCGGTCGCAAGTGGATCTCGAAGGCGTGCGCGCCTACGCCCGCGCGGTCGAGCAGGGCCCGGACGAGCCTGCGTCCACCGCCTGGCGCGGCACCGACGAGTTGGTCGTGCATGCGCGCATGGCCCCCGGCCAAGCCGTCCTGGTGCAGGAGAGCTACGACCCCGCCTGGCACGCATACGCCGGCGGCCGGCCCCTGCCGGTCCGTAAGGATCAGCTCGGCCTGATGCTCATCGACGCGCCCCCCGGCGAGCAGGATCTGCGCCTGGTCTTCGAGCTGCCCCTGGAAAACCTGGTTGGCCGCATCCTGACCGCCCTCTCGGCGGCGGCCGTCCTGCTGCTCCTTTCGATGCGATATTGGAGGAAATGAGCGCACCGGGTCCTGCCTTCTCTCCCGAGAGCCGCCGGCAAAACCTGGAGCGGCTGCGGGCGGAGGAGTTGGACGTCCTGATCGTGGGCGGGGGCATCAACGGCGCCGGCATCGCCCGCGACCTCGCGCTGCGCGCCCGCGACGCCGGCATGCCCCTGCGGGTAGGCCTGGTCGAGCAGCGGCACTTCGCCTCCGGCACCAGCGGCCGGAATTCTCAATTGATCCACGGCGGGCTGCGCTACCTCAAGCAGTTGGAATTTCACCTCGTGCGCGAGTCCCTGCGCGAGCGCGCGGCGTTGCTCGATATCGCGCCCCACCTGGTGGCGCCCCTGCCCTTCCTGATCCCTTTCTACAGTTGGCCCGCACGGCTGTATTATTGCGCCGGCCTGCGGCTGTACGAGTTTCTCTCCGGCAGCCGCAAAATCGGCCGCCTGCGCTACCTGTCGAGCGCGGAGGTGCTGGCCGCCGAGCCGGGTCTCGCACCCGCGGGCCTCGCCGGGGGCGCCATCTATTACGACTGCCGGGTGAACGCCGCGCGCGGCGTGCTGGAGAACGTCTTCGATGCCGCCCGCGCCGGCGCCGTCATCGCCAACTACGCCCGCGCCGAACGGATCACCGCCACGGGAGCCACCGTGGTGGACGCGCTCTCCGGCCAGTCCTTCCCGGTGCGCGCGCGCAAGGTGGTGGACGCTACCGGCCCGTGGGAGACGGGCAGCCGGATCCGGCTGGTGCGAGGCTCCCACCTGATCCTGCCGCGGCTCAATGCGGGTGATCACGCCATCGCCTTTTTCGAAGACGCCGGACGTATTGTCTTCGTGATTCCCTGGAGCGGTGGCGCCTTGTCGCTGGTCGGCACCACGGACGTGGATCACGAAGGCAGCCCCGACGATGTGTCCATCTCGCCGGACGAGGTGGGCTATCTGCTGGCCATCGTGCGGCGTCTCTACCCCGGCGCCGGGGACCTGCGCCCCATCGCGGCCTACAGCGCCCTGCGCGCGCTGGTGCGCGACCATGCGGCTTCCCCCACCGAGACCAGCCGCGAGCACCGCATCTGGAACGCCGAGGATGGCGTGCTGCACGTGGCCGGAGGCAAGTACACCACCTACCGCCTGATGAGCGAAGAAGCCGCCGAGCGGGTGGTCCGGGAGATCGCCCCGCCACTGGCCGGCCGCTCCGCCACCGCCCAAACCCCGCTGGGCGGCAACACCCGCGCGCGCCTCGCCGAGTTGGGCGCCTCCCTCCCGGAACTGGCCGCGCGGCACTGCCTGGAGGAGGCGCGCCTGCGCCCGCTGGCCTCCGATTACGGCGTGCAATTGCCGCACCTGCTGGCCTGCCTCCCCGCCGGGGAAGCGGAGTTGGACCGCCTGCGCCGCGCGCAGATCGCCTATGCCGTGCGCCACGAAATGGCCCACCGGCTGGCGGATTTTCTCTTTGTCTCTACTTACTGGGGCTTCGAGCAGCCCTGGACCGCCGAAAACCTGCTGCCCGTGTCGCGCGAAATGGCCGGGCATCTGGGCTGGAACGACTCCGCGATCCAGGCCGAAATCGAGCTGGCGCTACGGGTGCGCCGGTACTAACAGATCGTCCACCGACGTGCTGCTCTGTCCGTACCGCGGCTGTATGTACTTCTCCAGGAAGGCAAGCTGCTTTTTCCAGGCGTCCAGCCGGTGCTCCCGTTCGCTGAAGCCGTGCCCCTCGCGCGGGTACGTGAAGTAGTAATACACCTTGCCGTGCTGCTTGAGCGCGCGCACGAACTGCGCGGATTCGTAGGGCGGCACCTGCGGGTCCTTCTCCCCGTGCATGATCAGCAGCGGCGCCCGGATGCGGCCCACGTCGTTCAGCACGTCGGCGCGGCTGTAGACCTCCGGCTTCTCGGCGGGTGTCCCGCCCATCTTGCGCATCCAGCGCCATGCGGAGTTGCGGTTGGTGCGCTCGATATAAGTCGCGCGGTCCACCACGCCGTAGAGTTCGATGGCAGCTTGAAACAGGTCCGGGTACTTGGTCACCGCATAGGCCACCATGGTGCCGCCGTGGCTGCCCCCGCCGATGGCCAGGCGCTTGGGATCGGCCAGGCCGCGCGCGATCAGGTAACGCGCCCCGGCCGCCACGTCATCCATCTCACCGCCCCCGCTGTCGGCCACGTTCAGGTTCCGGAATTTCTCCCCGTATCCGCTGCTGCCGCGATAGTTCGGCTCCAGCACCAGGTAGCCGGACTGCGCCAGGTACTGCGCCCAGGGATCGAAGCGGAAGGTGTCCTGGCCTTCCGGCCGGCCGTGAATCCACAGCACCGTGGGATAGCCCGGGCCGGGCCGCTCGGCGCGCGGCCGGTAGAGCAGCGCCGTAATCTCCAGGCCGTCTTTGCTCCGATAACGCACCTTTTCCGGCGCCGCCAGCGCGCCCTCGAAATTCTTCGGCAGGGTGTGGGTCAGGCACCGCGGCGGCGCCCCGCCGCTCGCATCCGCCGCCAGCAGGTCCGTCGATTCGAGCGGTGTGCCGCGATGGAAATAGACCGTCTTTCCGTCCGGCGACCAGGCGGGCGCGGACTCCATGCCGGGCACCGGGAAACGGGTGAGTGGCCGCGCCGTCCCGCCCTCGACGGGCACGATCCAGATGCCGGTCTCTTCCGGGCTCTTGCGGTTGGAAACGATGGCCAGCGATCTCCCGTCCGGCGAAAAGACTGGGCTCCCGTCCTCCTGCTCGCCGCGCGTGAGGGGCCGGGGCGCGCCGCCCGAAGCCGGGATGAGGTACACGTTGTCCCAGCCGCTTTCCTGCAACACCACCGCCAGCGTACGCCCGTCCGGCGACCAGGCGGCTTTCCGGATCAGCCAGCCGCCGCCGCGATCCTCCGGCGCGGTGTAGAGGGTGGCGGCCTCCCCCACGGCGAGGCCGCTTTGCGCATCGAGGCGCAGCACCTTCAGCTTGCCGCTGAAATGCTCGTGCGAGCGCTCCGTGTAGGAGATATGCGCCCCGTCCGGCGACCACGCCGCGTTTTCCTCATCCGCGGGGGAGTCCGTCAGGTAATCGTTGATCAATCCGTCGTCGCTCACCACCATGAGGCTGTTACGCCCGCGCCGGCCGGTCTCGAACAGAATCCACCGGCCCTTGGGCGACCATTGCGGATCGCGGTCGCCTGCCTGCCGCGGATCGCCTTCCCCGGCGATGGCGCGGGTCAACCGCCGGGGCGGCCCGCCGGCTGCGGGAACCGTCCAGATGCTGCCCTGGCTGGCGTAAGCGATCGTGCGCCCGTCCGGGGACCAGTGCAAGCCGCTCTTGCCGCCGGCCGTCGTGGTCAGCGTGACCGGCCATCCTCCCGAAGAAGGCAGCAAAACGATCTGCCCGCCGCGCGTCAGCGCGAAGGTCCCCCCATCCGGAGAAAGCGCCGTCTCGCCCACGGCCTCCACGGAAACCAGGTCCTCCAGGGTGAGTCGCGGGGCCGCGGCCGCAAGGCCGCAAACCGCGAGAAGTATCGCAAGCCCGTGTCGTGCCATAAACTGTTCCTGATTCTACATTCCGCGGTTTAGGAACGGTAATTGCACTCCACCGGGCCATATGAACCGGGATGATCTCGAAAACAAACTGCTGCAAGTGCAGGCGCTTGTCGGAGAGCTGATCGAAGCGCTCGCGCAAGACCGTGAACCGTCTCCGAAATCCGCAGAGGACCGGGTCAAAACGTCAGACTCTCCAGACAAGAGACAGATAGGAGAGGGGCGAGGCGCCTGGCGGGTTGCCTAAGGCCTGGATTGTGCCGGCGGTTTGTCCGGGAATGCACATTTGCACCCGACTTGCTCTGGACGCTACGGGTGTTGGAAGTGTATGGAATGGGAAAGATGAAATGAAACCCCTATTGCGGCAGTGGTTGTCCATCCTGATCTCGTTCGCCGTGTGGCACTGCACTCTTGCGGGCAGCGCCACGGCACAGGAACACGTGGTCCCCTTGCAGGAATTACACAAGGGGCTGCAATCCGCGGCGGAAGAAAGAGGAAAAAATGTCGCGGATATCGAAAGGGTATTTTCCTATCCGGCGGCCGTCCAGGCGCTCAAAAAGTTTGATCTCAACGCGGACCAGGTGCACACCGCCGTGGCCACGCTCAGCGATGCGGAACTGGCCCGTTTCGCGGATCGCGCCCGGGACGCCGAAAAGGATGTGCAGGGCGGATTGATCGTCGGCCTCCTGGCCCTGATCGGCCTGATTGTGGTCATCGTCGTCGTGGTGCACGCGGTCGCCGACGTGAGTCTATCGCCGCACTGCGGTGTAGAACACGCCCGTCCCGTCCCGCAGGTTGCGCCCGTAAACGGCTAGGAACTCGAAGCCTCCGGCAGTGCCGATTTTTGCCTCGAGCCCTGTATCATAAAGCCACCCGTGCGAGCCGAACAGGCGGGACGGATCGCCGATTCGGCCCCAATCGAAGAAAGGGCCCACCGCGCAGCGCACCATCGGCAACTGCCACACCGCGCGGTCGAATTCGGCGCGGGTCAAAACATACCGCCTGCCCATCGGCGCGCTGCCTTTCTGCCCGTCGCGTGTGCCTACATGCCCGCGCAGCCAGAGATCGTTGTCCCGTTCCATTCCTAGAATGTACAGTTCGTCTAGAGGAACGTTGCCGAACTCCGCGCCGCTGCGCACCTCCGCGGCCAGTTCATACGTGTCGCCCTTCGCTTGTGGAATCCAGTGGGTCCGCAGGCTGGCTTCCGGCGCGATCAGCCGCGAGGGCGAGCCCGTAAGAATGCGGCCTGTGCGCAGGGTAGCCCAGCCATCCACGCGCAAACGGTGCTCCGGCCAATCCCACACCATGGCGTCCAGCCGGTTGACAATTTCGCTGGACCAGCCTTTTGCGAAAAACGGCCCGGCGGCAGCGCCGGAATATTCGCGGAAAGCCAGGCGCGTGCCCACGGTCCATTTCAGCCTGGCCGTCAGATTGCGCTGCAAGTCGCCGCCGGCCTCCACTTTGCGCAGGGCCGGAAAAAGCGAGCCGGGGCCGGAATAGTTGCCGCTCAGGTTCCAGTTCTCCTGGCGCGCATCGAACACCAGACGGTAGCGCCAGAAATGCAGGGGACCGGAAAATTCGAGCGCTACGCGCCGCTTCTGGGCATCCCACCGCCAGAACGACTTCAGGTTCACGGCACGCCGGGCGATATTGTAGGAATCGGCATGAATCTCCTGGTAAGGCAACCCGCGCAGCGCGGAAACCAGGTATCCGGGCCAGCCCTGGAGCGGCGAAGCGATGGGTGTGGGACGGATGGTCAGATCGAAGCGCTCGTCTCCGCGCGGGGCCAGATCATAGCGGCAGCCGGCAAAGACACCCGCCAGATCCAGGTTGGCCTCGGTGCGCTCGAGACGGGCCGCGGTGAACACCTGGCCGGCGGAGACATCGAAAGTGCGCTCCCTCAGCAACGGTACCAGCGGCGGGGCGGGCGCGAAACGCACCTCTGCCAGCAGCGGTTTTTCGAGGCGATTCCAGTATTTCAGCGCGGCGTGGAGGTTGCCCTCCAGCAGGTAAAGAGTGCCCAGGAAGTCGTTGCCGTAGCGGTCGGAGGGATTGCGAGCGAGAGCTCCGTGCAGGTACGCCTTCGCCGCGCCGAAATCCTTGCGGCGATACGCGATACCCGCCAGTTCCAGCAGGAACCGGCTGTCGGCCGGGAAACGGCGCCTGCCCTCCAGGAGTACGGCCCGCGCTTCGTCCAGACGGCCGGCGCTTCCCAGCGCCACTCCGCGATCGAGAAGCGCTTGGGCCGTGGGCACGTTCGCCTGCCCGCCGGCCCTCCACACCAGCAGGAAAGCGATCGAGAGCAGCCGAAGGTTCACCTGAGCTGCCTGGGCACGGCCAGCAGGCTCCAGTTGTCCGATTCTTTCCAGGCCGCCTCGAAATGCCGCCGATCTTCCCGGATCAGCTTGCCCCGGGCCGGGTCATTCAGCCACACCGCCTCGGGATCAATGCCTGCCACCACGGCATAATGAAACGGACCGCGCGCGCCCTTGGGACCCAGGCAGACCACCAGCGGACGTCCTTTCTGGAACTGCTGTTCCAGGTCTGAGCGCTCTCCTCGAAACACGAATACGTCGAAGCCATGCGCCTCCAGGTACGATTTCAACGCATTCCCCTGGATGCCCTTCGGACCCGCCGGCAGATCTTCATTGATGCGCTCGCTGGCCATCGCGGCGTCCGCCAGCGAAGGTTGCTGCCGCGCCCAATACTGAATCACCATGGCGACTGCCGCCGCTCCGCACCCCGAGCCGGTCTGATGCACGTACGGAATATCCAGCCATCCGGATCCGCTGGCCGCGAGCAGCAGGGCAATCCAGGTCATCGCCTTGACTATCGCATGACTAACGGCAGCAAGCACGCCGCCGGGCCAGTGAATCGTTCGATTCGATACGCGGTCAGCGATCGGAACAGCAAAAGACTACGCCCTACCGCCCCCGTCTGCGACCGTAGCCGCCGGCACAAGCTGCGCGGGGCGCGATGTTCAGGCCAGAGCCTTTCCGTACAGCGCGAGCAAGCGGCTCCATGCCTTCTCGGCTTGCGGCTCGTTGTAGACCCGCGAATCCGGAGGGCACCAGCCGTGTGCGGCGCCGGCATATACCTCGATTTCCGCGGGCAGACCCGCTTTGGCAAACGTCTCCTTGAGGACGACCTTGTCGTTGGGCGACCGCTTGTCGTCATTTTCCGCGATGGCGATGAGAAATTGCGCCTTGGTTTTCGCGGCTTGAAGGTGCGGACTGTTGGGCGCATCGGTCACGAGTCCGCCGCCATGGAATGAGGCGACGGCTCCGACACGATCGGGCACAGCGGCCGCCGTGCGAAACGCAATCGGGCCGCCCATGCAATAGCCCTGTGTGCCCATCTTCCGATTCCTGGCCACCGGTTTCTGCCCGTCCAGCCACGCGAGGAAGGCTTTCGCATCCGTCATGTGCGTCGTCTCGTTGAGCGTTCGCGCGAGCGGCATCAGTTCCTGGATTGGCGTTGCGCCGCCGGCTGCCGCGGTGGGGGCTTTCTGGACGCGGTAGAAAGGATTCACCACGAGCACCGCATACCCCGATTCAGCGAGCCGTTTGCCCATGTGCCGAAACGCCGGCCGCAGCCCGAAGATGTCCGGCCACATGAGAACTCCCGGAGCTGTGCCGCTCGCGGGATGCACGAAGTAGCAGTCCGCGGCCCCGTCCGGGGTCGTCACGGTCACCTCGGCTTCGCTCACAGTGACGGCGTTTGCGGCTCGCGGCAGCATCATGGCCACGCCTGCTCCCAATATGACGCCGAACTGCTTGCGTGTCACCAAACCCAGAGCCTCGTATTCCTGCCGGTCCTCTTCGAAATGATTCTGATCACACATAGTCCCCTCACCCTCGTCTACGGCGCGGCAAAACCGCCCGCATATCGCGCTATTATACTCGCGCATGCCCCCGGAATCGCCGCCGCGGCACCGCCGGCCGCCTACGGCACTTCGCGCTCGGGGACCAGGGGGACGGAGGCGGCGGGCTCGAACAGGCCAAAGGGCCTATAATGGAGCCAGACGTCGATGCAAACGGGCGCGGTGGAATCGATCCCGATCACGCTGGGGCGCGAAGAGGACGGCCGGTGGTGGGCCGACGTTGAGTCCATGCCGGGCGTCATGGCATATGGGAAGACTCGAGAAGAGGCGATCGCCGCAGTGCGCGCGCTGGCATTACGCGTGGCCGCTGACTGTATCGATCATGGCGAAGAAGTTCCCGAACCGCTCGCGAAAGTTTTCTCCGTCGCATGAGCCGTTGGCCATCCGTCAAGGCACGACAACTCCTGGCCGCCTTACTTCGGATCGGATGGACCATAGCTTGGCAGAGCGGTTCTCACCGGCGTTTGAAGCGGGACGGGTGGCCTAACTACACATTCGCGTTTCATGATGCCGAGGAGATCGGGCCGGGACTTTTGGCACAGGTTGCCAAGAAGACCGGACTAAAGCCGGAAGACCTCTGAACGGCAGCGGCACCGCCAGCCGCCTACGGCACTTCGCGCTCGGGGACCAGGGGGACCGGGGCGGCGGGCTCGAACAGGCCGAAGGTGAACACGTCGGTGGCCGAGGCGATGGTGACGTACTGCTTGCCTTCCACCATGTAGGTGATGGGCGAGGCGGTCAGCAGCTGGCCCATGTAGAAGTGCCAGAGGTGCTTGCCGCTGCGCGCGTCCAGGGCCACCAGTTGGCCGTCATCGTCGCCGAAGAACAGCACGCCGCCGGCGGTTGAGACCGCTCCGGCCCACATATCGGCGTGGCCGGTCATGGGGTACTCCCATTTCTTCTCCAGCGTGCGCGGATCGAAGGCCCGCATATAGAACCTGCCCGCTTCGCTGGCGATCGACTCCGCCCCGGTGCCGGCGAAATTCTTCATGGGCTCGGGCGTCTTCGTGGAGCTGGTGTACATGTCGCACTGCTCCAGCGTGGGCACGTAGAACAGGCCGGATTCCGGGCTGTAGGAGGGCGACATCCAGTTGGAGGCGCCGCGCACGGAAGGGCAGATGCGCTGCCCGGTCAGGGTGGGATCGCGCTCGGGCAGGGGAATGGGCCGGCCCTGCGCGTCGATACCCTTGGCCCAGTTGACCTTCTCCACGTAGGGCACGGCCTTCAGAAACTTGCCGTTGGTGCGGTCCAGCATGTAGAGGTAGCCGTTGCGGTTGGCATGCAGCAGGATCTTGCGGACCGTCCCGCCGATGCGCTCGTCCAGCAGCACGGGCCAGGCCTGAGCGTCCCAATCGCGCGTGTCGTGGGGAGTGAACTGGAAATACCACTTGAGCTTGCCAGTGTCGGCGTCCAGCGCCAGCAGGGAGTCGGAGTACAGGTTGTCGCCGTGGCGGTCGCCGCCATAGAAATCCGGCCAGGGATTGCCTGCCGTCCAGTAGAGCAGGTTCAACTCGGGGTCGTAGGTGCCGGAAAGCCATGTGGCCGCGCCGCCCCAGTCCAGGGTCTGGGGTCCCCAGCTCTCCGAGCCAGGCTCGCCTTTGGCCGGGACGGTCCAGAAGCGCCACATTTCCTCGCCGGTGGCCGCGGAATAGGCGGCCACAAACCCGCGCGTGCCGCTGTCGCCGCCGGAGACGCCCACGATGATGCGGTCCTTGACGGCGAAGGGCGCGACGGTGGCGAACTGGCCTTTCTTCCGGTCCACGTAGAGCTTCTGCCACAGCAGGCCGCCGGTTTTGCGATTCAGCGCCACGAGCTGGCCGTCGCTGGTGATGAAGAACACCCGGTCGCCCAGGATGGCCGCGCCGCGGTTGACGTCGCTCTGCTTGGCCAGCTCATCCTTGTAATGCCAGAGGGGTCGGCCGGTGCGCGCATCCAGGGCGTAGATCTCATTGCTGTTGGTGACGTACATCACGCCGTCGTAGACCAGCGGGGTAGCCTCCAGGCGCTTGGCGTTCTCCAGGTGGTAGACCCACTTGGGAACCAGCGAAGCGGCATTGGAGCGGTTGATCTGCGTGAGGGGGCTGTGCCGGTGGGCGGCGTAGTCGCCGGCATAAGTCAGCCAGTTATCGCCCGGCCCCCGGCGGAGCATGTCGTCGCGCACCTGCGCGGCCAGCGGCACAGCCGCCAGCAATATCCCAAGGAACGCCTGCTTCACCTAGTGATCCCCCTTCGGACCGGCTTCGTCGCCGGGCACGTCCACGCGCACCGACTGCCGGCCCAGGAAGGCCAGCAGGTCCTGCATCTGATCGCGGCTCAGGCGCTGTTTGTAGTCGTGCGGCATGAGCGACTTTTGATGAAAGGTCACCTCGCGCAGGTCTTTCTTCCAGAGCAGGTGCAGATTGCCCTGGGCGTCCAGGACAGCGATGGAGTAATTGGTGTTGTCCTTGGCCACTCCGGAGATGGTGCGCCCATCCTTGGTGAGGACGGAGACGCCGCGGAATCCTTCGGTGGGGTGCGCATCCGGATCGAGCAGGGCTTCACGCAGTTGGGCGTAGGAGCGCGTGCGGCCGATGTTGGAAAGGTCGGGGCCCAGCACGCCACCGCGCCCGCGGATGGTGTGGCACTGAACACAGCCGGACTGGCCGAAGAACAGCGCGCCGCCGGCCTCCGGATTTCCCGGGGCCGTGCTCTCGTAGGCCGGCGCGCTCAGGCTGCGGATGAACGTGACCAGTTGCCAGATCTTCTCGTCGGGCATGCGGAAGGGCGGCATATCCGAGCCGGGCACGCCGTTCCGGATGGCGGAAAACAGGTGCGCGTCGGTGGCGCCGCGAATCAGGTCGCCCTTGGCCAGGTTAGGGCCGCGCCCGCCTTCGCCGTTCGGGCCATGGCAGCCGCTGCAGCCCTCAACAAACAGTTTCTTGCCCGCGGCGATGGCTTCCGGCTGGCCTGCGAGCGGGTTTTTCGCGTCACCCTTATCGTCGGCGGCCCACGCCGCAAGGCAGGCCATGGCAATGACACAAAGCAAGTGCAGACGCATGGAGAAATAGGATTTCAGTATACCGTCAGGGCGGCGCAGGCTTCAGGGCCGGGAGGCGACGGCTTCGGGCGCCACGATGCGAAGCAGGTCGGAATGCACCTCGCCAGGCGGGCGGTCGCCGTCCACCGGGTGGTATCCGCCGTCGCGGTAGTGGCGGAGAAGCGGCGCCGCGGTGCGCTCGTAGGCTCTCAGGCGCTCGCGGATGACGGCTTCGCTGTCGTCGCTGCGCGCCACTAAGGCGGCGCCGTCGTTATCGCAGCAGCCGGGCCGGGTGGGAGGGTGCTCTCGCAGATGGTAGGCCCGGCCGCAGAGAGAGCATTGCCGGCGCGCGGCCAGGCGATCCAGCAGAGTTTCCTCGGCCACCACCAGGTTCAACACCACGGGCCTGGGAAGACCAAGCTGATCGAGCAGGCCGTCCAGGAAGGCGGCCTGCGGACCGGTGCGCGGATAGCCGTCCAGCAGGAACCCGGAGAGGCAATCCGGCCGCCGCAGGCGCAGAGCAACCAGCCGGTTCACCAGCTCATCGCTGACCAGGCCGCCGCCTGCCAGGACCGCGCGCACCTGCTGCCCGAGGGCGGTGCCGCGTTGGATTTCCTTGCGTAGCATCTCTCCCGTGGAGAGAATCGGAATGCCCAGATGGCCCGCCAGCAGGGCGCCCTGAGTACCTTTGCCGCTACCTGGCGGTCCGATCAGGAGGACCACCCGCGGGTCGTTCCCCGTGTTCGGTGAAGCTTGCATACGACGACACACGCACGGGAACCCCTATCCGAACCCGCGCCTCTATGAGTTAAGACAGGATGCGGGGGAAATAGCAAAGGCGCTGGTCCGATCCGGACCAGCGGACCGATTCGGGCCAGTACCGAGGAATCTCCCGGTGGGCGCGCGGCGGCGCCACGAAGCGCAGCCGAGTCGCGTATAATAGCCGGGTTCAACGGACACCCCTGTTATGCTGTCCAGGTTCGCCGAGTTGCCGCCGGTCGTCGACGAGGAATCGCCGCAGGCCTGGGTGCGGCGGTTGCGGGACGACCTGCTGCAGCGGCGCATTGGCAGCGGCATCGCATGGCTGGAGAGCCGGCGGGACGGCCTGCTCGCGCCGCGGAGCGAGAAGCCGCCTCCCGCCGCCCTGGTGGGCTGCCTGGCGCAATGGGTAGACACCGGCTTCGGCGATCCCAGCCTGGTCGAGAGCCTGCTGGAGCGTTTTCCCAAGGATGGCCGCGCCGGATTGCCTTTGGCCGACTACGTCCAACTGCGCATGGCCGAAGGCATGGTGGCGATGCTCAACGGTGCAACCGGCGACGCCATCCGCCACTTCGAAGTGGTCCTGCGGCTGGGAGAAGAGATCCGTGACCGGGACGTGCTCTCCATCACCAGCTTTTGGAAAGCGCGCTGCCACCGGCAGAAGGGCGAGTACG
>JAJPJX010000027.1 GCA_021324015.1 Solibacteraceae bacterium | reverse complement strand
CGCGCGCCCACCTGGAGGATGTCCGCGAACTCGGCCAGCAGCGGGATCTGGCTCGCGTCCATCACCTCGCTGACCATCAGCAGGCCGTGGCGGTCGGCCGCCTCGCGCATCAGGCGCAGGCCCTCTTCGCCCAGCCCCTGGAAGGTGTAAGGGGAACTGCGCGGCTTGAAGGCGCCGCCGCGCAGCACCTGGGCGCCGCCGCGGGCCACCACCTCGGCCGCGCACTCGATCTGGTCCCGGTTCTCCACGCTGCACGGCCCGGCCATCACCACCACCTGGCTGCCGCCGATCTCCAGGCCGCCCACCCGCACCACCGTGCCCCCGGCCGGAAGTAGCGGCTGGCCAGCTTGTAGGGTGAAACGATGCGGTGCGCTTCCTTGACCCCTTCCATGACCTCGAAAATGGCCAGGTCGAACTCCTCTTTGCCGCCCACGCCGCCCAATACGGTGTGGTAGACGCCCGTGGAGCGGTGGACGTCGAAGCCCAGCTCCACCAGCCGGTCGATGACCGTCTGGATCTGGGCCTCGGTGGCGCCTTGCTGCATGACCACTAACATGAAGGATCTCCGTCGGATTGTTCCATGCGCACCCGCTGGATGGTGCGCATCTCGTCGATGATGCGCTCGAAAATCCTCCGCACGGCGTCGGCGGTCAGCGGGCCGCCGTTGTGCCCGGTGACGTTGGCGAACACCTCGTCTTCACGCTTGGGCTCGTAAATGGGGAGCCGGGCGGAGCGCTTCACACGCCCGATATCCTCTACGATGCGGGTTCTCTCGTTGAGCAGCGTCACCAGGCGCCGGTCCACCTCGTTGATCTGGTCCCGGTACTCCCGGAGGGCCTCCAGGGCGGTTTCTCGAGTCATGATGCACTCTTGGCCAGCTCGAACCCGTGCTTGAGTTCGCGGGCGAAGGATTCGAGCTGGATCTCCAGCGAGGGATTGCCGGCGTTGCGCTCGATCAGGCTGACGATGGCGCTGCCCACCACCACGCCCTCGACGCGCTTGCCCAGCTCGGCCACGTGCTCGGGCCGGGACACGCCGAAACCCACCGCCAGCGGCAGGTCGGTAATCCGGCGCATGGACTCCACCAGCGGGCCGATGGCCGCCGAAAGCGAGTCCCGCTCGCCGGTGACGCCCGTGCGCGAAACCAGGTAGACGAAGCCGGTGGAATATTGCGCCACCAGCCGCAGGCGCCGCTCCGTGCTGGTAGGAGCGGCGAGAAACACGGTGTCCAGGCCGTGGCGGTGCATGGCGTCCACGTATGCGTGGGCCTCCTCCACGCTGGCGTCGGTGAGCAGACAGCCGTCGATGCCGGCCGCGGCGGCGTCCCGCCCCAGCGCGTCCAGCCCGTAGCGCAGCACCGGGTTGAGATAGGTAAACAGCAGCAGCGGAATCTCGGACCGCCGCCGGACCGCTGCGGCGATCTCCAGTACCTTGCGCAGGGTGGCGCCGGCCGCCAGCGCCCGGTAGCCGGCCCGCTGGACCACCGGGCCGTCGGCGATGGGGTCGGAAAACGGCACGCCGAGCTCGATGAGGTCCGCGCCGCCGCGCTCCAGCGCTTCCACCAGGGCCGGCGTCTGCTCAGGCGAGGGATCACCGGCGGTCAGGTAGGCCACCAGCGCCTTGCGCCCGGTCTGGCGGAGGTTTTCAAACAGACGGCCGATGCGGGTGGAGGGCATTACTCTGCGTCGATTTCCTTCAGGTTCTCGCGGTAGATATCCATATCTTTGTCGCCGCGTCCGGAAAGGTTCACCAGGAACACCTGGCCCTTCGCGGCGGGCGCCCGGCGGACGGCTTCGGCCACCGCGTGGGCCGATTCGAGCGCCGGGATCAGGCCTTCGGTGCGGCTCAGCAGGCAGGCGGCCTCCAGCGCTTCCCGGTCGCCGGCGGAGACGTATTCGGCGCGTTTCTGATCGTGCAGCCAGGCGTGCTCCGGACCCACCAGGGCGTAGTCCAGGCCGGCGGAGACCGAGTGGGTCAGGGCGATCTGGCCGTCGCCGTCCTGCAACAGGTAGCTGTAGGCGCCTTGCAGCACGCCCGGCGAGCCGCCCTGAAAGCGCGCGGCGTGTTCGCCCAGCGTGCCGCCGCGGCCGCCGGCTTCGATGCCCACCAGCCGCACGGTCTCGTCCGGAATGAAGGCGTGGAAGATGCCGATGGCGTTGCTGCCTCCGCCCACGCAGGCGAAGACCGCGTCCGGCAGGCGCTTTTCCGCCTCCAGCATCTGGCCGCGGGCCTCTTCGCCGATGACTTTCTGGAACTCCCGCACGATGAGCGGGTACGGATGCGCGCCCAGCGCCGAGCCCAGCAGGTAATAGGTGTCCGCCACGTTGGTGACCCAGTCGCGCATGGCCTCGCTGATGGCGTCCTTGAGCGTGCGGCTGCCGGTCTTCACGGCCACCACCCGGGCGCCCAGCAGGCGCATGCGGAAGACATTGAGCCGCTGCCGGCGCATGTCCTCCTCGCCCATGTAGACCACGCACCGGATGCCCAGCAGCGCGGCTACCGTGGCCGTGGCCACGCCGTGCTGGCCCGCGCCCGTCTCGGCGATGATGCGCTTCTTGCCCATGCGCCGGGCCAGCAGCCCCTGGCCCAGGCTGTTGTTGATCTTGTGCGCGCCCGTGTGCAGCAGGTCTTCGCGCTTAAAATACAGGCGCGCGCCGCCCAGCGATTCGCTCAGCCGCCGCGCGTAGTAGAGCGGTGTGGGGCGCCCCGCGTACTGACGCAGCAGGTCGCTGAGCTCCGCCTGGAAGGAAGGGTCGCGCCGCGCCTCCAGGAACGCGGCCTCCAACTCTTCGAGCGGGCTCATCAGCACCTCGGGGACATAACGCCCGCCGTACGGTCCGAAGTGCCCGCCTGCGTCCGGTAACGATGCCATCATGATAGTTCCGCCAGGGCGGCTTGCAGAAACGCCGCCATCTTCGCGTGATCCTTGCGGCCGGGAGCGCTTTCGATGCGCGAGCAGGCGTCCATGCCCCAGGGCCGGGCCGCCTCGATGGCCTGGCGGACGTTCTGTGCGTCCAGGCCGCCGGCCAGGATGATCTTCCGCGCGCCGCCGCGGGCCAGGCGCCAGTCGAACGCATGTCCCGCGCCGCCATAGAGGCTTCCGGCGGCCCCGTCCAGCAGGATCGCCTCTGCCGGGCAGCCGGACCAGGGTTCTCCGCCCTCGCCGGTCACGCGGAACGCCTTCCAGACGCGCAGCTCCGGGGGGTAATCCGCGGGAGTCTCGTCGCCGTGAAGCTGCGCCACATCCAACCCCACGCGGCGGGCGACTTCGGCCACCCGCTCGCGCGGCTCGTTCACGAACACGCCCACTTTCCAGACCCCGGGCGGCAGCCCGGCGACCAAATCCGCCGCCTCTTCCGGAGCCACGTAGCGCGGGCTCTTCGGGTAAAAGTTGAAGCCCAGGGCCGCGGCGCCTCCGGCGATGGCCGCCAGCGCATCCTCGCGGTTGGTGATGCCGCAGATCTTGACCATCATGCCGGCTCCACCAGCGCCCGCAGCGCTTCCGCCGGCCGGCCGGACTTCATGAGATGCTCGCCCACCAGGAAGGCGTGATAGCCGGCTTCGCGCAGGCGCCGCACATCTTCCGGGCCGTGAATGCCGCTCTCGCTCACCTTCAGCGCGCCGGCGGGCAGGCGAGGCGCCAGCCGCATCGAGGTTTCGAGCGACACCTCGAAGGTGTTGAGGTCGCGGTTGTTCACGCCCACCAGGTCCGCACCCGCCGCGGCGGCCTTCGCCGCTTCATGCTCGTCGTGCACTTCCACCAGCGCCGCCAGGCCGTACTGCGCGGCCAACTCGCGCAGCCGCCGGATTTCGGCTTCCTCCAGAATGGCCGCGATCAGCAGGATGGCGTCGGCGCCGTGGGCCGCGGCTTCCAGCACCTGCCGCTCGTCGATGGTGAAATCCTTGCGCAACACCGGCAAGGTGGTGGCTTCGCGCGCGGCGGCCAGGTCGGCCAGGCTGCCTTGGAAAAACGGCTGGTCGGTCAGGACGGAAAGCGCCGCCGCCCCGCCGCTCTGATACGCGCGCGCCTGCCGGGCGGGGTCAAAATCGGCCGAAAGAATGCCCTTGCTCGGCGAAGCTTTCTTGATCTCCGCGATGATGGCCGGGGCGCGGGCGGCCAGGGCGGCGCGGAAGTCCCGGCGCGCGCTGCGGTTGCGCTCCGCCTGCCACTCCCAGTCAGCGAGCGGAAAGGCGCCGCCCGCCAGGTCGGCACGCTTCTTCGCGACAATACGAGCGAGGATGTCCGGAACGGTTTCGATCAAGGGTGTTTCTTTATCCTATCAAACCGGGCCGGACCGGGCGGGAAAGGCGGAATCAGGGACGCGGATGGCCCTCGCGGCGGTGGTTGGGGAGAAACCATAGCTTCACGGGGAGCCGCCCGCGCACCTGAGTTCATTCCTATAGTGCGACGGCGACGCCCCGCGTTTCACCGCTCCGGGACGATACAATAAAGCTCCCGATGAAATCGTGGCGCACCGGTGTGGGCGTGGCCATCCTGCTGTTCCAGGCGGGGGCGATCGTCTACGCCCGCTTCGTTCCGGCGCGGTATTTCTGCTGGGCGCCCTTCGACATGCAGACGGACTACCGGCTGGAGGTGACGGTCCGCGGCCGCCGCCTCACGCCGCAGGAGATCCGGCGGCGCTACCGCCGCCCCGCCCAGGGCACCGATAACCGTGCGGCCCGCCACATCATGGATATCGTGGAGGGCTACGAAGAGCGCTACGGCCGCGCGGACCAGGCCCAGGTAGTGATGCGCTACCGCGTCAACGGAAAGGCGGAGCAGGAGTGGCGATATCCTCCCCGCCCGTAGCCGCCAGGCCCGCGCCTTCCTGGAACCCGCTGCGCTGCGGAGGCACCGTCCTCCCGGTGCCGCTGCTGTTGATGGCCAAGCTCATCGCGCTGTGCCTGCTGCTCACCAACCACGTCCGCCTGCTGCCGGAGCCGTTTCTCCCCTTTCTGCCCTTCCTGGACCGGCTGGGGCCGCCCCTGGTTTTCCGCCTCCTCAGCAGAATCTGTGGGTTGATTCTGGCTCCGGCAATCGTCCCAAGTTGTGATACAGCGCGATTTCCATGGCCTCATAGGTGCGAAAGCCGT
>JAJPJX010000203.1 GCA_021324015.1 Solibacteraceae bacterium | reverse complement strand
GTTCTTAAGGCCCAGATTGGCGGCATAGTTCTGCGAGAAACGGTCGCCGTCGCTCTGGCGGGCCAGGAAGGCCTTGGTGAAGCCCAGGCGCGTCTCGCTGATCAGCGTGGGGCTCACCACGTAGGTGTATCCGATGGCCACTTGCTGCGTGCGGTCGGGCCGCACCAGGCCGTCCCCCACGCGGTAGGCAACGTTGACCAGCGCATCGTCGGCGAACGAGTAGCGCCCGAACAGGTTGCCCTTGTCGGAGACTTTGTAGTCGATGCGGGTGGTGAACTGGTCGCGCCGCTCGCGATCGCTCGGCGTCACCAGGTAGTTCACGCCGGGGCGGCCCGCCAGGTTGGGCGCCGGGAAGAACTGGAGCATCTTGGAGGCCAGCGGGTCGAAGCGGGACTGGGGAACGATGTTGCCCGGGAACGGCGTCTTATTCGCCATGGGGTCCAGGATGGTTTTGCTGACCTGCGAAAAGTCTCCCTGCTGCATCGCCGTGGTGGGGACCAGGCCTTGCAGGATGATGCCCGTGCGCCGCCGGCGACCTTCGTAATTACCGTAGTAAAACAACTTGTTCTTGCGGATCGGCCCGCCGACGCCCACGCCAAACTGGTTGTAGGTGAATCGCGGCGCCCCGGTGGCGGGACGGAAAAACTGTCCGGCCTGGAACTCCCGGTTGCGCAGGAACTCATACGCCACACCGTGAAATTGGTTGGTGCCGGACTTGGTGACCAGGTTGATCGCGGAAGCGCCGTGCCCGTAGGAGGCGTCCATGAAGTTCTCCTGCACCTTGAATTCGGCAATGGCGTCGATCGAGAGGGCGATGGCCGGATTGTGCACGTTCTCTACCGTGAAATCCACGCCATCCAGGTCCGCATAGGTGCTGAAGTTGACGCGCGTCCCGCCGATCGAGATGCCCCGGTTGTCCATCACGCTGCTGCCGCTGGGCGCCTTGACCGCCGCCGGAGTGAGCGCCACCAGGTCGAAGAAGTTGCGCGCGTTCAAAGGCAGCTCCAGCACCGTCCGGTTATTCACCACGGTGCCCAAAGCAGCGGTGTTGGTTTGCAGTGCCGGCGTGGTGGCCTGCACCTCGACGGTTTCATTCACCGAGCCAAGTTCCATGACCAGGTCCACACGGGTCTGCGTGTTTACCGCCACTACCACGTTCGGAGTGGTGGCCGTCTTGAACGATGCCGCCGTGGCGGTGATCGTGTAGGTGGCGGCGGGCAGGGCGTTGAACTGGTAGTTGCCCTGCGCGTCGGTTTGGAAAGTGCGGGTCTCTCCGGTGGCCTGATTTTTAGCCGTCACCTGGACACCCGGGATGGCGGCTTTGCTGGGATCCGTCACGGTTCCCAGGATCACGCCCGCTCCGTACTGCCCCTGCATGCTCAACGGCATGCTGATGAGGGCCAAAGCCACAACTACATGGTGGTACCGGCAATGTACTCGCGACACGGCAAGACCTCCGAATTTCTGAACAGTTATATGGCAAGCCAAGCGCCCTGTCAACCCGGACCGCGGCGTGCGGAGCGGTTGTCAAAACCGGTGCGGCATCGTAGAGTGGGTTACGCGAGAGGCGTATCCACTCCATGCAGGGGGCAGCGAGGAATTAACGCATGTCCGCCGCGCTGCTCGGTGGGCTTGCGATGATCCTGGTCGCGGGAGTCATGGCGGGCAACTGCATGTTGCCGATGAAATTCGCCCGGCGCTGGCACTGGGAGAACACCTGGCTGGTCTTCAGCCTCGTCTCTTTGGTCGTGTTGCCGTGGAGCCTGGCGTTGCTGCTGGCCGGCGATTTGGTGGAGATCTACCGCGGGCTGAGCATTGGCCAGTGGCTGCTGCCGTGCGCGCTGGGCATGGGGTGGGGAATTGCCCAGGTGCTGTTCGGACTCTCTATCGCGCGCCTCGGCCTGGCGCTGGGATGCGCGATCATCATCGGCCTGGGCTCGTTGTTCGGGACGCTAGTGCCGCTGTTCTTCAAGAACCGCGCGGTGCTCGTCACACCGCGGGGGGCGCTGGTCCTGTGCGGACTGGCGGTCATGGTGGCGGGCGTGATCGTATCGGCGCGGGCGGGCCGCCAGCGCGAGCAAAAGCAGCCGGCCTCGCGCGGCGGCGGGTACGCCTTCGCCCTGGTCATGGCGGTGGCGTGCGGGCTGATGGCGCCCATGGTGAACTACTCCTTTGCCTTCGGCCAGGACATCGCCGAACGCGCCGTGCGGCTGGGAGTGCCCTCCACCCGCGCCGGATACGCGGTCTGGCCCGTCGGCCTGGCCGGCGGCCTGTTGCCGAACCTGGCGTACAGCATCTATCTGCTGTTCCGCAATCACACGTGGGGCGCCTTTCGCGGCCCTTGGGGCAGGGAAGCCGGCCTGGCCGCGCTGATGGGCGCGTTGTGGATGGGCGCCATGGCTATCTACGGCGTGGCCGCGGTGTACGTCGGCGTGTTCGGCCTTTCGCTCGGATGGGGCCTTTTCCAGATCTTCAACATTATGAGCGCCAATGTTTCCGGCGTCCTCACCGGGGAATGGAAGGCCGCCCCTGCCGGCGCGCTCCGCACGCTGTACGCCGGCTTGGCGCTGCTGGCCTGCGCGACGGTAATTCTCGCCGCCGGCAACCGTTAAGGCGCCGGGCTATGCCTCTTTCACCAGGTGCACCGACCAGGGCGCCAGACCAGGGAGAACCACACGGACGTGACCTGCCTGGTAGGCCAGCCGTTCGCTGGCAAGTTCCCGCCGCGAGCCATCGGCCGGGATGTGGAGGAAGCGCTGCGCTCCGCTCCGCACGCGCAGGGACAGGCTTTCCAGCGGATCGAGCGAGGCGTTGAGCAGGACCAGAGATTGCCTGCCGCCGGTTTCCTCGCGCGACCAGATCACCACCTTGGCGAACGACTCCACGACCGCGGGGAGCCGGCCGCGGCTCAGCCACTCGCAGATGGCCTTGAGCTGAGACGATTTCGGCAGACTGTGGATCTGGGACCAGGGGTAGTAGCCGGCCAGCACGACCCGCCCGCCCAATTCATTGGTGAACGCCGTCATGCACGGCCCCAAGTCCCGGTTGCCATAATCGGCCATGCGCGCCAGGATTTCCGTGGAGTTGTCGTGCGGGACCAGGCGGTAGGCGCGCTCCCACCAGAAGGATTGCCGGCAATCCCGCGACCAGCCCGCAAACCGCCCGTTGATGGGGCTTGGCGCAAGCACCTCGGTGGCATCGTGGTCCACGTTCTCGAGCGCCCGGACACCCGTCCACCTGGCCAGCCCCAGACGTTCCAGCGCCTGCCAGGCTTCCGCATCCATCAGCACGCCGCCGCGGAAGATCTCTTGCAACTCCTCCCGAGTGAAGGCGAACACTGCGGACCCCGCCAACGCCGTGGCCGTGCGGGCGGCGCGATCATAGCACAGGGGAATTCCGATTTCTGCCAGGACGTACGGCGCGGAAAGCGGCGATTTTCCCGGTTCCAGCCAGGCGCCATCCACGTTCACCGCGCTGAACAAATCCTGGTTCCACGCGGGCCAGACTCCCTGCACCGGGCTGCGTCCCAGGGCGGATTGGAGTTCTTTGTAGAAGGGACGCCACTGGCTGATCCGGCGATAGAGCGGCACATATTCCTCCAACGGGTCCTTGTACATGGTGAGGACATTGAAGGCCGTGCCGGTGGCCCCGGCAGCCATGTGCGCGGCGGCCTCCAGGACGGTGGTCTGCGCGCTTTTCCGCAGCCGCTGATACGGAAAGTTCTCCAACTCCGATTCGACGATGCGCACCTCGGGAGGCAGCGCCGCCGTCTGGCGTCCGATGGCGTGGGCTTTGTCCACCAGGCCGAGCAGGGTTTCGTCGGAATAGAATCCGCCGCCCGGACGCCAGCGTACGGGAGCGCGGCCTGGCCCGGACAACGTCCTGGCCCACCGCGCAAAAGCATAGCCCTCATAAAACCGGTCCCCCGTCATGAAGCCGAGCGGCAGCTCCGGCTTCACCCGGTGCACGGTCTCCTCGATGTTGCGGAGCAGCGTATCGATGACCGTGCGGTTGTGCTCCAGCCACCGGCGGCGCAGGGCCAGGCGCTCTTCCAAAGGCCCCGCGCCGAACGCGGCCACCAGCTTTTCCCGCGTCCAGGAGGCGCCGCTTTCTTCGGAGAACCGCCGCACGCACAGATCGCAGAAGCAGCCGAAGCGCACCGCGCCGTGCCCCTGGAGCCGCACATCGTCGTCCACCCAGAGGAAGTCCGGGCCGGCGTCCGCCATGCAGGTGTAAATGGCGCGGACGTAGGCCAGCGTTTCCGGGTGGGCGGGGCAAAGCGTGCCCCGCACAATGCTTCCGGAGGGATCCATGATGCGCTGCCACGGTTCCTGGAGCGAGTTCGGCAGGTTTTCATTGTGATGGCCGATGGTGGCGAGCACGTTGATGCCGGCCTGCATGCCCTCGCGGCGCACGCGCGGCAGGAGCTCGCCCAAACGCGCGGCGCGGCGGCGCATCTCCTCCACCGGCAGAGGCGGGTGGGTGGCCGAAGTGAAGAAGGCCAGCTCATCCACGGCGCCCGGCTGGCGGCGGAAAAAATCCAGCAGCGCGTCGAAACGCTCATCGGTCTGCCAAAGCGGCACCCCGATACGAAAGGCAATCAAGGGAATCCCCGCGGCGTTCTTCCCGGGTTGCCCTCCGAAGACGGCAGGGATGGCGCCTGCCTGTAAGATCACGCTCCGGATAAACGCGCGCCTGCCCGATCCACGGATCACCCTGTTCCTCCTTCGAGAGTGTTTCCGCTTTGCGAGTCATTGTCAAGGGATGCGGCGGTCATTGTCCGGCTGCGTGCCAGGGTGTAACCTATCTGCACATGTCGAAGGCTTCGAAGCTTAGTACGGACAGGCGCTCGTTCCTGCGCAGCGCGGCTGCGGCGGGCATGGTTGCGTCGCCGGCTCTTTCCTCCCCGTCAGGCTCTTCCTCCCGCATCGAGGCCATCGAAACCATCGCCTTGAGCGACCCGGGCAAGTACGACTTCACGCTGGTCCGGGTGCGCACCAGCGACGGGATCACGGGCATCGGACAGTGCGAGAGCCCCTCGCTGGTGATCGACGCGGTGATCAAGACGCGCGGCGGCCTGGAACACTTGCTGAAGAGCGAGGACCCGCTGGAAGTCGAGAGGCTGTGGCAGAAGATGTACGACCGCACCAGCCTGTGGGGGCGGCGTGGAGTGACCATCGCCGCCATCGGCGCGGTGGAAACGGCGCTGTGGGACATCGCCGGCAAGATCCTGAACAAGCCGGTTTGCGAGCTGATCTGGCGCTCGTTCGCCGCCGTGCGGGGGCCCAGCGAGATCAAGACCCGGGTGCGGCCCTACGCCACCGTGTACCCGCCGGGCGACACCGACGACGAGATCCGTACGCGCCTGGGAGCGGCGGTCGCGCGAAATTTTGCGGCGGTCAAGTTCGAAGAGACGCCTCATGGATTCGGCCACGGCGATCTGCACAATGACGTCCGGCTGGTGCGCCTGGCCCGGGAGACGATCGGCGAGCGGCGCGATCTGATGATCGACGTGCAGAACGCCTGGTACGACGTCGGCCAGGCGGTGGCTACCTGCAAGGCCATCGAACCGTTGAACGTCTTTTTCATCGAGGCGCCGTTCGCCGCCGACAACCTGGAAGCGTATCGCCGGCTGGCCGACGCGGTGGATGTGCGGATCGCAGCGGGAGACTGGGGCTTCTCCACGCGCTTCGACTACATCGACCTGATGGAGCGCGGGGGCGTCGACGTCGTGCAGCCCAGCACCGTGCGCTCGGGAGGCATCGGGGAAATCGTCAAGATCGCCGAAATGGCGTACCGCCGCGGGCGCATCATCGTCCCGCACTGCTGGAACCACGTGGTGGGCGTGGCGGCGGCGCTGCACATCGCCGCCGTGGTCCCCAACCTGCCGTACTTCGAGTTTCCCCTGGCCTTCCCGGATTCCCCGCTCATTTCCGAGTTGCTGGTGCCGCCGCTTCGTCCGGAAGGCGACGGCTGGATCGAGCTGCCCCGGCGTCCTGGCCTGGGCTTCACGCTGGACGAGAAACTGGTGAAGCGCTATCGCGTGCCGCCGTTCTGAATCCGTCCGGACGCTGCCCTGCCGGCGGCCTCCGATTCGGGTTAAAGTTGAACTCTTGCCATGAAACGCTCCATTGCCGTTGTCTTCGCGTTTTCGATGTGCGCCTCAGGCGCGTCCTTTCGCGCCTCGGCCGTCAAGGTGGATATCACGCCCCAGGATTCGCAGTGGCTCATGGGCTACCAGGCGCGGCAATCTACCGGCGTGCACGACCGCATCTATCACCGCATCGCCGCCCTGGATGACGGCAGCACGCAGTTCTACCTGGTTTCGAGCGACCTGTGCCTGTTCTCGCCTGCGGTCTACGACGACTTCGTGGCGGAGCTGCGCAAGCAGACGGGCATCGAGCCGGGCCACGTCTGGTGGATGGTGACCCACTCGCACGCCGCGCCGGAGGTGGGCCCGCCGGGCGTATACAAGACGCTGCTGGGCCGCTCGGATCACGAGTGGAACCGGCAGTATGCCCGGCTGGTGCAGGACGCGCTGATCCAGGGGATCCAGCAGGCGCGGGCCAAGCTCGAGCCGGCGCGCCTGGCGGTCGGCCAGGGCTGGGCCATGGCCAACATCAACCGGCGCGCGCGCGACGTGGACGGCCGTATTTCCCTGGGCCTCAATCCCGACGGGCCCGCCGACCGCCAGATCGGGCTGATCCGGCTGGAGCGTCCGGACGGCTCGCTGATCGCCCTGATCGCCAACTACGCCATGCACGGCACGGTGATGAGCGGCAAGAACCTGGAGATCAGCGGCGACGGCCCGGGTGTAGCGGCCGCTTACGTGGAGGAAAAGCTGGGCGCGCCCATGCTCTACATGAACGGCGCCGCCGGCAACCTGGCGCCTATTTACAGCGTGTACCCCGATCCTCGCAGCGAGCATCTTTCCGAATTCCGGGTGCTGCTGGGCGATCGCATCCTGGAGGCCAACCAAACCATCGGCGGAGGCACTTCGGCAGTCACGATTTCCAGCAGCGAGAAGTGGATCGAAACTCCCCGCAAGCCTGAGCTGGACTGGCCCGAGGAACTGGGCGCCTACCAGGGCAAGACCGCCGGCGGCGCGCCGCTGGTGCGCCTGCCGGTGCGCTTCCTGCGCCTGAACGACACGGTCATCTGGTCCGCGCCGGTGGAGATGTTCTGCGAGATCGCCATGCGCGTACGCAACGCGTCGCCCTTCCCGCACACCTTCTACTTCGGCTATGCCAACGGCTGGATCGGTTACCTGCCCACGAAGCAGGCCTTCGCCGAGGGCGGCTACGAGCCCAAGACCTCGGTGTTTACCGGGCGCGCGGAGCAGGAAGTGGGCGACGCGGTGATCGCGTATCTTCAGGGCATGGAGCGCCGCTGACGCTCACTGGGTTCGCAGCAGCACCAGGTCGTAGACCTTCAGCAGAGGCACGCGGAAGGACACCGTGTCTCCCGACGTGGAAGGCTGGAGCGTCTGGGGGGGTCCGTCGGGCGTGACCACGATGGCCTCGCGCAGGCGCGTTCCCCTGGCCAGTCGCACCTCGACGGGAATGTCTCGCAGCGGCTCCCGATACCGGAAGTTGATCAGATGCAGCAGGCGCGTGTGTGTGGCCGGCTGATCAGCCAGCTCCGCGGTGACCCACTCGGGCGCCTGGACGCGCAGGGAAAGCGCGCCGCCGGCGGCCCGCCGGACTGCCTCGGTCAGCGACGCGGCGTTGCGCGGCAGCTTCCACAGCGCATTCGGAATGGTGTAGTTCATCTGCGGGGGCGGTGCCGGAGCGGCCGCCTCGATGCTCGACAGGTAAACCACGCGCGGCTGGCCGTAGAGATCGGCCAGCGCGGAGCGCTCCCGGCGCGTGCGCCATTCCGTCATGGCGGCGGTATTCTGGGTCGCCACCAGCCCGCCGCCGTTCGCCACGAAGCGGCGGATCTCGGCCACCTCGTCGTCGCTGAGAGCGTCCTGGTCGGCCAGCACCAACACCTTGTACCGCGCGAGGTCGCTCAGGTGCCGGTCAAACACGATGCCCCAGGGCACGCGCGACTGGATCAGCGTCTGCTCGAACAGCACCGTGCTGAAGTTGCTTTGCGAAGGGTTGAACTGCGTGGAGGCGAACGAGCGCAGCACCGCGGCGTCGGCCACCGGGGTGGTGTGGCGCAGGTCGGCGATGTGCGACCGGAAGAAGCGGATGTAGCGGCGCGTTTCCTCGCTCGGGTTGTTGCCTCCCGCGTCCCCGCCCGCGACCACGCCCAGGTTGGCGTCGTTGTAAGCCAGCGCTTCGGCCAGGCGCAGCACCTCGGGCGATTTCTGATAGCTCTCGTAGCCCGCCAGGCTCTGCCACACGAACAAGGTCTGTCCCATGGCGCGGGCGGCCTTGTAGCTGCGGATTTGCGAAACCAGCCGGCCGTCGGCGGTCCACTGGGGCAGGTTGGGCTCTTCGGTCCAGACGCCGTCGCCGTGCTCCAGCAGTTGCTGCAAATCCACCCCGTAGACAAAGCCCTGGTTGGATTCCTGCGACAGGGTGGGGTTGCCGATCATGGCTGCGGCGGGGTTCAGGCTGCGAATGTAGTCGCCCAGTTCGCCGTAACGGCGCGCGATGCTGGCCGCGCGGAACAGGGTCCACTCCTGCATGAGCGGGTTGCGCAGCTCGGCCAGGCGCACGGGAGGCGCGGTCAGCCCGAACGGCGGCGGGATCACTTCCTCGAAGCCGGAGAAACCGAAGCGCCGCCGCGCGCGGGCCGGGTCGCCGTAGCGCTGCGCCAGGAACTCGCGGAACTGCTCCTGGCAGTAGCGGCAGCGGCAGGAAAGCGGCTCTGGCCACCACTGCATCTGGTCGAAGTGGATCACGTCCAGCTTGAGATCCTGAATGCCCAGCCGCAGCACCTTTCGCAGGAAGGCCAGATAGCCGGGGTTGTTGCGGCAGGCCATGTAACGGAAAGTCTGCTCGGCGGTGTAGTAAATCGGCCGGCCGAATTCATCCACCTGCCGCCAGTCGCGGGCCGCGGGTTCTTCCCGGAAGAAGGTCTCGTACATCATGCTGGAACCCACGTAGCCGGCCACCTTGATCCCGTAGCGGTGCGCCAGTTCGGTGAAGCGCCGCGTGGCCTCGATGTCTTCGGCCTCGGCTTTCAGGCCGGCGCCCTTGTGCAGGTTGACGATCACCAGGTTGACGCCCAGCTCCTTCATCCGGCGCACCTCCTCTTCGCTTCGTTCCGCGTGCCACTCGCGGACGGCGTCGGCGGATTCGCCGCCGCGGCGGAGCACGAAGGTGAGCGCTTCCATGTCGGAAGCCGCCACAATGCCTTCGCGCATCCAGGCGACGGGGCCTTCGGGGCGGGCGCAGGGGATCAGCAGGCTGAACAGCAGCAGGCCAAGGGTGGGACGCATGTCGAAACTAGCATACGTCCTACGCCCGCTGGCCGGTGATGAGACGCGCACCGCGATTGCGCGTGATGTAGTTGTAAACCCACTCGGTGAGCACCAGCAGGCGGTTGTCGAACTCCACCAGGTACATCAGGTGGACGAACAGCCACACCAGCCAGGCCAGGAAGCCGGAGAGGCGCACCTTGCCGAAGTCCGCCACGGCTTCGTTGCGGCCGATGGTGGCCAGGTTCCCCTTGTTGAAGTAATGAAACGGCGGCAGGGACCGGCTTTGCAGGCGGGCCTGGATGGATCGGGCCACGTAGCGGCCTTCCGCCATGGCCACGGGCGCGACACCCGGCAGCGGTTTGCCGGTCTGATGGCTGACATTGGCCAGGTCGCCGATCACGAAGATTTCGGGATGGCCGGGTACGGTGAGGTCCGGTCCGACGATGACGCGTCCGGCGCGGTCCAGCGGCGCGCCGGCGCGTTCCTCCAGGATCTTGCCCAGCGGCGAAGCCTGCACGCCCGCGGCCCACAGCACCGTGCGTGTGGGAATGCGCTCCTGGCCCGCCGCGGTGCGCATGGTGACCCCTTCCGGATCGATGCCGGTGACCTGCGCATGCGTGCGCGGCCGCACACACAACCCGATCAGCTCCTTTTCCGCGGCGCGGGAGAGGTCCGGCGGAAAGGCTTGCAGCAGGCGGTCCGAGCCTTCCAGCAGCAGGATCTGCGCTTCGGCGGGGTTGATGCTGCGGAAATCGTGGCGCAGCGTGTCGTTGGCGATTTCGCCCAGCGCGCCCGCGAGTTCCACGCCGGTAGGCCCGCCGCCCACAATGACGAACGTCAGCCAGGCGCGGCGTTTCTGGGGGTCTGTTTCGCGCTCGGCCTGCTCGAAGGCCGCCAGAATGCGGCTGCGGATCTCCGTGGCGTCCTCCACGGTCTTCAAGCCGGGCGCGAGCGCCGCCCACTGCGGGTTGCCAAAGTAGTGGTGCGTGGCCCCGGTGGCCAGCACCAGGATGTCGTAATCAAGCTGGCCGTCAGCGAGAATCACGCGCCGGTTGGCGGCGTCGATATCCACTACCTCGCCCAGCCACACGCGCGTATTTTTCTGCCTCTTGAGCACCACCCGCAGAGGCGAGGCGATCTCCCCCGGAGAAAGGCCTCCGGTAGCCACCTGATAGAGCAGCGGCTGAAAAAGGTGGAAGTTGCGCCGGTCGACCACGGTGAGATCGATAGGCGCCTTGCGCAGCGACTTGGCCGCGTACAGGCCTCCGAAGCCGCCGCCGACGATGATCACACGCTGCATCCACTCTTATGATGTTCGCCGCCGGCGAATGGACGCAGCGCTCAGGCAAGGGGCTTGACAGCGGCGAGCACGGATGCTATTTTTGCAGCATGGTGCTGCTTTTGCAGCAAAGAGACGGATATGAAAGAATCCGCACACTCCAAACTCAGCCGCCGCGAGCGGCAGATCATGGACATCCTGTACCGGCGGGGGCGGGCTACCGCGGCCGAGATCCACGCGGCCCTGCCGGACCCGCCAAGTTATTCGGCGGTGCGGGCGAAGTTGCGCGTGCTGGAGGAAAAAGGACACGTGCGGCACGAGGAGCAGGCGCTGCGGTATGTGTTTCTGCCCACGGTGGCGCGGGAGAGGGCCAGGCGCTCGGCGCTGCGGCACATGCTGGAAACATTCTTTGACGGTTCGGCGGCGCAGGCAGTGACCGCGCTGCTGGATCTTTCCGCGGCGGAGTTGACCCCGCAGGACCTGGACCGCCTTTCACGGGCAATCGAAGAAGCGAAGCGGGAAGGAGCGTAACCATGGGCGGGGCAGTACAATTCGGGAGCGCCCTGGCATTCCTGCTGGCGAGCGCTATCAAGGTGACGGCGGTGCTGGCGGCGGCGTATGCCTGCGCGGCGGCGCTGCGGCGCGGGTCGGCAGCCGCACGGTACCTGGTCTGGAGCGCGGCCATGGCGGCGATGCTGGCCCTGCCGGTGCTCTCGCTGATGCTGCCGGCCTGGCGCGTGGCGGCGCCGGAAAGAGGCCGCATGGTGTCGAGGGTCGTGGAGAAGGCGGTTGCGGCGGCTCCCTTGGCTGTCACGGCGGAAGCGCGCGCGGCCACTCCGGCGCCCATCGACTGGCGAGCCTGGCTGCTCGTGGCCTGGGCGGCGGGCTGCGCGGCGGTGCTGGCGCGCATGGCCGCGGGTACGGCACGAGTGTGGTGGGTGGCGCGCATCTCGGCGGAGGTAGTGGATGCCAGGTGGCGGGATCTGGCGGCGGAACTGGCCGGCGCAGTCAAACTCAGCCGGCCGGTGCGCCTCGTGGAGTGCCCGCGCGCGGCCATGCCCATGACGTGGGGCGCGGTGATCCTGCTGCCGGCGGGCGCGCGGCAATGGCCGGCGGAGCGGCGCCGCATGGTGCTGTTGCACGAGCTGATTCACATCCGGCGCCTGGACCACTGGGTCCAACTGCTCTCGCAAGCGGCTTGCGCGGCGTACTGGTTCCATCCCCTGGCGTGGCGCGCCGCGGCCGAGTTGCGGCGGGAGCGGGAACAGTCCTGCGACGATGCCGTGCTGCGGCTGGGCGCCAAGGGGTCGGCGTACGCCGAGCACCTGCTGGAGCTGGCGCGATCGCTGCGGTCGAGCGATCCGGCATGGTCCACGGCAGTAGGGATGGCGCACGCCTCGCACCTGGAGAGCCGCCTGCTGGCCCTGCTGGACCCCCGGCGCAACCGGGAGGGGATCACGCCGCGGCGGGCACTTCTGGCGGGGCTAGCGGCAGCCGGGCTGACGGTCCCACTCGCGGTGATCGGCGCGCAGGCGCAGGCGCCGCGCGCGATGCTGACCGGCACGGTCTACGACCCGAGCGGGGCGGTGGTGCCGCAAGCCACCATCACGGTGACCAGCGCCGACGGGAAGAGCAAAGAAATCACCCGGTCCGGTGACGACGGCCGGTTTTCGCTGGTGGCCCTCCCGGCGGGGAAGTACACCCTGGAGGCGGCGCAACGCGGCTTTCGGCTGGCGCGGAGGGATTTGACGCTGCCGCCAGGCGTGACGGATCTCAAGTTGACGCTCGAGGTCGGCTCAGTAAGCGAGACCGTGGAGGTCCTGGGCAAGCGGCCGCCGGTCCAGCCGAAGCCCGGCGTGGTGCCGCAGCGCATCCGCGTGGGCGGAACGTACAGGCGACCCGGCTGGTGCACATGGTGAAGCCGGCCTATCCGGAGCGGGCACAGCAGCAGGGAATCGAGGGCACGGTGCTGTTGCGCGCAATCATTTCGACCACCGGGTCGCTGCTGTCTCTGGAAGCGATGAACAAGCTGGTGGATCCGGAACTGACGCAGGCGGCGGTGGAGGCAGTGCGCCAGTGGCAGTACCAGCCGACGCTGCTGAACGGGCAGCCGGTGGAGGTGCTGACGACCATCACGGTGAACTTCCGGCTGGGAGAGTGAGCGGCGCGCTTGCCCGCCGGACCACGGGAGCCGCGGCGGTACACTGGTCGCTTGATCGAATTCCAGTCTTCCTCGAACGCGGAATTGTTGCGCGTGGCGGCGGAGTGGCTGCTGCCGCGGCTGGAGAGGTCCGAGGTGGTGGTGCTGGGGGCGACCCGCGGGGCGGCCGATGACTTTGCGCGGGGCGCCTGCGCCGCATCCTTGGCAGGCGTGCATCGCCTGACGTTGGCGCAGCTGGCGGCCAGCCTTGCGGCCGAACCGGCGGCCGATCTTGGCCTCGCGCCCGTAAGCCGGTTGGGCATGGAGGCGCTGGCCGCGCGTGTGGTGTACCGGGCCCGGCAGAAGCGGCAGCTTTCCTATTTCGATCCGGTGGGCGATACGCCGGGGTTCGCGCGGGCGCTGGCCGCCACGCTCACCGAGTTGCGCCTGGCGGGCGTCGAGGCTGGCGGCCTTGTGGCCGCGGGCAAACCCGGCGCGGACCTCGCCGCGCTGCTCGCGTTGTACACACGGGAACTCTCGGAACGGCGCTTGGCGGATCTGGCGGCCTTGTTCCAACTGGCTGCGGAAGCGGCGCGCGAAGGCGGGCATCGCCTGCTGGGCCTGCCGCTGGTGTTGCTGGATGTGCCGCTCGATGTGGCGGCGCATCAGCGGTTGCTTGAGGCGCTGGCGGCGCGGGCGCCCGCGGTCTTCGTGGCCAGGCTGTCCGAAGGCGCGGCCGGACCGCGAGAGCCCGTGCGCAACGGCCTGGACCGGCTGCGGCGAAACCTGTTCTCCCCGGAAGCTGAGGCCGGCCCTCGGCCGGAAGAGGAATTCGAATTCTTTTCCGCGCCCGGAGAAGGGCTGGAATGCGTGGAAATCGCGCGGCGCATCCGCCGGCTGGCGGGGCAGGGAATCGCCTTCGATCAAATGGCCATCCTGCTGCGCGGCCCGGAGCGCTATCAGCCGCTGGTAGAGGAGGCGCTGCGGCGGGCCGGAATTCCGGGATGGTACAGCAGGGGCAGCGCACGTCCGGACCCGGCGGGGCGGGCGTTTCTGGCGCTGCTGGCGTGCGCGTCCGAGGGCTGCACGGCTTCGCGCTTCGCGGAATATCTCTCGCTCGGCCAGGTACCGGCGCTGGATGAAACGGGCGCGCCGGCGCAGGCGGAAGCACGCTGGACGCCGCCCGACGATGAGGTGCTGGCCGCCATGGCGGGAGAGCCTTCCGTGCCGGCGCGGGAAGAAAAGCCGGGCGGCGCTCTGCGCGTCCCCTTCGGATGGGAGCAACTGCTGGTGGACGCGGCCGTGATTGGCGGGCGGGAGCGCTGGGAGCGGCGCCTGCGGGGTTTGGAAAACGAATTCCGCGTGAAGCTCGCGAGCCTGGAGGAAGAAGCCGCCGAGCGCGAGTTTCTGGAGCGGCAACTCGAGCGCCTGGGAAGCTTGGAACGCTTCGCGCTGCCGCTCATCGGACGCCTGGCGGAACTGCCCAAAACGGCCCCCTGGAGCGAGTGGCTCGCGCATTTGCAGAGCCTGGCGGCCACGGCGCTGCGGGATCCGGAGTCCGTGCTGGCGGTGCTCAGCGAACTGGAGGCCATGGGCGAAGTAGGCCCCGTGGACCTGGACGAAGTCTATGGCGTACTGGCCGAGCGCCTGCGGTTCATCCGCCGGGAGCCGCCGGCGCGCCGGTACGGGCGCGTGTTCGTGGGATCGGTCGAGGAGGCGCGCGGGCGCAGCTTTGCGGTGGTCTTCCTGCCCGGGTTAGCAGAGGGGTTGTTTCCGCGGCGGGCAGCGGAAGATCCGCTGCTGCTGGACGAGCATCGCCGGAAGCTGGGGGCCGCGCTCGAGCGCCAGGACGACCGCGTAGCGCGGGAGCGGCGGCTGCTGCGGCTGGCCGCGGCGGCGGGAGAAAAACTCGTGGTCTCCTATCCGCGCATGGACACCGCGCAGTCGCGGCCGCGCGTGCCGTCGTTCTACGCCATGGAGGTGGCGCGCGCCGCGGAAGGCAGCCTGCCGGGGTTGCGGCAGTTCGAGCAGCGGGCCATGCAGGCCGCGCCTTCCCGCCTGGGGTGGCCCGCGCCGGGCGACCCGCGCGAAGCCATCGACGACGCCGAATACGACCTGGCGTTTTTCGAGCAGATTCTGCGCCTGCCCCCGGCCGAAGCGCGCGGCGCGGGACGGTATCTGATTGATGCCTCGGAGGCCCTGACGCGATCTCTGCGGACGCGCTGGCGGCGGTGGGAGCGCAAGTGGTCGGCGGCGGATGGCATGGTGGCTGCGGATGCAGACGCCCGGGCGATCCTGGAGCGGTACCGCCTGGCGGCGCATGCGTATTCGCCTTCGGCGCTCCAGCACTTCTCGGCCTGCCCCTACCGTTTCGCGCTGCACGCCATTCTGCGGCTGCGGCCCCGCGAGGAACCGGCGGCCCTCGAGCAGATGGACCCGCTGACGCGCGGATCGCTGTTCCACGCCGTGCAGTTCGAGATTTTCCGGGAACTCGAAAGCTCCGGTGTGGATCAGGTGTGGGACCTCGCCGACCGGGTGCTGGACCGCGTGGCGGAGCGGTATGCCGAGGACCTGGCGCCGGCTATCGCGCGGGTCTGGGAGACCGAAATCGAGGACCTGCGCACGGACCTGCGGGGGTGGCTGCGCCATTTCCGGGAGTCCTGGGCGGAATGGCAGCCGGTCCGCTACGAGTTCGCCTTCGGCCTGCCGCGGGAGGAGCGCCGCGACCCGCACAGCACCCAGGAAGATGCCGTCATCCTGGAGGGTGTGCGGCTGCGCGGCTCGATGGACCTGCTCGAGCGGCACCGCGCGCGGGGCGCGCTGCGAGTGACGGATCACAAGACCGGCAAAGCGCCCGAACGGATTCCGAAATACGTCGGCGGAGGGGCGCTGCTCCAGCCGCTGCTCTACGCACTGGCGGCCGAGCAGTTGTTGGGCGAGCCGGTGGAGACGGGCCGGCTGTTTTACTGCACCGAGCGCGGCGGATTCCAGGAGGTCGCGATCGAGGTCTCAACGCAGGCCCGCGCGTTTGCGAAGCACGCGGCGGAGCTGATCGAGGAGAGCATTGCCTCCGGCTTTTTGCCGGCCGCGCCGCAGGAGGGCGCCTGCGAACTCTGCGACTACCGCATCGTGTGCGGGCCGTATGAAGAGCAGCGCGCGCGCCGGAAGCTGCCGGATGCGCTCGCGGGGCTGGTGGAGCTGCGGAGCATCCCGTGACGCCGGGGACCCACATTGACGACCGGGCGGCGCGGGAGCGCATCCGGAATTCGCTCGCGGATAGCTTGATTGTGGAGGCTTCCGCGGGCACGGGGAAAACCTCCGAACTGGTGCGGCGCATCGTGCGGGTGCTCGAGTCGGGCCTCACCACGATCGACCGGATCGTGGCCGTGACCTTCACCAACAAGGCGGCCGGCGAGCTGAAGCTGCGGCTGCGGCAGGAACTGGATCAGGCGCGCGCGGCGGCCCGGGACGCGCAGGCGAAGGCCAACCTCGAAGCCGCGCTGGAGCACCTGGAAGAGGCCTCCATTGGCACGATCCACGCCTTCTGCGCGCAGATTCTGCGGGAGCGGCCGGTGGAAGCCAGCGTGGACCCGGCGTTCGGGGAACTGACCGAAGCCGAGGCCGGGCGGATCTACGGCCGGGCGTTTCGCGGTTGGATCGAGCGCAAGCTGGCCGAGCCGGCCCCGGGCTTGCGGCGGGCGCTGGTGCGGCTGGCGTGGCGGGAATCTTACAACGCCGGTCCGCCCATGGAGCAGATTCAGGAAGCCGGACGGCGGCTCATCGACTGGCGGGACTATCCGGCAGCGTGGCGCCGCGATCTGTTCGAACGGGAGTCGCGCATCGACGCGCTGCTGCGCGACGTGCGGGAACTGGCCGCGCTGAGCGAGCGCCGCGCCAGACCGAAAGACTACCTGTACCTTGCGCTCGCGCCCGTGCGGGAGCTGGCGCGCTGGGCGGAGCGCGCCGAGGCCCTGCGCGAGCGGGACTATGACACCCTCGAAAGCCTGCTGCTGAATCTTGCGGCGGACCTGAAGCGCGACAAGCGCAGCGGGTCCGGCGTCTTCTCCGAGGGGGTGCCCCGCCAGGAGGTGCTGGACCGGCGGCAGCGTCTCATCGAGGCGCTGGAGGCGTTTCGCGCGGATGCCGACGCCGACCTGGCAGTGGTGCTGCGCGACGAGATGCAAGGGCTTCTGGACCGCTACGAGGATCTCAAGCGGCGCAGCGGCAAGCTGGACTTCACCGACCTGCTGGTGCTGGTGCGGAGGCTGGTGCGCGATAACGCCGAGGTGCGGAGCTATTTGCAGCAGCGCTACACCCACATCTTCGTGGACGAGTTCCAGGATACCGATCCGCTGCAAGTGGAAATCCTGCTGTTGCTGGCGGCGGACGGCGCGGAGGGCGCGGACTGGCATACGGCCACTCCCAAGCCGGGCAAGCTGTTCGTGGTGGGCGACCCCAAGCAATCCATCTACAAATTCCGTCGCGCGGACGTGGTGTTGTATCGCCAGGTGCGCGACTGGCTGGAGCAGCGCGGCGTGGGCGTAGTTCACCTCACGCGCAGCTTCCGCGCGGTGCGGCCCATCCAAGAATGCGTGAACGCGGCGTTTGCGGCGGAAATGACCGGCGATGCCGCAGCGGGGCAGGCGGAGTACCGGCCGCTCGAGCAGCACCGCGCGGCCATCGGCGGGCAGCCCAGCGTGATCGCGCTGCCGGCGCCGCGGCCCTACGCCACGCGCCGGCTGGCCAAATCCGCCATCAACCGCTGCCTGCCCGACACGGTGGTGGGGTTCGTGGAATGGCTGCTGCGGGATAGCGGCTGGAAGGTGGCCGAGCCGGAGACCGGGGATCTCGTGCCAGTGGCGGCGCGTCACGTGGCCATCCTGTTCCGGCGCTTCGTGAACTATGGCGTGGACCTGACCCGCGACTATGTGCGCAGCCTGGAGGCGCGCAGTATCCCGCACCTGCTGGTGGGCTCGAAATCCTTCCACAAGCGCGAGGAGGTGGAGACCCTGCGCGCCGCCCTGAGCGCGGTGGAGTGGCCCGAGGACGAACTCTCGGTCTACGCCACGCTGCGCGGGTCGCTGTTCGCTGTCCCGGATGCCACGCTACTGCGGTACCGTCACGAGATCGGGCGCCTGGACCCGCTGCGGAAGCCTCCGGAAAACCCGCCGCAGGAGTTCCAGCCGGTGGTCAAGGCGCTGGGCCTCGTGGCGGAATTGCACCGCGGGCGCAACTGGCGGCCGGTGGCCGACACGGTGAACCGGCTGCTCGAGGCGACGCGATCGCACGCGGGGTTTGCGCTGCGCCCGGCGGGGCGCCAGGTGCTGGCGAACGTGTACCGCGTGGCGGAACTGGCGCGCGCCTTCGAAACCGGCGGCGGGATTTCGTTCCGGGGGTTCGTGGAGGAATTGGAGGCGCAGTCGGAGAAGTCCGAATCGCAGGAGGCCCCGGTGCTGGAGGAGGGGGCCGAAGGCATCCGCCTGATGACTGTGCACACGGCCAAGGGCCTGGAGTTCCCGGTCGTGATCCTGGCGGACATGACGGCCAACCTGGCGGCCGGGGATCCGGAACGGTACGTGGACGGAAAGAAGGGGCTGTGCGCGGCGCGCATTCTGCGCTGCGCGCCGCGGGAGCTGGTGGAACACGAAGCGGAGGAGCGCGCGCGCGAGCAGGCTGAAGGAGTGCGGGTGGCGTACGTGGCGGCCACGCGGGCGCGCGACCTGTTGGTGGTTCCAGTGGTGGGCGACGAGGAGATGGAAGGCTGGCTGAGCCCGCTGAACAAGGCCCTTTACCCGCCCAAGGAGCGGCGGCGCAAAGCCGCGCCGGCGCCGGGCTGCGGCAAATTCGGTCCCGCCTCCGTGCTGGACCGCCCGGCGGAGCTTCTGCGCGAGGGAGAGTTTTCCGTACAGCCTGGCTTGCACCAGCCGCGCGAAGGCACGCACGCGGTGGTGTGGTGGGACCCGGCGCGCCTGCGGCTGGAAGTGGAGGGCAGCTTCGGCTTGCGGCAGCAGGAGATTCTGGCGGATTCCGGGCCGCGGGCGGAAGCGGGCGCGCGCGAATACGCGGAGTGGAGGGCGCAACGCGAGCAAGTCCTGGAGCGGGGCGCGCGGCCCCTGTACGAACTGTTCACGGCCAGCGAGGCGGCGGCCGGACCGGAGGGCTTCGCCTGCCCGATGGAAATACTGGCCGCGGGCAGGGCGGAGGGACGTCCGGCGGGCCGGCGCTTCGGCACGTTGGCGCACCAGGTGCTGCGCGACGTCCGTCTGGACGGCGGGCGCGGCGCGGTACAGGCATTGGCGCGGATGCACGCGCGGCTATTGGGCGCACCGCCCGAAGAGGCGGATGCCGCGGTGGAGGCGGCGCTCGCGGCGCTGGCGCACCCGCTGCTGGAGCGCGCGCGGCGCGCCGAACGCCTGCATCGCGAGTGGCCGGTGCTGCTGAAACTGGAAGATGGCCGCATGCTCGAAGGCGTGATCGACCTGGCGTTTCAGGAGGCGGACGCATGGACCATCGTGGACTTCAAGAGCGACGCGGATCTGGAGGCGCACCAGGCGCATTACCGGCGGCAGTTGCAGTGGTATTGTTTCGCACTTTCGCGAGTCACCAGGCAAGCGGTCCGCGGGGTGCTGCTGAGCATCTGAATGTGAAGAGTCGCACACGCAGTTTCAAGTGGTGCTCTCCATTGCCCCGCAAAATACCGTCCTCACGGTATTCCGTAGGAGCCGGAGCTTTCGCACACTAAGATCGACTTATCGCTCCAGGTGGGAGGATTACCCATGCGGGTATCGTTCTTTGTGTGGACGTGTATGGTTGGCCTTTTGGGGGCTTCGTGCGCCTACGGCCAGAAGGTGAACGGGACGATCGTCGGTACCATCACCGACAGTTCCGGCAGCGTCGTGCCGGCTGCCAAGGTGACTCTAACTGAGGTAAATACCGGTGTTATCCGGAATGTGGTGAGCGACGACTCCGGTTATTATGCGGTCCCGAATCTGCCGCCCGGCACCTACCAGGTCGCCGCGCAGAAACAAGGGTTCACCACGGCGGAACGAACCGGGGTGGATTTGTTCGTGAACAGCACGGTGCGCGTGGACATGACCCTGCGGCCCGGCGAGGTCACGCAGACGGTCAATGTCAGCGCGCAAGCGGCGCCGGTACTGCAAACCGATACCGCGGACACGGGCCGGAAAATCGACACCCGGCGCGTCGAGCAACTGCCCCTGTCCACCGGCCGGAATTTTCAGAACCTGCTGAACCTGGTGCCGGGCAGCGGAGTGGCCCAGCGCGACCACTCCACATTCTTCAATCCGCAGAACAGCATGGCCTCCACGGTCAACGGCAACCCGAGCCTGTACAACGATTTCGAAATCGAGGGGATCGACGACAACCAGCGCACCAACCTGCTGCAAATCTACATCCCGCCGATTGAAGCGGTGCAGCAGGTGGAAATCACCACCAGCAATTACGACCCCCAGCAGGGCTCCGCACTGGGCGCCGTGACCAATGTGATTCTCAAATCCGGTTCCAACCAGTTCCATGGGGAAGCTTACGAGTTCTACCAGGGCAACGCACTGGACACGCGGAGTTTCTTCGAGCGGGGCGCCAACGGCGCGCCGTTCCGGTTTCCGCACATCGTGGACAACTACTACGGGGGCAATATCGGCGGCCCCATTCAGAAGGGCAAAACCTTCTTCTTCGTGGATTACCTGGAACACTCCGTGCGCAGCGGGGAGTTCTACTCAATCAGCGTGCCTACCGCGGACATACGCGGAGGAAACTTCATCGACCCGTCGCTGACGCCCATCTACGATCCGGCCACAGGCGACACGCAGGATTGCCTGGCTGGGGGAAACGCGAAGCAGTGCGGCACCGGGCGTCTGCCATTCGCAGGAAACGTTATCCCCGCCAGCCGCATCAGCCCGGTGGCGCAGAAAATGGTGGGCTTTGTTCCCATGCCGAACAACAACCTGTCCGCGACAGGCAGGCAGCGCTTCCAGAACAATTACCTGACCAGCAGCGAGTTCATCCAGAACACTCCGGACGTGGACGTCAAGATCGACCGCTACCAGGGGAGCAACGATCATATTTCGGGTCGCTTCAGCTATGAGAACCCCACTCTCAGCCAGCCGGGGATTTTCGGAATTGCGGGCGGACCGCTCCCATCCGGCGGCATTGGCGGTGTGGAAGGCAACGGCACCGACAAGACCTATTCTTCGGGTATTAATTGGGTGCACCTGTTCTCGCCCACGCTGCTTTCGGAAGCGCGTATCGGAGTAAGCCGCTTCGACAACATCGCCTATGGCACGGGCTACGGGCAGGCTCTTTCCACACAGGTGGGCATTCCCGGCGCCAATGTGAGCGCGTTCACCAGCGGCCTTACCGCCATCACCGGGGAAGGTTTCTCCGACCCGATGGTGGGAGTCTTCGGAAGCCTGCCCTGGGTGCGCGCGGGAACGATCATCGAGTTCACCGATAACTGGAGCAAGGTCCACGGCAATCATACCTTCGAGTGGGGCGGCGATTACCACCGCGTCCGGGACGATCTGCTGCTGGTCAGCCAGCCCATGGGGGCTTTCAATTTCGGCGCCGGCCCCACTTCGCTGAACGGCGGGCCCGCCGCCAGCTTCGCCAACAACTTTGCCAGCTTTCTGCTGGGCGTGCCGAGTTCGCTCAACCGCGGCTACGCCAACATCTTCCCGGCCTACCGCCAGAACCAGATCTTCCTTTACGCCGCGGATAAGTGGCAGGTCAATCCGAAGCTCACGCTGAACCTGGGGCTGCGCTGGGAGTATTATGGGTCGCCAACCCCGCACTTTGCCGGCGGCTTTTCGAATTACAACCCGGCCAACAATACGCTGGAGTTGGCTGGCATCGGCAACGTTCCGCGCGACCTGGGACTGGTGAACAACTACCACAATTTCGGCCCGCGCATCGGCGCCGCCTATCGCCTCTCCAACAGCGACGTGCTGCGCGCCGGTTTCGGCATCAGCTACATCACCTTCCCCATCGACCTGTACGCCTACAACTTTCCGGTGGAGCCGACCCAGCAGTTCAGCAGCCTGAGCAGCTATGGTCCCGCCCTGCTCACGCCCACCAACCCCGCCTCTTTCGCGCAAGGCTTCCCGGCCATCGCGCCGTTCAGCTATCCGGCCAATGGGATCATTCCGGCCAACACCTCCAACCTGCTCAATCAGAGCTACTACGTGATCAATCCGCAGTGGCGCAACCCCTACTTGGTGAGTTGGAACCTGGCCTACCAGCGCATCCTGCCGCGGCAGTGGTCATTTGATATCGCTTACGTGGGCAACCGCGGCGTGCGCACGCCGATCGAGTACAACATGAACGCCGCCACAAGTTACGGCGCTGGCGCGGCGGGACAGCCGCTGTTCGGATCGTTCGGACGCACGGCCGGCACCAACGAGTTCTTTGCGCCTTACAGCTCCCGCTACAACGCCCTGCAAGTCAAGCTGGATCACAAGTTCGCCAACGGCTTCTCCATCACCACCTCGTACACCTATGGCCGGGCGCTGGGCTACGAAGCACAGGCCTCCGACTACGTCAACGGCCTTCTGGACTATGTCAACATCCGGCGCAACTGGGCCGCCACGGATTTCAACCAGACCCACATCTTCAACCAGAGCTTCACCTGGGAGTTGCCGTTCGGAAAGGGCCGCCGCTTTTTCAGCACTGGCATTCCGAGCAAGGTGCTGGGAGGCTGGGAACTGGCAGGCATCTGGGAAGCCACCAGCGGATTCCCCCTGAATTTTTCCTGCAACTGCCCGGCGTTCAACACCCCCGGCAGCCAGGCGTTCCCGAACATCAACGGACCGGTCCGGAAACTTTACGGCGTAGGCACGCAGCCGTGGTTTGACACCAGCTCGTTTTCGGCGCCCGCGCCGGGAACACAGGGAAATATCGGGCCGTACATCTCTTCGGGGCCGGGGTTCTTCAACCTGGACGCCTCGATCTTCCGCAGGATTCGGCTTACCGAGAGGTTCAACCTGGAGTTTCGCAGCGAATGGTTCCACGCCACCAACACGCCGCAGTTTTCGAACCCTTCCACTACGCTGGGGAACTCGGACTTTGGCCTGGTTTCGAGCGCCGCGGGAGCACGGGTGATCGACCTGGCAGTGAAACTGATGTTCTGAGGGGCGCGGGGCGCAGGCGGCAGACTACCTGCGCCCCGCCGATATTCAGAACTGGAACTTCAGCACCAGGGTGCTGACGAACTGGCCGCCCAGGCAGCACCAGCCACCCTGGGTGCCGGTGGGCTTGCCGAAAAGTCCGGGGCTGGCCAGGTTCACCACCGAACTGGGGTTGATGAAGTTCGGCTGCTTGAACACGTTGTTGATGTCGTAGCGCACCTCAAAGTTGTACTTCTCTTTGATGGCGAAGTTCTTGGCCAGCGAGACCTGGGTCCAGTTCATGCTAGGGCCGGTGATGGTGTTGCGGCCCAGCGTCCCGAGAGTGAACGCGGCCGGGTTGGCGAAGGCGTTGATGTTCCACATCGGGTTCTTCAGGCTGTTGTTGAAGCGGTCGCCGATGCGGTAGTTGGCCACCAGCAACTGGTCGGTGGGCAGGATCTGCGTGGGCCGCTGCACGCCGTTGCCTGGTAGATAGCGGTACGGGCTGCCGGCCAGGGTGAACGTCACCGGCAAACCGGTCTGGAACGTTTGGATGATGGAGGCGTTCCAGCCGCCCAGGATGTAGTCCTTCACTCCGCCGCTGTTCATGAAGTGTCGGCCGCGGCCGAAGGGCAGCTCATAGGTCAGGTAGGTGACGTTGCGGTTGGTGAGGTTGAACCCGGCGATCCCTTTTTCAAGCTTGCGGTTGTAGTACGTTTCGCCCGAGCAGATGCCGTCCGCATCACACTCGTCGATGGCCTTCGACCAGGTGTAGAAGGAGGTCAGCATCAAACCGTAGGAGGAGCGCTTCTCCACCTTGACCGTGCCCGAATGGTACGTGGAGTGGCTGAAGTTACTCCACATGTAAATCGAGCCGAAGTTGGGGAACGGCCGGAAATTCTGATAGTTCTGGAAAATGTTGTTCAACACCGTCGGGTCGGTGGAGATGTTGAGCGGCACCGTGTTGGTGTCCCAGGCGTTCAGCAGGCCCACGCCGGACGACCCCTGGTAGCTCAACTCCAGCAGCCAGGAAGGCGCGAATTGGTACTGGATGGTGGCGTTCCAGTTCATGGCATAGGGGTTGTGCAGGGCGGGGTCGTAGCGCGTGGCCTGGCGCGCGCTGTAGTTGACACCCACGAACGGCGAGGTGCCGTTCGACAGGATGTTGAAATTGACCGGGCCGGGGCCCTGGCTCAGAAAGAACGCCGGCCGTGGATCGCCGGTGGGCCGTTGCACGCTCACCGCCGTAGAGTATTCTTCGAAGTTCTGATTGAAATCCGTGGTGAACAGATCAACAGTGGTGACGCCGAACCCGCCGCGGAAAACCATCTTGTCCGCGAATTTGTAGGCCATGCCGATACGCGGCTGGAAGTGCTTGTAGTTGCTTCGGCCGAGCGGGCCCGAGGGATGCGTGATGGCGCCCTTCAAGCCGCTGACGGGGTCGGTGGCGTTCGGGTCGAACTGGCTCTGCTGCCCGTACTTGGTCTGGAAGGGAGTCTCGTACGACCAGCGCAGCCCGAGGTTGAAGGTGAGCTTCTGGTTGACCGTCCAGTCGTCCTGGAAATACAGCGCGTGGCTCCACCAGCGGGGCAGCCAGTTGGCCAGGTAGGTGTTGAAGTCCGCGCGGACCACCGAGCCCAGCAGGAACGCGGCAAAATCGTTGCCCGTGTTCGGGGTGAAGGGCATATCCGTGCCGCCGAAGCGGAAGATGCCTCCGGGCTGCGACTGGCTGAATACGTTGGCGCGCGTGCGTAACAGCTCGTAACCCATTTTGAGGGTGTGCCGGCTCACCACCTTGGTCAGGTTTTCCTGGACGGTGTAGTTTTCATCCACCTGGTAGTAGGGCGCACCAGGGAATGTGGCGTTATAGAAGGCCCCTCCCCCGGAGTTGAAGAAGGATGGGAAGGTCGCCCCGGAGACGCCCGGAATGCCGAGTTGCTGCGCCCAGTTCTCGTTCACGCCCGGCGGATTGCGGGACTCCTTGCGGTGGTTGACGCCCAGGCGGACCTCGTTAATCAGCGTGGGGTTGAAGACGTGCGTGTCGGAGATCACGCCGTTGATCTGGTCCGCGGGCGCCAGCACATAGTTGCCGTCCAGCATGGTCCAGTTCAGCCCGATCTGGTTGCCGTGGGCGCGGTTCTGCACCCAGGAGTAGCGCCCGAACAGGCGATTCTTGTCGCTGATATTGTGGTCGATCTTAATGTCCCAGCGCGTGCGGAAGGACGTGTAGTGGCTGTTGTCGCCGTAATTCAAGTGCGGGCCGAGCTTATCGATGAAGCCCGAGCCCCCCAGGTTGTTGGGAGCCTCCCAGGGCTGGTGGCCGAGGAAATTGACTACTGCCGGATCGAAGCGGCTTTTGGGGACGATATTGCCGGGAAACGGATCCCGGATCCACTTGCCGCTGGAGTCCTGCCGCGTGGTGGTCGGGTCGAAAATGGGATAGCCTAGCCCGTTGAAAGAGAAGTCGCCGTTCAACATGTCCGGCGTAGGCACGTCGGCGAACACGGATTGGTCGTAGACTTCGTTGTGCCGCGACCAGCCGAACAGGAAGAACGTACGGTTCTTGCCGTTGTACAGCTTGGGGAAGATGACCGGACCGCTGACCAGGTCCGCCAGTTCGTGGTAGGCGAATGGCGCGTTGCCCAGGTTGAAGTATGCCCGGTGCAGCATGGGGTTGCTGACATAGCGGTCTTCCGATTCCACGTGCAACTGGTTGGTGCCGGATTTGTACGTGGCGCTCAGCAGTCCCCCGGCGGAGTGGCCGTCTTCGGCGGGGAGAACGGTGGTCACCATCTTGACTTCCTGGATGGCGTTCTGCGTCGTGGACATGATGCGGTTCGTGGCCACCCCTCCGCGCACGGGTTCGGTGCCGGAAATCCCGTCCATGGAATAGCCCAGGCCGCGGTCGCGCTGCCCGGCAATGTGGAAGCCGTTCATGCTGGTGACGCCGGGCATCATGTACATGGTCATCCAGGTGTAGCGCTGCATGATGGGGAGCGCGTTCATCTGAGAGCCGGCCAGCACGGTGCCGGTCGTGGAAGTGGCCGTCTCCAGCAGCGGAGCGGCGGTGCTGACCTCCACCCTTTCCACTACGCTGCCGACGTTCATCTGGATATCCACGGCCAGCGTGTCATTGGAGCGCAGGGCCAGACCGTCGCGTTCGAGCGTAGCAAACCCGGATTTCTGAAACGTCAGCTTGTAGGTGGCCGGATCCATGTAAAAGAGCCGGTAAATCCCCTGTTCGTCGCTGACGGTCCGCTTGGTGATACCCTTTGCGGGGTTGAGCGCAATCACGTCGACACCGGGCAGCAGCGAGCCGGATGAATCCGTGATGTGGCCAATGATCGTGCCAGTGGCGGTCTGCCCCAAGAGACTCGTGACGGAGCCTCCGGACAGCGTCAGAGCCAATGCAAGTGCAATACGGGTGAGTATTCTGTCGCGCATAAATCCCCGGGTGTTTTGCCTGGTTGAAAAACTATATGCCGAAAGGGTCCGATAGTCAAGCGGGTTAGCCCGGCTGCGCCTCAAACTCGGCACGTTTGACGGACACAAGCGCGTTTTGTAACTACTGCGAACGAAACCTTCTAGCGGCGGCTGGCGGGAGGCACGATGCCGTTCATGCGGGCGTAGACCACCATCTGCCCGTAGTGGTCGAAGCTATGCCAGACCGGAACAGTGGCCATGTTGAGACGCGGCACCTGGCCGTTGCCGAAGGCCGAGCGGACCATTTGCGTGGCGTTCTGGTCGGTGATCGAGCGCATGGCCTTGTGCCCGTAGGCGAACGCCTCCTTGAGGTACTTCACGATGTCTTCTTTGGTCCGCAAAGATGCCGGACCGTTTTCTCCCTTGCCTGGATCGGGCGCCTTTTCGCCGAGCACGCTGGCAGCGGTGACGTTGATGACCGCGGCGATATGCGACACCTGCTGGCCGAACGTGCGGACCCCCTGGAACTCCCCGTGTGTGGGAGCGAAGGAATACTTGTCGGCCGGCATCGCTTCGGCCAGAGAGACCACTTCGCGTTCGGTCATGCTCAACTGCCCGTCCAGGACCTTGCTGGTGACGGAGGCGGAACTGTCGGCGCACCATGCCGCTTGGGCGCACAGACCGGCGAGGATTAGGGCAAAAGTGTGTCGCATGAGTGTTCTCCAGGAGCTCGGGCTCCGGTTATTATACTGCACATGCGAATCTACATCCTGCGGCACGGCAAGGCCGAGGGCATCGCGGCGGACGGTTCCGACGCCGGGCGCCGGCTGACGCCGGAAGGCCGGGAGGCCGTGCGCGCCGTCCTGCTGCGCGCGCGTGCGGTCCGCGCTGCGCCGGAACTGATCCTGAGCAGCCCGCTCCAGCGCGCGATTGAAACCGCCGAACTGGCGCGTGAGATCTTGAGCTGTACGGGAGAGGTCGAGCCGACTAGCGCGCTCGCGCCTTCGGCGTCCCCGTACGCGATTTGGGAAGAACTGCGGCTGCGGCGGGCCGAGTTCGACGGCGTGCTGCTGGTGGGGCATCAACCCCTGATCGGGCGCCTGGTGGCGTTTCTTCTGAACAGTCCGTCGCTGGAACTGATGGTGGAGACCGCGGCCCTGGCCGCCGTGCGCGAGGAGACCGCGGGTGCGCAGCCGCGCGGCGTTCTGGAGTGGCCTTTTACGCCGGGCCTGGCGGCCGGTCAATCGTAAACGTAGTGCAGCACCTTCTTCAGGTCGTCCCAGGCTTCCCGCTTGGCGTTCTGGTTGTAAGGACGCAGGAGGTAGGAGGGATGATAGGTCACAATCAGCGGGATGTCGCGCCACTTCAGCCACTTGCCGCGGAGCTTGGTGACCCCGTCTTTGCCCCCCAGCAGGGCTTTGGCCGCCGTGGAACCCAGCGCGCAGATGGCCTTCGGACCGATCGCGGCAAGCTGCCGGTAGAGGAACTGGCCGCAGATTTCCATTTCGTCGGCCTCCGGGGTGCGATTCTCGGGCGGACGGCACTTGACCACGTTGCAGATGTAGACATCGGCGCGCAGCAGCGGGATGCCCTCTTTGCGCGCCGTGCCTTCGATCATCTGCGTCAGCAACTGCCCGGCCCGCCCGACGAAGGGGATTCCCTGCGCGTCTTCATCGGCGCCCGGGCCCTCCCCCACAAACACCAGCTTGGCCTGCTCGTTGCCCACACCAAAAACGATTTTGTTGCGGCCCTGGTGCAGGCGGCAGCGGGTGCAGTCGCCGATGTCCTCTCGGATCTTTTGCAGGGTGTCGTTTTCGGGCGCGAGTCCAGGTAGTTCCATGGGAGCCGTTGAGAGAGATTCGAAAACCGGGAGCGGTGCGGCGGAGGATTCGACGGCAGCGCCTGCGGCAGGACGGCGGTAGAGCGTTTCCATGCCCAGGTCTTGGTAAAACTCCAGGTATCGCCGCAGCAGATCAGTGTTCATCGGTGGCGTAAATGGCCAGGCGGAGTTTGAGGATCTCGTCGAAGATGCGGTCGGCCACCTCGCGCTTGGAAGCGCGGGCCAAGGGGATGGTTTCCCCGGTACGCAGGGCCAGAATCACTTCGTTCTGGTCGGATTCGAAGCCCACGTCCTCGCGATTGACCAGATTGCCGACGATCATGTCGCAATTCTTGGCCTCCAGCTTGCGCCGCGCCTCCTGCGGAAGATTTTCAGTCTCGGCCGCGAAGCCCACCAGCAATTGGCGGCTGTCCTTCTTGCGGCCGAGCTCGGACAGAATGTCGGGCGTGGGATCGAGTTCCAGCGAAATGCGGGCCGCGGTCTTTTTGACCTTCTGCTGCGGGACCTTGCTCAGGTGGAAGTCCGCCACCGCGGCGGCCTTGATGATGATGTCGGTTCCCTGTAAATGGGCGAATACCTGGTCGCGCATTTCGGCGGCCGTGCGCACGGGAATGACCTTCACCCCACGAGGCGGAGGGAGGTGTACGGGCCCCGAAATCAGGGTGACGCGCGCGCCGCGGGCTGCCGCCGCCTCGGCCAGCGCATATCCCATCTTGCCGCTGGAGCGGTTGGAGATGTAGCGCACCGGATCCAGGGGCTCCTGCGTCGGACCGGCCGTGATCAGAACGGTCTCCCCCTCCAGATCGCGGCGCCGATGCAGTTCCGCTTCCACCGCCGCCGCAATCTCCGCCGGTTCCGCCAGCCGGCCCGGTCCCGTCATCCCGCAGGCCAGAAAACCTTCGCCGGGTTCCACCACGCGATGGCCGCGCCGCCGCAGCGCCTCCAGATTCGCCTGGGTGGCCGGGTGGGTCCACATGTTGGTATTCATGGCCGGAGCCAGCACCACCGGCCCCGGGAAGGCCAGGTAGAGGGTCGTGAGAAAATCGCTCGCCAGCCCGTGAGCGAAACGCGCCAGTAGGTCCGCGGTGGCCGGGGCGACTATCAGCAGGTCATTCTCCTGCGCCACCGCGATGTGCTCGACGGCGCTCGAAAGGGTGGCATCCGGGGTCGCCGAGGAGAACAGGTCGCCGATCACCTTGCGGCCGGTCAGGGCGGCGAAAGTCAGGGGGCGGACAAACTCCCGGGCGCCCGCGGTCATGACCACCTGCACGGCGTGGCCATTCTGCACCAGCGCGCGCGCCAGTTCCGCGGCCTTGTACGCCGCGATTCCCCCGCCGACGCCAAGGACCACCTTCATACCGTGCCCTAAAGAACGACTTCGGCGGATTGTTCGGCTGGCTCCTGACCCGGAATCTCGTAACGCACCAGGCCGCGCCGCACTTCTTCCATGGCGATCACCGTCGGCTTCTTCGACGAGGTGGGCAGCACCGGCCGCGCGCCGCCCTGCAACTGGCGCGCGCGCTTGGCGGCCACAATGATGAAGCGGTACGTGCTTTGCTCCGGGTCGTCCGGAATGGTGCAATGTGCGTTGTTGCGGGGACTCTTCTCGCCCATGGGCTGGCTCAACTCCTCTGGCTATCTCAAAACGTTGCGAAAGGTATCCAGAATGGGGCGGATCTGATCTTCGATGCGAATGCGGCGCACGCGCTCCGCCTCTACGATGGAGGCCAGAATCTGCTCCGACCTCTCCAGGTTTTCGTTAATCAGCACATAATCGTACTGATCATAATTTCGAATTTCGAAGGCCGCATCCCGAAGCCGCCGCTCGATCACGGCATCGCTGTCTTCACCACGGGCCCGTAATCGCTGTTCCAGGATTTCCCGCGACGGCGCGAGAATGAAGATCGTAACCGCTTCCGGAATCTTACTTTTCAATTGTCTCGCACCTTGCACGTCGATGTCGAGTACCAGGTCCTTCCCGGTCTCGCGGGCGCGATCCAGCACGCTCCGGTGCGTGCCGTAGTAGTTGCCGAAAACTTCGGCGTGCTCCAGAAATTCGCCGCGCGCGATGGCGGCCTCGAACTCGGCCCGGGACCTGTAGTGGTAATTCTCCCCTTCGCGCTCCTGGCCGCGCGGCGCCCTGCTAGTGTAAGAGACAGAAAACAATAGATTTCTGTCTCGTTCCAGGAGACGGCCCACGAGCGTGGACTTGCCCGAGCCGGAGGGCGCCGAAATGATGAAAACGGTAGTCATTCCAGGTTCAGCGACTGCTCCCGAATCTTATCGATTTCCGCCTTGGCGGCCAGGGCCAGGTCCGTGATCGTCAGGCCCAGGTCGCCCAGGCCGCCGGTCTTGGAAAGCACCGTGTTGGCCTCGCGGTTCATCTCCTGGAGCAGAAAATCGAGCTTCTTGCCGGCTTCGCCATTGGACTCCAACAGCCCTTCCAACTGGCCGGCATGCGTCTTCAGGCGGATCAGTTCCTCGCTGACGTCGCTGCGGTCGGCCAGCAGAGCCGCCTCCTGCACCAGCCGCTGCGAATCGATCCCGGCCCCCCGCAGCAGGTCGCGCAGCCGCTCGTTCAGGCGCTTCTGAAACATGGGTACGGCTTTGGCGCGGATCTGTTCCATGCGCGACACCAGGTCGCGGATCGCCGCACAGCGCTGGTGCATTTCGCGCGCGATGGCGGCGCCTTCGCGCGCGCGGAACTGGTCGAGCAGGTTAAGCGCTTCGCCCGCAGCCTCCAGCAGGAACGGCTCCAGGCTTTCGTCTTCTTCCCCGGGGGCCTCCTGGAACATTCCCGGCAGGCGCAGCGCGGCATTCAGGTCGGGCTTGCCTGCCATCCCGAAGTCCCGCGCGGCCTCCTGGAAAGCCGCCAGCCAGGCCTCCAGCATGGGGCGGTTCAGGGCGCCCCCGCCGGCCGACTTCGTGCGGTGAAACAGGATGTGTACCTGCACGTGGCCGCGCGCCACGCGGGCCTTGATGGCCGATCGCAGCGCGCTCTCGTAAGCGTCCAGTTCCGCGGGCAGATTGAAATGCAGATCCAGGCCCCGGTGATTGACGCTCTTGATGGTGAAGACGATCTCCCCGGCGTCCACCAGCTTCCGCACGCGGGCGAATCCCGTCATGCTGCGCACGCTCACAGATCCATTACCGCCCCGGCCTCGACAAATTGCAGTTCGTGCAGCCGCTGGTAAACCCCGCCCCGGTTCACCAGTTCCTCGTGTGTCCCGATCTCGCAGATCCGCCCGCTCTCCAGCACCACAATCTTGTGCGCGCGGCGAATGGTGGAGAGCCGGTGCGCCACCACGATGACCGTGCGCCCGGCCATGAGGTTCGCCAGCGCCTTTTGCACCAGCATCTCCGATTCGGTGTCCAGGTGCGAGGTGGCCTCGTCCAGAATCAGGATGGGCGCGTTCTTGAGCAGGGCGCGCGCAATGGCTAGGCGCTGCCGCTGGCCCCCGCTGAGCTTCACGCCCCGCTCGCCGATCAGCGTCTGGTAGCCTTCCGGAAGCTGCTGGATGAACTCCTCGGCCAGGGCCGTTTGGGCCGCCGTGCGGATGGCCTCCGGCGGCACGTCCGGCCGGCCGTAGGCGATGTTGTTGGCCACTGTATCGTTGAACAGGAACGTATCCTGGGCCACGATGCCGATCTTGTCGCGCAGCGACGCCAGTTGGAACTCGCGGATATCGCGGCCGTCGATGCACAGCCGGCCCGAGCTGACGTCGTAAAAGCGCGGCACCAGGTTCACCAGCGTGGTCTTGCCCGCCCCGCTCGGCCCTACCAGCGCCACCACCTCTCCCGCCTTCACCGACAGGGTCACGTTCCGCAACTGGTAGCCGTTGGACACCGAAGGGTAGCGGAAGCTGACGTCCTCGAAGACGATGCCCTGCTCAAAGCGTTCCAGCGGCGCCGCGCTCGGATGGTCGCGGATCTCCTCGATGTGCTCCAGGTATTCGAAGACCTTTTGCGAAGCCCCGATGGCCTGCTCGAAGATGTTGTGAATCCCGGTGAGGCGCTTCACGGGCTCGTACATCATGAGCAGCGCGATGACGAAGCTGGTGAACTGCCCGGCGGTCATGCTGCCCACCTTGATCTGGTTGCGGGCATACCACAGCAGTCCCACGATGGTGAGCGCGCCAAACAGCTCGATCAGCGGCGATGACATGGCCTGCTGCAGCACGTAGCGCAGATTGGTCTTCAGCAGGCGATGCGCCGCCGCGCGGAAGCGCCGCGACTCGTATGCCTCGGCGCCGAACGCCTTCACCACCTGGTGGCCGCTGAGAGTCTCCTGCAGGATCTGGTTCAGCTCGGCGGCGTTATCCTGCGAACGCCGGCTGGTGCGCCGGATGCGCCTGCCGATGCGCGCCGTGGGTACAATCACCACCGGCAGGACCGTCAGGCTCACCAGGGCCAGCCGCCAGTCTTTGTGCAGGATCACGAACAGCAGCCCGAGCACCACGAAACTCTGCCGCAGCAGATCCGCCAGGATGTGCGACGTGGCCACCTGAATCTTCTCGATGTCGTTCATGATCGACGACATCAGGCGCCCCGTGGAATGCGCTTCGAAAAACTGCGCTCCCTGCTTGAGCACTTTGTCGAACACCGTGTTGCGCAGGTCCGTCACCGCTGAACAGCCCACAAAGTTGACCAGGTAGTTCGCCAGATAGTCGCACAGGCCCTTCACCAGAAAAATGGTCAGGATGGCGCAGGCCACCATGCTGGCCACGTTGTGGATCGAGGCGGGGACGATATCTTCCAGGTACACGCGATGGCCGAAGACCGGGTCGGTGAACAGGAGGACCGGGGCATCCGCGGAAGCCGGATTCAATACCCGGTCGAAGATGGGACCCACCAGCAGGGCGATCATGCCGTGAGCCGCGCCCACGCAGGCCATCAGCACCACGGAAGCCAGCAGGTACAGCCAGTAGCGGCGCGCGTAGCGAAGCAGGCGCAGCAGGTCTCTCATGCGTGGACCCGCAGCCGCTCGAGGGCTTCCAGAACCTGTTCGTCCGTCACGGAGCGGATGCCCTGCGGGCTCCAGATGACCTCGGAAGGGGTCTTCCAGGGACGCCACACCTCGCGGTCGGAGTTGCCGAAAATCGCCACTACCGGCAGTCCGAAGGCGGCGGCCATATGGGCCGGCCCGGAATCGTTGCCCACAAACAGGGAGGCCCGGCGCAGCAGGGACTTGAGTTCCCCCAGCGGCGCCCCCACTTGCGTCCGCCAGCGGGCAAAGGCCGAAAGCTCCTCTCCCGGCCCGGCGATGAAAACCGGTTCGAGCCCGAAAGATTGCTCCAGGTATTCGGCCACCTTGCAAAAGCCGGAACTCCGCCAGGTCTTGGCTGGCTCCGATGCGTACGGGTGGATCACGGCGTAGGGCGGTCCCGCGGGACGGTCGGCGGCGAAAAGCCTGGCCCGCGGAATTTCCACGCGCGGCGCTCCCAGGTAAAACATGGCAGCCGCGAGGTGCTCGGCGGTGTGCACGGTGCGCTCGACACCGAGGATCTCCTGCGCCCGGGGGATGCGGATGTCATACAGGAAGTCGTAGCGGAAATGCGCAAACCCGGCCCGCCAGCGGGCCCCGGCAAGAGCCGTCAGCCGGGCGCTGGTGCCGCCCCCGTGCAGATTCAGACACAAGTGCGGCCGCCACCGCCGCAGCAGCCCGTGCGACGGCGGCAGGATGGCCGAAAGATCGGGATTCCCTTCGAAAACGGCGCGAAAGCGGTCCTCCACCACGATGCCGACTTCCAGGTCCGGCCGCGATTGTTTCAGAATCGCCAGCGCCGGCGTGGTGAGCACGCAGTCGCCCAGCGAGCGGAGGCGAATGACGGCGACGCGGCCGCCGTTCGGCAGCGATTCCAGGACGTGTGGCATCTCGACTGGCGGGACTATTCCTCGATCTTCGCCTCATCGACCAGCATCACCGGGATATCTTCCCGAATCGGATAGACCCGGTGGCACTGGACGCACTTCAGCCCGCTCTGATCGGGCTTCAATTCGACCGCGGCTTTGCAGATCGGGCAGACCAGAATTTCCAATAACTCCTTACTGACGGCCATAGTAGACCCCTACAGTGTAGCCCACGACGCGCGCCGGAGCCGCTGGACCTTTCCGACGGTTTGTAAAGTCTTGTAAACACGAGGGCGGCCGCATCCGGCTAAGCCGCGGCCCTCATCTCGGAGCGGGCCTTGGCGATCACCGCCAGGTATTGCCGGGCCCTCTCCTCGATGATGTCATAGCGCCCTTCCTTGATGCTTTTGCCGTCCACGAGTTCGCTGCCGACGGCCACCGCGCAGGCGCCGACCTTGAGGAACTCGCCGGCTGTTTCCAGGTTCACGCCCCCGGTGGGGATCATCTCGATGTGTGGGAAAGGCCCCTTGAGCGCCTTGATGTACTTGGGACCACCCACGTTGCCGCACGGGAAGATCTTGACGACGTCGGCGCCGGCATCCCAGGCGGTGAGCACTTCGGTGGGGGTCAGCGCGCCCGGGCAGATCACTTTGGAATAGCGCTTGGCCATCTCGATGGTGCTGACCTTGAGGCTGGGGGTGACGAAAAACTCGGCGCCGGCGAGCATGCACACGCGCGCCGTCTCGGGATCCAGCACAGTGCCCGCGCCCAGCACGATCTTGCCGCCGAACTTGTCGGCCACCTTCTCCAGGGCCTTCACGGCCCCCGGCACCGTCATGGTGATTTCCGCGGCCCGCACGCCCCCCTGATAGATGGCCTCTACCGCCTTGATGGCGCTTTCGGCGCTGTTCGTGCGCACGATGGGCACAATGCCGATATCGGTAATAAAGGACAGAATCTCGCTTTTCGTCATGACCCCTTATTATAGATTCCCGGCGGCTTCAAAGTAAGCGTCTGACGAACCCCTCTTGATGCGCGGGGCCGACTGCCGTCAGACTGTCGGCATGGCGCGACGACGGACGGCGGAAGAGATCCAGAAGATCGTGGAGGAACTGCAGGCGAGCGGACTGTCGCATCGCGACTTCTGCCAGCAGACCGGGATCAAGTTGAGCACGCTGGGGCGTTACGCCCGTCGGGCCAGAGGAAGCGAGCAGCCCCAGCAGTTGGTGCGGGTGAAGTTGGACGTTCCACAGGAGCCGGGCGCGGGCTTTGTGCTGATGCTCGGCAATGGCCGCCGCATCGCCAGCGGGTGGGGATTCTCGGACACGGCACTTGCTCGGCTGATTCGGGTCGCGGAAAGCGCCTGATGTTCGGGCTGGGTCCGGCGACGAAGATCTACATCGCCATCGAGGCGGTGGACATGCGGAAGGGCTTCGACGGGCTCTACGGCCTGGTGCGCGATCGCCTCGGCCAGGATCCGTTGAGCGGTCACTTGTTCCTGTTTTCCAATCGGGGCCGCACGCGGCTCAAGGTTCTGGTGTGGGATGGAAGCGGCCTATGGGTGTGCGCCAAGCGTCTGGAGAAGGGACGCTTCCGCTGGCCCGCGGCAACGGAGGGAAGTTGCCTTTCGATGCGGCCTGAAGAACTCGCGCTGTTGCTCAACGGGCTGGATATGGCCGAAGCACGGCCGCGAAAGAACTGGCTGCGCCGCTTGCCGGCGGCATAGAACATTTTCTTCCACTTATGTGAGAAAGTGCTCGCACTAACTCGCGATCTAACTTACAATAGAACTTACCCGTGACCCACCCCGATCCCCAGGCGCGCATCGCAACCCTCGAACGTGAGTTGGCCTGGGCGAACCTGAAGATCCAGTCGCTCGTCGAAGAGCTGCGGCAGTTTCGAGTGAAACTGTTGGGGCCGAAGAGCGAGAGCCTCAACAATCTGCAACTGGAACTGCTGGCCGATCAGGAACCGGGCACAACGCTGGACGAAGTAGAGGCGGAAACAAAGCGTCCGCCACTGACGGTGGCGCCGCCGCGCGAGCGGAAGCCGCATCCGGGACGCAAACCCCTGCCGGAGAACCTGCCGCGGGTCGAGGAAATCGTGCACGGCGCGGATCCCACCTGCCGAGCATGCGGCGCCGAAACGACGGTCATCGGATACGACGAGAGCGAGTTGCTGGACGTCGAGCCGGCGCGGTACTTCGTGCGCATGATCAAGCGCGAGAAGCGCGCCTGCCGCAGCTGCGAGCAGGGCTCGGTGACGATGGCTCCGGTGGCGCCGCGGATCGTAGAGAAGGGTCTCGCCAGCGACAGCGTGGTTGTGGAGACAATCATCGCCAAGTATGCGGATCATCTGCCGCTGTACCGGCAGGCGGCGATCCTGGAGCGGGAAGCGGGATTGGAAATCGGACGGGCCACCTTGGACGGCTGGGTGATGCGGGTGGGGGAACTGCTGGTGCCGGTGGTGACGGCCATGCGGCAGGATCTGCTGCGTGCCCGTTACCTGCAGGCGGACGAGACGATCGTGCCGGTGCAGATGCACGACAAACGCGGAGCCGACCATCAGGCGTACCTGTGGCAATACGGAAAGCCGGGAGGAGAAACAGTCTTCGACTTCCAGTTGGGGCGAGGGCGCGAGGGTCCGCTGAAGTTTCTCGGGGGATGGGAAGGTATCTTACAAACCGACGGGTATCAGGTCTACGACGGGTGTAACGGGTCAGGATCTTCCCCTGCTTAGACCGACATTTTTGTCAAATTAGATTTGCGGGAGCCTGCGGCGAGCGTGGTACGGCCCGGGGGGCGAAGTCGATTC
>JAJPJX010000185.1 GCA_021324015.1 Solibacteraceae bacterium | reverse complement strand
TTTCCCCCCGGAGACTGCCGCCAATAAGCCCCGTTACGTTTCACCCCGCCCCGGTCCCCGCCAAAACGCGGAGGGCCGGGGCGGTGACGATCACCTCCCCATTCGCCAGACAGCCCCGCTTGAGCCGTAGTGTGCCCGTACCCCGGCGCGCCCTCACCCACGTCGCCTTCATGAGGCTCCAACCGCAATCGCCAGCCACAAAGAACCACAGCGCGTTTTCCGGCAAGTGACGGCATGGCCTCCGACTTACCATTCCATCGAGGTTGTTGGGAAGCCCGCCGGAATCGCCCACAGCGGCATCGGCAAAGAGGCGGCGAGCGTGGCGAGCTCTGAGCGAGACCTCGGGTCTTCGGCTTCCCAGGCTGGAGTACCCAGATCACCTGAACGCCCCGATACTGATTCTTTCGCTCCTCCTTCAATTGTTATCGCGACCATTGGTGGCGAAGGCTGGTGGCCCGCGGCGGCAGCCGTAGCTATGCCGCTTGCCGCGAGTTTGCTCTTCTTCCTCGCCCGGCCATTCGCGGATAGCGGGTGACGACGGCCTTGTTGAACGAGAGCCTGGGTTCAGAGCAGTACCACGCGACGAACTCGTCTATTGCGTGTCGGTATCCCCGCTGGGATTCCTTCGAGGGTAGGCTGTTCAGGACTGCCGATTTAGCCTGGTCGAGATCAGGCAGATTCAAGGTCAGCTTCGGAGAAGACTTGCGGCTTCGGCCGCGCTTGCCACGCTTCATGCACTGGGGCCTCCTGGCGCCCTCAGTGGAGTACATGGCAAGATCACGGAGGCTCAGTGCGCTAAACTAGCAGCGAGGACAGGCCATGGACACCTTGGCGGAGAAGCTCGATGCTCGGCTGCGCGAGTGGAAACCCGAGACGGCCGCAGAAGCCAGAGAGCGCATCAACGAGGTAATAGAACTCGCTGACCACGACGTTCTTGACGTTGCGCGCTCGCGCGCTGCCGAACAGGAAGTCCTCGACCTGCTCGATGAACCCCCGGCCCGGTGAGATCTGGCTCGCGGACCTGGGACTCGCTGCCAAGACGCGTCCCGTCGTCATCGTCTCCCGAGAAGACCCTGACCCGCCACGATCTCTCGTTTTGTATGCGCCCCTCACCACCCAGCGGAGGGACAGTCCCTATGAGGTGCCGCTGCCGCGGCTTGCGTTCCTTGATCGCGAATCAGTAGCTAATGTTCAAGGGTTGGGATCTCTGCCAACGGTGCGTCTCGAACGCAAGATTGGCAAGGTTTCTGCAGCCGTGATGGAGCAACTCAAGGACGCATTGGCCTTTGCCTTGGATCTGAAGCGGCTTTCCGGATGAACGTCCAAGCCGACCCGGCGATCCGCAGCGCCTTAGCCACTTGGACGTAGTCGCCGATCCGTTGATTGGGCCACGGTGAGCACCTTCAATTCCTTCACGGGGCGTGCGGGAGCTTCGTCGGCCGGCGCCTGTTCCACAGTGGTGGCAGGCCGCATCGAGTGGTGAGGCGAGGAGCCCAGGCTCTGGGCCCTCCGATTCTCCTGCTATGCTTGGATTTGAACGTGCGCACTCCGGCCTGCGTGGTCCTGTTCCTCTCGATGGTTCCGGCGGTGGCGGCGGATTCCTCTGTTCTGCTGGACGCCATGACGCAGGAACTCCAGCGCAATTTTTCCGTCCTCCAACAGAAAGCAGACCCGGCTCCCTATTACCTGGCCTATGAGGTGACCGAACAGGAGGCCTACGCGGTTTCGGCTTCGCTGGGAGCCCTCGCGGGGACGGGGCACAGCCGCGACCGGCGCCTGGATGTGTGCGTACGGGTGGGATCGCCCAAACTGGACAACTATCACCGGGTGCGCGGGCAGCGGGGGCGGTTCACCAGCGGGGCGCTGCTCTCGCTGGACGACAACGCGGACGCCTTGAAACGGCGTATCTGGTTGGAGACGGACCGGGCATACCGGGCGGCGGCGGAACGCCTGATTCAGATCCGGACCAATACGCAGGTGAACGTGGCCGAGGAAGACCCGTCGGACGATTTTTCGCACGAAGAAGCCGCGGTGCGCGTGGAAGCGGCCCCGGTGGTGCGGTTCGCGGCGCAGGAGTGGGCGGCGCGCGCGCGGAAGTGGTCCGCGCGGTTCCGCGGCTATCCGGGGGTGTTGACGGCGCAGGTCAGCGTGACGGCGCAGAGCGATACGCGTTACTTCGTCAACACCGAAGGCAGCCGCCTGGAGCACGGGCGCGGCTATGCGCGGATCGTGATTTCGGCGGAAGGGAAGGCCGAGGACGGGATGGACCTGGCCACCTACGAGAGTTTCGAGGCCACCGCCCCGGAAGGCCTGCCGGACGACCGCACGGTGATGGCGGCGGTGGACCGGGTGGCGGAGGACCTGACCGGGTTGCTGCACGCGCCGGTGGCGGAGCCGTTCGTGGGCCCGGCGATCTTTTCGGGCAGGGCGGCGGGCGTCTTCTTTCACGAGATCTTCGGGCACCGCGTGGAAGGGCACCGGCAGAAGGACATCACCGAAGGGCAGACCTTCACGCGCAGCGTGGGGAGCAAGGTGCTGCCGGAGTTTCTTTCGGTGGTGTTCGATCCCACGCGACGGAAGGCCGCGGACCTGGACCTGAACGGCTGGTACGATTACGACGACGAGGGCGCGCCGGCGCGGCTTGTACGCGTGGTGGAAAACGGCACGCTGAAGACCTTCCTGATGTCGCGGTCGCCGATTCGCGGGTTCGACCACTCGAACGGGCACGGGCGCAGGCAGCCGGGGGCGGAGGTGGTCTCGCGGCAGTCGAACCTGCTGGTGGAGTCTTCCCGCGCGGTATCCCAGGCGCGCCTGCGGGAGATGCTGATCGAGGAAATCAAGCGCCAGGGCAAACCGTACGGGTTGTACTTTCAGGAGGTGACCGGAGGGTTCACGAACACGGGGCGCGGCGGCATTCAGGCGTTCAAAGTGCTGCCGCTGGTGGTCTACCGGGTGTACGCCGACGGGCGCAAGGACGAACTGGTGCGGGGAGTGGACATCGTGGGGACGCCGCTGGCCAGTTTTGCCAAGATCCTGGCCACGTCGGACCGGGCGGAAGTCTTCAACGGATACTGCGGCGCCGAATCGGGCAGCGTGCCGGTGGCGGCGGTCTCGCCGGCGCTGCTGGTTTCGGAGATCGAAATCGAGAAGAAATCCAAGGCGCAGGACCGGCCGCCGCTGCTGCCGCCTCCCACGGATTCCGGGGCGGGAGAATGAAGCCGGCGCCTCTGCTTCTGGCGCTGGCGCTCGCCGCGGCGGCGCAAGCCCAAGGCACCGACGGCCTGCTGCGCGCGATGCACGCGGAAATGGCGCGCTCGATGGGATTGCGGATGGTGAACCTGGAGGCGCCGTATTTCATTTCCTACGCGGTGGATGACGGGGAAGGCTTTTCTGTTTCGGCGATGCTGGGCGGACTGGTTTCGACGCGCGACGACCGCTTCCGCCTGCCGGACGTGGACGTGCGGGTGGGGAGCTACCGCTTCGACAACACCAACTACGTGGGCAGCGACCTGGCATTCGGCTCGCGCTACGCGCTGGGGCGGTTCCCCCTGGAAGACGTGGACGGGGTCCTGCGGCGATATCTGTGGCTGGAGACGGACCGCGCTTACAAATCGGCGCTCGAGGCGATCTCCCGGAAGCGCGCGGCGCTGAAGAACGTGGCGGTGAGCGAGCAGATCGACGATTTTGCGAAGGCCGAACCGGTGCGCCTGCTGGAGCCGGACCGGCCGCTGGCGCTGGACCGGGACGCGTGGATCGGGCGAGTGCGGGCGCTCTCGCAGGTGCTGGCGCGCTATCCGGAGATCAAGACATCCGGCGCGGAGTTCCGCGCGGCCCAATCGGTGCATTACCTGGTGACTTCCGAGGGGACGGAGGTGCGCTACCCGGAGGCCATGGCGTATGTGCGGGTGCAGGCCGCCGCGCAGGCGCCCGACGGAATGACGCTGCGCGACGGCGTGGTGTTCGAGGCGCGGGCGTTCGACGGGCTGCCGGGCGAGGCTGAGATGGGCCGGGCGGTTTCCGAGATGGCGGCGCAGCTTACCGCGCGCACGAAAGCGCCGCAGGGAGACACCTACAGCGGGCCGGTCCTGTTTGAAGGGGAAGCGGCGGCGCAATTGTTCGCCGAAGTCCTGGGGCGGAACCTGGCGCCGAAGCGCCGGCCGGTGATGGAGCCGGGGCGTCCGGGCGCCTTCGGCTACAGCGAACTGGAGGGGCGGCAGGGGGCGCGCATCCTGCCGGAATGGATGGACGTCACCGACGACGCCACACGCCAGGAGTGGCACGGGCGGCGTCTGTTCGGCAGCTACGAAGTCGACCTGGAAGGCGTGGCGCCGAAGCCGCTCTCGCTGGTGGAGAAGGGCGTGCTGAAGGGCTTTCTGCTCACCCGGCAGCCGGTGCGCGGGTTTTCCGGATCCAACGGACGGGCGCGGCTCCCGGGGAGCTTCGGGGCCAATGCCGCCGCCATCAGCAACCTGTTCGTGAAAGCCGAAGAGAGCGTGCCTCCGGAGGAGCTGAAGAAGAAACTGCTGGAGATGTGCCAGGCGCGCGGCCGGCCTTATGGGGTGATCGTGCGGAAGATGGATTTTCCTTCGTCGGCGTCGTTCGAGGAGGTTCGGCGCTTGCTGAGCAGTTCCGCGCAATCCGGCGGCAGCCACCCGGTGAGTCTGCCGCTGCGGGTGTACCGGGTGTATCCGGACGGGCGGGAAGAAGCGGTGCGGGGACTGCGGTTCCGCGGGCTGAACGCGCGTTCCTTCAAGGATATTGTGGCGGCCGGGAACGATGAGAATGTGTTCGACTTCCTGGAGAACGGCGCGCCGTTTGCGCTGATTGGCGCGGGGGCTTACGTGGCGGAAACGAGCGTGGTGGCGCCGTCGGTGCTGATCGACGATCTGGAACTGGCGCCGCTGGATGAAGAACTGCCGAAGTTGCCTGTCGTGCCCGCGCCGGAGATTGGAACGGGCGGGGGGACGGCCGCTCCCTGACGGTCACGGCTCGAACATGTGGAGAATTCTTAACCGTTACGTCTTCCGGGAGATCCTGACGAGCGCGCTGCTGGGCACGCTGCTCGCCACGGCGGTGATCTTTCTGCAAGGCGTGGGGAGCATTTTTGAAGTCCTGGTGCGCAGTTCGGCCAAACCGGAAACCATCCTGTACCTGTTCCTGCTCTCCGTGCCGCCACTGCTGCCGCTGACCATTCCGTTTGGGGTGCTGGTGGGGATCCTGATCGGGCTGGGGCGGATGTCCGGGGACGGCGAGATCACGGCCATGAGCGCGGCCGGAGTTTCCAGCCGGACGGTCATCACGCCGGTGCTGTTTTTCGCCATGCTGGCGACGGCCGTGGCGGGGGCGGCGTCGCTGCGGCTCACGCCGCTGGCCATGCGCGAGCGCGTGCGGGTGATCAACAAGCTGGAGGCGACGCAGCTTTCGGCCGACATCCAGCCACGCGTGTTCGAGGAAGACTTCCCGAACACCATTCTTTACGTGGGCGACGTGCGGCCGGGCCCGGTGACGTTGTGGCGCAACGTGTTCATTGCGGACGTGACGCCGCCGGAGCAGCGCACCAGCGGCCTGCGCGATAAGGCCGATGGCCCGCTGATCACGGTGGCGCACGAAGCGGTGGCGGTGCCGGACATCGAGCACAACCGCATCCAGCTTTCGCTGAAGGATGCCAGCACGCACGAGATGGGCAAGGACGGGGTGGCCAACGACGCCTTCTTCCCCAGCGGGCAGCAAGCCTTGCAGGCGCAGGCTCCCTCGGAAGTGCACCGGCATCCCATGAGCGAGATGAATACCCGGGAACTGATTCCGCTTTCCCGGAGCGGACCGGACTGGGTGGAAGCGCGCATCGAGCTGCACCGCCGGCTGGCGCTGCCCCTGGCGTGCATTGTGCTGGCCCTGGTAGGCATCCCACTGGGGGCGTCCACGCGCAAGGGCGGCAAGTCGGCGGGATACGTCAACGCGGTGTTCCTGGCTTTCTTCTGCTACTACCTGGCGTTCATCACGCTGATTGGCCTGGCGCGGCAGAGGACCCTGCCGGTAGAGGTGGCAGTGTGGCTGCCGAACGCGGTGTTTTTCACCGCCGGAGTGGCCTTCCTGGCGCGGCTGGAAAGGCCGGGGGACCGCGACCTGCTGGGAGCGGTGAGGGATCGCCTGGACCGGCTGACGGGATTCGTGGAGTCGCGGCTGCTGGCCGCGCCGCGCGCGCCCCAGCAGCAGGCTTCCTCCTTCGGGCGGACGCCGCTGCTGCCGCAGATCGTGGACACCTATGTGCTCTCCACGTTTCTGTTCTACCTCTTCCTGCTGCTGGCGAGCTTCGTCTCGATGACGGAAGTCTACAACTTCTTCGAGCTGCTCAGCGACATCGTGAAGAACAAGATTCCGCTGATCAAGGTGTTCACCTACCTGTTCTTCCTCACGCCCACGCTGATCTACAACACTCTGCCGATCAGCGTGCTGGTGGCGGTGCTGGTGACCTTCGGGGTGATGACCAAGCACAACGAAGTGACGGCGTTCAAGGCGTGCGGGGTGAGCTTGCACCGGCTGGCGCTGCCCATTCTGCTGGGCAGCGGCCTGCTGAGCGGAGGGTTGTTCGCCTTCGACCACTATTACGTGCCGGGGGCCAACCGCAAGCAGGACGCGCTGCGCAACGAGATCAAGGGCAAGCCGCCGCAGAGCTACCTGCGTCCGGACCGCAAGTGGATCTTCGGCCGGGGCTCGCGGATCTACTATTACAAGTACTTCGACCAGGCGCAGCAGACCATGGCGGGTGTGAGCGTCTTCGAGTTGCAGCCGGAGACCTTCCAACTGCTGCGGCAGATCACCGCGGAGCGCGCGCACTGGGAAGCGTCGCTCCAAACCTGGGTCTTCGAAAACGGCTGGAACCGCGAATTCGACGGACGGCGCGGGCGGCCCTATCACAAGTTCCAGGTGTTCACCTTTCCGGAGCTCAACGAGCCCCCGGGCTACTTTCTGACCGAGGAGCTGCAGGACAAGCAGATGAACTTCCGGCAACTGGAGGAGTACATCCGCGATCTGCGGCAGCGCGGTTTCGACACGGTGAAGTTGCAGGTGCAGTTTTACCGCAAGTTCTCCGTGCCGCTGTTCGCGCTGATCATGGCCATGATTTCGATTCCGTTCGGGTTCCTGGTGGGCAACCGGGGCGCCATGACGGGCATCGGCGTGAGCATCGTGATCGCCATCGCCTACTGGGGGATCGGCACGCTGTTCGAGAAGATCGGGGACGTGAACCAGTTGCCGCCGGCGCTGGCGGCGTGGTCTCCGGACGCGCTGTTCTCTCTGACTGGGCTGTATCTGCTGCTGCGCATGCGGAGCTGACGGTCGGAGCGCGGCCTACTGGAGCTGGGCCAGGCGGTCCGGATCGGGCTGCGGCTGGGGGCCCGAGGTCAGGGTTTGGGGAGCGCGCCAGAAGTCCATGTACGAGATCTGGTGTACGCAGGCCACGGTGCAGCGGGGCGCGCAGGTCTTTTCGGTGAGGAATTCGCGGCGGATGTCGTCCACGGTGTATTGGGCCAGGGGCTTGGCGGGGTAGCCGCGCTGCTGGGAGCAGTAGTGCACCAGGCCGTTTTCACAGATGTACAGGTAACGGGAGCCGGCGCGGCAGCGCCAGCGATTCTCCTTGCCGTGGGCGATGTTGTCCTGGAAGTAGTTGATCTGGGCGTAGCTGCTCTTTTCCAGACCGCGCATCTGATTGTAGACTTCACGCTCCTCCGGTTTGAGGGGCTGCAACTGGCCGCCGCCGTCATGGATGATACCCACGGTCGAGGTGAATCCCAGTTCCACGGCGCGCTTGCCGATCACCAGGGCATCCTGCGGGTTGCGGATGCCACCGCCAACCACGGAATTGATATTGACGTGGAACTCCGCGTGCTCCGCCAGAAGCTGAAGTTTTCGATCCAGCACCTTCAGGCTTTTCTTGGAGACATCGTCCGGCAGGACGTTATCGATGCTGATCTGGAGGTGCTCGAGGCCGGCGCGGTTGAGGCGCTGGATGCGCTCGGCGGTGAGCAGATAGCCGTTGGTGATCATGCCGGCGATCATGCGGTGGCGGCGAATGCGGCTGATGATCAAATCCAGATCCGGATGCAGTAGTGGTTCGCCGCCGCTAATGGTGATAATAGTAGTGCCAAGACCGGCCAGGCGATCCAGACGCTCATACATGGTTTCCAGCGGGACAGGCTTGGAGAAATTGTCATACTCGTTGCAATAGGCGCAGGAGAGGTTGCAGCGCCGCATGGGAATGATGTGGGCCAGGATCGGATGATCGGTGGAGGTCAGGCCGCGGAAGATCATGCGGAGCTCCCGGGCGCGCCGGTGAACGCGCTTCCAGGTTCGCCGAATTTGTATGAACACGTGCGCCATAGGGAGTTTGCCGGATTGTAACTGAGCGCTGAACCTCATTAAAACACAGGAGGCGGGCGATTGCCGCATGTTCGCCTCTAAGCGGTTTGTTTTGAGGGCCCAACGGCGAATTCGAGGAGCTTTTCAGGGAAGGACGGGAGAGCAGTTTGGAAGCCGAGCAGGAGCCAGTGGTCAGCATTGTCACGCCATCCTACAATTCGGGGCGGTTTTTGGAGGAAACCATACAGAGCGTGCTGAGCCAGGACTACGCGCACATCGACTACCTGGTGATGGA
>JAJPJX010000048.1 GCA_021324015.1 Solibacteraceae bacterium | reverse complement strand
CAACCGGCTGGGCGTTTCCGGGGCGGCGCTGGAACACCTGGTGGAAGCGGCCCGCGACGGCATTCTGGAATGGGCCATCGAATGGCATCTGGGCTGGCTGAAGCAGGGAATGGAGGATTGAGCATGGGAGAAAGCTTCAAAACGCATCGCATCACAGGGATGGCAGTCGATCCGATTCACGTCGGCACCGGCGGCGGGCGGCTCGGCCGGGTGGATCAGTCCATTGTCCGGGACCCGGTAACGCGCGTGCCGAAGATTCCCGGCTCGAGCCTGGCCGGTGTCTACCGCGCCTATGCAGCCATGGCCAAAGATAAGTATCCTGACTGCGCGGGCCAGGGACAGCCGGACAAGCAAGGTAAGGGAGGCCATTGCGGCAAGCCTGACTGTCCCATCTGCACCGTGTTCGGTTTCGCTCGAAGCACTGGCGGCGGATTCGCCGGACTGGCTGCTTTTAGTGATGCCCAGGTGTTGCTTTTCCCAGTGGCGACGCGCGAAGGGCCCGTGTGGATCACGTGTCCAGGGGCGGTGCGGCTGGTCGCTGGAAATTACCCGGATCTGGAGGATGACGTCATTCTTCGGTCCCAAGCGGGATCTGCACTCAACTTTGGCTGGGTGTTGCTCCAGGTGAAGCAGTACGCCAATGGCCAGGATCCGGGTCCACTCCTGAATAAGTTGGAGATTCCGGAGTATATCCGCCAACGTCTGGCGGCCGTCTCCGATAAGCTTTTCTCCCACATCGTCAACAGCAATCTGGAAGTGCGGACTTCCGTTTCCATCAATCCGGAGACCGGAGCAGCCGAAGAACGAGCCCTGTTTACCTACGAAGCGCTACCACGCTCCACGGTGCTCTTGTGGGAGGTGATCTCGAAGAACCCGGCGCACTTCAAGGTGGGCAATGGTGCGGTTGAAGCAGTGAACGAGATGACGAAAGTTTTCGAGGTGGTAAAGGAGGCGCATCCTTATCTGGAATGCCTAGGGATCGGCGGAATGGGCACGCGCGGGATGGGACGGCTTCGCGTGCTTTCGCCAAAAGGACCATCTGAGCCATCTGCGGCCGATGGTGGCAAGACGGGAGGCGCCTGATGCAGAACCTGGACGTCGAATGTGCGGAACTAGGCAGAAAGCTGGCTCAACTCGATAAAGTCGATGACAAGACGCTGACCAGCGCGTTGAGCGTGCTGGAAGAGCAAGGCGTCTATGCCTGCTTCCTCTCTCTGAACGCCCAAGGCGGACCGGCTGGCCGGAATGTCAGTGCCAAGCTTGCTAACTTTCTTCAAAAGGTTCCCGCAGAGTCGCCCCTGCTTGGGAACGGCGACTTGTTCACTGCCCTTCAAGCGCTTGCCGGGGATCTCGACAAGTTGCTGTTCGCGCGGGACCTGCTCCGCCAGGCGCTCGTCTATGGCCGCTATCACGCCAAGGCCAGGGAGGCGAAAGCGCAGTGAGCTGGACGCTCTATCGCTGGACGTGGCGGCTGGAATCTCCCCTGTTTGTGGGCGCGCCACCCGCTGGGAGCCTGAATCGTTGCCGGCTCTACGTGCCCTCGCGTGCTCTGTGGGGCGCCCTCACGGCTGAACTGGCGCGACGCCGTGCGAATGCTTTTCCGAGTTACGAAACGGAGGGCACCGCGCTCCATGAGAACACCCGCTTCACCTATCTGTTTCCGGCGGAATGCGACCGGAATCATTGGCCGGCCTGGCTGCCGCGGTATGAAGATCGCGATGGTTTGGTCTGGCGGCGCGAGGACGAGCCGGACGGCAAGCACGACCTTACCAACCGTCAGATGCGCCTCCGGCTATTGGATGCCCGCCCGGGGACCGCCATTGATCCCGATTCCGACAGCGCCGAAGAAGGTAGTTTGCGCGAAACCGAATGCGTGTTGCCCCAGTGGCGAGACATCAAATCTCCCGTCGCCTTTGCGGGCTACGTATTCCTTAAGGGGGACTTGCCGGAACTGCGCGACCTCACTGATCTCTTTCTGGGCGGCGACACGCGCTACGGACTCGGCCGGCTGTGTCGCCTGGATATGACGTCGGCTCCCGAGGTTTTCGGGGCCGAAGTGTCGTTGAATCAGGACGCGCCAGTGGTTCAGAGCGGCCATCTTCTCGCACATGCCCGGCCTGCCGATCATGTTCCGGAGATTGTCGGCAGTCAGGAACTGCTTGCAGGGTGGGATCGAACGAAAGCCGATCCGTTTCGTAAGGTCTCGGAATCGCCGTTGTGGATACCGGGTTCACGAGCGCGCGACGGCCGCGTTGCTGACTGGGAGATCGGGGAAAACGGAATCTGGACGTTCGCAGGAGGCGGTCAATGATCCCCAAGGAGTGCAAGCGGCTGGCGGAAGTCGATTTTCCCATCGCCGAAGTCTCGCGGCATGCGGCGCGGGAGAAGTCGATCCGGCATGGGCATCCCTCCACGCTGCACTTGTGGTGGGCGCGGCGGCCGCTGGCCTCTTGCCGGGCGATGCTGCTCGCCCTGCTCTGGCCCGACCCCTGCGATCCGTGTTGCCCGGCTGACTTCAAGCAGAAGGCGCGGGAGTTGCTGCCCTCGGTACAGGGCGCGCCGGGTCCGTCCGATGGAGACCTGCGGAAGGCGCTCCTGAAATTCATCGCGGACTTCGCCAACTGGGATCTCGCGGCGCATCCCAAATATCTGGAGGCCAGCCGCGCGCTGGTGCGGGCGGCGTATCCGGAGGAGCCGCCGCTGGTGGTGGATCCCTTTGCCGGCGGCGGATCGATTCCGCTCGAGGCGCTGCGCGTCGGCTGTGACGCCTTTGCCAGCGACCTGAACCCGGTGGCCTGCCTGATCCTCAAGGTGATGCTCGAGGACATCCCGCGGCACGGCCCGAAGCTGGCCGAAGAGCTGCGGCGCGTGGGCGCCGAGATCAAACGGGAAGCGGAAAAGGAGCTGGCCGAGTTTTATCCCGGCGATCCAGACGGCGCTGCGCCTATCGCCTATCTGTGGGCGCGGACGGTGCGGTGCGAATCGCCCCACTGCGGCGCGGAGATCCCGCTGGTGCGGTCCTTCTGGCTGTGCAAGAAGGCGAACCGCAAACGGGCGCTACGGTACACGGTGGTGCGGCACAAGGGAGCGCCGCCTGAGATTCAATTCGAGGTTTTCGAGCCGAAGTCCGAAAAGGAAGTCCCGGCGGGAACGGTGACGCGGGCCAAGGCGGCATGTCCCGCATGCAACATCGTGCTTCCGCCGGAGCGCGTGCGGGCGCAGCTTGCGGCGCAATGCGGCGGCGCCGATACGGTGTTCGACGAGCGAGGCCGGCGGACAGGGGGCGCGCGGCTGCTGGCGGTGGTGACGCTGAAGCCGGGCGAGCAGGGGCGGCACTATCGGCTGCCAACTGAGGCCGACTACCAGGCGGTGTGGAAGGCGCAGCGGCGGCTGAAGAAGATCCTCGACGAGTGGGAGCGCGGCGGGCGCAAGGGGCTGTGCCCGGCGCCGGATGAGCCAACGCCTGCCGGCGGTGGCTCAGGGGCGGGGCGCGCGTTCAGCGTACAGAAGTACGGCATGCTCCAGTGGGGCGACCTGTTCACCGCGCGGCAGAAGGTGGCGCTCCATATACTAGCCGGATTGAGTCGCAGCGCGGGTAAGTCGTCGAAGGTTCTTGGCGACCTACTTGCCTTAATGCTCAACCATACTACCGAGAGATCCTCTTCGCTGTGCCGGTGGAGTCCAGAACCCTACATGGAGACAATACTGGGTGTTTTCGGGCGACAGGCTCTCCCGATGATTTGGGACTTTGCTGAGGCTGCACTTCTATCTGAATCCACAGGTAGCTTCTTGCACGGTCTAGGAGTCAAGGCTCAAGCCGTAGAGGCAGCTCCTCTTTTACCAATAAGTGGACAGACCCACCTCACGGACGCAAGGACTTCACCTCTTCCCGACGGAAGCGCAGCCGTGTGGTTCACGGATCCCCCTTACTACGATGCGGTCCCCTACTCAGACCTTGCTGATTTCTTCTTCGTGTGGCTGAAGCGCGTCATATCTAACGGCGATTCCTTGCGTGATCCCTTCGATCAAGCGAACCCACTCACCCCAAAAACAAACGAGATCGTGCAGGATGAGACCAGGAAATTTGACGGGCAACCGAAGGACCGTGCTTTCTTCGAGCGCGAGATGGCGGTCGCTTTCGGAGCAGGCCAGCGGCTTCTGAGGATTGATGGAATCAGTTCGGTTGTGTTCGCGCACAAGACAACAGAGGGATGGGAGGCTTTGCTTTCAGGCCTCATCGCTGGCGGTTGGGTAATAACGGCTTCGTGGCCCATTGCTACGGAGCGGCCGAACCGGCTCAGATCCCGCGAGTCCGCTGCCCTAGCCACAAGCGTTCACCTCGTCTGCCGCCCGCGTCCCGAGGACGCGCCCACCGGTGACTGGGCCGAAGTCCTCCGCGAGCTGCCCAAACGCGTCTGCGACTGGATGGAGCGCCTCGAATCGGAGGGCGTGCGCGGCGCGGATCTCGTCTTTGCCTGCATCGGGCCGGCGCTGGAGATCTTCAGACGCTACGCCCGAGTCGAAACTGCCGACGGCCGCGAAGTCAGCCTCGCCGAATACCTCGAAAAGGTCTGGGAGGTGGTGGGCCGCACGGCGCTCGAGCAGGTGCTCGGCACCGCGGAGGCGCGCGCGCGCAACGGCGCCGCGGGCGCAGTCGAAGAGGACGCCCGGCTGACGGCGCTGTTCCTGTGGACCCTGCAAAGCACCAACGGCGAGTTCGCCGCAAGCGAAGAGCCCGAAGAAGACGAAGTGGCGGAAGAGGAAGATGAGGAAGGCGCTACGCCCAGAGCGGGCAAAGGCTACAGCCTGGTTTTCGACGTCGTCCGGAGGTTCGCCCAGCCGCTCGGGATCAACCTGCCCAAATGGGAAAACCGGATCATCGAGACCAGGAAAGGCGTGGTCCGGCTGCTCGCGGTGAGCGAGCGCGCCAAGCTCCTGTTTGGACAGGATGGCAGAGAAGCAGTCGCCGATCTGCTCGAAAAGGACCCGCTCGCTGCGACGCGTCAACTGGCCCTGTTCCCCGACGAGGACGTCAAACCTGCCAAGGCAGATGGGCGCCGGCGCCGGATCGCCGTGGAGATGGCCGGCGACGCTCCCGCGGCTCAGCCGGAGGCGACGACGCTCGACCGCGTCCACGCGGCGATGCTCTTGCAGGCTGGGGGCCGCACCAATGCGCTTCGCGCGCTGCTCAGAGCGGAACAGGAGCGTGGCCCCTATTTCCTGCGTCTTGCGAACGCGCTCTCTGCGCTCTATCCGAAGGGCAGCGAAGAAAAACGCCTGCTCGACGCCATGCTGCTGGCCATGCCAAGGTGAAGACGATGCCCAGGACAAAGCCAGGTGTTGCACGGGAGATTCAGAGGATGGTACAGCGGATCGTGCGGGACTTCCATCCCGAGCGCGTGATCCTGTTCGGCTCGCACGCGCGCGGCGAAGCAGGACCCGACAGCGACGTGGATCTGCTGGTGGTAATGCCGTTCAAGGGCCTGAAACACAAAAAACAAGTTGAGATCCGTGTGGCGCTCCACGACATTCGAGTTCCCATCGACATCATTGTCACAAGTCCGGAGGAATTCGCATGGCGCCAGAATGTCGTCGGCACGATTGAGTATCCCGCGGTGAAAGAAGGAAAGGTTTTGTATGCCCGCTCCTGAGGAAACGGCGCAGATCACCTTAGAGTGGGTGGCCAAAGCGGAAAGTGACTTGACGGCCGCTGCCGCTCTTCTCAGGACAGAAGATTGTCCCACAGATGTGGTGTGCTTTCATGCCCAGCAGGCTGTCGAGAAGTATTTGAAGGCGCTGTTAACCAGTCTGCAAATTGAATTTCCCAAAACTCACAATATTAAAAAGCTCAGCCAGATACTGAAACACCGTCATGATCTCGGTCTTAGCGAAGAAGAACAGGACAAGCTGACCGATTACGCCACAACGGCCCGCTATCCAGGCTTTGGAGAAATCACGCTGTCTGAGGCACGGCGTGCCGTAGCGCTTGCCCGGCGTGTGCGCAAGCACGTTCGCGCGCTATTGCCAAAAGGAATTTTGCGCAGGAGGACGCATTGATGGAGCCTTGGTACAAGGTCGCCACGCCGCGCCAGGAAGTTCGGGAAGGGCGGTCTTTTAATCCGGATGAGTTCGCGATCGCGCTGGAGCAGGTGGTGGCGAAGACGGCGCCCGAGGACTATCGCAATCCCGTGCAGTTCTTCTCGCGCACATTCTTCACGCGAGCCCTGCGGGAACACGCGGGGATGGTGCTTCGCCGGCTCTCCGGACGGACTGACAACACCGCCCCGGTCCTTACACTCATTACCCAATTCGGTGGCGGCAAAACACACACGCTCACGACTCTCTATCACCTGGCATCGAGCGGCGAGAAGGCCGCCTGCTTCACAGGGGTGCCGGATCTGTTGCGGAACGCCGGCCTGTCCGCAGTGCCGGAAGCGCGCGTCGCCGTGTTCGTTGGCAACGCCTGGGACCCGCAGGAAGGCAGGGAGACTCCCTGGATCGACATCGCCCGCCAGCTTGCCGGCGACCAGGGAGTTCAGGCATTGGGCCCATCCGCACGGACGATTCCTCCGGGTACCGAGGCGATCGCGCGCGTGTTTCAGGCCGCCGGGGCGCCTGTCCTGCTGCTGTTCGACGAAGTCCTGAACTTCCT
>JAJPJX010000130.1 GCA_021324015.1 Solibacteraceae bacterium | reverse complement strand
TTTCGGTTTCAGGCTCACCTCGCGTTGGAATCAAGTTCCCGTTTCAGGCTCACCCCGCATTGGAATCGATCGCCCCGTTCAGGCTCATTCCGCATTGGACAATTCTATCATTTGCAATCTTCCACAGCACTCTGGTACTATCTTCTTGGCAGAGATCGGAACCCCCCTCTTGAAGTGCCACAATCTCACATCCACGGAGCAATGTAATCACTGAATGAGCTTTACTGTCTTTCTTGGCAACCTTCCCACCTGGGTCACGGCTGACGATATCAAGTCCTGGCTGGCAGCGGAAGACCTGGTCGCCGACTCCATCAAAGTCATTCGCAATCACGAAACGCAGGAATCCAAGGGATTCGCGTTCGTCGAAGCACCTACCGCCGATGAAATGCAGGCGATTATTCGCCGTTTTGATCGGGCCCCGCTCGAAGACCGGCTCCTCCGAGCCAATCCGGCTCAGCCCTCCAAGGGCAAAGACGCGAAGGGTCGTCCGGCCGGCGCCAGCGCCTCGCAACCGCACGCGTCCATGCGCAAGATGCGACGCGCGAAAGAAAAAGATTCCACCCCCAAGAGCGCCTTTGCCGCGGAGTTGGCCAAAGCCCTGTAGACCCACGCCGGAGCGGCGCGCTCCCACTGCTCAGTGCCTCCACACCTGTGAACCCCAGTCACAGAACTCTCATCGTAACTGTATAATATATAAGTACTTAACTCTGGCAACGCGCGTGCAAGCGGGTCTCTCATGAAATGTGCCTGGCTTGGCTGCCTGCTATGGGGTGGCCTCCTGTTCGCCGGAAATCAACAGGCGGAATTCAACGTGAATTGCCGCTATACGGTGGAAAGCGTCGAGCTTTCCGGCGATACCGGCGCCAAGATCAGCGCCGGCTTACGGGAAGAACTCACCCGGCTGGTGGGCGAAAACCTCAACCCTCCGGCACTGGATCAAGTTGCCAAGCGCATTCGCCACGAACTGCACGTCCGCTCGGTGACGCACCGCGTGCTGCGCGGCACCCAGCCGCAACACGTTAAAGTAGTCTTCGATGTCGGTGGCCGGTCGGCTAAGTTCGAAGTTTCCGTTCCCAAATTCCTCTATCATTCCAATGAAGGCTGGAGCGGCCTGGTGGAAGGCACTACCACGGTGGGCAACCAGGCCTTTACCTTAGGACTGGTAAGCGACGGGGACGAGCTGGCGGAGCGTTATTCCGGCTTGCTGGGGCGATACGAAAACCGTAAGCTGGGCACCAGCCGCCTGCGTTTCCGGTTTCAGTTCGAGAGCTACCACGAGCAATGGAATCAGGCCACCCGGCAAAACCTGGAGCCCGCCGGCCCGCCGCCTTCGGCGGACTACGCTGGCCTCTACCGCACCCGCCAGAACTTCGAACCGGTGGCCACCCTCGTCCTGGCAGCCCCCCTCACGCTCAGTGTAGGTACCGGCTTTCAGCGTTTCGAAACGCAGTATCCGGCCGCGCGTACCGAGGCCTCCAACTCGTTGATCACAACTCTGCGCTATCATCGAGTACTGGAGGGTTCGGAAGCCAACCAGCAAGACTTGGACGCAGGGTATAACCTGCGCGCGGCCACCAGAATTCTGAACAGCGACTTTGCCTACGTTCGCCACCACTGGGAGGTTCGCTACAGGTACTCTCGCGGAGCCAGTGTCATCCTGGATGACTTTGCCGCGGGATTGATTACGGGGCAGGCTCCGCTCTTTGAACGCTTTGTGTTAGGCAACAGTTCCACCCTGCGGGGGTGGAACAAATTCGAACTGGATCCCCTGGGAGGTAGCCGGGTGGTTCACAATTCGGTCGAGTATCGCTACCGGGTGGTGGAGATTTTTTATGACACCGGAGCGATCTGGGACCGCAATCAACCCGTCGTGCCGAGGCACGCGGTTGGAGTCGGCTTGCGCCAGGGCAATTTGTCCCTGGCGGTGGCCTTTCCGGTGAAGGAGGGCCGTATCGAGCCGATCTTTATGGTGGGCATGAACTACTAGATGGCGCTACCAGCGCGGCTCCCTCAGCTCAGCCGGCGCACCTGGCTGTTGGCCAGTGGTAGTGTACTTGTGTCTCATGTCCTGGGCGGTGAGCCTCTGGGGGTCACCTGGGATGGCGATGACCTGCATATCTCGGCGCCGCAATTGCGCTTTCTCGCCGGCAAGCCCTTGGAACGGCTGAAAAACGGCGCCTCGGTGTTCTTTGTCAGCCAGTTGACCCTGTTCACCGACCGCTTCCAGACGGTGCTGCGGCGGGCCCCGGAGCGTTTCGTGGTGAGCTACGACGTCTGGGAAGAGAAGTACTCGGTGGCCAAGCTGGCGGGTGAACGGCGGCTGGTGTCTCACCTCACTGCGGAGGCGGCCGAAGCGTGGTGTCTGGACAATGTGGCCATCAGCGCCTCGGGCCTGACTCCAGAGCGGCAGTTTTGGCTGCGCTTCGAGTTGCGCGCCACCGAACCGCGCGAGCAGCCCGACCTGTTGAACGAGTCAGGAATCAACCTGACCCGCCTGGTGGAGATCTTCAGCCGCCCGTCCACCAGCCAGCAGCCCGGCTGGGTGCGCGAGACCGGACCGCTGCGGCTGGCAGACCTCAAACGGGTGCGCGGCCGCGCCTCTCGACTGGGGTGAACCGCCTTCGCAACAGGCTGATTTTCATTTTCCTGGTGGCTACCCTGGTGCCCCTGGCGGCCACCCTGTGGATTACCAACGCCCTGCTGGAGCGCAGCCTCAGCTACGCGTCCACCAAGGAGCTGGATCAGCTTTCCAAAACGCTCGAGCGCACCGGCCGCGAATTCTACCAGCGCGCGCGGGAGGACCTGCGCGGCGCGGTGAAGGCCGGGCATGCGACGCCCATCCGCTACCTGCCCGCGGACCGCAATCACTGGCCGGATCCGGTGAAGGAGTTCGCCGAAAGCGGCGAGCCGGACCGCTTCGTCCGTTCCGGACACGAAGGCGACCGCTTGGATTACCTCGTGCGGCACGGCCAGGAGGTCTGGCAGTATTCCGAGTCCCTGGGCGGCATCGGTATGGAGCGCCTTGCCGAACAGTATCGCCAGGCGCGGCAGCTCGTGCAGGCGCGCCAGGAGCGGGACCTGCGGCGCGGGTTCCGGTACACCTTCGTGCTCCTGGCGGCCTGTGTCTGGCTGCTCTCCCTGGTGGCGCTGGTCTATTTCGCGCACCGCCTGAGCCGGCCCATCCAGCAGTTGACCGCCGGGCTCACCCGCCTGGCCGCCGGCGATTTGGGCACGCGCGTGGAGACCGGCCGCGACGATGAGATCGGCCGCGCCATCCAGGCCTTCAATCACATGGCCGGACGCCTGGAGGAGAGCACCCGCCGCCTGGTGTACCTCACGCAACTGGCGAGCTGGCAGTCGCTGGCGCGCAAGATGGCCCACGAGGTGAAAAACTCGCTCACGCCCATCCGCCTGACCGTCGAAGAAATGCTGGCGCGCCAGGGCGAGAACGACCGTGCTTTCATGGAACAGGCGGCCCAGATTGTGGTGGATGAGGTGGAGAGCCTTGAGCGGCGCGTGCGGGCCTTTTCGCAGTTTGCCGCTGAACCGCCCGTACACCTCGCGCCGCTGGACGTGAACGCGCTCATCGAGGAGCGCATTGCCTTCCTCAAATCCGCTCATCCCGAGGTGGCCTACACCCTGCGCCTCTCCCAGGAACGGCCGTGCGCGATGGCGGATCCAGACCTGGTCAAAGGCATCCTCACCAACCTGCTGGAGAACGCCGCGGAGGCCGCCGGCGAGGGCGGCCAGATTCTGGGCACCAGTTTTACCGGCGGCGGAAAAGTCGTGATCGAAGTCCATGACTCCGGCCCGGGGCTGAGCGAGCAGGTCCGCGCCTCGCTGTTTGAGCCCACCATTTCCTTCAAGAAGCGCGGCATGGGGCTGGGCCTTTCCATCGCCCGCAAGAGCGCGTTGCTCTCGGGCGGAGACATCCAGCTCGTGAAAGGAGAATTGGGCGGAGCGGGCTTTCGCGTGCTCCTGCCCGTAACCTCGAATGGCACCCCAGCGCGTCCTGATTGTGGATGACGAAGAGAATATCGGGCGTTCCCTGCGCCTGGTGCTGGAGCGCGAGGGCTACCAGGTGGCTGTGTGCCGCTCGGCCGCCGAATTCCGCGCGCATCCGGACACGGCGCGCGCGGATGCCTTCCTGTTCGACGTGCGCCTGCCGGACGGCAACGGGATCGATCTGCTGCGGTCCCTGCGCCAGGGCGCCAGCCCGTCGCCGGTGATCATGATCTCCGGCCACGGAACCATCGCCGACGCCGTGGAGGCCACCCGTGCCGGAGCCTTCGATTTCCTGGAAAAGCCCCTAAGCCGGGACAAGGTGCTGCTGGCCTTGAAGAATGCCCTGGAACAGGCCACGCTGCGCCAGGAAAACGAACGTTTGCGCGAACTGGTGGGCAGCGGCCCCACGATGATCGGTTCCAGCCCCGCTTTCCAGCGGGCCGTGGAACAGGCCGGTATGGCCGCCCGGTCGGATGCCCGCGTGCTGCTGATTGGCGAGTCCGGCACCGGCAAAGAGCTTTTGGCCGCCCACATCCACCAACTCAGCCCCTTCGCTTCCGGGCCCTTCGTCAAAGTGAACTGCGCCGCCATTCCCACCGAGCTCCTGGAAAGCGAGCTATTCGGGCACGAAAAGGGCGCCTTCACCGGAGCCGCTGCCGCGCGCCGCGGAAAGTTCGAACTGGCTGACGGCGGCACCATCTTTCTGGACGAGGTCGGCGACCTGCACGCCGCCTCCCAGGCCAAGCTCCTGCGCGTGCTGCAGGAGGGCGAGTTTCACCGGGTGGGCGGCGAGCAGACTATTCGCGTCTCCGTGCGCGTGGTCTCCGCCACGAACCGCGACCTGGCCGCCATGGTGGCGCAGGGCCGGTTCCGCGAGGATCTCTTCTACCGCCTCAGCGTGGTGCCCATCCGCGTCCCGGCCCTCCGCGAGCGGCCGCAGGACATCCGGCCCCTGGCGGAGTATTTCCTGGAAGATTTCTGCGCCCGCAACAACTTCAAGCCCAAGATCCTGGAACCGGGCCTGTACCCCCTGCTCGAAAGCTATGCCTGGCCCGGTAACGCCCGGGAGTTGCGCAATGTCATCGAGCGCATGGCCATTCTGACCCCCGGCGAGCGGCTCACCCGCGAGTCGATCCCGGTGGAGATCCGGGTGCAGCGCGAAGCCGGCCCGCGGACCACCATCCAGGAAGCCCGCGAGTCGGCCGAGCGGGAGCACATCCTGCGCGCGCTGGAAGAGTCCAACTGGAACGTCTCCGGCGCGGCGCGGGCCCTCGGCATGGAGCGCACCAACCTGCATAAGCGCATCCGCGCCCTCGGCCTGACGCGCAAAGCGTAAAATAGGGGTGTTTGTCCGGTATCGGCGGCGGCGGAGGTGCCCGATGCGTCATTCCACGTGGCTCTGGCTGTGGATTGGGCTCGCCTGCGGCGCGGGTTCGTACGCCCAAGACTCGGCGCGCGAGGTTGCCGAGGAAGATATCCGGCAGGCCGTCGTCATGATCGAGGCCAGCCTGGACGGCGCCGGCCGCTTCGGAGCCGGCATCATCGTCGGCGCGGATTCAGATTCCGTGTACATCGCGACGGCCAATCACCTTCTACGGGAGGGAAGCCGCCAGGCCGGGAATGTGCGCGTGCAGTTCCGCTGGCTGGGCGGCCGGACGCTGCCTGGCGCTGTTCTGCCGCAGCCAAATCCCCAACTGGATCTCGCCGCCGTGCGCGTAGACGGCCTCCAGGCGACCGGCATCCAAATGGACGGCATGCCGTTCGAGGCCGTGGGCAGCGCGGCTCTTCGGCGCGGAGATCCGCTCTATCTGGTGGGGAACCCTGCCCGCCGGGCCTGGCGCATCAATGCCACGCCCGAAAAATTCTCGGACCGGAACGGCGACCTGCTGGAGTTCGAGTCCACCTTCCTGGCGCGCGGCCATTCCGGAGGCGCGCTTCTTAACCAGGAGCAGGAGATTGTCGGGATGCTCAAGTCCGAAGATCCTCCCTACGGCGAAGCGGTCGACATCCAGCGTGTTACGGCACAATTCCGGAAATGGGGGCTCCCGGTTCTTCTGGGTGCGCCGCCGGCTCCGCGGCGATTCTCCTCTGTCAGCGTGGGCGTGCGCGCGTGCGCTCTGACTCCGGCCGGCGTCGCCTATTGCTGGGGCCGCATCGGAACCTATCGCGCGGCGTACGTCGACGAACGGATTGATTTCGAGACTTTGGACAAACAGGAACAGGATGCCATGGAGCGGCGAATCAAAGGCGCCCCGTATTCGCCGGTACCCATCCCCTACAGACGCACCGCGGTGCCGGCGCGGGGCGCCGCCCTGTTCAGCGCCAGCCCCCACCGCGTGCGCACCAGTCTGCGATTCCAGTCCATCACCGCCGGAACTTACCACACTTGCGCGGTGACAGCGGGGGGTGCCGGCTATTGCTGGGGGAGCAACGAGTACGGCCAACTCGGCAACGGCTCCAAGGACGATAGCATAGTCCCCGTGCCTGTATCCGGCGGCCTCACCTTCCGGTCCCTGGGGGTCTCCAAAGCGTTCACGTGCGGGATGGCGGCAAACGAGGGAGCGTACTGCTGGGGCGCCGGCTCCGAGGTTCCCTATTACCTGAGTGAATCTGACCGTCATCGCCGGTTGAACGAAGCCGCATTTGAGGATGTCGTGGAGCCCAAGCCCGCGCTGGCCGGCGAACGGTTACGTTCCATGGATTTCAGATTCAATTGGCAGTTCGTGACCGCTGCCGGCGGAATGTTGCGCTACTTTAGGGGCGACAGGCGGCCCCTGTCTCTTCCGGACGCAGTCGAGATCGACTCGGTCAGCGGGCCCTGCGTGTTGGCGAAGACCGGCGACGTTTACTGTTGGGGAGATCTCAGTTTCGCCGATCGAAAAGCAGGCTCGCCGGCTCGTGTGCCGGGAGGCCATTCGTTCCGCTCCCTCAGCGCTACATCGGAATCCGCCTGTGCCGTGGCCAAAGACGGAGCCGCGTATTGCTGGGGGGAGAACCGGTACGGCCAGCTTGGGAACGGATCCACGTCGAGCAGCCGGATGCCGGTCCCGGTGGCCGGTAATCTCACGTGGGAAAGCGTGAGCGTGGGCCTCACGCAAGCGTGCGGCATCTCGAACGGCGCGGTGTATTGCTGGGGCGTTCTGCCCGGCACGGGAAATGACGAGCGCGCCTGGCCGCGATACGGCGCGGTCCCCACGCCCGTCGTGAAGTAGGCGGGGCGCATCAGCCCGGTCGTCTTCCATCTTTCAGGATCTCCCGCGCCGCGTTGTACCCCGGAGCTCCCATCACGCCTCCTCCGGGATGCGCGCCGGAGCCGCACAGGTACAGCCCGCGGATGGGAGTCCGGTAGCGCGCCCAGCCCGCCACGGGGCGCATGACGAACATCTGGTCCAGGCTCATCTCGCCGTGAAAGATGTTGCCGCCGGTGATGCCGAACTGGCGTTCCAGGTCCAGCGGCGTCAGCACCTGCCGCTCCAGCAGAATCGCCCGCAGGTTGGGAGCGTATTCCTCTATCAGGTCGAGCACCCGCTGGGTGAAGCCTTCCCGCAGGTCGTCCCACGTGCCTTCGCGCAGCGTGTAGGGAGCGTATTGCAGGAAGATGCCCATAATGTGCTTGCCTGCCGGCGCCAGCGAGGGATCGTACATCGTGGGAATCGTCAGCTCCAGCAGCGGACGCTCCGAGGGCCGGCCATACTTGGCGTCGTCCCAGGCCTGTTCGACGTAGTCGATCGAGGGGCAGATGTGCATGGTGGCCCGGTGCTGCGGCCCCGGCGCACCCGGCAGGGCGCGGAAATCCGGCAGGCCGTCGAGCGCCAGGTTAATCTTGCAGGACGTGCCTTCGATGCGGAAGCGGCGCACCGCCGCCAGGAACTCCGCGGGAAGCTCGCGCTCGTCCAGCAGCCGCAGAAAGGTGACTTTGGGGTCCAGGTTGGAGGCCACGATCCGCGCCTGGATCTCTTCCCCGCCCGCCAGCACCACGCCCGTGGCGGCGCCGTCCCGCACCAGGATGCTCTCCACCGCCGCCCCGGTCCGGATCACCACCCCGCGGCTGCGCGCGGCGCTCGCGATGGCTTCGGAGACCGCGCCCATGCCGCCGCGCGCGAAGCCCCACAGCCCGCGATGCCCGCCCACCCCGCCCATGCAGTGATGCAGCAGGATGTAGGCCGTGCCCGGCGAGCGCGGCCCCCCGTTGGCGCCGATCACCCCGTCGGTGGCCAGCGTCACCTTCACTTCCGGGGACTCGAACCATTCATCCAGCAGATCGGCGGCGCTCTGCGTGAAGATCTTGACCAGCGCCACCAGGTCCTTGGATCCCAGGCCGCGCAGGCGCGCCGCCAGCTTCAGGTATTCCAGAAAGTCGCCCACGCCCGCCGGGGGGAATTGCGGCGGCGTGGTCAGCAGCAGCCACTCGATCACCCGGGAAATCCGTTCCAACTGCTCTTCGTACTCCGCATACACCCGGGCGTCTCGCGCCGAGAAGCGCGCCATCTCCTCCAGCGTCTTGCGGCGGTCCTGCCACATGAAAAAGTGGCGTCCGTCCGGGAAGGCTGAGAAGAACGCCGGATCCTTGGCGTCCACGTGGTAGCCGTGCCGTTCGAGCTCCAGTTCCGCGACGATGCGCGGCTGTAGCAGGCTCACCAGGTAGGCTGCGGTGGAGACCCGGAAGCCGGGCCACACTTCCTCGGTCACCGCGCAGCCGCCCACCAGCTCGCGCCGTTCGCACACCAGCACCTTCCGCCCGGCGCGTGCCAGGTAGGCGGCCGTCACCAGGCCGTTGTGGCCGCCGCCCACGATGATCGCGTCGTAACGCTCCGGCATACTCAATGCTTGCGAAATACCACCACCGCCAGCGGCGGGAGCGTGATCGAAATGCTGAAGGCGCGGTTGTGCCGCGGCACCCGGCGGGAAGATACGGCCCGGCTGTTGCCCACGTTGCTGCCGCCGAATATTTCCGCGTCCGTGTTGAGGACCTCCTGGTAGAAGCCTTCTTCCGGTACCCCGATCTCGTAGTTTTCGCGCGTCACGGGAGTGAAGTTGCACACGAACAGCAGAAAGTCCTGCGGATCCTCCGCGCGCCGGATGAAAGAGATCACGGAGCTTTCCACGTCATGGAAATCCACCCATTCGAATCCCGTGTAGTGGAAATCTACCTGGTAGAGCGCCGGGTTGGCGCGGTAAAAGCGGTTCAGCTCGGCCGCCAGGGTCTGTAGTCTGCGATGATAATCGAAAGTCAGCAGCTCCCACCGCACGCTGGCGTCGTGATACCACTCCTCCCGCTGCCCGATCTCCTGTCCCATGAACAGCAGCTTCTTCCCGGGGTGCGCGTACATATAAGCCAGGAACGCCCGCGCGTTGGCGAACTGACGCCATTCGTCGCCCGGCATTTTATTGAGCAGCGAACGCTTGCCGTGCACCACCTCGTCGTGCGAAATGGGCAGCACGAAGTTCTCGGTAAAGGCGTATAGCAGGCTAAACGTGATGTTCTGGTGGTGGTACTTGCGGTGGACCGGATCCTTTTCGAAATAATCCAGCATGTCGTGCATCCAGCCCATGTTCCACTTCATAGTGAAGCCCAGGCCGTTCAGGTACACCGGCTTGGACACCCCCGGAAAGGCCGTGGACTCCTCGGCGATGGTCACCGCGCCGGGAACCTGGTGGGCCAGCTCGTTGAACCGGCGCAGGAAGTCGATGGCCTCCAGGTTCTCGTTGCCGCCGTATTGGTTCGGCACCCAATCGCCGGGCTGGCGCGAGTAGTCCAGGTACAGCATGGAGGCCACCGCATCCACCCGCAGGCCGTCGATGTGATAGCGCTTCAGCCAGAACAACGCGTTGGAAATCAAAAAGGCGCGCACTTCGTTGCGGCCGTAATTGAAAATCAGCGTGCCCCAGTCGCGGTGCTCGCCCTTGCGCGGATCGTCGTGCTCGTAGAGCGCTGTGCCGTCGAAGTAGACCAGCCCGTGCGCGTCCTTGGGGAAGTGCGCCGGCACCCAGTCCACGATCACCCCGATGCCCGCCAGGTGGCATTCGTCCACCAGGTACATGAAATCCTCCGGCGGACCGAAGCGCGAGCTGGGCGCGTAATAGCCGATCACCTGGTAGCCCCAGGATCCCGAAAACGGGTGCTCCATGATGGGCAGCAGCTCGATGTGCGTGTATCCCAGGCGCTTGACGTACTCCACCAGGCTTTTGGCGATCTCCCGGTAGCTCAGGATCTGGCCTTGCGGCCCCCGCAGCCAGGACTCCAGGTGCACTTCGTAGATGGCCACCGGGGACTTGAGCAGCTCTTTTTGCGCGCGCTCCTCCATCCAGGCCTCGTCGCGCCACTGGTATTTGTCCAGGTTCCAGACCACGGAGGCGGACTTGGGTGGCACTTCGCAATAGAACGCGTAGGGGTCGGCTTTGAGCTGCTGGAATGCCCGGAAGCGCGAGCGGACGTTGAATTTGTAGTTCACGCCCTCTCCCAGTTCCGGCACGAACAATTCCCAGACCCCGGCGTTGCGCCGGCGCATGGGGTGGCGGCGCGCATCCCATTGGTTGAAGTCGCCCACCACGGTCACCGCCTCCGCGTTCGGCGCCCACACGGCAAAGCGTACGCCGGGAATACCCCCGCACTCCACCAGGTGTGCCCCCAGCGTCTCGTAGGCCGCATACAGCGTGCCCTCGCTGTGCAGGTGCAGATCGAAATCGGAGACTAAAGGGGGAAAGCGGTAAGGGTCTTCGAAATCGATCGCCGCGCCGCTGAAGAGCAGGGCCCGGATGCGATAGGGCCCTACCTCGCCCGGCAGGGTGGCCACGAAAAAGCCTTCGCTGTGCTGCCGCGCCATGGGCCAGAGCTTGTCGCCCAGGACCACTTCTGCGGACTGCGCCTGCGGAAGAAACGCCCGCACCTCCCAGCGTGCCTGGCCGCCCCGCTTCCGCACCGCGTGCGGACCCAGAATCCGAAAGGCGTCGCCGTGATATCCGCCGGCAATGGCTTCAATTTCTTCAGCAGTCATGCGAGCCTATCATTATTGCAAGTATGCGGGAAAGTTACAGTGCTTGGCGCAAGGCGGAACTGCATCTTCATCTGGAGGGGTCGGTGGAACCACGGACCATGCGGGAGCTGGCGCCCGACCTGAGTCCGCAACAGATCGAGGAACTCTACCGCTTCGAGGACTTCCAGGGGTTCCTCATGTGCTTCAAGCGGGTGGTGGAACGCCTGCGGAAACCGGAAGACTACGCCCTGGTCACCCGGCGCCTGCTGGCGCAACTCGCCGAGGAGCACGTGGAATACGCCGAAATCACCATCTCCGCCGGCGTGGTGCTTTGGAAAAAGCAGGATTTTGCGGCCGTCTACGAAGCCATCCGGGAGTCCGCGCAAGGCTCTGCCACACAGGTCCGTTGGATCTTGGATGCCGTGCGCCATTTCGGCGTCGAACACGCCATGGCCGTCGCCCGCCTGGCGGCCGAACGCGTCGAGGACGGCGTGGTGGCTTTCGGTATCGGCGGGGATGAGGCGCGCGGCCCCGCCGAGTGGTTCACGGAAGTGTTTCAGTTCGCCCGGGACAGCGGCCTGCGGCTCACCGCCCATGCCGGCGAATCCGCCGGACCTGAGTCGGTCTGGGGTGCCCTGCGCATTGGGGCCGAGCGCATTGGCCACGGCATCCGCTCCATCGAGGACCCCGAACTGGTGGGTTACCTGCGGGAGCAGGATGTGCCGCTGGAAGTCTGCATCACCAGCAACCTGGCCACGGGTGCGGTCGGCAGCCTGAACGAGCATCCCGTGCGCCAGCTCTTCGAGGCGGGAGTCCCCATCATCCTGAACACCGACGACCCGGCGCTGTTCGGCGCCTCGCTCTCCGGCGAGTTCGAACTCGCCGCCACCTGCTTCGGCTTCTCCGAAGCCGAGCTGCGCCAGATCGCCGCTAACGCCTTCCAGTATGCCTTTAAGTAACGCCTCACAAGGCTGCTCTTGAATCTCTCCTGGTTTTCTAGTAAATACATACTAAAGAGCACAACTCGCGGTCAGGGGCGAGTTTACAACTGATTCTGCATTCTTTAGGGAGGGGTCTGTGAGACTTCGCTTGTGGGTAGCTGCGGCTGCTGTGGTTCTGTCAGGTTCCGTACAGTTGTTTGCGGATGTGACCGGGTCGATTCTGGGCACGGTCCGGGACGAGACTGCCGCCGTCATCGCCGGCGTCAAGGTGGTGGCCACCAACCTGGAAACGAACCAGAGCGCGATGGCTTCGACGGATAGCTTCGGGCAGTACCGCATTCTGGCTCTGCCCGTAGGCCGCTACAAAGTAGAGGCCTCCGCTCCGGGATTCCAGAAATTCCTGGTCACCGATGTCACCTTGGACGTCAACGAACAGCGCCGTATCGATGTCACGCTGAAGGTGGGCAGCGTCGAGCAGCAGGTTCAAGTCAGCGCTAACGCCGTCCAGGTCGAAACCACCAATACGCAACTCGGCCAGGTCATCGACCAAAAGAAAGTTCTTGACCTGCCGCTGAACGGCCGCAGCTACATCGACTTACTGGGGCTGCAATCCGGCGTGGCGCCCACTACCTCCGGATCCATCCAGCAGGACCGCCCCGTGTCCGGCGACCTTTCTTCCGGCAACATCTCCGTGAATGGCCAACGCGAAACCGCCAATGCCTTCCTGGTAAATGGAGGCGACGTCAGCGAGGGGCGGAACTTAGGCACGGCCGTCATCCCCAACCTGGATTCCGTCGCCGAGTTTCGTCTGATTACGAACAGTTTTGACGCCGAGTACGGTAAGTTCAGCGGCGCCATCATGAACGCCATCACCAAGTCCGGCACCAACGGCTTCCATGGCACCGCGTTCGAGTTCCTGCGCAACGACAAGCTGGATTCCCGCGGCTTCTTCGATCCCGAAAAGGGCGTATTCCGCCGCAACCAGTTTGGCTACGCCGTCGGCGGGCCCGCCATCAAGAATAAGGTCTTCTGGTTTACGGACTATCAGGGCACCCGCGAGGCCCGCGGCATCTCCAGCGGCCTGGTGCAGGTGCCCACGCCGGCCCAGCGTCAGGGCGACTTCTCCGGCCAGAATGCCTTCGTGGACAGCGCCGGCGATCCCACCAGCGTGCAGGGATCATACTGGGCGCAAGTGCTCTCGAAGCGCCTCGGATATACCGTCTCCGCCGGCGAGCCGTACAGCCTGCCCAACTGCACCAGCACCCTGAATTGCGTGTTCCCCGGCGGCATCATCCCGCAGCGCGCCTGGTCCGCGCCGGCGGTGGCCACCATGAAATACATCCCCCTCCCCAATTCCGGCGACAGCTTTCTCACCACCGCGGGCTACGCCCAGAACGTACGAGACGACAAGGCCGGGCAGCGGGTCGATATCCTTACGCAAAAGACCGGGAACTGGTTCGTCTACTACTACTTTGACGATTCGACGGTGTACAACCCCTTCGGCGCCAATGTGCCCGGATTCCCCACCGTTACGCCCACAAGGGCGCAACAGGGCGTGGTCAGCAACACCAAGATCTTCGGGCCTACCGCGGTGAATGAATTTCGCGCCAGCTTCATGCGCACCGCGACCACGACCAACGAGCCCCAGGCCGGCTTCGGCAAAATCTCGGACTTCGGCTTCGTCACCGGCCCCGGAACCTTGGGAATCATTCCCTCTGGACCTCCCGGATACGAAGGCCTGCCCAACATCGGCTTTCTGAACTTCAACATCGGCAGCCCCACCCTGACCACCTTTCAGCCGAACAATACCTGGCATTTCGCCGACAATTTCTCCAAAATCTCCGGCCGCCACACCCTCAAGTTCGGCGGCGAGTTTCGCTACTACCAGATCAACGAGCGCAACGTGTGCGCGCCCAACGGCAGCTTCAACTTCGATGGCTCGGAGACTGGCAGCGATTTCGCGGACTACTTGCTGGGCGCGCCCGTGGGCTACACCCAGTGCAGCATGCAGTTCCTCGATTCACGCACGCGCTACGGCGGGCTCTATGGGCAGGATTCTTTCCGCGTGAAACCGAACCTGACGCTCAACTACGGCCTCCGTTGGGATGTCAACATGCCCTGGTACGATACGCAGGGCAAAATCGAAACCATCGTGCCCGGCCTGCAGTCCACCGTCTTCCCCACGGCTCCCAAGGGCTGGGTGGTGCCGGGCGACCCGGGCATTCCCAGCACGCTCGCGCCCACGCGCTACAACAACTTCGCTCCGCGCGTCGGCTTGGCCTATTCGCCCGGCTTCTCCGACGGCATCCTGGGCAAGATCTTCGGCGGGCCCGGCAAGACCAGCATCCGCGCGGCGTTCGGCATCTACTACAGCTCCATCGAGGACCTGAACCTGTTCTACGAGGTCGGCGACGCGCCCTACGGCCTGTACTGGCCCAGCATCCTCCCGCCGCTCTTCGAAGAGCCCTTCCGCACGCGCGCCGACGGATCTTCGCAAGGGCAGCGCTTCCCCTTCGTCTTTCCCATCCCCGGCGATCCGCGCAACAAGACCTTGGACTACTCCGTGTTCCTGCCCATTCAGGGCTCGCCCGGATATGACATCCACAACCACGTGCCCTATGCCGAGCACTACAACTTCACCCTGCAGCGCTCTTTGAGCAAGGATACGGTACTGAGCCTGGCCTACGTGGGCACACAGGGCCACCGGCTGATTTCGGAGACCGAATCCAATCCCGGCAATCCGGCGCTGTGCCTCAGCCTGCGCGGTACCGGCGTTCTGGCCGGCACCCCCGAATGCGGACCCTTCGGCGAGTTGGGGACGTACACCCGCCCGGACGGCACCGTCATCAACGGCACGCGAGGTCCTCTGGGTCCCAATTTCGGCAGCAACGGCTTTACCTCCAACATCGCCAACTCCAACTACAATTCCCTGCAAATCAGCGTGGAGCGCAAAGCCGCCGACTTCACCTTCCTGGCGGCTTACACCTATTCCAAGGCTATGGACGACTCCTCCGGCTTCGGGGAGTGGATCAACTTCATGAACTATAACCTGAGCCGCGCCTTGTCCGCCTTCGACCAGACGCACAACTTCGTGGTCAGCTACAACTACGCCGTGCCGCTCGACCGGGCCTTCCGGAGTCTGCCCAAGCGCCTCACCGAAGGCTGGAGCTTGAACGGCATCACGCGCTTCGCCAGCGGCTTCCCCATCAGCATCTCGCAGAGCGGCGACCGCTCGCTGACCGGCACTTCCGGAGTCGACGCGCCGAACTTTGTCGGCGGCCTGGTAATCAACGATCCGCGCAATGCCGGCGCCGACGGTGTGCCCAACGAGTACTTCAACCGCAGCGCCTTTACCTCCGAGTCCCTCGGCGGCGTGGGCAACGCCAACCGGCGCTTCTTCCACGGTCCCGGCTTAAACAATTTCGATTTCGGCCTGCACAAGGACACCAAGATCCGCGAGAGCATGGCGGTGCAGTTCCGGGCGGAGTTCTTCAACATCTTTAATCACACGCAGTTCACGAATCCGAGCGGCAACTACGCCAGTAGCCTGTTCGGAGTCGTGACCAGCGCGCGGGATCCGCGCATCGGCCAGCTCAGCCTGAAGTTCCTGTGGTAGGGCGCTAAGCCGCCGCGCCACCGGACAATCGGCTGCCGCACGCTGATATAATGTCGGCACGTTTGATGCGTCTGGGATTGCTGTCACTGTTTGCGCTGCCGCTCCTGGGCCTCGCCCAGAGCCCGCAGCCCGCGGATTTCTTCGAGACCAAAGTACGTCCCATCCTGGCGAGCCATTGTTTCGCCTGCCACAACTCCAAGCTGAAAACGGCGGGGCTGGATCTTTCCACCGCCGCCGGGTTCGCACCGGCCCGCGACCGTATCCTGAACGTCCTGAGCTACCAGGGCGCTATCAAGATGCCGCCCCAGGGCAAGCTCAAGGACCAGGAGATTGCGGACGTCACCGCCTGGATCCAGATGGGCGCGCCGTGGCCGCAGGCCGTCCGGCAGAAGAGCGACCGTACCTTCTGGTCCTTCCAGCCCGTGAAGGACTACCCCCTCCCGGAAGTCCGCAACCAGGCTTGGGTGAAGAGCCCGATCGACCGGTTCATCCTCGCCCGGCTGGAAGAGAAAGGGCTCACTCCCGCTCCCCCGGCTGATAAGCTCACGCTGCTGCGGCGCGCCACCTTCGATCTCACCGGCCTGCCGCCCACGCCTCGGGAAATCGACGACTTCCTGGCCGACCAGTCTCCCAATGCTTTCGCCAAGGTGGTGGATCGCCTGCTCGCCTCGCCGCGCTACGGCGAGCGTTGGGGACGCCACTGGCTGGATGTGGCGCGCTACGCCGACTCCACCGGCGCCGATGAGGACATCCGCTATCCCTACGCCTGGCGTTACCGCGACTACGTGATCGACGCCTTCAACCGCGACCTTCCCTACGACCAGTTCATCAGGGAACAGATCGCTGGGGACCTGCTGCCCGCCGCCCGGTCCGGCGAGGTGAACGTGCGCGGCGTCGTGGCCACGGGCTTTCTGGCGGTAGGCCTCAAGCTGCTCGCCGAACAGGACAAGCCCAAAATGGTCTACGACATGATCGACGAGCAGATCGACACCACCACGCGCGCCTTCCTGGGTCTCACTGTGGCCTGCGCGCGCTGCCACGATCACAAATTCGACCCCATCCCCACGCGCGACTACTATTCGCTCGCCGGCTTCTTCGCCAGCACGAAGTCGCTAAGCAAGGTGGAAGGCACCGTCTCGCAGCTTTATTTCGCGCCGCTGGTTCCCTCGGACGTCTACCAGCGCTACGAAGCCGCCCAGGGCTTGATCCGTGCCAAGTCCAAGCAGATTCAGGAAGTCGTGGCCGGCGAGATGCTGCGCCGCACCGCCGCGCTTGCCCCCCGCCTGGCCGACTACATGCTCGCGGCCTACCAGTACGATCTACGCCCGAAGGCCCAGGAGAAGCTCTGCATCGGCGATTTCGCGCACGAGCGCAACCTGGACTCCGCGGTGCTCGAGCGCTGGGACGACTTCCTTAAACCTGGTGACGATTTCCGGCCGTTCCTGGATGCCTGGTTCCAGGCATTGGCCAAGGGCCGGCCCGCTGCGGAGGAAGCCGCGCGGGCGTACCAGAAACAGTTCCAGGCCACGTTGGCCGAGTGGTCCGGCAAGCTGGATGCCTGGCGCGACAAGGTGCGCGCCGACGCTGCGGCCGGCAAGGAGCCGCCTGACCGTCCGAATTTCGATGGCGGCAAAGACCGCTTCTTCGAGGCCGTGGCCATCACGCCTTCCGGACCGTTCGCCATCCGCGAGGTTTCTTTTACCAAGAAGAAGCTCGGAGACGCCGAGGAAAAATCCGGCGCCAACCCGCTCTTTTCCGCGGAGGCCAACGCCCGCATTCATTCGCTGGAAGCGCAGTTCGCCGCTCTGGAGAAAGCTTCGCCCGCCCAGCCGGACATGGCTGATGCCGTCTGTGACGGAGCCCCGGTTGAGCAGCACGTCCTCATTCGCGGAAACCCGGGCAATCCCGGCGAGCTGGCGCCCCGCCGCTTCCTCACCGTGATCGCGGGCGACCAGATTCCCGCGACCCACGGCAGCGGCCGCCTGGAACTGGCCGAGTGGCTGGCGAGCCCGCAACATCCGCTCACCAGCCGCGTCATGGTGAACCGCATCTGGCAGTACCATTTCGGGCAGGGCCTGGTGCGCACTCCGAACAACTTCGGCCTGCTCGGCGAAAAGCCCACGCACCCGGAGCTGTTGGACTACCTGGCCCGCCGTTTCGTCGAGCAGGGCTGGTCCATCAAGGCCATGCACCGCCTGCTAATGCTCTCCAGTGCCTATCAGATGAGCAGCCGGATCAGCAAGGCCCAGGCCGAGGCGGACCCGGCCAACCTGCTGTTTTCGCACTTCGACCGCCGGCGCCTGGACGTCGAGGAGATCCGCGACGGCCTGCTGGCGGCGGATCGCGAGCTGGACCTGACCATGGGCGGCACCTTGCAAAGCGGCTTCGGTACCGACGGCGAGAACAGCGCCGCGCGCCTGAGCTACGATCCGGCGGTCAGCCGGCGCCGCACCGTGTACCTGCCGCTACGCCGCTCCAACCTGCCCAGCCTGCTGAACCTGTTTGATTTTGGCGACGCCACCACGCCCAGTGAAGGCCGCGAACGCACCAACGTAGCTCCCCAGGCCCTGTTCATGATGAATAGCCGCTTCGTTTCGGAGCGCGCCCGCGACCTCGCCAAAGAACTTCTGGCCGAAAACTCTGCCGGCGACCGCCAGCGCCTGGAGACCGCTTACCTGCGGCTATTCGGGCGTAAACCCGCCCCCGAAGAGACCGATGATCTGCTCCACTACCTGGCCGCGTTCCGCGGCAAGACGGCGGACTCCGGCCTCAAGCCCGAAGATCCGAACCTGTTTGCCTGGCAGAGCGTTTGCCACATCCTGATGTCGTCGAACGAATTTATCTACGTGGATTGACCGGACATGATACCTGAGATTTCGCGGCGCGCCCTGTTACGCAACACGGCGTGTGGTTTTGGAACGCTGGGGCTGATGGGTCTGCTGTCGGACGTGCAAGCGGCCGAACCGGCCAACCCCATGGCTCCCAAAAAGCCTCACTTCGAGCCCCGCGCCAAGCGCGTGATCTTCCTCTTCATGCATGGCGGCCCTTCGAGCGTGGACACCTTCGACCCCAAGCCGCGCCTGGAGAAGGATAACGGCAAGCCCCTGCCCTTCAAGCGGCCCCTCACCTTCGCCGAAGGCCAGATGGGCGGCCTGATGAAATCGCCCTGGCAGTTCAAGCGCTACGGCGAAAGTGGCCTGCCGGTGAGCGACCTGTTCCCCCACGTGGGCTCCTGCGTCGACGACATCTGCATGCTGCATTCCGTGGTGGGGGATAGTGTGGCCCACGGCGGCGCCAGCCTGCAACTGCACACCGGGTCGAACACCTTCACCCGGCCCAGCATGGGCTCCTGGATTGTCTATGGTCTTGGCAGCGAAAATCAGAACCTGCCGGGCTTCATCACCATCAAACCGTCGCTGGCCCACGGCGGAGCCAAGAACTGGAGTTCGGCATTCCTGCCCGCGGCCTATCAGGGTACCGCCCTGGGCAACGCCGGCATCAAGGCCCGTGATCTCGTCGAGCCCATCGAAAACCTGGTGAACCGCGACCTCACGCCCGAGCTCCAGCGTTACGAGCTGGACCAGCTCCAGAAGATCAACCGCCGCCACGCGTTCAGCCGTGAGTATGATCCGGAACTCGAAGGCCGCATCCAGGCCTTTGAGCTGGCCTTCCGCATGCAAACCGTAGCGCCGGAGGCGCTGGATGTTTCCAAGGAATCCGCCGCCACAAAGAAGTTGTACGGGCTGGATCGCGAAGAAACGTTCGACTTCGGCTGGCAGTGCCTGCTGGCCCGCCGCTTTGCCGAGCGCGGTGTGCGCTTCATCCAGTGCTCGCACAGCTACAAGTGGGACCAGCACAGCGACCTCTATCGCCTGCACACCAAAAACGCCCGCGAGGTGGACATCCCCATCTCCGGGTTGCTGAAGGACCTCAAGGCCCGCGGCCTGCTGAAGGACACCCTGGTGCTCTGGGGAGCGGAGTTTGGCCGCACGCCCGTCGCCCAGGGCGCCGACGGCCGCGACCACAACCCCTACGGCTATACGATGTGGCTGGCCGGCGGCGGCATGAAAGGAGGCTTCGCCTACGGCGCCACTGACGAGTTCGGCTACTACGCCGTCGAAGACCGCATGCACTTGCACGACCTGCACGCCACCATCCTCTACCTGTTGGGCCTGGAACACACCAAGCTGACCTATTTCTATGGCGGAAGAAATTTCCGGCTTACCGACGTCGCCGGCAACGTGGCGCACAAAATTCTCGCCTGACCGCTGGCGGCGAGCCTTAGCTCTTAAACTACGTGCCGTGAAACCGGCTTTCGCGGCGGAACCCACAGTAGCGTCCGGCGCGATCCCGAACGAGCGGATAGCCTCCGAATAGCAGGAGCCCTATGGCGGCCAGCGGCGCCGTTGCCGGTTCAGGAACAGGGTGGAGGGGAGCATCAGGCTGCACGGATACGTCATCCAGATAAAGCCAGCCCTGCCGATCATATCCGCCCAATTCCAGCACAGTCGACGGACCTGTGGCCGTTTCCCTGAACTGAAACTGCGCGTACCCGAGTTGCCCCACGAACTGCAGAAGATTCGTCTGGTCGTAAATGACCTGTCCACCCCAGAGCACACGGAACTGACTTGGCAGGCCGCCATCGGAATGCAGCCACCAGGAGACGTCGTAATCGAGTCCGGGTATCGTGGAGAGCGTCTGGAGAATATAAGCCGGCGCCGTGAGATTGCCCAAGTAGGCGTTATAGGCTCCCTGAAACGGGTCAAAAGAACCAACGTAGTTAAGCCGCAGATCTTCGCTCCCAATCAAGGTCCAACCAGTGAAGTCTCCGGTTTCAAAATTCCCATTTGCCAGAATATTTGTTGCGCCAAGCGAAGCGGGAAGCCCAACGACGATCAACACGAGTGCCGGAAGTAGACGCATAGCTGTAGTGCCTGCCGAGGTAGTGTGGGCGTTTACTGCGGGCTCTCAGCGAAGAGCGCCCGCAGGCCTCATTGACGTTCTCGCTGCCTATGGATCACACGGCTATCCAGGCCGGTTTATCCACAATCTGTCGAAATCCTCGACGGTCCTTTGGCATCCCTCGTGCTAGTTGAACTTACGAGGTTCCTTCCGTGGCTAAAGGATCGGTTTCCATTACAGTCGAGCGCTGCAAGGGCTGTGGCTTCTGCGTGGAGTTCTGCCCCACCCATGTGCTGGCGCTCTCCTCCGCTTTCAACTCCAAGGGATATCACCCCCCGCACATCGTAGCTGCTGAAAAATGTAGCGGTTGCGACCTGTGCGGGATGTACTGTCCGGACTTCGCGATCTTCGGGTGGCGGCATGCACGCTGACCCCAAAGGAGTATTGACGGGGGTACATTTCCTGGACGGCGACCACGCCTGCTGTGAGGGTGCTTTGGCGGCAGGTGCGCGATTTGCCGCAGGCTACCCCATCACGCCCTCCACCGAAGTGGTCGAACGCTTTGCTGCCCGGATTCCCACCGTGGGCGGGCTGTTCGTGCAGATGGAGGACGAATTGGCCGCCTCCATCGCCATTCAGGGCGCCGTGTGGGGGGGCGCCAAGGCCTTCACGGTCACCTCCGGCCCAGGCTTCTCTCTGATGATGGAGCACATCGGCTACGCGGCCATGACCGAAACCCCCTGCGTGTTCGTGGACGTGCAGCGTGGCGGGCCTTCCACCGGGCTGCCCACGCTGCCCGCCCAGGCCGATATGATGCAGGCGCGCTGGGGCTCGCACGGCGACTACGGCATGATCGCCCTGTGCCCCAATTCCCCCCAGGAATGCTTCGACCTCACCATCCAGGCCTTCAACCTCTCCGAACAGTTCCGTACCCCGGTGATGGTGATGCTGGATGAGTGTGTGGGGCATATGACCGAAAAGGTGGTCATCCCCCCGGCCGAGCAGATCGAAATTTATCCCCGGCGCCATACCGCCGAGCCGCCAGATCGGTACCAGCCGTACGCGCCCGCCGAAGACCTGGTGCCGGCCATGGCGCATGCCGGCGAGGGCTATCGCTTTCATGTCACCGGGCTGACCCACGATGAGCGCGGCTACCCCTCCATGAACGTGGAGACGCAGGATCGCCTGGTGCGGCGCCTCCAGGCCAAGCTGCGTCCCCTCGCCGAAGGCCTGGAGCTTTTCGCCGCCTCCGATCTCGGGGACGCCGAAGTCGCGGTGGTCTCCTACGGCATCACCTCCCGGGTGGCCAAGCGCGCGCTGCAACTGGCCCGCGAACGCGGCGTCCGTGCCGGCGAGTTTCGAATCATCTCCGCCTGGCCCTTCCCCGAAGATCGCCTCCGCGCCTTGGCTGGCCGGGTCAAGGCCCTGATCGTGCCGGAGTTGAACCTGGGCCAGATGGTCTACGAGGTGGAACGCGCCGCGGCCGGACAGGCGCGCGTGCGCGGCGTCCCCCACGCCGGCGGCGGTGTGCACGACCCCGAACAGATTCTTGCAGCGATCCTGGAGGCCGTACGATGACGGAAGCCATTCCGCACAATCCCGTTGAGCCCTTCCTGCGCGTGGACCGGATGCCGCACATCTGGTGTCCGGGCTGCGGCATCGGCACCACGGTGAACTGCTTTACCCGAGCCCTGCTGGAGTCGAAAGTCGATCTGAACCGCGTGGCGGTGGTCTCCGGTATCGGCTGCACCGGCCGCGTGGCCGGCTACGCCCGGCTGGATTCCTTTCACACCACCCACGGCCGCGCCATCCCCTTCGCCACTGGCCTCAAGCTGGCCAACCCCGGCTTGGAAGTCGTGGTGTACTCCGGCGACGGCGACCTCACCGCCATCGGCGGTAACCACCTGATTCACGCCGCCCGGCGCAATATCGATATCAAGGTCATCTGTGTCAACAACATGATTTATGCCATGACCGGCGGCCAGACCGCCCCCACCACACCCGCCACGGCGATCACCTCCACCGCGCCCTATGGCGCCTTCGAGCCTTCCTTCAACCTGGTGCAACTGGCCGAATCCGCGGGCGCTTCGTACGTGGCGCGATGGACCACCTACCACGTCCGCCAGCTCAGCCGCTCCATGAGCGAAATGTTCCAGAAGCGGGGCTTCTGCTTCATCGAAGTGTTATCTCCCTGCCCCACCCTCTACCAGCGGCGCAACAAGCTCGGCGACGGCCTCGACACTATGAAGTACTACAAGGAGGCCGGCAAAATCCGCCACGGAGCGCCCACCAGCGAAGCGGTTCTCACCAAGCAGGGCGAGATCCTGCTGGGCAAGTTCGTGGATCGCGACCGCCCGGACTACCTCGAGCTCATGCGGCGCCAGCTTTACGAGCAGTTGGGCGATCGCTACCAGGAGGCGGAGGTTCCCGTATGCGCCTGACCGAAATTCGCATCGCAGGCTTCGGGGGCCAGGGCGTGATTCTGGCCGCCACCATCATCGGCAAGGCTGCGGCCATCTTCCAGGGCGGCTACGCCACCATGACGCAGAGCTTCGGGCCGGAGGCCCGCGGCGGCTCCTCGAGCGCCCAGGTGATCCTTTCCGATGAGCCCATCCTGTATCCTTACGTCCACCGCCCGGACGTCCTCGTGGTCATGTCCCAGGAAGCCTTCACGCGCTTCGCCCCGGAGCTGAAGCCGGGAGGCCTGCTGCTGGTCGAGCAGGACCTGGTGCGCGTCACCGGCTTGCCCACCGGGCTGCGGGTCTACGGCGTTCCGGCCACCCGCCTGGCCGAGGAGCTGGGCCGCAAGATGGTGCTCAACGTCGTGCTGGTGGGCTTCTTCGGCGCGGTCACCGGCCTGCTGGATCCGGATGCCTTGCGCCGCGCCGTGGCCGACTCGGTTCCCGCCGGATTCCGGGAGTTGAATTTGCAGGCCTTCGAAAAGGGCTTCGCCCACGGCCTCTCGCTGCTTGCCACCATGGCCCGCAACGGAGAGACGGAGGTCTCCCCCGTGGCGCTCGAGGAGGAAGGCTAGCTTTCTCGCCTCGCAAACCGCGTAAAATAAAAGACTGCGTTTTCTTACTATCCAAATCTGGAGTGAATATGGGTTCCCACAATCCCGTCCCGCCTGCCGGCGAAGCCATCCAGGTGCGCGACGGCAAGTTCATCGTTCCTGATCGGCCGATCATCCCCTTCATCGAAGGAGACGGCGTCGGCCGGGACATCTGGAAAGCCTCGCAGCGCGTCTTCGACGCCGCCGTCGAGGCGGCTTACGGCGGCAGCCGGCGCATCGCGTGGGTCGAAGTGTTGGCCGGCGAGAAGGCGTTCCACGAAACCGGCAACTGGCTTCCCCAGGAAACTCTGGACGCCATCCAGCAGTATCACGTCGCGATCAAAGGTCCCCTCACTACCCCGGTCGGCGGTGGCATCCGCAGCTTGAACGTTTCGCTCCGCCAGCTCATGGACTTGTACGTCTGCATGCGCCCCGTGCGCTACTTCCCCGGCGTGCCCTCCCCCATGAAGCGGCCTGAGCTGCTCAACGTGGTCATCTTCCGCGAGAACACCGAAGATGTCTACGCCGGCATCGAGTGGAAGGAAGGCACTCCCGAAGCCGCCCGGGTCATCGACTTTCTTACCCGCGAGATGGGCAAGAAGATCCGGCCGGATTCCGGCATCGGCATTAAGCCCATCAGCCGCACCGGCTCGCAGCGCCTCATCCGCCGTGCCATCCAGTACGCCATCGAGAACGGGCGAACCAGCGTCACCCTGGTGCACAAGGGCAACATCATGAAGTTCACCGAAGGCGCCTTCCGCGATTGGGGCTACGACCTGGTCAAACAGGAGTTCTCGCATGTCTGCGTGACTGAGGCGGAGTTGGGCTCCAACCCCCTGCCGGAGGGCCGCATCCTGGTCAAGGACCGCATCGCCGACTCCATGTTCCAACAGCTCCTGCTGCGCCCGGACGAGTACCAGGTGGTGGCCACGCCCAACCTGAACGGCGATTATCTCTCCGATGCCTGCGCCGCGCAGGTCGGCGGCCTGGGAATGGCCCCCGGCGCCAATATCGGCGACGCCCACGGCGTCTTCGAAGCCACGCACGGAACGGCCCCGAAATACACCGACCAGGACGTCATTAACCCCCTCAGCGTGATTCTGAGCGGCGCCATGATGTTCCAGTTCATGGGCTGGAAGCCGGTGGCCGAGCTCATCGAGAACGCCATTACCCGTACCATCGCCCAGAAAACCGTCACTTACGACCTGCACCGCCAGATGGAAGGCGCGGTCAAGCTCAAGACCAGCGAGTTCGCTGCGGCGATTGTGAGCAACATGCACGCCGAAGCGGCGGCATAGCCCCGGGCCATTGAAAATTCGCTGCGGGCGGCGGCAGTCTGCCCTACAATGTAGCCATGCTCCGTATCCTGATTGCCGCCCTGGGGCTCACGCTGGTCCTTGACGCCCAGTCCACCCCTCCCCCGCTGATCGGCCTGGGAGACAGTATCGGCGAAGGCGTTCAGTCGGCTGACGCTAGTTATCGTACCCAACCCTATACCTATCTGAACTGGATCGCCCGGCAGATGGGCGTTCCTTTTCCCTTACCCCTGATCCAGGGCGGTGCGCTTACCACCATCGAATCGGTGACGGGCCGCACGCGCCTCGATCCTACCCTCGCGGCGTCCAACCTGGCCGTCTCCGGTGCCGACGTGGATTCCCTGCTCAACCAGCAGGCCACACAGCCCGTGACTACGGAAACCGACTTGGTGCTCGAACCCCGCACCGGCAGCCAGATGCAGATCGCCGTCTCCCTGAAGTCGCCCTTCACGGTCTGCTGGATCGGCAACAACGACGTGCTCGGCGCCATCCTGGCCTTCGACCAGTTGGACGCTTCCCAGATGACCTCCGTGCCGCAGTTCACTGCCGATTTCGCTCAAATCGTGGCCCAACTATCCACCACCGGCGGCAAGGTGGTCTTCGGTAACATTCCGGACGTCACCAACATCGGCTTTTTGTTCGGCCCGCAGGATCTGGTGAACTTTCTCGGCTCGGATTTCGGCCTGCCGCAGGGCAGCTACACCACCCTGCCCACCATGCTGCTGATCAAGCTCGGCCTCTTCGACGGCAGCATCCTCCAGAACCCCAATTTCGTGCTCAGCTCGTCGGAAGTCCAGACCATCCAGCAGCGCCTGGTTACCTTCAACCAGACCATCGCGGTTGACGCAGCCCAGGCGCATATGCCGGTCACCGACATTCACGCGCTGTTCCAGTATTACGGCCAGCACCCGCTGACGATCGCCGGCGTGACCCTCACTGACCGCTACCTGGGAGGCCTTTTCAGTCTTGACGGAGTACATCCTTCGAACATCGGCCACGCGGTGGCGGCCAACGCCTTCCTCACCACCGCGAATGCCGCCTTTGGCCTGCACATTCCGCTGATCAGCAACGCCACGCTGGTCCAGGTCCTGCTGGCCGACCCGTTCGTGGACTTCAATCACGACCTGCGGGTGCGCGGCCGGCCGTTTGCCGGCTTGCTGGAAACCTTGGGGCCGTTCCTGGGCATCTCCGGAGACTTCGCCGACACGGGCCTCCCCGGTCCCAAAATCGACCGCACACTAGGGCCCCGCTTCATGCGCCGGTACTTCGAACTCACCGGGCGTGATCCGAACAGCGCCTGGAGCCGCCAGGACGCTATCGAGGCCATGCGCCGCATTCTCGGCCTGGAGCGCTGGAAGCGCTGAGCGGCGGCGCCCGGCGCCTCAGAAGGTGCCCGGGTAGGCGCCGCCGTCCAGCAGCCAGTTCTGCCCGGTGACGTACCCGGCCTGTGCGCTGCACAAGAAGGCGCAGGCCTCCCCGAACTCCGCCGGATCCCCGAACCGGCGTGCGGGAATCGCCTTGCGCCGCTCGTCCAAGACCTGCTCGAGGGATCGCCCGTTGGCTTCCGCGGCCTTTTTCATGGTGCTGCGCAGGCGGTCCGTCTCGAAGGCGCCCGGCAGCAGGTTGTTGATCGTGACGTTGTAGGCCACCGTCTTGCGCGCCAGCCCGGCCACGAAGCCGGTCAACCCGCTGCGCGCGCCGTTGGAGAGCCCCAGGATATCGATGGGCGCCTTGACCGCGCTCGAGGTGATGTTCACAATCCGCCCGAAGCGCCGCTCGATCATGCCGTCCACCGTGGCTTTGATCAGCTCGATCGGCGTCAGCATGTTGGCGGTCAGCGCCGCCATCCAGGCCTCCAGGCCCCACTCCCGGAAGTCGCCGGGAGGCGGCCCGCCGGCGTTGTTGATCAGGATGTCCGGAGCGGGGCACGCCGCGAGAGCCGCCTGCCGCCCCGCCGCGGAGGTAATGTCCGCGGCCACTGTGATGACCGGACTGCCGGTCGCCCGCCGGATCTCCTCCGCCGCGGCTTCCAGCGCCTCCGCTCCCCGCGCCACAATCGTCACTCGCGCCCCTTCCCGCGCCAGCGAGAACGCGCACGCTTTTCCAAGCCCCTTGCTCGCGGCGCACACCAGCGCCGCCTTCCCGCGAATACCCAGGTCCATGCACGCCATCTTAGCCTGTTCCGCGCCGGCCGGAGAACAACGATCATTCCCAAGAATCATCCGGCCTCGACCACCGGCAACCGGGTGCTCTTGAAGACCAAGTCGCCGATGTTGCACCCGGAAGCGGCAAGGCCGCGGTCCACATGGGCGCAGCCGGTCTATGCGGCTTGACACCAGATCCCGCGGGCACAAGAATGAGGCTGGGCGACTTCACTATGGTGCAGGCTGCGGAGACGGTGGAGTTAGGCGCGGAGACCTTGCTGGCGTTTTCGGCATACATCGGTCACGTCGAGGCTGCGGTCGAAAAGACCCTGTGCGGTGATCAGCAGTTTCTGTGGTCAGACGGCTGTTCCGAACGAATGGCACAGCTCCGCAAAGCGGTGACCATTGCGGAACTCTGTTCCGGTAAGCGGCCTATTCAGGTGCCGGACGGGCTGATTCATGATTGGATTGGCGCGACCTGTGTACCCGGCGCGACCATGGAAAGGACTCTGGCGCTCGTCCAGGATTACGATAACCATAAGAGCATCTATCCTGAGGTGATCGCCTCAAGACTGATCGGCCGTTACGGGGATGATTTTCAGATCTATCTGCGGCTGCGGAAGAAAAAAATCATTACCGTGATCCTGGACACAGATCACGACGCGCACTATTTTGGCTTGGATGCTGCACGCTGGTGCTGCCACACCCGCACGACCCGGATTTCCGAAGGTGGAAGAAGCGGGCAAGCCTACCGAGCGGGTACGGCCGCCCGATACAGGATACGGATTTTTGTGGCGGCTAAATTCCTACTGGCGATTTGCTGAAAGAGACCACTCCGTATTCATCGAGTGCCGGGCAATCTCCCTGACGCGCAATGTGCCGAAGGCGCTGGCATGGATCATTGAACCGATGGTAGATAAGCTTCCCAAGGAGTCCTTAAAGGCTACGCTGGAATCGACGCGCCGGGCGCTGGTTCCAGTCTGCGGCGCAAGCCCGGCGTCCACCTAAGGGGATGACCCATATCATCGTGGGAATATTCGTCTGTGTGCTGCCGGAGCAGGCGTACAATCATTGAGAGCAGAGAGGGGCCTTCGTTTCACTCGATGAGCCGTCCGACTTTCGACCGCTTTCAGCGGCAGCTTAGCATCCACCGGCCAAACCTGCTATACTCGTACTGCTTTTGATTGTCCTCGCAACAACCTGGCCGAATCTGGTCCCGCCTCGTTAAGCTGCTCAGTCAAAAACGAAGGAGATTGATTTTGAAAAACATCTTTGTCGGGAATCTGGATTTTGGCGCAACGGAATCTGCCATTCGTTCTCTATTTGAACCCTATGGCACTGTGGAGAGGGTTAACCTGGTGACCGACCGCGACACCGGTCGCTCGCGTGGATTCGCGTTTGTGGAAATGAGCGACTCTGCGCAGGCGGTCCAGGCGATCACAGCGCTCAACGGCGCCGAACTCGGCGGAAGGGCACTGAACGTGAACGAAGCCAGACCGAAGACGGACGGTGACCGGCGTGGTGGTTTCCGCCGCGACGGGGGTGGACAGCGGCGTCAGCCCCGCTGGTAGACCCCGGTCAGGCAGCCCGGCGCCGGAACGGAAGGCCGGCCATCTGACCTGCTGTACGCCCCCTCGTTCACCCAGGCCGCCAATCGAGCAAACGGATGGAGTTGAGCCACGGGATGGAATCCCGAATGCCGGCAGCGCTCGATGGGCGGAAGGGGTGGGCGTTGGCCTTCGCGACTACGGGAGGCGAGAATGGAACTTCGATATTTGGGTTTCGACCAGTTGCAAAACGCGCGTGCGTATCGATTTGACGTAATCGCAAAGGGCGAAGCTACCCGCCACTTCGTCGTCACGGTGGACCTGGAGCTCTTTCGGACACATCACGTAGGGATTCAGGAAGGTCCGAGCCTCTGCGGTCATAAGCTGCTTGTGGACCTCGAAGCCAGTTCCGAGGGCACCCACGAATTGACGACGGAAGACCTGCGGCTGTACGCGGAAGCGCGGGCGGCCGCGGAGGCCCGGAGACTCGATGCGCGGAAGGGCGGACCGCGCCGGCCAAAAGCGCCGGCAGACCTGTCGCAATCGCCCTGGCGCAATTCGGCGGTATAAACGCACGGCTTTTCCCCCGCCCTACAACGCCGCCACGATCAGCGGTGTGGAAGTAGGCTGCGGCGCGCCGCCTTCGGCCTCCAGCGTCACTGCCACCGCGCCGGTGGCCGCCACATCCACCGGACCGCGCCGCAGGTGCATCGCCGCGCCTTCCGCATCGGACTGGAACAGACCCGCGGGGACCGGGTTGCCGCCCTTCGGGATGATCCACATCTCGTAGATCTTGCCCGGCGGCGCCGGGGGCAGATTCGAGGCCAGCAGCAGCACTCCCTGCCGGGGGTTGACGAAGACCCTGCCGCGTGGCGGCTTAGGCGCCCCCTCTCCGAAAGTCACCTGTTTGGTTTCGGGCTGGTTGAGCAGCGCCAGCGCCTCGTTCAGCCGCGCCGCCTCTTCCAGCAGTTGCCGCGATTGGGTCTGCACCCGCGCCATCTGAATGCCCAGCGAATGCTCGCGCCCGGCGTAGTAGAAGGCCGCCACCAGGCAGCTCAGGCTGATGCCCACCCACATCGGCGTGACCCACCAGCGCGACCGCTCGACCCCCACAGACGCCAGGATGCGGCGCCGCAGCCGCGGTGGGGGCGCCACCGGCGGGACCGTCTCCGCCAGCACCGCCATGGCTTCTCGTGCGCGCTTGACTCCCGCCACACACACCTCGCAGCCGCGGCCCAGGTGCTCCCGCAGTTCGCTCCGCTCCGGGTCTTCCAGCACCCCCAGCGCGTAGAGTTCGTAGCCGTCGCGGAGTTCGTCGCAGCTCATGCCGATACCGCCGCCCCCAGTTCATCCCGCAGGATCTGCAACGCGGTCCGCACCCAAGTCTTCACCGTGCCCAGCGGCTGCCCCATCCGCTCCGACATCTCGGTCTGCGAGAGACCCTCGAAGTAGGCCAGCTCGATGACCGCCCGCTGGTTCTCCGAGAGCCGCGCGAAAGCGCCCTTCACCCGCCGGACCATGTCCGAATTCAGGATCTGCTTCTCCAGATCCAAAAAATGAGACGGATGCTCGGTCTCCTCCAGTTCCAGTGCGTTGCGCAGGCGCCCGCTGGTGGAGCGCAGGTAGTCGATGGCGCGGTTCCTTGCCACCGCCAGCAACCAGGGCCCCAGGGAGCCCTTTCCGGCGTCAAACCCCTGCGCCCGGTTCCACACGCGCAGGAAGGTCTCCTGGACCAGGTCCTCCGCTGCGCCGGTATCCCGCACGATGCGGTAGATCAAAGCGTAGGCCAGCCGCCCGTAGCGATCGTACAGCTCCGCCAGAGCCTCGGGCTCCCGCCGTTGCAGGCGTTCCGCCAGTTCCCGGTCGCCTTCGCTCAGCCCGGCGGCGAGCAACAGCGGCAGCAGCGTCATGCGAAGACTTCGGTGATGACTTTCCCGTCGGTGATGGTAGGTCTTTCCGCCCGGCCCAGGTGCATGTAGATCACTTGCTCGTGATTCAATCCGAGCAGGTGCAGCACCGTGGCGTGGATGTCGTGCACGTGCACCGGGCGCTCCACCGCCCGCAACCCGATCTCGTCAGTCGTGCCGATTGTCTGCCCGCCCTTCACTCCGCCGCCCGCCATCCACATCGTGAAGCCCCAGGGGTTATGGTCGCGCCCGTCGCCCTTTTCGTTGAACGGCGTGCGGCCGAACTCGCCGCCCCAGACTACCAGCGTGTCTTCCAGCAGGCCGCGGGCCTTCAAATCCGTCAGCAGGCCGGCGATGGGCTTGTCCGAAGCCCGGCAGCGCTTGCTGTGGTTGGCCTCGATGTGCGTGTGCGCGTCCCAGCCGCTCCCCGAACCGGCGTACAGCTCGATAAAGCGCACGTTGCGCTCCACCAGGCGCCGCGCCAGCAGGCAGTTGGTGCCGAAGGCCGCTGTTTCCGGGTCGTCCAGCCCGTAGAGTTGTTTCGTGGCCGTGCTCTCCTTGCTCAGATCCACGGCTTCCGGCCCGGCCGACTGCATCTGGTAGGCCAGCTCATACGCCCCGATGCGCGCCTCCAGTTCCGTATCGTCCGGGTTGCGCGCCGCATAGTCTTCATTCAGCCACTTCAGGAAGTCCAGTTTGCTGCGCTGCTGCTGATCCGTGGTGCCCGCCGGGGGCTTGAGGTGCAGGATGGGCGTGTCGCCCGTGCGGAACTGCGTACCCTGGTAGGTGGCCGGCAGAAAGCCGGAGCTCCAGTCCTTCGGCCCGCCCACCGGCTCGCGGTCGTCCAGCATCACCACGAACGACGGCAGGTTGCGGTTGGCGCTGCCCAGCCCGTAAGTCACCCAGGCCCCCAGCGACGGCCTGCCCGCCAGAATCGAGCCCGTGTTCATCTGGCACACCGAGCCCACGTGGTTCAACCCGTCCGCCCAGCAGGAGCGCAGCACCGTCATCTCGTCTACGTGTTTGGCAATCTCCGGATACCAGTCGGAGACCCACAGGCCGCTCCGCCCGTGCTGCGTGAAGGTCCTCTGGCTGGGCATCAGCGAATTGTTGCTCGTGCCCATGGCCGTGACCACCTTGCCGAACGAGGCCGGCATAGGCTTGCCCGCCAGCTCTTTGAGCTTCGGCTTGGGGTCGAACAGGTCGATGTGGCTCGGCCCGCCCTCCATGAACAGCCAGATCACCGATTTGGCCTTGGGCGGATGATGCGGCGTCTTGGGCGCCAGCGGATCCGGCGCCACGCTGGCCGCTTTCAGCTTGCCGTCTTCGGCGAGCAGGGAGGTCAGCGCGATTCCCGCCAGACCGCTGCCGGCCCGGGTAAAGAACTCCCTCCGGCTGCTGACGTTCCAATGGTGCGCGAGCTTGTGGAACATAGGATGCCTCAATTCACGTACACGAACTCGTTGGAGTTCAACAGCATGTGGCACAGGTCGACCATCGCCGCCGCCCGCGCCGCGTCGGTCCCCTGCGGCAGGTCGTCCGGCAGCGGCACCTTCTCGTCCTTCGCCAGGCGGTTCGCCAGAATGGGCGTGTGCCGGTTCAACCACTCCATCGCGTGCTGGCGCTCTTGGGCCGTGGGCGTCCGCGAAAAGGCCAGCTTCCAGGCGCGGTCCACCTGTTCCTCCAGGGTCAGGCCTTGGTCGTTGAGCACGCGCCCGGCGAATGCGCGCGCCCAGTCCAGCACCAGGTCGTTATTCAGCAGCTCCAGCGCCTGCGGCGCCGTGACGGTCACGTTTCGCCGCCCGCAGCTTTCGTGCGTATCCGGCATGTCGAAGATTTCCAGCATCGGATAGCGCGTATTGCGCCGCACAAAAATGTATACGCTGCGCCGCACGGTCTCGGATGGGTCTTCGTTCTTCTTCCAGCCGCCGCGCGGGTCCACGCCCGGCGGCAGCGGCGGAAACACACCCGGCCCGCCCATCTTCAGGTTCAGCCGCCCGCTGACCTCCAGCGCCGCGTCCCGGATCACCTCGCCCTCCAGGCGATGCCGGTTGTAGCGCCACACCAGCTTATTCTGCGGATCCATCTTCGCTGCGTCCGGGTTGTACGCCGAGGACTGCCGGTAGGTATTCGACAGCATGATCAGCCGGTGCATCTTCTTAATGCTCCAGCCGTTCTCGACGAACGTCGCCGCCAGGTAGTCCAGCAGCTCTTTGTTCGCCGGCCGCTCGCCCATCATGCCGAAATCGCTGGGCGTGCCCACGATCCCCTGGCCGAAATGGTAATGCCAGATGCGGTTCACCATCACCCGCGGCGTCAGCGGGTTCTGCGGGTCCGCCAGCCAGTTGGCCAGCGCCGAGCGCCGTCCTGTCGAATTCAGCCCCGCGGGCTTCACGATCTTCGCCGGATCCGGATCCAGGATCGACAGGAAGCCCGGCTGCACCTCCTCGCCGTAGGCGTCGTAGACGCCGCCCTTCAGCACGTATTCTTTCGGCGCCTCGCTCCCGTTGTCGATCATCGCCTGGGCCACCGGCAGGTCCGGCGGCTTGATATCGTCATACTTCGCCAGCTCCGCCTCCAGCCCCTTCCAACGCTGCGCTTCCGCGCCTTTCATCTTTTTGGCTGCCTCTTCCTCGCTGTGCTGGAGCTGTGGCTTGGCCTTGTAGTACATCTGCCACTGGATGGGAGTGCGCTTCTCCGGCGCCGTGGTGATGGCGTCTTGAATCTCCTCCGGGAACTTGTCGAAATTCTCCTTGTACATGGCCGCCAGGTAGGGCTTGGCCATCTGATCCATCTCTGCGCGGATGTCTTTCGTCTTGGCTTCCCAAGCGGCGCGCTCCTCCGCGTACTCCGTGCGCTCGGCCCCGAAGACCAGCACTTCCTGGTCCTCGATGCGCGTGTTGGCGAAGAACGCCTGCAGCCGGTAGTAGTCCTTTTGCAGGATTGGATCGAACTTGTGGTCGTGGCAGCGCGCGCAGCCGTAGGTCAACCCCAAAAACGTCGCCGAGACCGTGTCGGTGATGTCGTTCAGCAGCTCCTGCCGGCGCTGCATCAGGTTTCGGGCGTTGCTCTCGTCCGGAAAGTGGCGGTTGAAGCCCGTGGCGATCAGGGCGTCGGGATCGCGCGGGTACAGCTCATCGCCGGCGATCTGCTCTTTCATGAAGCGATCGTAGGGCTTGTCCTCGTTGAACGAGCGGATCACGTAGTCCCGGTAGCGCCAGATGTTCGGCCGGGTTTCGTCGCTCTTGAAGCCTTCGCTGTCGGCATAGCGCGCCAGGTCCAGCCAGTGCCGCGCCCAGCGCTCCCCGTAGCGCGGCGAGGCCAGCAGGCGGTCCACCACCTTTTCATATGCGTTTGGCGAGTCGTCGCTCAGGAACGCCTGCGTCTCTTCCGGTGTGGGTACCAGGCCGGTCAGATCCAGCGTGGCGCGGCGCAGCAGCGTGATTTTATCGGCCGGCGGCGCCGGCTTCAGGTCCTTGGCCTCGAGCTTTTCCAGGATGAACGCGTCAATCGGATTGCGCACCCAGGCGGCGTCCTTGGGCGCTGGCACCGGAGGCTTCACCACCTTCTGAATGGCCCACCACCGCCGCTGCATAGGCGTGAACTCTTTGTGGGCCTCCGCGCTCCGCATCAGCGGGACGTACACGAAAGAAAACGCGGAAACCGCCGCAAGCAGATGAAGACGCTTCATCTATCCCCCCTCCAGGGAAGATTGTGTCGAGATTATATCAAATCCGCCCCGAGGGGTGTGGAAAAACTCAGCGGACCGGGACTCGCGGGCTGCCTCAAAATTGGGCGGAACCGGTCCCGGGGTATACGCCCATCACGGTGAGAATACCGCCGGCTTGGATCAGCTTCTGCAAATTCGCCTGCGTGAGCGACTGGCCGGAGTCCATGGCGTAGGTGTTGCTGGACGGTTTGTACAGGAGCCCGTGCGTCTGGTTGTTCAGCAGTCCTCTGGCAATCAGGTCGATGTTGCCGGCCTCCGCCTGCGATTGCAGCAGAGACCAGTTCTTTTGGGGAATCGTGTTGGTCACGTTGGTGGAGGTGAGCGTCTGCGTGAACCCCACCGTGGGCGCGGTCCCGGTATCGAAACAAAGGACGTACGAGGACATGTCGGCTCGCTGCTGGGTGGTGTATCCCGTAAACGGGCCGGTATTGAAAAACTCCAGGAAGTCGGCAACTGTGCCGTCATGCTTCATGCCAAAGCCGTCGATGGTCTGGCCGCCCGGAGCCTTGTTGAAGAACTGCTTCTGGTAGATGTTCCGGAGGTGCGGATTCTTCAGATACTGCGGCGTGGATTGAGGGTCGATCAGCAGGTTGGAACCTGGCCCGGGGTTCGCCGTGTGGCAGGAGGTGCAGGTCTGGAAACTGCCGGGAGCGCCGGTCCCCGCGATAGTCATGAAATCCGACTCTCCCTGCACCGGGTTTGCGCCGTTGAAGGAAGTCGGGAGCGTGCGATCCATATTCTGATTGGGATTGGGCTGGTACAGGATACTGTTGGCGAAGGTAGTGTAAATCGACATGTCCGAATCGGACAACTCCGATCCGCCCATCAACGAATTGAACGCCGAGTTGAAGGCCGCGAAGTTGGGTTTGTCGCCCCGCCAGTGATACGGCGCCATGTTCACCAACCCGCGCAGCGTCTGGGTGGTCATGGGGCCCTTCATGGGGTGAAACGTGAAGGTGACGCCGTTCTGCACGATGGAGGTCATGTTCCCGCCGGGATCGCCCAGATTCCAGGCCAGGTGATCCATCTCCGCATCCACGTGGCAGGAGGCGCAGGAATTCGTACCGTTTCCGGAAAGCTTGGCATCGTACAGAAAGCCGCGGCCTTGCTTTACGGTGGTCGGGGTCGGATCGTTACCGACCGCGACCTCGCCAATCAGCTTGCCCTGGGAAGTATCGATGGTGGAGAGCGTGTTCGAAATCCGGTTCAGGACATAGAGCTTCTGGGCGCCCGAGTTCAGCGCCAGCCCCCGCGGCCCACGCTTGTTTTTGGGGTCTGCGTTGGAGCCGGACCCGCTTGCCAGGGAGACTTCCACGAAGGACAGGACATTGCCGTTAGTGTCCACCTTGGCGACGCGGTCGGTGCCGAAGGCCGCTACGTACAGGAATGCGCCGCTCGGATCGAACACCACGCCCACGGGTTGCGCGAGCGCCTGCGCCAGCGCGGTGGGGTTCGGAAGGACCTGGTAGTTGATGTTCGGGTTGAGATCGAAGGGCGTGATTTGTCCGGTGGCGATCTGGATGCGGGTGATGCGATTGTTCACGAAGTGCCCGCGGAGGTTTGGCTCGAAGAAGGTCAGATTCAGGGCGTCCGTGTTGGACACGAAAAGATCGCCCGTAACCGGGTTGACGGCGATCCCCAGGTTGATGGTGCCAACGTGCGAATAGTAGCCGGCAACCGTAGGAGTCGAACCGGTAGTGATGGCCACCACGCCATTGGCCGGCATCAGGTACTTGATGTGGGAGCTCCAGTTCGGGTCTGTGGCCGCCACAATGAGCGCCACCTGCGGCGGTGGGGGCAGGGCGGGATTGGTGGGCGGAGGTTGGGGCGGCGCCAGGTTCGCCGGGATGATGGTGGTGGCATTGCCGGCCAGCGCAAAAGCCGCATAGACCGTAGTCCCGCTGGGGCTGACCGCCAGCGCCCGGGGGTTGCCGCCCGTTACCGGGAGCACCGCGCTAACCGTATGCGTGAGAGTGTTGATCACATCAATCTGGTTGTTGCGGGAACAAGTGACGTAGGCCTGGTTGGACCCGGCGAACACCACGTCCATGGGCTCGTCCGGGACGTAGATGGTGTCGGTGACTACGCCCTTCGAGACGGAGACCACGCTGATGCTGTCGGAAGCCTGATTCACGACCCAGACTTCGTCATTGGTGCGCGGATTCACCGAGACCGGCTCAAGACCGACCGGGATCTGCGCAGTCAACTTGGGGCTGGCTGATTGCGCGAGGCTGAAGACCGACAAAGAGGCGTTTGCCGTGTTCACCGCGAACAGGCGTGTTCCATTTGGTGAGAGGCGGACCGGGTTGGTCTGGGCCCCTTCAAAATTCGCGTACGCCGGCTGTGTTTGCGCCGTAGCGGGAGTCCAGGCAGCCAGAATCACCCAACAAATAAAGGGGCCGGCGGAAATTCGGAGACGGCGTCGGAGTAGCATGGGGTGCATCCCTCCCGGAGTTGCGATAGGGAGAGTATAGGCACCCCGCCGCTACGATTGCAATGAAAAAAGCAAGCGGACCCTTCCCTTTGGGAGGGGGAGCTCTAGTACCTCTAGACCGTACCTTAGAAATAGAACTTGGCGGCCAATTGCAGGATCCGCGGGTCCCTCGCCGAGAGAATCCGCCCGAAATTGGGGCTGGAAAACGAGTTGTTCGGGTTCAGGAAGTTCGGCCGGTTCAGGCTGTTGAAAATCTCCCAGCGAATCTCGAAACGCCGCTGCTCATCCACCTGGAAGGTCTTGAACAGGCCGGCATCCAGATTTTGCAGGCCGGGGCCGTACAGAATGTTCCGGCCGGAAGTGCCGAAGGTGCCCAGCGCCGGCAGCGCGAAGGCCGAGGTGTCGAAGAAGTGCGCGACCTTGCTGTTGACGGACTGGTTGTTATAAGTGGCCACCGGATGCAGCACATCGGCGTGGTCCAGTCCCACGCCGGCCAGGCTGCGGTCCTGCCCCGCATACACCGAGAAGGGTTGGCCTGTTTGCAGGGTCAGGATTCCGTTCACCTGCCAGCCGGCCAGCAGCGCGTGCTGGATGCCCTTCGAAGACTTCCAGAACGGCAGGTCCCAGATGAAGGAAGTCACAAACCGGCTCTTCACGTTGAAGTCGGCCAGGCCTTTGTCCCGGTTCCAGTTGAAGGGATCCGAAGCCTGGTTGCCCAGGCCGCTGTTCCCGTCCGTCGAAGCCAGGTCCAGGGCTCTGGACCACACATAGGAGCCCAGGAACGTGATCCCGTTCTCGAAGCGCCGGTTCCAGTTCACCTGTAGCGAGTGGTAGGTGGAATTGGCCGTGGATTGCACGCTCTCAATGGTCTGATAGCCCTGGTAAATGCGCCGCGCGTCCACGTTGGTTGAGCTGGATTTGCCCGGAACATAGAGCGCCGGGTTGATCTGCTCGTTCACGTGCAGCCGCGTGCCCTTGTTTCCGAGGTAGCCCACCGTCACCACGACCTTCTTCCACACCTCCCGCTGCACGTTGAAGTTCCACTGTTGGATGTACGCCGTGGTGAAGTCCGGGTTCATGGAAATCACCTGCAGCGGCTGGTAGAACGGCCACGTGGCGCGCTGTTGCGCCGTGGTCGGCCGCTGATAGGTTTCCAGGAGCTGAAGCTGCTGCGGGTTGTGCAGGTAGGGATTCGAGAACTGCACGTTGAACGTGGTCAACCCGTAGGAAAAGGGCTGGTCGGTGGGGTTCGAGTTCAGCGCCACCAGTTGCAGCGTGTCCGAAAAGATTCCGTAGCCTCCGCGAATGCTGGTCTTGCCGTCCCCGGTCGGATCGTAGGCGAATCCCACCCGCGGCGAAAAGCGGTCATACCGGTTGGGTGTGACCCCCGCGGAGATGCCCGGGTCGCCCGGGAACACGTAGCCGACCGGCGCCAGCGGATAAATCTGCGATTTCTGCCCCGGGCGGAACGCCGCGTTTTCTCCGTACCGGTCCTTGATGGTGATGTACGGCTCCCAACGCATCCCCAGGTTCAGGGTCAGGCGGTGCGAAACGCGCCAGTCGTCCTGGAAGAACAGGAACGGCGCCCACTTGTACTGCCAGGAGGAGATCGGCGAGTTCTGGAACACGCTGGTGGCCGACCCCAACAGGAAATCCGCATAGCCGTAACCGTAATTGCCGGAGGCCAGCCCGTTGAAAGAAAACTGCGTGTCCTTCTGGAAGTACTCCTGCCCGTTGCGGCGCACCTTCGAGATGTCCCCGCCGAATTGCAGCAGGTGGTTGGATACCGTCCAGGACACCGTGTCGGAGAACTGGTAATTCATCATGAAGCTGTAGTAATTCGTGGGCACCCGCAGGCCGATGCCGTTGTTGACGCTCACCGCCCAGTCGGTGGGCACGTTGGGGGGCGAAAGCGAAACGCAGCTCTGGCAGCCCAGTGCGGCGAAGTTCGCCGGACTGGTCACCAGCGGCGCGCGGATGAAGGTGTTCCGCGCGATGGTCAGGTTGGCGGCATTCACGATGTTCGGCGAAAAGATGTGCGTGTCGTTCAGCGAGCCGTTTTGCGTCACCCAGTCGTTCTGCGAATTGAAGGCCGGCACCACGGTGTTCTGGATGTTGAAGCTGTCGTCCCAGAAATAGCGCGCGCTGAGCTTGTTGGCGTTCGAAAAGGAGTGGTCCAGCTTGGCCACCACCTGGTTGTCGTTCGTCGGCACCGAATAGTTGTAGGTGTAGATGTTCCCCGCGCTGTTGGGCAGCGGCAGGAAGGCCTTGATGAAATTCATTGCCGCGGGATCCAGCCGGCTGGCCGGAATCACATTGCCGGGGAACGGCGTGCCCGTGGGGTTCTGCGCCGTCACGCTGTCGGGAGGCGCCACCGTGACCGCTTTCCCGCGGATGAAGCTCTGCGAGAAGTCGCCCTGCCTTTCGAGCGCGGAGGGCAGCACCGTCGAGGAGTTCGTGGTCCCCAGCGTCTGGCGCGTTCCCTCGTACGCGAAGAAGAAGAACGTACGGTCGTGCCCGTTGTAATGCGGCAACTTCACCGGCCCGCCCACCGTGCCCCCGAACTGGTTGCGGTGCAGCGGCGAGACCCCCGGCGAGAAGAAATTCCGCGCGTCCATGTCGCTGTTCCGCAGGAAGTCGTACAGATCGCCGTGCAATTGGTTGGTGCCGGACTTGGTCACCATGTTGATCACGGCGCCCGCGTTGCGCCCGTTCACCGCGCTGTAATTGTTCTCCAGCATGGAGAACTCCTGCAGCGTGTCCGGGTTGGGAAAGGCGGCCGGCACGTTGTTGTACATGTCCATGTTCATGCCGCCGTCCAGGATGTAGGCGGACTGGTCCGCGCGCGTGCCGTTCACCGAGAACACCAGGTTGGTGTTCAGCGCGATGCCCGTGGCCGCCGAACCCGTACCCATCTGGATGGCCCCCGGCAGCAGCGCTTGCAGCGAGAGGGCGTTGCGCCCGTTCAGCGGAAGCAGGTCCATGCGGTGCGAATCCACCACGTCCTTCACCGTGGAAGTCATGGTGTCCACCGTGGTGCCGGTGCCCTGCACTTCCAGCACCTGCTTCACCTCGCCCACCTGCATCTGCAGGTCTACGCGGGCGCGCCGGTCCACTTCCAGAATCACGCCCGTGCGTTCCACCGTCTGAAAGCCCTGCACCTGGCAGGTGATCTTGTAGCTGCCCGGCCGCAGATCCGGAAACAGGTAATATCCGGCCTCGTTGGACATCACCTTCGTGGTGACGCCGGTAGCTTCGTTAGTGGCCGTCACGCTCGCCCGCGCGACGGCGGAGCCGGTCTGATCGGAGACCGTCCCGAAAATGACGCTGGTACCCTGCGCGGCCAGGTTCGAGGCGCACAGAGACACAAATAGACAAACTAAGTACCCCCTGAGCATTCCTGCTTAGTTATCACAAACCGGCGGGGAACGCAAGGGGTCGCTTCTCACCAATACAATTTCAAGGCAAACTGGATCTCCCGTGAGATCCGCTGGAGCGTTCGCGGCGATCCTGCCGAAGTCACCGTGCCCGCGCCCGGCGCGCCGAAGGTGGCGCTCGGATTATTGAACTGCGGGATGTTCAGGATATTAAAAAACTCGCTGCGAAACTGCAGATACCGGCTGCCGTCCGCGCTTAGCGGAAAGTCCTTAAAGACGGAAAAATCGAGTTGCCTGGTCGGCGGGCCCATCAGGATGTTGCGCCCGCCGTTGCCCCACTGCAAGGTCCCCGGAGTCGCAAAACAGCCGAGATTGAACCAGTCGGCCACCGTGGGATTCGCCAGGCTCCCGCCGCACAACCGGTCGGCCCGCGTGCCCTTGCCGATATTCAGCGTGTTGCTCGCCGAACCGACGGAAAACGGCAGACCGCTGTAGAGCGAGACAATCCCGTTCAATTGCCAGCCCTGCACGACCTGCTTGAGCACTCCGGACGCGTGGAGCGGCAGCAGATACGCCCAACTCGCTACGAACCGGTGCGGCACGTTGAAATCCGCGCTGCCGCGATCCAGACGGATATTGTGGCTGTCCATGGGAGTCACAATGTTGCCGGATGCTTCATCGATCGCGTGGCTGTACGTATAGGCGATCTGCACATCCAACCCGCTGCTCAGACGGCGTGCCGCGGTTAGCTGCAGCCCGTTGTAGCTGGAGTTGTCGATATTTTCCAGGCCGGAGATGGTGTTGTACAAAGGAAACGGCCGGCGGGAGGCGATCGGGGAGGTTCCCGGGACTGCCTCGTTGATGTCCGGGTAGCCGTTGAGCCAGGTCCCCTTCGTTCCCACGTAGGCTGCGGTCACCAGAATCGAGCCGGGAAACTGGTGCGCGATCGTGGCATTCCACTGCTGGGTCATGGGAGTCTTTGCATGTGGGTCCAGGTAAACCAGCGATGCTCCCGAGGCTACTGTGTTGCTGCGGTTGAAGCCCGCTGACGCCGGGCGCGCGCCCGTGAAATCGAACTGGCTGTTGGTGAACGCAGCGCTGATCGTCTCCGGCGGGTTGAAGTTGATGTCATAGGTGGAAGCCACCTGGGGAGCGGAATAGAAAACTCCGTAAGCGGCCCGAATGACCGTGTCCTTCGGCAGTTTGTAAGCCAGGCCGATGCGCGGAGCAAAATTCGCATTGTTGCCGTAATGGCCGCTGCGCGGAATGCCGTTCGTTCCCACCTGGGCGAGACTGCCTGTGGCGGGAACAAACTGATACATGCGATTATCCACCTCTTTCCATGGCCACCCGATGAAATTCTCGTAGCGCACGCCCATGTTGACGGTGAGCCTGCTCGAAATCTTAAAATCGTCCTGCACGTAAGCCGCCACGTCGGATTGCCGCATGCCGATGATTCCCGGCACATAAATGAGACTGCCGGAGAGCGGTTTGCCCAGAAGCAGGTCCGCCGCTCCCAGCCCCGTGGCTCCCCCCGACGCCGGATTAGAAGTGTAGGCCGTGGTAAAGCTCATCGACCCGCGCTCGGACGTCGATTGGAATACGTTGTACTGGATGCGCAGGAACTGGGCGCCAAAACTGAGCGCGTGCTTCCCGCGGATATAGGTGACGTCGTCGTTCCACTGGAAGTTGTTGCTCACGATAATGGCGGGACTGAAACCGTTCTCTCCCAGCGGAGTCAGACCGGTGATGTTGATCAGGGGCAGGCCGCTGGATTCAATATTGCCGGGAACGTTGACGCCCGCAATCCCGGCATCGAGAGCGAGATTCTGTCCGTAGTCGACATTGAGCGACTGATCATTCAGGCGGGTGAAACCGAAACGGGCCTGGTTGACAGCGCGCGGCGAAAAAATGTGCGTCTCGCTCAGCACCGCCTGATCCGCCGTCTGATAATTCGGGCCGCTCGGAGGACCGCCGCCGACGGCCGGTGGAGGCAGTTGTCCCGGCTCGTAGATATTGAAAAAGCTGTGGCTGTAGCGCGCCCAGCCGCTATCGGAGTCCGAGAAGGTGCGGTTCAGCTTTCCGTCGAAGCTGTTTTCCGTGATGGCGCGGGGTGCGGCATACAGGTAATTGTTGACCGTCCCCGCCTGGTTCGGCAGCGGATAAAGATTCATCAGATTCCGCCCGACGGGGTTGATCATCGAGGCCGGAATCTGGTTTCCGGGAAACGGCTGCCGCTGGAAAGTGCTCCCCGAGGCCGTCTGCGCGAGCGGGTTGAAGATGACCTGCGAAAAGGCCGAAAAATCGCCTGCCCGCTCCGCCGCGGTGGGAACCGAGTCCACCAGCGATTGCCCCTGCCGCGTCCGCGTTCCCTGGAAATCCGCGAAGAAGAAGGTCCTGGTGTCCTTCCCCGGAAGGAGCGGCCCGCCCAAAGTGCCGCCGTACTGATTCATGCGAAATTCGGGAATGCGCTTGTCAAAGAAATTCCTGGCGTCCAGCGCGGAGTTGCGCAGGAATTCGAACAGGTCCCCGTGGAAATGGTTCGTCCCCGACTTAAAGATGATATTGGCCGTGCCGCCGCCGCCCCGCCCGAATCTGGCGTCGGCCACCGACGTCTCCTCGCGGAATTCTTCGATGGCGTCCAGCGGGGGAAACAGAAGGATCCCCAGCCCGTTGTGATTGTCGTTGTCGTAGATCCCTTCGATGAGGAATTGATTTTCCTCCAGGCGCGAACCGTTCATCGCGTATGCCGTCACACCGCGCTTGACTATGATCGGGTTGTTGCCGGTCATCTCCGATTCCGCCGGCATCACGCCTGCCGACAGGCCCATCAACTGAGCGAAATTCCGGCCGTTCAGAGGCAGGTTCTTCACCTCGGTCTCGTTGCGCAGATTGGAGAGCGTGGAGGTCTCGCTTTCCGTCTGTAGCGCCCCCGCCGTGGCCTGCACATCCACCGCCTGCGCCGCTGACGCCACTTGCAGGTCGAAATCCAGCGAGACCCTTTGCGCCACGTTCAGATCGACGCGCCTGGTCATCGCGTCGAACCCCGGAGCACTGGCTGTAACGCCATACTGCCCCGTGTACAGCGGCAGAGATACGTACAGGCCTTGGGCGTCGCTCAGGAGATCCTGGGACTGACCGGTGCCCAGGTTGCGAATCGTGATCTTCGCATGCGGCACCACACCGCCCGACGGGTCCCTCACCACTCCGCTGATCGTGCCGGTGTCCACCTGCGCGCTGAGCCAACCGGTGCCCGCCAGAGCCAGAATAACGAGTCCAGGAAAAAGAGCCGACGCTTTCCGCATGATCCCCCTCTTTCGGTTCTGGCGTTTCAGTATACAACCGAGCCCGGCTCTTTGTTGACGCCATCCATTTGCTGAGGCGGTGTCCTGCGACCCCGACTGTGGTAAGAATCTTAGGCATGCACCGCAGGCAATTGCTCTCCGGGGCGCTGGCCGCTCCTTTTCTCCGCGCTGCCGGCCAACGCAGATTGAACGTCGTGTTCTTCCTAACCGATGATCATGGGTTCTGGGCTTCCAGTCCGTACGGCTGCACCGACCTGCACACCCCCAATCTGCAGCGACTCGCCGATGGCGGCGTGCGCTTCACCCGCGCCTTCTCCTGTACGCCGGTATGCTCGCCCAGCCGCATGACCTACATGACCGGCCTCATCCCGTCGCAGCACGGCGTGCAGGACTGGCTTCTGCCGGAAGACAGTTATGGTTCTGGCTCCCATCGCTTTCTCGACGGTCACATCACGTATTCGGAAATCCTGGCCTCTCACGGCTACACACTGGGGATGGCAGGCAAGTGGCACATGGGGCTGGACGACCAGGCGCAGGCGGGGTTTTCCTGGTGGGCCACGGTGCCCGGCGGCGGCGGCACATACCGCGACCCCGAATTTGTCAAGAACGGCCGGAAAATCCGGTACCGGGGCTACAAGACGGATGCCATCGGCGATTATGCCATTGAATTCCTGAACCTATATCACGACCGGCCGTTTTGGCTGCAGGTCCCTTTCTACGCGCCGCACACTCCGTATACTTACCAGCCCGAGACTTACCGCCAGTGGTACGACCAGTCGCAGTTCTCCTGTTTCCCGAACGAGCCGATGAATCCGTGGCAGGAGGCCAGCGATGCCGTCCACCACGGCAAGCGCGAACCCAAGCACGCGTATTCCGCGCTGATCACCGGCATGGACTACAATCTGGGCCGCATTGTCAGGCGGTTGGAGGAGCTAGGCGTTCGGGACAACACCCTAATCATCTTCACTGCGGATCAGGGTTGGAACGCCGGCCATCACGGCGTCTGGGGCAAGGGCAATGGGACCATTCCGCTGAATATGTACGAGGAATCGCTGCACGTGCCGCTCATCTGGAATTTGCCGGGGCGCATCCGGGCCGGCCAGACACTCACCCCCATGGTCTCCAACTACGACTTCTTCCCCACGATTCTCGACTACCTCGGCGTTCCCGTTCCGAAGAGCGCGGTCCGGCGGCCCGGCCGCAGCTACGCGGCGTTTCTGCGCGGCGAGTCGCCAGCCTGGCGCAATCGCTTGTACTTCGAATATGAGTATGTGCGCGGCATTCGGACGGAGAATCTCAAGTACATCGAGCGCACTAGAAAGTGGCCCAGTGAGCTATTCGACCTGGAAGCCGATCCCGGCGAACGACGGAATGTGATTGACGACCCGCGCCATCGGAAGGAACTATCCGCGCTCCGCCGCGACATGCATGATTTTTTCCATCAGCACGGTGCGCCGGCGCTGGAAGACTGGCGCTCCACCACGACGCAGCATATTCCCATCTACAAACGCTATTCCGATGGCGCCCAATCGCCTTAGTTCAGGATCTGACAGCTTAGTTGAATTTTACGGTTTCGTTAGTGCCCCGCAGTTCGATGGCGCGCAATTCTGAGCCGCCGTTGGCGCTGCGTGATTCCACAGCCGTGTACTCGTGCTTGGTGGTTGCCTGCGTCACAGTCCCATGCGCCGCCACAACGTGCCCCTGCGAATCCTTCAGCACCGCCTGGCTGCCGTCCACGCTCAGGTGGTAATCGCCCGGCTGGAGTTCTTTGCCGGCCAGCGTGTAAGGTTCCGACAAGGTCACGGTGTAGGTCTTGGCACTCGCGATGGCGAGACCGCACAGTGCGAATGCGAACAAAAGGTTCTTCAACATTGGAATTGTTCCTCTGCGGCTTCCTACGGCCCGCCGCAGCCATCCGTTTATCCGGTCCGCACAGTAAATTCGCCCCGCGAGCCCGGCATCCGCGTCCCGATTTTCCATGAGACGCGGCGCGGCGCCCGCAACGGCCGGTCCGGGCCGCCGCGAGCGCCGCGGGGGCCTACTTCTTGGCTCCCGCATCCGGGGCTGGCGCTGGAGCTGGCGTCTGCGCTTGCCGCGGGCACTGACCGCTGCGGCCTGCCCCGCGCCCCGCCCGCGCCCCCCGCATCTGTCCGCACCGCTGGCAGTTACCGCACTGCTTCGCTCCGGGGCAGGAACCCCGTCCCTGCGCCTGCGCCGGCAAAGATGCCGCGGTCGCCAGAATGGCCGCCGCGATCCACAGCATGACTCGCTTCATGATTGCCTCCTGTATCGTTGCCCGAAATCAGCGCGGCCACACGGGCGCGCCATCGTCGTTCCGCAGCACCAGCGTGGTTCCCTGGGCATTGGTCAGTGACAGCGCCACGTACTGTCCCGTACAGGTGGCCAGCGCGATCCGCGCCGTGATCTGGTCCCCCACATGCAATGGGAAATCCGCTTCCAGCAGCACCCGCTCCGGCCCGATGCGCACGGAGAGTGATGCGCCGTCCACCGCCAGCGTCAGCGTGGGCATCTGGATCCCCGCGCCCGCGTTGACGCTGCTGATCTTGCCCGTCACTGTCCGGATGCTTCCGGAATCGATACCCGCGCCTCTGGCGGCGGCGCCGGACCCCTGGCCGGCCCCCCGGGTCCACAGGGGCAGCCCCGCGCTCGAGCGCAGCACAATTACGTCGCCGCTGGCCGTGATGGTGATGTCAATGGCGTACAAGGCCGGATCGCCGCACGCCCGGCAGGGCGCCGCCGTAACCCGCACGCGGTCTTTGACCGCCAGTTCGAAATCGTTCTCCACGAAATACCAAGCCGGCGCCAGCTTGATCTCCGTGTTGTTGACGACCATGGAGGGGTACTGCACGCCATAGACGAGGTTGAGCGCGCTGATCACGCCCTCGATGGTCTGGGTTCTGGTCAGGTCCAGGCCCGCACCCGCACCCGGTCCGTTGGCGCCTCCGCGCCCTTGGGCCAGCAGCAGCCCGGAAGCCAGCAGGAAAGCCGTAAAGCCGTTTTTAATGAATCGCATCTTTTTCTCCAGTGAGCCTGTTTCGACTCGCTGGGATGTGGCGCACGCGGCATTCCCTCTCCAATCCGTTGAAAAGTAAAAGCAGTCCTCCCCACGGCCCCGCACGATCTGCGGGCGGGCCCCGGAGCGCCGCGCAACTTCTGCGTGCCCGGCTTCACGCTGCCACCGCCGCTGTGCGGTGGATCACGGTCAGCACCGCGCAGGGTGCGTGCCGCACCACTCGTGCTGTGGTGGACCCCAACACCGTGGCGTCCGCAAATGGCCTCCGCCGCGTCCCGAGGACTACCAGGTCCGCTTCCAGCGCGGCGGCGTTCTCCACAATGCGTTCGGCCGGGTCGCCTTCCACCGTAATCTGGCGAATTTCGCAGCGCCCGCGTGCGCCCGGGGGGACCCATGCGCACAGATCGGGAGCGGCCTCTCCGGCCTGCTCGTCCCGCACGTACAACAGCGTGAGGGAAGCCCCGGTACATACGGCGATTTCGGCCGCCTCGGCCAGCGCCTGCCGCGCCGCGTCGGAATCGTTCGCCGGCACCAGAATGCGGCGTATCTCCGGCTCGGGATGCCGCTGGCCCACCGTCAGCACGGGAACCGGGCTGGCGCGCAGCACCTTCTCCGCCACTGAGCCTAACATCAGGCGATTGAACCCGCTGCGGCCGTGCGTGCCCATGGCTACCAGGTCGATCCCCAGCATCGGGATGGCGGCAAGAATGCCGTCCACCGGCAACTTCTCCATCACTACGGCGTCCGCCGGCGTGCCGGGAGCGTGTTCGCGCACAAACGCGCGCAGCCGTTCCTCGGCGTCACGCATCGCCTCCCGAAACTCTCCGGCCAGGGCCTGGACGCGGGATTCCGTGAAGTAGAGCGGGGGAGTAAAGGGATCCGCGAAAAGCGCCGTGAGCCGTGCCGGGCCGCACTGCGCCAGGCGCGCGGCGTGCCGCAGCCCGATCGCCGCGATCGGGCTGAAATCCACCGGCGCGAGGATATGTCGGTACATGCTGGTCCTCCACCTGGGAAGATTCAATTCCGCCGCCATCGTGACGCCCGGCGGCTCCGGGGAAAGATGGTACTCCCGCCGTAACGATCGGCCGGGGCGCTGCACATACGCGCTGTGGAGGAATTCATGCCAGACAAAAAGCCCCAGCGCCCCGGAGGGGAACAGCCGGAGACTCTCCCGGCCATGCGTCCCGAACAGGCTCGCGCTCAATTTCGACAACTGATTCTCGCCAACCCGAACTACTTCGGCAACGTCAAGGGCAGCCCCTTCCCGCCAGTTCTCCAGATCCTTTCGGACACCGGTTTCGAGGAGATCGGCTGCGTGGGCTACCAACCCGAGCTCAACCGCCTGGAAGCCGAGGTCAATATCAAGCAGGCCAGCGGATACGGCGGCGGCGTGTGCACCTCGGGCACGCCCGAGTACGTGCGCTTTTATGTCTCCTACGACAACGGCGCCACCTGGCAGGACCAGGGAATGAACTCGTTCACCGCCTACGACGTGCCGGGGCCCAAGCCGCTCGAGTACGTCGTCTCAGTGACCGCCAATCTGGACAGCACCTGGTGCTTGTTCGAGACCCTGCCCCTGATCCGCGCCATCCTTTCGTGGAACAACCCGCCCCCGGCCAACACGCCGAGCTTCCAACCGGTCTGGGGGAGCGTGGCCGAGGCGCGCATCCAACTTCCCACGTTCCAACTGCTGCCCCTGGGCGAAGTCTTCCAGAAGGCCCACATCGAGGTGCCCGCCCAGTTCAAGCAGGCCATCGATCTTTCCCAGCCCGTCTCCGCCGCTCCGCCCAAGAAGCTGACCGTTGGCGAGCTGAACGCGCTCTACAAGGACAAAAAGGTGCCGGCGCACCGCTACCTGTTCTCCGAGGTCACCAAACTGGCCGCCCAGCCCGCGCTCACCGAATCCGTCATGACCGCCGGCTTCAAGGGCGTGCTGGCCGACCTGCCCGGGGTCCAAATCGGCAGCGTGATCGGCAGCCTGCTCAAGACCGACGGCGACACCACCTTCGAGCAGCTCGATTGCATCGGGCTGAGCAACGGCACGGGCGCGCTTCCGGACGCCCTGGCCGGCATCCTCACCGTGAAGCTGCCCAACGGCTACTCGGGCGGCCTGTGCAGCGCCGGCAGCCAGGAAAACGTGGCCTTCTGGGTGGACTGGGGCGACGGCGCCGGATACACCTACGCGGGCACCGCTTCGGTCACCGTGCATGACATCCAGTCCATTCCGCCGCAGGGCCTGAAGTACGCCGTGGTGCTGCCCATCGATCTGAGCTGCCGGCGCCAGCCGTGCGGCCAGGGGCCGAAGACCGCCAAGGTGCGCGCCATTCTGGCCTGGGAGCAGCTTCCGCCTCCCGGCAATCCGAACTTCGTCCCCACCTGGGGCAACCGCAAGGAAACCACCATCCTGATCAACCCCGGACCGGTGTGCAACCCGAACGACCACACGCCCTATCTCGACACCATCGGCGACATGGCGGTGTGCGACATCGACCAGACCACCGGCCTGGCCACGGGCGGCGGCGTGGTGGCGGGCTTCTCGGCCAACGAGTCGCCCTTCGGCGGACTGATCACCATCACCGGCTTCATCCTGAACCCGCCCAACGTGATCGCGGGTGCGGCGCCCTTCAAGTACAAGCTGTACGTGCGCCAGGGAGGAGGGGCCTGGCAGCCCCTGTCGAACGCCTTCACCATCCATATCACCGAGCAGGCCGGCGGACCTGTGGTCCAGTATGACGACACGCAGTCCGTGGACGGCAGCGGCTACTACACCTACCGCGAGCAGATCTATCCCAACCAGTGGCGGTTGGTGGCGGGCCGCGTGCTCGGCCAGTGGTTTACGGGCGCGCCCATGACCGGCATGTGGGAGGTGAAGATCGAAGCCCTGCTGCCCGGTCCCATCACCCTGGCCGGCGGCGTGATCTCGTGCACCGACGGCACCACCCGCAGCAGCGTGAAGCTGTACCTGGACGAGGTGGCTCCCACGCCGCACGTCCAGATCACCGGCTTCCAGCGCGGCGGTGGACCGGTGCAGCCGGCCGTCAACTGCGGCACCTTCCAGAAGGGCGACATCCTGCACGGCACCTACAGCGTGACCGACGAGCACTTCGGCGCGCTGACCCTGCACGTGGAGCCCGTGGCCCCGGCGCACGGCGCGACCGTCTCGCCCTCGGTGCGCAGTTACCCCGTGGTGCCCACCACCGGCGAATCCGGCAACTGGACTCTGGACACCAGCCCCATGGATGCGTGCGGCTACATCGTGCGCCTCGAAGCTGCCGACCGCACCATCGTCAACAGCGGCTTCGTGGGGTGGTCCAGCTCCGACTCGACCGGGTTCTGCCTGGTCAACCCGTAGACTCCCATGGACGATGCGGGTTTTTGGGTGAGGTTCGTGCCGGCCGTCCTGGCTACCTGGCGGATTACCCATCTGCTGGCGTACGAGGACGGCCCGGCCGGCCTCATCGCGCGCTTCCGGGCGCGTTTGGGCGCGGGTTTCCTGGGCGAACTCATGGACTGCTTTCAATGTCTGAGCCTGTGGATCGCCGCGCCCCTGGCTTTCTTTGTGGCCCGCCACCCGCTGGACGGGGTGGTGGCCTGGCTGGCGCTTTCGGGCGCGGCCTGTCTGGCCGAGCGCGCGGGGGAAAGGCCCGCGCCGGTCGCCCCGCTGGGGCACGGCCGGGAAGACAATCCATCAGAAGAAGGAGAAACCGAATGAGTTGCTGTGGAGAAAGACGCAGTGCGGCGGCGGCCGCGAGCCCGGGCGAACCGGCCCCGCCCGCGCGCCGCGGCCCCGCCGGCCCGCCGCCGGGCCTCGCCTACCGCGCCGTGAACCTGCACTACCTGCGGGAGGCCCCCGTGCGCGTCACCGGCACGATCACACGGCGCGCGTACGAGTTCTCGGGCGCGAGCCCAGTCGCCTCCGTGGACGCCCGGGATGTCCCCGGCCTGCTGCTGACCGGCCAGTTCCGCCGCGGCCGCTGAGCTGTGCGCGGCCGTACAGGAATGCTGTACAATGCAGGCAGGGTGTCCCATGGCGATTGAGACGACGTATACGCGCCTCCGCGAGAACCTGGCCAGCGTCCTGGATCAGGTTGTGGACCAGCAGGAAACCGTTGTCGTCCGCCGCAAGGGCGCGCGCGACGTAGCCCTCGTCCCTGCCAGCGAACTCGCCGGACTCATCGAGACCGCCCACCTGCTGCGATCGCCGCGCAACGCGCGCCGTCTGCTGGCGGCACTGCGTCGAGCCGAGCAGGGGAAAGCGAAGCCCGGGAGCGTGGCTGAATTGCGTCGAGAGATGCTCGGTGCCAGGTAAGCGGGCCGCCGTCTTCCATGCCGAGTTCCGGGAGGACTTGCGATATTGGGTCAAGTCCGACCGGAGCACCGCCATCAGAGTGCTGGATCTGGTCGAAGCCGTGATGCGCGATCCATTCGAAGGCCCGGGCAAGCCCGAGGCGCTCAGATACCTGCTCGCAGGCTGCTGGTCGAGGCGCATCACGCAGGAACACCGCCTGGTATACCGCGTCAGCGACGAGGCCGTTGATTTTCTTCAGGCTCGTTACCACTACTGATCGGGATTTTGCCTTCACTGCGCCACGCGGTCCACAACGCGCCGGAGGCGCTCGTTGACGCCGCGGGCCACCGGCTCCATGGCCGGGTTGCCGACGATCGAGAGCATCTTGACGGCATCCACAGCGCCGGCATACACCTGCCCGCCCTGCTCGTAAACCACCACGTTGCAGGGCAGCAGCAGGCCCAGGTTCACTTCTGCCTGGAGCGCCTGGTGCGCCAGCGGCGGGTTGCAGGCGCCCAGTATCACGTAGCGTGGAAAATCCACGCCCAGTTTTTCCTTCAGCTTGGCCTGGATGTCGATCTGGCACAACACGCCGAAACCTTCCGCCTTTAGGGCCGCCTCGGCGGCTTCGACAGCCTGCTCGAACGGCACGCCGGCCGGGCGCACGTAGCCGTATTGGATCGCGGTGGAAGCCTGCATCATCGGTTCACCTCGATCCCAGGATAACGCCCTGCCGGCGGCCGCGAGACCTGGCGGATCACCCCCAGCTCGCCTGCCAGGAAGTGCACCGAAGCGAACGCCAGAAGGTAGAGCAGCCCGCAGAAGGCGAACAGCGGACCGAAACCTGCGCGTTGGGCGATGCGGCCGATGGCCAGTTGGGTGAGGATGCCCGCCGCGCCGCCGAGCGTTCCGCCGAGGCCCGAGACCGTTCCCACGGCGTTTTTCGGAAAGACCTCCGCCGGAATGGTGACGTTGCCCCAGGCGCCGTGCCCGAACATCAGCACGGTCAGCACCGCCAGCGCCACCCCCGGGCTCTTGACCCAAAGCAGCGATACGAAGAAGACGGCCAGGATGCAGGAGTCCACAAACATCGTGGTCTTGCGCGCGCGGTTGACGGACCACCCCCGCTTCACGAGCCACAAGGGGATCAGGCCGCCCAGGATCATGCCGGCGGAGAAGCCCGCGTACGGGACCCAGGCCGAAGCTCCCAGCGCGGCCAGGCTGAATCCCTGCTCCTGCTGGAGATACTTGGGGATCCAGAAGTTCAGGAAGTAACTGATCGGATCGGTGAAGACGCGCGCCAGCGCGCAGCCCCAGGTCACCTTCATCCGCAGCAGCGGCCCGAGCGGCATGGCGCCTTCCGTTTCGCCCTCCGCGCCGCCGTCTTCGATGATCCGCCGCTCGCTTTCCGCGAGGCGCGGGTGCGACCGCGGCGCGCGATAGAAGAGCAACCACAGCGCCAGCCAGAGGAATCCGCAGCCGCCCGTCACCACGAACGCCCAGCGCCACCCCCAGTGGACGCCCAGGAACGAAACCACCGGCAGCGCCACCAGGCCGCCGATGGCCGCGCCGGCATTGAAAATCCCCACGCCCAGCGCCCGCTCGCGCATGGGAAACCACTCGGCCACGGCGCGCACCCCGGCCGGAAAGTTGGCCGGCTCGAAGACCCCCAGCAGCATGCGGAATCCCGCCAGTTGCAGAGCGCTGCCCGCCAGGCTGTGGAGCATGTTGGCGATCGACCATCCGCAGACCGATAAAGCGTAGGAGACGCGAACGCCGAGCCGGTCCACCAGCGCGCCGCTGACCGCGTACATGATCGTGTAGCTGAACAGAAAGGCCGAGGTGACATAGGCGTAGTCCACCTCGCTGAGCTTTAGTTCGCCTTGGATGGTGTGGGCCAGAACCGAGAGAGTCTGCCGGTCCAGGTAATTCAGCGCCGTGGCAAGGCACAGGAGGGCCGCGATGTAGTAGCGCAGGTTGCGGATGGGCTTCATGGCGTCACTCTCCCATCGTCACACGCCGGCGGGTGTTTCCGCGCACGTTTGGCCAGGGGAACCGAGCCGCGACTGTGAGGGAGCGGTCGCAACCCGCGGAAGCGGGGCGCTGGGCGGCGGGGTAGTCCAGCCGTGCGGTCAATGGTTCATCAGGACACCCGCTTCTGTGGGCTCTCGTCCGTTAACTTAGCTGTTTGGCAGCTTCACACCACAAAACCGCAGAAACTCCCGCAAGCCCGCGTTGATGTATTTCTGGCGATGGATCAGCAGAGTGATCTGGCGGCGCAGGTCGAGCCATGGCGCATGGACGCGGCTCAGTTGGCCGGTTCGGAGCTCCGGTTCAACCGCGGAGCGGGAGATGCAGGTCAGTCCCGCGCCGCCCATGACAGCCCGTTTCACGGCTCCGATGCCGCCTAGCTCCACGGGCACGTGGACCAGCCGGAACCGGCCTGCGATCGCATCTTCGAAAACTTCGCGCGTGCCGGATCCTTTCTCGCGAAGCACCCAGCGCGCATCGGCCAGCGCGGCCTCGGTCGCGCGGCGGCCGGCGAGCGGGTGAGTGGACGCGGCCACGATCACCAGGCGGTCCTCGCGCCAGGGGAATGCGTCGAGATCGGGGTAGCGGACGGAACCTTCGATCCAGCCGGCGTCGCTTTCGAACTGCCGCACGGAGCGAACCACATGGTCCGTGTTGCCGGCCGCGAGGTGGAACAGAGCGTCCGGATGGCGGCGGCTAAAGCGGGCGATCAGGGAGGGCAACATGTAGTTCGCCACGGTCAGGCTGGCATAAAGCTTGACGTTCAGCGGCCGGCGCCCGGCCCCGGCTTCGATGTCGCGGACGCGGTCCAGCACCTCGATCGCCGCCGGCAGCAGATCCCGGCCGGCCGCGTTCCCCGCGATGCGGCGGCCATGCCGGTCAAACAGCCGCCGCTGCAACTGGTTTTCGAGTTCGGCCAGCGCCTGGCTGGTGGCGGCCTGTGACAGTCCGACGCGGCGCGCCGCCCGTGTGATCGAGGCTTCCTGGCAGATGGCCGCGAAGATTTCCAGTTGGCGCAGCGTGATTTGCATGATCCGATTGTAGATTGATTCCGCCGAACATCCTTATCCAAATTATCCGTTTTGCTTATTTGGAAGTTTCCGTTAGCCTGAGATCCATCGCTGATGACACTTCCCAAAACACCAAAAGGTTTCCTGGCCGGCACGTTGCTGTGCGTCTCCGCCGCCTGGCTGTCCTGGATGGCCGCCCTTCTGCCGTGGAATCAAAAGGCGCAACTCAGCGCGCTCACCCTCGCCATCGTGGCGGGCATGGCCTTGGGCAACGGCGCGCCGGGAAAGCTGCTGGAGCGGCTCCATCCCGGCCTTCGCTTTTGCCAGCAGAAGCTGCTGCGCCTCGGCATCGTGCTCTACGGCATACGTCTGACCGTGGATGATCTGTCCAAGCTCGGCCCGCGCGCGTTCGTGCTCGACGTGACGGTGATTGGCGGCGTTCTGCTGATCGGCTATTGGCTGGGCACCCGCGTTTTCGGCCTGGACCGGGACACCGCGCTACTGGTGAGCGCGGGCAGCGGCATCTGTGGCGCGGCTGCCGTTTTGGCGACGGATCGGGTGATCGAAAGCGAGTCGCACAAGGTTAGCGTGGCTGTGGCCACCGTGATGGTGTTCGGGACCGTCGCCATGTTCCTCTACCCGCTGCTGTACCCGCATACCGGTTTCACCGAACGCCAGTTCGGCATTTACACGGGCGCCACGGTGCATGAGGTGGCCCAGGCGCTGGCAGCCGGACGCGCCGTCAGTCAGGCGGCCAGCGACACGGCTGTCATCACCAAGATGTTGCGCGTCCTGTTGCTTGCTCCGGCTCTCCTGATCGTCAGCCGCATGCGCTGCCGCAGCGCCACCGGCAGATTGGGGCAAATCAAGTTCCCCTGGTTCGTGTTCTGGTTCGGTGCCGTCATCGTCGCGCAGTCCCTGGTGCCGCTGCCGCCGCCGGCGAGGGCGCATCTCATCGACTTGGACACCGTGCTGCTTTCGAGCGCCATGTTCGCGCTGGGTGTCGGCACGCGCTGGCAACAGTTGAAGCAAGCTGGGCCGCGGCCGCTGTTGCTCGCCGCGGCCATCTTCGCCGGCCTCGTCTCCGGCGGCTGGATGATCACCCGGCTGCTGGTGTGAACCCGCTGTCGGAGCGCGGCGGGTCATACCGGCCGGATCCCTGATTACGGTGAAGGCGCGTAAGACCACCTGCCACCGGCTGCCCACTGGCAGCGATCGAAACAGGGCGCAAGCGTTTACCGTTCCTTATTCTCAGCTTACTCAGTACGGCCCTGAAAACGCTGGGCTTGGTGAAGAACTTGCTCGAGCTTAGCGAATTCACGATCCAGAACACGGCACCCGACCTATTTCTTCCATGCGGTGCGAAATCCGAGGTCTCGGTAAACCTGGAATGGGTTTTGGCATTGGACGCCAAACGTCTTACATACGTCTGGTAATCGTCGGTTTGCTCGCTGCTTGCTTGGAGCGCTTACTTCTGCCGTCACAACGCACCGCTCACCGTATCTGGCGAGGGCGTGCGCGACGAGGAATGGGTCTTTCCCGATCTCAATTAGTTCGATGTCGGTGAGGTCTGGCGCGTATCCTTCCGTGACGATCTTGTTCACAAGGACGGGGTCAGCGTCTTCCTTGAGCCGGAAGTCATCCTTATGGTTAGCCATCCACGACGCGAGCGGGTCGTCCGTCTTTTTGCCCGCCAGGATTTCTTCGAGCATTTCGATGGGAAGCTTTATAGTTCCCTTTGTTGCGTGGTAGCAGATCCATTCCCAAAATTCGGGGATCTGTTCTAGCGAGGTCTGCGACCTCAAACCGACAAGCAACCTGCGTCGGAATTCCGTAAAATCTCGGGGATGGCGAACATCCCCGAATTGCTGAGCGGGCACGTCACGTTGGAAGTCGAATGCCTGGACCGGCTCTACCTGAACGGGTACATCGGAAAACTGGCCACGTCCGGTGGCTTGGTGACCTTCATGCGAGAGCAGTTGGGCAAGCCAGTGCCCTCGCCGGTGGTGCTGGGACAAGTCACCGAGCGGTTCCGCGAGTCGGTGAAGACCCTGGCAGAGCGGCAGCAAATCCCGGTCTACCAGTTCGCCCACCAGGAACGTAAGGACGATGTGGCCAACAGAATCCGGCGGCAGCGTGGAATCCACGATGGCATCGTCTTTATCGGCGTCGCACAGGAGAAGGCGCAAGCATTTCAAGGCAAGAAGATCCATGGGCAGTTTGAGTTCACACGGGACAAGACCGTTTACGTGAACCATTACTACTTCTACATCGACGACGCCGATTTCGGGCCGCTGTTCCTGAAAGTGTGCAGCTATGCGCCCTGGGGGACCAAGCTGTGCCTGAACGGGCATGAATGGGCCAAGCGGCAGTTGGAGAAGAAAGGGATTGCCTACGAAGCACTGGATAACGGTTTCCTGTCGTGCGCCGATCCCGAGAAACTGCAGCAGATCTGTGATTCGCTGGAGCCGGAGGACATCGACCGTTTATATCGGAAGTGGCTGAAGCGAATACCGCTGCCCTTGCGGCCGGAAGATCGCGCTGCCGGTTACGACTGGAGCCTGTCGATCTGGCAAATGGAAGTGAGCCTGACGCAGATCTTCGACCGCCCTCTCCGCGGGCGCGAGTTCTTCGAAGAGATCATCCGCGACAATTTGGACCTGGGGCGACCCGACCGGGTACAGTTGGTCTTCGACCGGGTGGTGACCAAGAAGACGCCGGGGGAGTTCCGCACCCGTGTCATCCAGGACGGAGTCCACCCCAGCCTGCACATTCAATACAAGAACTTCGATTTGAAACAGTACTTCAAAGAAGGCCGGGGATGCCGGACAGAGGGGACGTTCCGCAACCCGAACGACTTTGGCATCAACAAGGGCCTGAGCAATCTGCCTTACCTGCGCAAGGTCGGCCGGGAAATCAATCGGCGCCTGCTGGAGGTCGAGCGCGTCAGCCACAACAGTGGCCTGAGCGGCGACAGCATCCAACGGGTGGTGCAACCGACCGTCACCGAGGACGGTGAGAAGGCGCCGTCGTTGAAGTTCGGTCAGCCCCGCGTGATGGCGCTACTGCTGGCACTGACGCTGTTTCAGCATCTCATCGACGGGTTCCACAACCGTGATCTGCGGGGGCTGGTGGCCGACCTGCTCGGGGTCACCACCGAACAGTACACCGCCGGCCAGATGACCTACGATCTGCGTCGCCTACGGCTCAAAGGACTGATCTTCCGACCACCCCGGACCAACCGTTATTTCGTCACGCCGTACGGATGGAAAGTCGCGCGTCTCTTCTCACGTCTGGAGGCACGGGTCTTCCGGCCTGCCATGGCCATGTTCACCGCCAACGACGCCGTCTTGCCATTTCCCCTTCGGCAGGCGCTGGATCGTGTGGATCTCCAGCTCGATAACCTGATCTACAATGCCTTTCCGCTTCCGAAGGCAAGCTAAGACGGCGTAAAGAAATAACATTTACATCTGCTCTCTGGATGTGTTATCAGTTGAGTGTGGAGGCCGCCCAACTGGATCGGTACTTTGCTGGCATATGGCCACATCT
>JAJPJX010000111.1 GCA_021324015.1 Solibacteraceae bacterium | reverse complement strand
TCAAATTTCGGGCTCATCCCGCATTGGAATCGAAAGCCGTTTTCAGGCTCATCTCGTATTGGAATCAATTCTCGATTTCAGGCTCATTTCTGGATTGGAAAATGCTCTGCCCGCAGGCCGTGGGTTGGGACGACTGGCGGGCGATTACATCCACCTCCGGGTTGTGTTCACTAAAGGGGACTCCCTACGCAATACAGGAGCGACTTCCACGGCTGCTAGTGTGTTGATATACTTAACGTTCGCGTGAGACCGGAGAGACTGCAGGGGAGAGCGGTATCTGAACGGATTGGTACGCACGGGGCATTCCGTGGGCTTTGGCGCCTCGGGGGTCTCCTGGCAGCCTTGGCCGCCAGCCTGCCCGGACAGATCACCGGTGATGTGGCCGGCACGGTGGTGGACGCTTCCGGGGGAGTGGTTTCCGCGGCCAGGATGGTGCTGCGGAATCAGGAAACCGGAGAGACCCGGACGCAAGCCAGCGACGTGGAGGGGCGTTTCGCTTTCAGCCAGGTCAAGATCGGGCCGTACGAACTGACGGCGGAGGCCACGGGGTTTCGCCGCGAAACGACCGGGCTGACAGTACGCAGCGGCGAGACCGCCACGGCAACGCTGCGGCTGGAGGTGGGCGTGCTGACGGACAGCGTCACTGTGACTGACGCGGTCAGCCCGGTGGACGCCGCCGACGCGCAGATCCAATATTCTATGGAGGCCCGGCGGGTGGCGGTGCTGCCCGTATCGCGCAACCCGATTCTGCTGGCGCTGACGGCGCCGGGAGTGACGCCGGTAACGCCCAACAACCCTAACCTCAACTCTGGCAACTACAACACGAACGGCGGGCGGGGACGGGCCAACAACATCACGATCGACAACATCACGGCTACGGACATCTCGGTGACAGGCAACGGGGGCGTGCAAATCGGGCCGCTGAACTTCGCCGAGATCCAGGAAGTGAAACTCATCACGAACAATTTCAGCGCCGAGTACGGGCGCAACGCGAGCTCGCAACTGCAATTCATCACCCGCTCAGGCACCAATCAGTTCCACGGAGAGGCGTGGGAATTCCTGAAGAACAACATTCTGAACGCGCGAGACTTCTTCGACCGCACGGGGCAGGCCACGGTGACGCGGCGGAACCAATTCGGCTACGCCGTGGGGGGACCGATCGTGCGCAACAAGACGCAGTTTTTCACCAGCTTCGAGGACACGCAGTTGCGCGGGCTGGGGACCGCCCGGATCGCTTCGGTGCCCACGCCGGCGATGGCGGCGGCGATCACCGACCCGAACTCCAAGAAGCTTTGGGACCAGTATCAGGTGCCGGTCAGCGAATCCGGTCAGGTGACGCAATCGGCCCCCAACCTGACGCGCGCCTTTCAGTTTTCTTTCCGTTTGGACCACCAGTTTTCCGAGCGCGACACGATGAACGCGCGCTACGCGCACTACCAGCAGGACGTCAGCTCCAGTTCACTCACCTTTTTCAACAGCAACCTGGCGAATTTCGGCTCCCGGGCGGTGAACGGTCCGCGCAATTTCAACATCGCGGAGACGCATCTGTTTTCCGCCACCACGGTGAACGAGTTCCGCTTCGGATATGGACGCAGCTCGCCGTACTTCATACCGGACACCACTGTGCCGCTGGGTCCGATGATTCAATTTGCCAACGGGCAAGTGGACCGCTTCGGAGAATCGCCGAGTTTCCCCCAAGGCCGCGTGCAGAACACATTCGAGTACAGCGATACGCTTTCGGTGTTCCGCGGTGCGCACAACCTGAAATTCGGCGCGGACGTGTACCGCTACCAATTGAACAGCAGCGCGGACAGCGCGGTGCTGGGAGTGTATACGTTCCCTTCGTGGAACGAGTTCGCCCTGGGGCAGCCCTCCTCGTACGTGCAGCGTTTCGGCAGTTCGGTGCGCGGCAACCGGGTCACCAACCAGTTCTACTTCGTGCAGGACGATTGGCGCGTGGGGCGAAACCTGACCATCAATCTGGGGCTGCGCAGCGAGGTGGCGGGGGGCGTCACGGAGGTCAACGGGCTGATCTCGAACCTGGACATCGGCTGTCACGACCCAATCGGCGCGGCGGGCACCGGGCCGCTGGGATGCTTCACGGTGGGGCAACCCTCGAACCACACCAGCGTGAACTGGGCGCCCCGGGCGGGTTTTGCCTGGAGTCCGTTCGGTAATTCCCGGACCGTGGTGCGGGGCGGCTACGGGATCGCCTACGACTTCCTGTACCTGAATCCGATCACCAACCAGCGCCTGCTGCCGCCGTTCATCCAGACGCTGCAACTGGTGAGCTTCACCGGGGGCAACAGCTACGCCAGCCTGATGGCGGGTACGGCGCCGGCGCAGGCCGCGGCCAGCGCGGCGGTGGGCACCATCAACCCGACGGCCAAGAACTTCGGGGCCATCAGCCCAGCCATCGACACGAACCTGCGCAATCCGCAGGTGCAGCAGTGGAGCCTCGGGGTTGAGCACGAGATGACGCGCGGTTTGGTGTTCAAGCTCTCGTACGTGGGCACCAAGGGCACCTACCTGCAACGCACGCATCCGATCAACCTGATCCAGGATCCGCGGGTGGTGCCGGCCACGAGCGTGGCCGACGAGACCGCGCGCCTGCCGGGATACATAGCCGCATTTCAGGCGAGCAGCCCGTCGTCGAGCGCGGCAAGCACGAACCGCTTCGATCCGCGTTTCGCGGATGTGAACCTGCTCGAGAGCTCGGCCAACTCCATTTATCACGGGCTGCAGTTCCTGGCGCAGAAAAGCTTCGCGCAGGGCTACTCGCTGCAAGTGGCATACACTTATTCGAAGTCCATCGATGATGTTTCGGATGCCCTGGGGGTACTGATCAACGACTCTTCAGGCCAGCAGAATCCACGGAATAACCTGGACAACCGGGCGGTCTCGCAGTTCGACCTGGGGCAGCGGCTGGCGATCACGCACGTGTGGGAGCTACCCTACGGGCAGCACCTGCAGAACCGGGTGCTGCGGCGGCTGGCGTCGGGCTGGTCCTTCGCGGGCATCAGCAGTTTCCGCACGGGGTTTCCGGTGACCTTCGATACGGGCGCCCGGCGCGGCATACAGGCGCTGACGCTGACAGGGGTGACCTTCGGGCCGGTGCGCCCAGACGCCGCCGGGGCAGTGAACTTCCAGCCGCAGCCGGCCGGCAGCGCGCAAGCGCCCTCGGGGCTGAACAACGACCCGGTGCAGAAGATCTCTGCATACGCCCAGGCGTTGGGGCTTTCGCAGCCGCTGATCGGGAACTACGGATCCCTGGGCCGCAACGTCAACCGGCTGAACGGCGAAGTGAACTTCGACTGGAACGTGTACAAGAACACGGTCATCCGTGAAGGCTGTACCCTGCAATTGCGGGCGGAGCTGTACAACGTTTTCAACAACACCACGTTTCAGGACGTCTCGCGGATCATCACCAGCCCGACCTTCGGGCAGTACACCACGGTGGCACACGATTCACGCAACATCCAGTTGGGTGTGCGGGTGATTTTCTAACAACCGCCAGCCTCCTCGCGGGGAGCTTGCGGGGCGAAGGCTCGTGGCACAAAAATAGGAGCAAATGACTCGCTACCTGCTTCTGTGCACTGTGCTGAGTTTGTTATGCCTGCCGCAGGCGATCGCGCAAGGCAACGGACTGGCGCAGACTCCCCCCATGGGCTGGAACAGTTGGAACCACTTCCACCGCAATATCGACGACAAGACCGTACGGGAGATCGCCGACGCCATGGTTTCGAGCGGCATGAAAGACGCCGGGTACGTATACGTCAACATTGACGATACCTGGGAGGGAAAACGCGACGCCCAGGGCAACATCCAGTCCAACGAGAAATTCCCGGACATGAAGGCGCTGGCGGACTACGTCCATGCTAAAGGGCTGAAGCTGGGCATTTATTCGTCTCCCGGCCCGCTCACGTGCGCCAAGTTCGAGGGCAGCTACCAGCACGAGGAGCAGGACGCGCGGACTTATGCGGCCTGGGGCATCGACTATTTGAAATACGACTGGTGCAGCGCGGCCAAGGTATACCAGGAAAGCGACATGCCCCGCGTCTATAAACTCATGGGCGACGCGCTCAGGGCCACGGGGAGGCCTATCGTCTACAGTCTCTGCCAGTACGGCCGGGCCAAGGTCTGGGAGTGGGGACCTTCGGTGGGAGGCAACCTGTGGCGCACCACCGGCGACATCAACGATACCTGGAAACGCATGGCCGACATTGGCTTCAACCAGAACGGGCTGCAGAAGTACGCCGGGCCGGGGCACTGGAACGACCCGGACATGCTGGAAATCGGCAACGGGGGCATGACCGACGTGGAGTACCGCGCGCACATGAGTTTGTGGTGCCTGCTGGCCGCTCCGCTCTTGGCAGGCAACGACTTGCGCCAGATGTCGAAAGAGACGGTCGAGATCCTGACCAACCGGGAGGTGATCGCCGTGGACCAGGACAAACTCGGCAAACAGGGCTACCGCGTATCGCAGGAAGGGCCGGTCGAGGTCTGGGCCAAGCCCCTGGAGGTCGGCGAATGGGCGGTAGGGCTATTCAACCGCGGTCCGGAATCAGCCCGGGTGACAGTTCGCTGGAAAGACCTGGGGCTCTCGGGCAAGCACCGCGTGCGCGACCTGTGGGCTCACAGAGACCGCGGCAGCCACAAAGACGAATTCTGGTATCACGTGCCGGCTCACGGCGTGGTCATGGTGCGGGTGAAGTAGCGGCTTACGCCCTTTCGCGTTTGCGCTGCGTGCGGACCATGTTCATATCTTGTACAGGTTCGCCTTCGCACTCGATGGCCAGCGTCGTGACGGGCTCGTCAGGAGCCTTCTCGGGCAGGTTGAGGAACTGCACGCGGAGGTGATCCTGCTGGAACTTGACCGGCTGGCCGCTGGCCAGCAGGCGGGCCGACTTCACGCGGGTCTGGAGACCCGCAACGATCACGGGGCTGCCGGGCCAGAAATGCACGTGCTGGTAGAGCGTGTTCCCCTTGCGCGTAAAGTTGGAATAGACCGACGTGCGCACGCGGCAGGGGTCGGAGCCATAGATGGTGGAGGAATTCCGGTCCATCCACTGGCCCACGGCGGTGAGAATGCGAACGGACTCTTCGGGGATGGATCCGTCCCCACGAGGACCGATGTTGAACAGGAAATTGCCACCGTCGCGCGAGCAGGTGATCAGGTTGCGAACCACGGTTTTGGGCGATTTCCAGTCGTCATCCGCGCGCTGATAACCCCAACTGTCGTTCATGGTCATGCAGGTTTCCCAGGCGCGGCCGCCTTTTTCCGCGGTGATGTGCTGCTCGGGCGTGGAGAAGTCGCCGGGCAGCTTATTGCGGTTGTTGACGATGATATCGGGCTGGAGCTGGAAGACCATGCGGTTCATCTTCTCGGATTCCCAACCGGCGGGGTCCAGGGGCCAGGCCACGTCGTACCAGAGGATATCGATCTTGCCGTAGTTGGTGAGCAGTTCGCGGATCTGGCCGTGGATATAGTCCACGAAGCGGCGCCGGGCGGCCTCGTCCTGGGCGCAGCGGGCGCCGTCGGGATGATGCCAGTCCATCAGCGAGTAGTAGAAGCCCACGCGCAGTCCCTCGGCGCGCGCGGCATCCACGTATTCGCGTACCAGGTCGCGGCCGCAGGCCTGTTTGGGCGCGCAATAGCTGGTGTACTTGGAGTTGAACAGGCAGAAGCCTTCGTGATGCTTGGTGGTCATCACCATATATTTCTGGCCTGCCTGTTTCGCCAGCTTGGCCCAGGCTCGGGCGGCGTTGGGTTTAGGCGTAAAGCGGCGGGCCAGTTGGGCATACTCGTCCACGGGGACAGCCTCATTTTCCATAGCCCACTCGTGGCGGCCGCGCACGCTGTAGAGACCCCAGTGGACGAACATTCCGAAGCGGGCTTCGTGCCACCAGCGCATGCGCCGCTCGCGATCGGCATCGCCTTCGGCCGCGCCGGCGGCGCCCGCCGCGGTCATGGCCGCAGAGGCACCGGCTCCCAACAGTCCGAGATAGTCGCGTCGTGAAAGCTCCATAGCGTTTTTTGCTCCCCTTCCGTTATACGACGCCCGGGGCGGCACGGGAGGGGTGGGCCTCTATACCTTCACCGAAGGTAAGTCCCCGATGGATGGGTTACGGTACGGTTACGCTAAGCTGATAGTACGCTTAAAGGCGAAAAGGGCTTGCCCGGTGGCGGATGACGAACTAGAGTCCGGAAGTTGGGGGTGTGCATGTCGCGTTGCGTGAGCTGCGGCTCACAGGTGGAAGGTCCTGTTTGTCAGAAGTGCGGCGCTGCCCGGGACATGGCCGGAGTAGATGCTCCCTCGAGCAAGCTGATGGGGCCGGTGGCCTGGCTGATGATGGCCCTGCTGATCGGCGGACTGGTGCTAGGCGCCGCCGCCGTGGGGGTGACCTATTCCCTGGTTCGGGCTGCACTTCCGACGCCGAAGAGTGAAAGGAAAGCCGAGCACGGCGACCTGGCTCTGGCCCGCCTGTTGACCTCACGTTACCCGGAACTGGAGGTCATTTCCGTGGACCTGGCCAACAACAGGGTCACACTGCGCGACCGGAAAAGCGGGAAGGTGGCTACGCAGGATATCGAAAGCGCGCGAAACGGCGAGTTCCACTTCGCGGAACAGTCCCAGCCCCTGGCGCAGAGAGCCGGGAGCACGCCCCCAGGGGCGCCAGACTCGGCTGGCGAAAAACCGCTCCGGCTGCCGGATTGGATTCCCTCCTATCCGTTTTCTCAACCGCGAGGAGAGACTCCGCAACCTGATGCGGGCAGCTTTCGCTTCGAGACACGAGACTCCGTGTCCGAAGTCCTGTCGTTCTACCAGGAAGCCCTGAAGCAGGAGGGCTTCCAGATCACCGCCGTCGGAACGGACAGTGAGGCGCCGGGGGTGCGAGGTTCGCTTACCGCCATCGACGCGCACGCCAACCGCAGCGTGACCATCGAGATCTCCGCCGGCGCCTCCGCGTCCCGGGTGGCAGTGCGTTACGCGGCGAAGTAGATCAGCTCAGGGAATGCGCGCGGCCAACTGCCCGGCGCGGCCCGCGGCTTGCATCGGGTCGGGGAGCCCCGCCCAGCCGGCCAGATAACGGCCTTTGCGGAAAATGCACAGGCCGCCGAGGTAGCGGTCGCGGGCCTGAAAGGCATCCTCGCCCACGCGGGCAGGTTCGGTCTGGCCGAGGCGCGCGCGCAGCCGGGTCATGGTGGCCGCAGCGGCTTCCGCGGAATCCTCGGTGACGATGAAGGCTTTGCCCGCGTCATACTGGGCCACATATCCGCGCTTGAGCAGCCGCAGGCCGAGGACGCTTTCGGGTACCAGGCGCACCGAGATCAGGCGTTCGGAGTCAAACCATCCAAGGGTCTCGGGCAGGGTGGACTGTCCGGGAGTACGTGCCACCAGGGCGGCGGCGAAGGCCCGCAAGGCGGCGCGGTGGTCCTTGTCCGGGTTGGCGGCCAGTTCCACGTAATACCTGCCCTTGGCGAACATGGCCCGGCGCGGCACGATCTGGCCGCCCATGCCGAGCGGTTGAATGGGCTGCGCGGGGTCGCGGTTGGACGTGAAAATGCCGTAAGCGGCGTCGGGGCCGGTCATTTCGGACACGTCCATGAGGATGGAATCGCCCCCCCGCCGGCACGTGACGCCCTGCATGCGCAGGAATCCGTAAATCAGGTAGCCCTCGGCGTTGCCGTCCATGTACTCGAAGAGATTGTCCGCCGAATAGCTGCGCGTGGGGCCTTGCTGGGTCCATCCGGGAACCAGCGCGCAATCCGGGACCTGGGCCAGCACCGGCGCCGCGAGGATCAGACAACAGAGCAGGAGCCTCATGCGAACAGTTCCTGGGCGCGGGCGAGACGTTCAGCCACTTTCACGCCGAATGGGCAGGTGACCGGGCAAGTCGGGCACTCCCCGCACCGGACCCGCGCGACCCGCGCGGGCAGTTCCCGGAAATGCTCCCGCCCGAGGGCGAACTGGCCATAGCCCTCGGCATAGGTGAGAAAGCGGAGCATATCGGCTACGGGGAGACCCTGCGGGCAGGCGTCCGCGCACTCGCCGCACATGCGGCAATAGAGCGGCGCGATGTAGCGGGTCTGCTTGGCCAGCAGACCCTCGTCGTCCGCGGTGAAGCGCGCGGCCATGGCCTTCCAGTTGTCGTCCAACTGGTCCATGTCGGTCATGCTGGGGATGGTGGTGTGCACATGGGGGTTGCGCAGCACCCACTTCAGCGCGGCCAGCATGGCGCCCTCCTTCTTGAAGGTCTGATACAACTTGTCGCTGGGCTTCACGCGGCGAAAACCGCCGGCCATCACTTTCATGGCCACGACTCCCTTCCCCGCGCGCGCGGCGGCAGCCAGCAGGTCGTCCATTCCCGGATCCATGGTGAAGTTGTAGGAGGTCAGAATCACGTCCACCTGGGGGGTGGCAGCCAGTGCCGGCATCAACCGCGGCTGGCCGCCATGCGTGCTCACCCCGGCAAACCGGATCTTACCGGCCTTCTTAGCCGCCTGCTGGGCTTCGAGCAGTTCCGGTGTCACCTGTTCCGGGCTGGTCTTGCCGTGCAGGTACCAGATGTCCAGGTAGTCTGTGCCGAGTTCGCGCAGGCTGGTATCCAGGTCGGCCAGCGCGGCCTCCCGGGAGGCGGCGTGGGTCTTGCTGGAGAGCACGACGTTTTGGCGCTTGCCCTTGAGCGCCGCGCCGACCATGCGCTCGTTGTTGCCGCCCTGATAACCGCGGGCGGTATCGAAATAATTGATCCCAAGATCGGCCGCGCGCTGGATCACGCTGGCGTCGGAGGTGATCATGCAGCCGAAGCCCACCGACGTGACCTTCAGGCCGGTGGAGCCCAGGGTGCGATAGCGCAGGCCGGTCTCTGCGAGTGGCGGAGCCGCCGCGGAGGCATCGCCGGAGCGCGTTGCGGAAGCCGCTACCGGCAGGGCCAGGCCGGCAGCCAGAAAATTGCGCCGCGATGAGTTCCGTTTCATACGTCCTCCGGATACAATAGGATTTTAAAATCCTATTTTAACGCGGGAGTGTGAATATGCTGACGGATTTTTCACGGCGCGGCTTTTTGCAGGCGGCCGCCGGAGCAGGTCTCCGTTCCGGGGCCGGCGCTCAGACTGCGGCGCGCGGAGACAACGCCCGCCGCGCCATAGTGTCGCTGGTGAGAGGCGAAGACCGCCGCCAGAACATCCACGATGCCCTGGCCGCCATCGACGACCAGGTGCGGCCGGCGCTGGCACGCAAGAGGTACGTGGTGATCAAGCCGAACAACGTCTCCACGGTGAATCCGCTGGCTTCCACGCACGCCGACGCGCTGCGCGGCATCCTGGACTACCTGGCGCCGCGGTTCCGGGGGCCGGTGGTGATCGCCGAGTCCTCGGCCGGCGAGACCATGCAGGGGTTCGAGAACTTTTCGTACCCGCGCGTGGCGAGCGAGCACCGGCCGCAGCGCGTCTCGCTGGTGGACCTGAACGCCGAGGCGCGCTATGAAACGATCCCGCTGATTGATTTTGACCTGCACGTGGTGCCGGTGCGTCTGGCGGCGCGGCTGCTGGATCCGGACGCCTTCGTGATCTGTTCCGCCATCCTGAAAACGCACAATACCGTGGTGGCGACCCTTTCGGTGAAGAACATGGTGTTGGGAGCGCCGCTGCATAACGCGCCCAAGGAGACGCCGCGCTGGAATGACAAGCGCAAGTATCACGCGGGGGTTCGCCAGACGCACTACAACATGATGCTCACGGCGCAGAAGATGGGGCCCAACTGGGGGGTGACGGTGATTGACGGCTTCGAAGGCATGGAAGGAAATGGACCCGCCTCCGGGACCCCGGTGCCGTCCCGCGTGGCCATCGCCTCGCGGGACTTTATCGCCGCGGATCGCGTTGGCGTGGAGTGCATGGGCATCAACGCCGATTGGATGGGCTACCTGAAATACTGCGCGCTGGCGGGTGTGGGCGAATTCGACCTGGCGAAGATCGATGTGCGCGGCGAGAAGATCGAGGTAGTGCGGCGCCCCTACCGGATGCACCAGGATATCGAGCGGGAATTGCAGTGGATGGGGCCCATGACGGACCTGCCGCCCAAGCTGGGATAGCGGAGAGCCAGCCCTCCCGCCGGACGCGCGTCCCGCGACAGATACCCTGCGGTTCACCGTGCCGGCCGTGTTGCGCGGTTTTGGGGATCGGCGATAATGGAGGGCGCGGGCGTCATGGACTTCAAGGAGCAGCTCAAGGCTTCCGTCGATATTGTGAAGGTAGTGGGCGAGTACGTCAGGCTGCGGAAGTCCGGGACCATGCGGTACGTGGGCTTGTGCCCGTTTCACAACGAGAAGACGCCCTCCTTCTCGGTGCACGCGGGGCATCAGATTTACAAATGCTTCGGGTGCGGCGTCAGCGGCGATTCCCTGCAGTTCATCATGGAGATCGAGCGGCTGACCTTCTATGAGGCGCTGAAACTGCTGGCGGAGCGCAACGGCATCCCGCTGCCCAAGCGCTCCGAACACACGGACCCGGACACCCGTCTGCGCGCCGCCGTGTACCAGATGCACGAACTGGCCCTGGAACTGTTCCGCAAACAACTGCAGGAACCAGGCGGGGCGGAGACGCGCGCGTACCTCGAGCGGCGCGGGGTGACGGCGGAGACTGCCGGGCAATTCGGCCTGGGTTATGCGGAGCGCTCCGGCCGATCGCTCTTGCGGATGCTTGAACAGCACCGCTTCACGCCCGAACAGATGGAAGCCTCCGGTCTGGTGGGGCGGCGGACGGACGGCAGCGCTTACGACCGCTTCCGGCACCGGCTGATGTTCCCGATCCACAGCGAATCGGGAAAAGTGATCGCTTTCGGCGGGCGCGCGCTGGCGAAAGAAGACGAACCGAAGTACTTAAATTCGCCTGAAACGCCGATCTATAAAAAGAGCCACGTGCTATACAACCTCCACCGGGCGAAACAGGGGATTCGCAAGACGGACCGGGTAGTGCTGGTAGAAGGCTACATGGACGTGATCGGCGTGACGGCCGCGGGGGTGCAGGAAGTGGTGGCGCCCTGCGGCACGGCCTTGACCTCGCAGCAGGTGCAGGCCATGAAGCGCCACTCGGACAAAATCGTGGTGAACTTCGATCCGGATGCGGCCGGCGCGAGCGCGGCGGAGCGCTCCGTCACGCTGCTGTTGGATGAAGGTATGCGCGTGCGCATCCTGGAGTTGGACGGCGGCCTGGATCCGGACGAATATTGCCAGGAACGCGGTGCCGGGGCCTACCTGGCCTGCCTGGAGCGGGCTAAGGGGTATTTCTACTGGCTGGCCGACCGGGCGCGCGCCAAGTTCGACATGCGCAGCGCCGAAGGCCGGGTGGCCGGTTTTCAGTTTTTGCTGCCGGCGATCCAGCGATTGGGAGACAAAATCGAGCGCATGGCGGTGGCGAACGACGTGGCGGCCTACCTGGGGGTGGAGACTGGGCTGGTATTGGAGAATTTCCGCAAAGCGGCACTGGAACGCAAGGAGCGTGCCGCACTCGTGGCGCCGGCACCCGTGGGTCACACGGAGAAGACCCTGCTGAATCTGCTGCTGGCCAGCGGGGAGGCGCGCGGGCAGTTTCTGCCGGCGCTGCGCGGCATGGCCGCCGTGGAGCAGTTTCCGACCCGGCGCATCTTCGAGACCATCTTCGCGCTGGAGGAGACGGGCACGCCCATCAGCTTCGACGCCGTGAACGCGCGGCTGGAGGAGAAAGATCGGGACCTGCTGGCGTCGGCCGTGCTGGCGGGCGAAACGGACGAGTCCTTCGTTTCACTAGAACAGGGAGAGGCATGTCTGCGCGGTCTGGAGGTCTCCAGCCGGAAAGCCCAAGTTGCCGAGTTGAAGTCGCGGGTGAAGGCCGCCGAACGCTCCGGCAACCTGGCGGAGGCTATGCAACTGGCGCAGGAACTCGGACGCTTGCAGAGAAACTAGACGTTGCAACGGGATTTGGCAGTTCGTGCGATGCGCTGGTGTACAATAGCGGAATCAGTTCCAGGCGGGGGAGCGCCGGGCTTCGGTGGCACTCGACGATAAATACGATCGGCTGCAGCGCCTGATGCAAATGGGCAAGGAAAAGGGCTACGTCCTGTACGACGAGCTCAGCGATCTGTTGCCCACCGACGTCAACCCTGGCACGGATCTGGACGACGTGCTGGCCGGTCTGGACAGCGCCGGCATCGAGATCCTGGAAGAGCCCAAGTTGGAGTTCGACAAGAAGCTCGAGGAGAGCGAGGAACTGCTGGACCTCGAGCTGCCGCCGGGCGTGGGCGAAAAGATCAACGACCCGGTGCGCATGTACCTGCGCGAGATGGGTACGGTGCCGCTGCTCACGCGTGAAGGCGAGATCGAGATCGCGCGGCGCATCGAGCGCGGGCAGAATACGGTGATGAAGGCGCTGGCGCGCTCGCCCCTCGTGATCCGCGAGATCATTCGCATGGGGGAGGAGATGGCGCAGGACGGCATGTCCTCGCGCGACGTCCTGCAAGTTTCAGACCCCATCGTAACCGACGAACTGCTGGAGGAGAAGCGCGCGGAGTTCGTGCGCGTGGCGGAGGAGATTTCGCGGCTCTACCGCAAGGTGTTGCAGAACCGGCAGAAGCTGCTGGCAATCCCCCGCGGTCTCAAGCCGAAGCAACACCGCCACCTGCTCTGGGAGGTCGGGCGGCTGATGGTCAAGGTCTCCCGCCACATCCGCGACATCCGCTTTCAGAGCCAGGTGCTGCGCCAGTTTATCGAGCGCATCCGCTGCGCGGTGGAAGAGCTCAAGCCGGTGGAGTGGGACCTCGCGCGGGTGCAGCGCAAGATGGAGTCCTGGCCCGGGCCGCGCGCCGACGGGCTGAAGGACCTGCGCAAGGAGCATCGCAACTTCGGACAGAAGCTGCAGCAGCTCGAGGAGCAATACGGCTCGTCGGCGGCCGATCTACGGCGCACGCTGCAAATCATCACCAAGGCGGACCAGGAGGCCGAAACCGCCAAGCGGGAGCTGATCGAGGCCAACCTGCGGCTGGTAGTGAGCATCGCCAAGCGCTACACGAATCGGGGTCTGCAGTTCTTGGATCTGATCCAGGAAGGGAACATCGGGCTGATGAAAGCGGTGGACAAGTTCGAGTACCGCCGCGGTTACAAGTTTTCGACCTACGCCACCTGGTGGGTGCGCCAGGCCATCACACGCGCCATTGCGGACCAGGCGCGCACCATTCGCATCCCGGTGCACATGATCGAGACGATCAACAAGCTGATCCGCACCTCGCGGCAGATGGTGCAGGAGCTGGGGCGGGAACCCACCAACGAGGAGCTGGCCAAGCGGCTGGAACTGCCGGTTTCGAAGGTGCGCAAGGTGTTGCGTGTGGCGCAGGAACCCATTTCGCTCGAAACGCCCATCGGCGAAGAGGAAGAATCGCACCTGGGCGATTTCATCGTGGACCAGGCGGGCATTTCTCCCTCCGACGCGGTGATCAACCTGAACTTGCGGGAGCAGACCGCGCAGGTGCTCAAGACCTTGACGCCGCGCGAGGAGAAGATCATCAAGATGCGCTTCGGGCTGGAGGACGGCAGCGAGCACACGCTGGAGGAGGTGGGTCAGAATTTCGCGGTCACGCGCGAGCGCATCCGGCAAATCGAAGCCAAGGCGCTGCGCAAGCTGCGTCATCCCAGCCGCAGCCACCGCCTGCGCACCTTCCTCGAAAACGGCAACGGCGGATAGTTTCGCACAGAACCGCGCGGGGCCCCTGTAACCCCGCGGCGCCGGCGCGCACTATCCCGTCATCGGGCCCTTCAATTTCTTCTTAAGGAGAGAGCGATGCCGAGTGAACGTGTGGCACTTCCGGGTAGCGAGCGCGTGCCGCTGTCCAATGCGCGAAGAATCGCCGCGGTGGATCCGCAGGAGACCGTAACGGCGACTGTCGTGCTGCGGCGGCGAACGTCCAGCCGGGCGGCGGCGGAGATCCAGGCGCTGAGTGGGCAGGCGCCCCGGGAGCGCCGCTACCGCAGCCGCGAGGAGTTCGCCGCGCTCCACGGTGCGGACCCCTCGGAGCTGGGCCAGGTCGAGGAATTCGCCCGTGCGCACGGGCTGACTGTGGTGGAGAGCAGCGCCGCGCGCCGCAGCGTCGTCGTTTCGGGCAGTGCGGAGGCGATGCAGGCGGCGTTCGGCGTGGAGTTGGCGCACTACGAATCGCCGGCCGGACGTTACCGCGGCCGGACGGGTCAAGTCACGCTGCCGGTGCACCTGGCCGGGCGGGTGCAGGCTGTTTTGGGATTGGACAACCGCCGGGTTGCCAAGCCGCACCTGGTGCGGCGCAAGCTTGCGGCGGCGCCGGCAGCAGCAGGCGGGCCCTCGCCACTGACGCCCTTGCAGGTGGCGCAACTCTACAACTTCCCTTCGAACGCGGACGGCAGTGGACAGACCATCGCCATCCTCGAACTCGGCGGCGGATTCAGCGACTCCGACTTGCAGGCCTACTTCAGCGGGCTGAACCTCCAACCGCCGGCCGTTACAGCGGTGGGGGTGGATGGAGGTCAGAACAGCCCGGGCACGGATCCCGACGCGGACGGCGAAGTGATGCTGGACATCGAGGTGGCCGGCGCGGTCGCTCCCGGGGCGGCTATCGCGGTCTACTTCGCGCCCAATACAGACCAGGGATTTCACGATGCCATCACGCAGGCGGTGCACGACACGGCGCGCCGTCCTTCGGTGATTTCGATCAGTTGGGGAGGCCCGGAGACCGGTCCGGCCAGCCAGGCGTGGACGCAGCAGGCCATCGACGCCATGAACACCGCGCTCGAGGATGCCGCAGCCATGGGCGTGACCGTGACAGTAGCGGCCGGCGACAACGGGTCCACGGATGGGGTGCAGGATGGGCGGCAGCACGTGGACTTCCCTGCATCGAGCCCCTTCGCACTGGCCTGCGGCGGTACCCGCCTGATCGGCAAGGCCGGCGCGATTCAGTCCGAGACAGTGTGGAACGACGGGCCGGACAGCGCTACGGGGGGAGGTGTCAGCGGCGTGTTCGCGGCGCCGTCCTATCAGGCCAACGTGAGCCTTCCGCCCTCGACCAATCCGGCCCTGCCTAGGGCGCGCGGAGTGCCGGACGTCAGCGGCAACGCCGATCCGCAGAGCGGGTACATCACGCGCGTGGACGGCCAGCAGGAGGTGATCGGCGGTACCAGCGCGGTGGCGCCCCTGTGGGCGGGTTTGGTCGCGCTGTTGAACCAGTCTTTGGCCAAGCCGGTGGGGTTTCTGCATCCGGCGCTGTACGGATCGCTCCAAGGGAGCGCCGCGTTTCACGACGTGACCGCGGGAAATAACGGAAGCTACCAGGCGGGTCCGGGTTGGGATGCCTGCACGGGACTCGGAACGCCCGACGGCGCGGCCTTGGCCAGTGCGTTGGGAACCCCGGCGGGCGCCGGCGGCACGGTCTCGTAGGCCCGGGCCATGCGCTTCCGCGACCGGCCAGGCGCAGCGGGTGGTGCGAAGTCGGACGCCCCATCGCCCCCTCCAACGCAAGTCACGGTCGTTCTGCGGCCCAGGCGCGCCCCGCCGTCCCTCGAAGAGTTGGCCGCTAGGGGCCAGCGGATGTCCCGGGAGGAGATCGAGGCGGCCCGCGCTGCTGCGCCGGAGGACCTTGCGCAGGTGGAACAGTTCGCCCGCACCCGCGGTCTGCGGGTGCTCGAGTCCAGCGCGGCGCGGCGTAGCGTGATCCTTTCCGGATCGGCCGAACAGATCCGCGCGGCCTTCGGAAGCGAGCCGGCGGCGATCCCGCCGGAACTCGCGAGCGTCGCGCAGGCCGTGCTGGGCATCTCCACGCGCCCCGTGGCGCGGCCTCACGGGGCTCAAAACAAAAAGCCCCCGCGATGAAGCGGGGGCTTTCAGGGGAATGATCCGGGCGACTTCCTACTCTCCCACGCACTCGCGCGCGCAGTACCATCGGGGCTGAGAGGCT
>JAJPJX010000120.1 GCA_021324015.1 Solibacteraceae bacterium | reverse complement strand
TCATTCCGCATTGGACAATTCTACAGGCTGCGCGGCGAGGCTCGGACCATCCAAAATAGGTACGAGGGAGAACGGTGTCCGAGGTCATCATCGAAGCCCGCCAGATCCAGAAGTTCTACGGCCCGCCAGACGGCGCGCGCATTCAGGTGATCGCGCCCACGGACCTGGGCATCTACGCGGGGGAAATCCTGGCGGTGCTGGGGCCTTCGGGCTCGGGGAAATCCACGCTGCTGCGCATATTGACGGGGCTTTCGACTCCTTCGGCGGGAGAAGTGCTGCGGCACGGGCAGCCGATCGACGGACCCTGCCCGGACGTCTCGATCGTGTTTCAGAGCTTCGCCCTGTTCCCCTGGCTCACGGTGCTCCAAAACGTGGAAGCGCCGCTCAAGGCGCGGGGCGTGCGGGCCATCGAGCGCACCAAGCGAAGCCTGCGGATTCTGGATACCGTTGGGCTGGACGGTTTCGAAAGCGCCTATCCGAAGGAACTCTCCGGCGGCATGCGGCAGCGGGTGGGATTCGCGCGCGCGCTGGTGGTAGAGCCGGAGGTGCTGTTCATGGATGAGCCCTTCTCCGCGCTGGACGTGCTGACGGCGGAAAACCTCCGCGGCGAATTATTGGAGCTGTGGCAGAACCAACGCATGCCCACGCGCGCGGTCTTCCTGGTGACGCACAACATCGAGGAGGCGGTCCTGCTGGCGGACCGGATCATCGTGCTGGGGAAAAACCCGGCCAAAATCCGCACGGATTTCCGCCTCAACCTGCCGCGTCCGCGGGACCGCAAGGAACCGGGTTTCGTGCAGACGGTGGATTACATCTACCGCGTGCTGACACAGCCGGACGCTGCGCCGGCGCTGCCCGCGGAGCCGGAACTGGAAGCCGCCACCAAGCGCAGCGGACCGGCAAAATACCCCATGCTGCCGCACGCCCGGCCGGGCGGGATCGCCGGGCTGCTGGAGATTCTGCTGGACCGCAACGGACGGGACGACATCTACCACCTGGCGGACGAACTCGCCTTCGAGATTGACGACATGTTGCCGACGGTGGAAGCCGCGGCCCTGCTGGGCTTCCTGACGGTAGCGGAAGGCGACGCGGAGATCACGCCGGAGGGCCGCGCTTTCGCGGAGGCCGACATCCTGGCGCGAAAAGAACTGTTCCGCAAAGCCGCCCTGGAGCGGGTGGCGCTGCTGCGGCAGATCACGCGCTCGCTGGTGGCCAAGTTCGACCGCACCCTGCCCGCCGAGTTCTTCCAGGACCTGCTCGAAGAGCACTTCAGCGAAGAAGAAGCCCAGCGGCAGCTCGAGACGGCCATCAACTGGGGCCGATACGCGGAGATCTTCGATTACGACGCCGGCGGAAAGCGCTTCTTCATCCCCGAAGAAGTTGCCAGCTCGGCGCCTCCCACCGAGGCGGTGTCGCCTTGACGATGCGCCGGCCGGGCCTCGCCCGGGCGCTAATTCTGGAACGGACGTGGCCGCTGCTGCTGGACGCCCTGGTGGGCTGCGCGGTTCTGGCGGCGGCGTACGGCATGGTCGCGACGGCGCGCTACTGGCTGGGGACGGTGACACCGGCGGTGGAGATCGCGCGCTCCCCGCGGGCGCTGCCGGCCTACGCGTTCTACTCGGTGGTGCGCATCGCGGTGGCCTACGTCCTCAGCCTGGTCTTCGCGGTGGCTTACGGGTACGCGGCCGCCCACAGCCGGCGGATGGAGAGCCTGATGGTAGCGGCGCTGGACATCCTGCAATCCATTCCGGTACTGAGCTTTCTGCCGGGCGTGATGCTGGCCATGGTCTCGCTGTTCCCCACGCGGCAACTGGGGGTGGAGTTCGGTTCCATCCTGCTTATCTTCACCGGGCAGGTGTGGAACATGGCTTTCAGCTTTTACGCCTCGCTCAAGGCCATCCCGCGCGAACTGCGGGAAGCTGCTGTGATCTACCGCTTTCCGCGCTGGCAGCGTTTCCTGGATCTGGAACTACCCTACGGAGCCATCGGGCTGGTGTGGAATTCGATGGTCTCGGTGGCCGGGGGCTGGTTTTTCCTGATGGCCTGCGAGATGTTTGTGCTGGGCAAGCGCGACTTCCGCCTGCCGGGCTTGGGGTCCTATTTGCAGAGGGCGGCGGGCGCAGGCGACACGGCAGCCATTTTCTGGGGGCTGGGAGCCATGATCGGCGTGATCGTGCTGATGGACCAGTTGGTGTGGCGGCCGGCGATCGCCTGGGCGGACAAGTTCAAGTTCGAGCAGGTGGAAAGCGCGCCGCCTCCGCGCTCGCCGATCCTGCACCTGCTGCGCAATTCGCGGGCGCTGGCAAAGCTGCGGCAGAGCACGATCGCGCCGCTCTCCGAGCGCCTGGGGCTTTACTTTTCACGGCGCGCGGCCCACATCCGCGCACAGGCACCGCCCGCCCGCTGGAAGAGAGTCCTGGCCGGACTGGCGGCGGCAGCGGTTGTGGCAGCGCTGGCGTACGCCGCTTTTTTGACTTTGGCCAGTCTGAAGGGCATCGGACGCGAGGAAATGCTGGGCACGCTGGCAGGCGCCGGCACGACCTTTCTGCGGGTGAACGCCGCCCTACTGCTGGCCGCCGCCTGGACGGTTCCGGCGGGGGTGGCCATCGGCTTTCATCCGCGGCTGGCGCGCATCGCCCAACCATTTGTGCAGATCGCGGCTTCCGTCCCGGCTACGGCGCTGTTCCCGGTGGTGCTATTGGGGCTGATCCGGCTGGGCGGGGGGCTGGGCGCCGGGTCGGTCCTGCTCATGCTGCTGGGGACGCAGTGGTACGTGTTGTTCAACGTGATCGCGGGCGCCATGGCCATTCCCTCGGACCTGCGCGAGGTGGCCGGCGTGTTTCGCTTCAGCCGCGTGGACCGTTGGAAGATCGTCATCCTGCCGGGGATATTTCCTTATCTGATCACCGGGCTGGTGACCGCCTCGGGCGGGGCCTGGAATGCCAGCATCGTGGCGGAGTACTTTCACTTCAAGGGCCGCATCCTCTCCACGCTGGGGCTGGGCGCGCAGATCAGCCACGCGACCGATTCGGGCAACCTGGATCTGCTGCTGCTCTCGACGATCGTGATGGCGGCGATGGTCGTATCCGTCAACCGCCTGGTGTGGCGGCCGCTCTACCGTCTATCAGAAACGCGCTTCCGCCTGGAGAGTTGAACGGTCAGCGCTGACGTCCGAGTTGCGGCTCCACCTGTTGGAAACCCGCGGGAACTTCGAACTTGGCGGAATCCACCGGGGCAGAAGAGAAAGAGGTCACCTCGATGGTCATCTCCATCAGCGAGTCTGGAGCGCCGCCCTGAGGCTGCGCCGCGGCCGGTGGCGGCGTGGACGAAGAGGCCTGCTCAGAGGAGGTATCCTTCTTCTTGCGTCCGAACCCGCCAAAGCGGCCAAGCTTTCCGCCCAGGGCGCTCCCCATGGCGTCGCCCAGGGACGGTTTAGCCGCCTGCGACTCAGACTGGGGTGGAGGCGCCGCTCCGGCTCCCGCACCGGCTCCCGCGCCCGCGGCGGCATCCCCGGAGGCGCCCATCTTCACGACCTGGTAGACCGGGATGCCGTCCAGGCTGCCCGATTGCTTGTACAGCTCCGCCATGGCTTTGGCCATGTCCGGGCGGGCCATCATCATGTTGGAGCCGGGAGTCCAGTCCAGTTTCTGGGCCATACGCTTGTGGAAGTCGATCACTTCCTGGTAGCCGGCTACGCGCGGCGCCAGCCACATGTCGGAGATGACGGTCATGGCGCCGGTCTGCCCGGTCTTTTGGTCGGTTCCTTCCATCTCCAGCTTCAGGATGGTCTCCTTGGCGTCGTAGCCGGCGATCTGCTTGGTTTGGCCGGTGGGATTCACCGACACCTTGAACTTCACATCCGGAGCACCCGGCTCGCTCTTCTGCTGGTGCATGCGCTCGGATAGATTGTCCAGCATCTGCTTCATCTGCGCGAAGGTCATCACGGAATAGGTCTTTTTCTGGAAGTCGATACTGGTGATGGTCTCTTTGCTCAGATCGATGATCTGCGCATGATACTGGGAGAGGTGCGCCATACGATCGCCCTTCACCGCCACCGTGGTGTGCTGGGGCTCGCGCGCCTGGCGCGAAAACGCGCCGGCCAGTTTCATCATGCCGGCGAGCGCCCCGCCCGTAATCTGCGATGTCTGCTCCATGCTGAAATCAGCCCAGAGCCCCGAGGCCGCGAGCACGAGCACCGCGGCAGTCCGAACCATTGCTTTTCCCATGGAAACCAAGCTCCCGTTCGCCTCATCGTAGGACATGGTGCGGCGCAAGACAAGCGGAGGGCCACCGGCCGAGTACTGGACCGGCGCAAACCGGCACTATTCCGGATAGTACAGGTACAACCGCGAGCGGCGCTCGCTTTCTCCGAGGTAGATGGTTCCGTCCGCACCGGCGGCCAGGGCATCGATCACATACGCCTGCCAGGCGTAATAGGGCCGGCGGTTTACATCGATCATGCCCAGCATTTCGTAAGCCCCGCGCGTGGGATCGTAGGAAAAAAGCCGGGCCATCTCGTCGGAGTCGCCGCCCACGCCGTAGAGCTTGCCGTTGCGCGCGAACGCCAGGCCGCGGATGCGGTACTGATTGAGGGGTTTGCCCAGGTTCTCGAGTTTCAGGGTCTTGGGATTCAGGCGGAACAGGTAGCCGTCGGAGGTGCCGCCGTAGAGCAGGCCATCGGCGTCCCGCGTCCAGGCATCCACGCGGTTATAAGGCTCCCGCCCGAGCGCCGTGGGGGCGGTCAAGTCCAATTTCTGGAGGGACGCAGTTGGAAGGATGAAGCGGAACAGAGCGCCGTTTTCGCCGGAGGCGTAGACATTGCCGTCCAGATCGAGGCCCAGTTCGCGGCCGATGTTCTTCTCCTGTTCGAACTTCTCGCCGGGGATACGGTGTTCCGCCAGCTTGCCATCCACCGCGAATTTCGCCGCGCGCATGCTGTAGTGGAAGAATTGGCCGTTGGGATAGCTGACGCCGTAAATGAATTCCCGCTCCCGGTCCACGGCGAGGCAGTAGACCGCTTCGCCGGGGACCGGAACGCCGAGATCGGTCACCTCCAGCGGCGCGTTCACGCGGATGGGCTTGGCGTCGTCCTGGTGGGGCGTGTACTTCCACAAATGGCCGCCGGCGTCTCCCCCGCCGATATAAACCTCGCCATTGCGGGCCACTACGAGCGATCGGTACATGGTGGAGACGCCCGGGAGGAAACCCAGCGGCTGGACATAGCCGTGCAGCGGATTGAGCAGGAAGAGATGGCTGCGCCGGCCCCCGGTGGCGCCGTACACCAGGCCGTCAGGACCCACGGCCAGGGCGTGAATGGCAGACTCGCCGGAGGGGATCACATCCACGGGCGGATAGCCGAGATCGCGGGCATCGATGCGCACCTGGCTGACCACCGAGCGGTCGTACTCGAGAGTGCGCTGAGCCCACAGCGGGGCCAGGCACAGCAGGAAAATCGCAGGAGCGCGCATAGCCGGTTAATGCGGATGGTAGATGAGCAGCGCGAGGCGGTAGTACACACCGCCGACCTTCCCGGCGGCTTCCAGGGGCTTTCCGGGCTGCGGCCGCACCTCGATGGCGCCCACCAGGTAGATGGTGCCGTCCGGCGCGGTATCGGCCGCGTTGGTGCCGAGCACGCGGCTGCCGTCCTCGAGCAGCATCTCCCCCAGATCTTCCTTGCGGCTGCTGGAAAGATCCCAGGTGATCAGGTGCGCGGGAGCGGCGACCGCGCTCCCGCCGTAGTCGAACTCGCGGCCGGAGGCGCCGTAGTACAGCTTGCGGTCATGGCCCAGGGTGAGGCTCAGAGTGGCGTACGGGACTTCCCGGCTGTCTTCAAAGCCGGGGATCGAGAGTTGCCCGAGCCGGCGGATTTCGCCGTCCTGGCCGGCACGCGGGTTGAAGGAAAACAGGATGGTGGCGCTTTCGTCGATGCCGTAGAACTGGCGGGTCTGGCGGTCCCAGACCACGGTCCGCCAGGCGGTCTCGGACTTGGAATAATCCCGGCCCAGCGAGATGCCTTTGGGCCGGATGGGAACGCGCACGGAAAGCTCGGTGATCTGGTCGGTGCGCGGATCGTACTTGAACACCTGCCCTTCCCCGAAACTGCCATACACGTTGCCCTGGTCGTCGATCCCCAGCGTGCGGCAGATGGACTCCCAGTTGTTAATGCGTCCTTTGTCCACGGCCTTGCGGGTCTTGACGTCGTAGTACACGAAATGGCCGCGCGGGTGCGTCAGGCCGTAGATGCGATCGAACTGGGGGTCGTAGGCGCCGGTGTTGACGCCCTCGTTGGGCACGCCGAGGCCGAAATCCTCGACCTGGCCGGTGCGGGGGTCGAAGGCCATCCAGTGAGCGCCGGGGTATCCTTCCTTGGTGGCCAGGCGGGCGTAGTGCCACCAGTAGCCGCCGTGCGTGCCGAAATAGATACGCCCATCCTTGCCTTCGCCGAACTTGGCGTGGATCTTGGATTGCGGCCCGCGCCGCAGCGCGGATTCGCCGCAGAGCTGGGTCAGGTTTCCGACATCGTGCATACGGCCGGTCTTGGAGTCGTAGTAGACCAAGTGCCCGTCGCCGCCGTGATAGGCCAGACCGGCATAGACTTTCCCGTCGCTCGCGGCGAAGAGCGCGGCCCAGTTGCCGTCCATCTGTTCGAGGCCCGGGAAGACGCGGTAATCGATGCGCAGCGTGCGCGGAGCGGCGCTCGTCAGGGAGGCGGCCAGGAAAACACAAAGGATGATGCAACGCATGGTCATTTCTCCAATCGCAGCAGCACCAGGTCGTAGATTTTGAGCCTGGGGATGCGGAAGCTCGCGACCCCGTCCCGGACGGCGGCGGCGAGGGGCTCCGGCTTTTCGCTGTCCGGACTTTCCAGCACGGCTTCGCGCAGGCGCATGCCCTCGGGGATGCGGACTTCGGCCTTGAGGTTGGCGATCGGTTTGGCGATGTCGTAATTCACCAGGTGCAGCAGACGGTTGCGGGTGGTCTTCTGCTCAGCCAGTTCGAGCGTGACCGAGAGCGGGGCATCCACTTTCGCCGAGAGCCTGCCGCCGGCAGCCCACTCGACAGCGGCCTCGAGCTCGCGATAGTTCGTGGGCAGTTTCCAGTACTCCTTGCTGAAGTTGTAGCTCATGGAGGGCGGGGGCGGCGGCACGGAGGGCTCCACACGCGGGAGGTACACCACGCGGCCTTTGCCGAAGGTGCGCTGGACGGGCCGGTTGGGCTCATTCGGGGCGGGCGGCAGGTCGCGCCCGAACAGATCGGCCAGGCCAAAACGGCCGCGGCGCCAGCGCCAGTCGGTGTAGAGTGAAGTGTCTCCGGTGGCCACCAGTCCTCCGCCGTTTTCCACGAAGGTGCGAATCTGCGCCACTTCGGCGTCGCTCAGGGCGTCCTGGTCGGCCAGCACCAGCACCTTGTACTTGGCAAGGTCCTTCAAATGCCGGTCGAAGATGATATCGAACGGCACTCGGGTCTGGATCAAGGTCTGCTCGAACAGTATCGTGCTCACGCCGCCGCGGGCAGGATTGAATTCCACCGCGGGAAACGAGCGCAGCACGGCGGCGTCGGCGACGCTGGAGGTATCCACCAGATCCTGGGCGTGGGCATGGAAGAATTCGATGTAGCGGGCGTCCTCGGGTTCCGCCGTAATGGAGGCGCCGTCGGCGCGCAAGGCCCCGATTTCGCCGACGTCGCCCAGGTTCATATCGTTGTAGGCCATGGCTTCGGCCATGCGTAGCCGCGGAGAACTGGCGCCGCGCATGCCGCCGGTGTATACAAACAGGGACTTGCCCATGCTGCGCACGGCTTTGAAGGAGCGGATCTTGGAAACCAGCCGGCCGTCGGCAGTCCACTCCGCCTGGTTCGGCTCTTCGCTCCACACGATATCCCCATGTTCCAGCAGTTGCGCCAGGTCCACGCCCTGGCTGAAGCCCTTGTTGAGGGCAAAATTCACATTCGGATTGCCTTCCAAAGCCACCTGGGGGTTGAGCCGGTGAATGTAGGCGTCGTATTCGCCGTAGCGCTGCGCGAGACTGAACGCGCGAAATCGAGCCCACTCCTGCATCAGCGGATTGTTCAACTCGGGGATGCGCACCGGGGGAGCCCACAGGTCGAAGGGCGGCGGCACGACGTCGTCCAGGCGGGTGAAGCCGAAGCGCAGGCGGAGCTGCTCGGGGGTGTAGCGGCTGCGCAGATAGGCGCGGAATTGCTCGCGGCAATAGTCGCAGTGGCAGGAGCGTGGCTCCGGCCACCACTCCATCTGGTCGAAGTGGATGAGATCCAGTTTGAGATCCTCGACTCCCAGCCGCAGGACGCGTCGGATAAAGGCGGCATAACCCGGGTTGTTGCGGCAGGCCATGTAGCGGTTGGTCTGTTCGGGGTTGTAATAGACGGGCTTGCCCCACTCGTTGACCTGCATCCAGTTGCTGGCTTCGGGCTCTTCCGCGAAGAAAGTCTCGTAGAACATGCTGGCGCCGATATAGCCGCCCACCTTGATGCCATACCGATGGGCTATCGCCACCAGCTTGCGCGTGGCCTCGATATCCTGCGCCTCCGTCTGGAGACCAAAGCCCTTATGCAGGTTGGTCACGATGAGATTGACGCCCTGCTGTTTGAGGCGGCGCACGGTCTCCTCGGTGTGCTCGGCCTCCCACTGGCGGACCACGTCCACCGGGGCGCCGCCTTTGCGCAGGCGGAAGGTCAACGGTTCCCAGTTGCCCACCATGACGATGCCCTGTTTGAGCCAGGCAGGCCGCTCGGTAATGGGCTCGGAGGAAAGGGACTCGAAGACCAGAGACTTGTACCTGGACCCACGGGAACAGGCCACCAGACAGGCCACCGCCAGGAGCAGCACCAGCAACCGGGCTCTTTGCATGCCACTACTGTACCGCCTGGCGCGTTTTTTCCGGAGGGGCAGCGCTTCCGGCTCCCAGCGCGCGCTGCATGAGGACGGTATCGAGCCAGCGGCCGAACTTGAAGCCGACGTTTTCTAGCACGCCCACGTGGCGGAATCCGAAGCGCTCGTGCAGGCGGATGGAGGCCAGGTTATTCCGGTCTCCGATGACGGCCACCATTTGGCGGAGACCGCGCTGCTCGCAGGCTTCGATCAGAGCCGGCAGCAGCACCCGGCCGATGCCCTGGCCCTGGTGGCCGGGATGCACGTAGATGGAATTTTCCACCGTAAAGCGGTAGGCGACGCGCGGACGGTAGACGCCCGCATAGGCGTAGCCCGCCACCAGGCCGTCCGACTCCGCCACCAGGTAGGGCAACCCGCGGCGCTCGAGTTCCGCGCGGCGGCGGGTCATTTCGGCGAGATCCGGCGGATCGATTTCGAAAGTGGCCGTGCCGTGGCGCACGTGGTGGGCATAGATCGCGGTGATGGCGGGAAGATCGGTATCAGACGCAGGACGAACGAGGACAGGGGTGCGCATGTTACCATTCGACGGCGGCGATCGCGTAGACGGGGAGCTCAGGCACGGTAAACGCCGCGGCCCCGGCCGCGGGGCGCAGATCCAGCGCGCGCGGTCCGGAGGCATCCGGAGAATAGAGGCGCACGCTTTTGGCGGCGGCGCCCGGCGGCCACCGCCAAGTCACTTCCGCGGGCGGCGCCGGGCCGTTGCGAGCGTCATAGTTCACCAGGTGCAATAGGGCGCGGCGTTCCCGCGGCTGGGCGACCAGGTTGGCCACCAGGTGCTCGGGACCACTCACTTCGAACGGCAGGGGCCGGCGGGCGGCCCAGCGGACCTCGGCGGCAAATTCCCGCCAGTTGCGCGGCTTTTTCCAGAATTGGTTGTGGATGTCGAAATAGGGAGGAAAGGGCGGCAACGGCCCATCGAACGGAAGCGCGGGTAGCCAGGCCGCGCGGCCCTGGCCCACCTCTCGGCGCGTGGGAGTGCCGGAGATCTCTCGGTGGGAGACGCGTTCCTCATAATCCCGCGCCACAGGCTGGCCTTCCACCAGGCCCGCCAGCCCCGGTTGCACGCGCAAGCGCCGCCACTGGTCGTAGAGGCCCGCCTGACCGATGGCCACCAGTCCGCCGCCCTGATCCACGAAGCGCCGAATGGCCGCCAGTTGCGCGTCGGAGAGGCATTCGGAATCGGGCAGCACCAGCACGCGGTATTTGGCCAACTCCGCCAGGTGCTCGTCAAAGATCAAGGCAAAGGGAACGCGCGCCTGGATGAGCGACTGCTCGGCCAGGATGGCGGTCAATTGGGCCCGCGCGTGATTGTAGGTGATGGAGGCGTAGGAACGCAGCAAGGCCACGGGCGCGACGTCCTCGGTTCCGAGAAAGAGGCCGCGGTTCTGCCGGTAGAAGGAAATGTACCGGAGCATTTCCGGGCGGAGCGGGTCGTTGCCCGCGTAGCCGATGGTCTGGTTGAACGCCAGGCACTCAGCCATATCCAGCGGGTGCGCCGAGATGTAGGTGAGCAGGATGTTGTGGAAGGCGCGCGCCAGCTTGTAGCTGCGGATCTTGGAGATCAGGCGGCCCTCGGGCAGCAGCCCCGGCATGTTCCCTTCCTCGGTCCAAAAGGCCTCGGTATGTTTGAGGAAGCGCGCATGATCCAGGCCAGCTTCCCAGGCGCGGTTGCCGCCGGTGATGCCGTGGGGATTTACCTCGATGGCCACCTCGGGGTTGAGCGACTTGGCGTACTCCGCCATCTGGCGCAGGGCGTCCGACATGAACTGGCAGCGGAAGTCGATCCATTCCTGGATGGCCGGGTCGAAAATGATCTGCATTTTGGCCGGGGGATTCTGGAAATTCCACTGCGGCGGATTGACGTAGTCCACGTTGTCGAAACCGAAGCGTTCTTTGCGCTGGGCAGGCGTGTACTTTGTTCTCAGATACGCGCGGAAGCCCTGCACGCACCAGCGGCAGTGGCAGGAATCCGGCTCGGGGTTGAGATCGAAGTTATCGAAGTGAATGAAATCGGTGCGCACCTGTTCGACGGCGTAGCGTACGATCTTCTTAAGGTAATCCAGATACTCCTGGTTTTTGAAGCAGGGCCGGTAGCGGTAGGACTGCTGGAAGCCGTAAGTGAGGAGAATCGGCTGGCCCAGGCCATCGCGCTGGATCCAATCCTTGGCCCGGGCCTCTTCGGCGAAGAAGGTCTCGTACATCATGCCGTTCCATTGGATGTAGGAATCCACCTTCAGGCCGTAGCGGTGGGCGAGGGCGGCGGTGCGCACCGCGTCTTCCATTTCGGGCTTTTCCGCGGCCATGCCGAAGCCCTTATAGAGATGGGTATGGAAAACCTCGACGCCCTGTTCCCGCAGGCGGCGGATGACTTCTTCGCTCTGCGCGCGTTCGTAGGTCAGGCGGGCGTCGAAACGCTGTCCTCCGCGGCGTACTACGAAAAGATATGGTTCATGGGAACCTCCGTCATCGATCAACCCGTCTGCAAGCCAGCTCGCCCGGGGAAGGAGAGCACGGGACTGGCCGGCCACCTGGGCGGCCAGGGAAGCAGCGGGCACACTGCCCAGAAATTCTCTTCGTTTCATACAGATCGGCCGGTCACCAACTTACCACCGACCGCCGGGGAAGCGAAATTGCGGGCCAGCAAGGGAGCATGTGAGGCTGGGCGGAACAGGCACGTGTTCGCATCCGATAAGCCCATTGAGGACAGAGATGGCCCACCCGGACACAGTCCCGCACCCTTCCGCCGCCCCCCGGCTTCCACAAGGCGCCGAACTGTACCGGGCGCTGCTCGATCAGATCGACGACGGCGTCTACCTGGTGGACCGCGAACGCCGCATCCAGTACTGGAATGCCGCCGCGGAGCGCATCACCGGATACCTGGCGCACGAGGTAGTGGGTCGCCGATGCCAAAGCGATTTGCTGATGCACCGGGACGAGGAAGGCAATCTGCTGTGCGGGGAGCACTGCCCGCTGGCGGCGGTGATCGTGGACGGCCAGCCAAAAGAGTGCAGCGTCTCGTTGCGCCATAAGAACGGCCACTGTCTGCCGGTGGCCGTGCGGGCGCGCGCGTTGCACGATGGAGCCGGCGCCATTGTGGGGGCTGTGGAGATGTTCCGAAGCGCCGTGGCCCCGGGCCGCGCGGCGGTGCGGGCGCTGGAACCCTACGGCTGCCTGGACCGTTCCACCGGCGCGGTCACCCGGCAGTATGGCGAAATGCAGGCGGCCCAGCGGATGGCGGAGTGGCAGCGCTTCGGGGTGCCCATGGGTTGGGTGCGCCTGCAAATGGAACAGCCCGAGGATCTGGAGCACCGTTACGGCGGCGGCGTCCTGGAGGCCGCAATGATGCTGATCGCGCACACGCTGGACGGCAACCTGGCGAGCGGCGACACACTGGCCCGCTGGGGACGGACGGAATTCCGCATCATCGTCCCCGGCGGCTCGCAGGCGGAAGTAGCCGACCTGGCGCGCCGGCTGGCGGTGCTGGTCGAATCTTCCAACCTGGAATGGTGGGGCGATCCGTTACGGGTGAACGTCTCCGCGGGCAGCGCCGTAACCGAGCGCGGCGATTCCTTGGAATCGCTGGAACTGCGTGCCGCCTGCCGCGCGAGCCGGCCGGTGCCCGCCCCGGCGCGACCTGGCGATCAAGCCGAGACCACGTTTTTCAAGGACTGAACCCGCATGCTTGGCATTGTTGGCATTCTCGTCGTTTTCGGAGCAGTGCTGGGAGGATATCTGCTGGAGCAGGGAAACCCCAAGGTGCTCATGCAGCCAGCCGAACTGGTGATCATCGGCGGGGCTGCCGCCGGTACCATCCTGATCGGCAATCCGCCCAGCATCCTCAAGGGCGTACTGGCCGGCTTGAAGAGTGTCTTCGGCTCCTCCCGGTTTACCAGGGTGTACTACCTCAACACGCTCCATCAAATGTATCTGGTGATGAACAAGGCCAGGAAGGAGGGCCTGGCAGGAATTGAGGCGGATGTGGAGGAACCGGCCAAAAGCGAATTGTTCTCGAAATGGGACCACCACCTGCGCGATTTCGTCTGTGACACCCTGCGCATGGCCATGGCGGGGGGCCCCACCCCCTTCGATCTGGATCAGATGATGGAACTGGACATGGAAGTCCACCACCACCACGCACAGCAGCCAGTCCAAGCGCTCACGACGGTGGCGGATTCCTTGCCGGGGCTGGGGATTGTGGCTGCGGTATTAGGGGTGGTGATTACCATGGGCGCCCTAGGCGGTCCTCCGGAGCAGATCGGGCACAAGGTAGCCGCCGCGCTGGTGGGCACCTTCCTGGGCATCCTGCTGTGCTACGGACTGCTGGGTCCCATGGCTTCGAAGATGGGCAAGGCGGCGGAAGAGGAAGCCCAGTTTTTCCATGTCATGCGGGTGGCGGTGAGTTCGTTCCTCAAGGGGGCCCCCCCGCTGATCGGCATTGAATTTGCGCGCCGCGCAGTGCCGGGCCACTTGCGGCCCAGTTTCCAGGAACTGGAGAAAGCCTGCCGCGGCGGAGCCTAGAGCGCCATGTCCGTGCAGAACCCCGAAACCCAGCCCATCATAATCCGCAAGAAGGTGGTGCATGGCGGGCATCACGGGGGCGCCTGGAAGGTGGCCTACGCGGATTTCGTGACTGCCATGATGGCCCTGTTCATCGTGCTCTGGCTGATGAACACCGGCGAGCAGGTCAAGCGGGCGGTGGCCGGATACTTCCGGGATCCTTCCGGCAAAGCCTCCGGGCAAGGGTCCGGAGTGGCCGGCACGGGCGAGGGGATCGGCATTCGCAGGGACGACATGAACAAACTGAAATCCAAACTCGAGTCGGCCATGGAGAGCGCCCCCGACCTGGCCCAGCTGCGGGACCAGGTACAGATGACCGTTACGGGGGAAGGACTGCGCATCGAACTGATGGAGAGCGATGTGGGCACGTTCTTTGAGAGTGGCAGCGCACAGCCCAGCGCATCCGGGCGGGAAATGCTGCGGATGCTGGCGGTCGAACTCGGCAAGCTGCCGAATCAGGTTTTGATTGAGGGTCACACAGACGCGCGGCCGTTCTCGACGAACCGCGCCTACTCCAATTGGGAGTTGTCCGCCGACCGGGCCAACGCCGCGCGGCGCCTGATGCAGGAAAGCGGGCTGGGCGCCAACCAGGTGGTCCAGGTGCGCGGCTACGCGGACCAGCAACTGCGCAAACCGCAAGAACCCGACGATGCCTCCAACCGCCGGGTCTCCATCATCGTGAGGTATCAGCCCGGCACGGCTTCGGGGCAAGGCGGCGCGGTTCCGGGGGAAAGAGCGGCGGCCGGGAAAACGCCGCCAACAGCCGCTCCGTAAGGGTCGCGACCCGGTTCCCCACTGGCATGCCGAAAACGCGGGCGATGGTATACTGGCGATAGTTTCTCTTTCCTTCCGCGTGCCCTCCCGGACGTCATCGCGGCGATTTGTCAGCGGCTGTCTGGCCGTCCTGCTGATTCTGTGCACCCTCCCGGCTTTGCCGCAGGCGCTACTCGCACTGGGAAGCGCGGCGGCGCACTGCTGCCGGACGAAACATTCCTGCTGCTGCCACCGTACAGGGGACGCCGCCGGCTGGACGGATTCTTCCCCCTGCGGCAGCAACTGTCCCGGACTGGCCACGCTGGCGAACGCGGAGAGCGGCGCCTGGCTTTCCGGCGCGGGCGGCATGGGCTACCGGCCGCCACGCTCTTTCGCCGAGCCCAACCCCACCAATCCGGCGGACGTTCCCATCCAGGACCGGCCGCCACTCTACCAACGCCCTCCTCCCTCCACCTGCTGAACGTTTCCCGGCTTCGCGGAAACTCATTCGCAGTGCATGGGAGGAGGGGTTGATGTGTAGTAGACGATTCTTTCGGATCGCTCCGCCGGCGCTGGCTTTCTGCGCGCTGGCGATGGCGATCGTTTTTGGCACCGTGCGTGGTGTAGTGCACGACCCGGATCACCGTCCTATCGAGGGAGCGCAAGTCACCCTGCGAGCGCGCGGGGCGGATTGGTCCAGGACCGTGCAGACCAACGCAGCCGGTGAATTTCAGTTTCCGGCCGTGCCACTGGGCGAATATTCGCTGGCGGTGGCGGGAAAGGCGTTCAGCCCGGCGGAAGAGTCCCTGGTGGTGGCTTCAGGCAGCGCTCCGGTGCTGCACGTGCAGTTGAAACTGGCGGTCTCGCGCCAGAGCGTCGAGGTGTCCGAACAGGCCGAGACGCTCAGCCTGGATTCCACAGCCCCCACAACCCTGGTCAGCCGCCGCGAGATCGAGCGCACTCCCGGCGCCGACCGCACCAACAGCCTGGCCATGATCACCCACTACGTGCCAGGGGCCTTCCTGGTCCACGATCAGCTTCACGTGCGCGGGGGACACCAGGTGACCTGGGCGGTGGACGGCGTCCCGGTGCCCAACACCAACATCGCCAGCAACGTGGGGCCGCAGTTCGACCCCAAGGACGCGGACTATGTGGAGGCCCAGCGGGGCGGCTATTCCGCCGATTACGGAGACCGCACCTACGCGGTGTTCAACATGGTTCCGCGCACCGGATTCGAGCGCAACCGCGAGGCCGAACTGGTAGCCAGCTACGGCAACTTCCAGCAGACCAACGACCAGATCAGCTTCGGCAGCCACACCGAACGCTTCGCGTACTACGCCAGCGTGAACGGCAACCGCAGCGATCTGGGGCTGGAAACGCCCACGCCGGAGGTACTGCACGACCGCGCCAGCGGCCTGGGCGGCTTCGGCACGCTGATCTTCAACGTGGATCCGTCCGACCAGTTGCGCCTGGTCAGTTCGCTGCGCCGGGACTACTACCAGATTCCCAACACACCGGAGGACCAGGCGAACGGCATCCGGGATACAGAGGACGAAAGCGACGCCTTCACCAATTTCACCTGGGCGCACACCGCCGGGCATGGCCTGTTGCTGAACGTTTCGCCGTTTTTTCACTTCAACCGGGCGCACTACCTGGGCGGCGCCGGGGATACGCCGCTGGCGCCGGAGGACAACCGTGCCTCGACCTATGCGGGGGCGCAGATCACGCTGAGCGCCGTCAGCCGGCGGCACAACGCGCGCGCTGGCGTCTACGGATTCGGCCAGCACGACGATACCCTCTTCGGCTTGACCGCCAACGACGGCAGCGGGCTCTCCTTGAGCCAGCGGCAGAAGCTCTCCGGCCACCTGGAGGCCGTATTCCTCGAAGACCAGTACAAGCCGGCCGCGTGGCTGACACTCAGCGGCGGGCTGCGGCTGACGCACTTTTCGGGCGCGCTGGCGGAGAACGCCGCCAGCCCGCGCGCCGGCGCCGCCATCCGCCTTCCGCGCTGGCACTGGGTGCTGCACGGCTTTTACGGGCGCTACTACCAGGCGCCGCCGCTGGATACGGTCTCCGGCCCGCTGCTCGGATACGCGCTTGATCAGGGCTTTGGATTTCTTCCCTTGCGCGGCGAGCGCGATGAAGAGTATCAAGCGGGTCTGACGATTCCCGCGGCGGGATGGACGCTGGACCTGAATCATTTCCAAACGCGGGCGACCAACTTCTTCGACCACAATGTGCTGGGGAACTCGAACATCTTCTTCCCGGTGACTATTGACAGCGCGCGCATCCGCGGCTGGGAAGCCACCTTGCGTTCGCCGCGCCTGTTCCGCCGCGGACAGGTCCACGTGGCATACGCCCTGCTGAGAGCCGAAGGTTTTGGAGCGGTCAACGGCGGTCTGACGGACTTCTCACCGCCCGAAGGCGGCTTCCTGCTGGATCACGACCAGCGCCACACGCTGAACGCCGGTTGCGAGTGGGACCTGCCGCGGCGCTTCTGGGCCGCCGGCAATGTGTACTACGGTTCCGGCTTCGCCGATAATGGCGGACCCGCCCACCTGCCAGGCCACACTACCGCGGATCTGTCCCTGGGCAAGAGCTTCGGAGAGTCGTGGTCGGTCTCGCTGAACGCCCTGAACGCCGCTAACCGCCGCTACCTGTTGGACAACAGCGAGACTTTTGGCGGCACGCACTATGCCGATCCGCGCCAGATCTTCGTGGAGTTGCGGTATCGCTTCCACTACTGACTAGTGCAGGCTCCGGCTCGCCGCAAGGACCAGCACAGAAGCCTACGGCAGCGCAAACGCAAAGAGCTTCGTGTTTCCAGTTCCTACGGGGGACGCCTCGCCAGGCCCCGAAGTGGTGATAGCCGGAGCCCCAGTAGGCCCACCCGTTGACAATCGCGGGCGCTGCGTTAACCGATGCGCCCGTGTCGTACGCCCACAACACCTGGCCGGTGGAGGCATCCATCGCATACAGAATGCCCGACATCGAGGCGGCATAGACCACACCATTTGCGGCCGTGACCGGACCTAGCGCCATGGCCGGGACCGATGGATCCACGGGACTGAGACCAGGGTCGGGCACCTGCCAGAGGATCGATCCCGTGGCGGGATCCAGAGCCGCCCACGAGCCGCCAGTCCAGCCCGGATATCCTGGCAGGTCGTAAGCCGCGTGGCCGCTGTTGGACTCGGCGGCGTAGATGCGCTGCCCATCTACAGCCGTCCCCCACTGGATGCCGCCGATCATGCCGCCTGGGCCGATTCTCCGCGACCACACGACGGCGCCGTTATCCGCGTCGAGCGCCCAGTAGACGCCGCTCTTCTGCCCGGCGCCCACGAGATCCGTGGCTTGACCGTTGATGACAGCGGTAAAGAGGTTGGCTCCGGAGCCGAAATCGTAGTCCGGCCCCTTGGGCTTGGGGCAGCCCGGCACGCCCATCCCACACAGGGCCAACCAGGCATCCGTGCTGGAGAGCCTCCTGGCCCATTTCACGGCGCCTGTGGCGAGGTCCAAAGCGACCACCGCATCCACATAGTTAGCAGGCGATTGGCAGGCCAGGACCAGCTTCGGAGAACCGAGAAAGTTTTGTTCGCACGTCTGCACGCTGGCCGGCACGGTGTAATTGTTGCCGGTGGTCACGTACAGCGAACCACGCTTCAGATCGACGACCGGCGTGCTCGACCAGATTGCGTTGCCGGTATAGCCGGCCGGCGCCATGTAGGTTTGCCACAGTTGTGTCCCGGTGGCCAAGTCGTAAGCGATGACGCTTCCGCGAAACGTGGGAGTCGACAGGGCTTCTTCCGCCGAGGAGGTGCCCACATACACAACGCCATTCGCTACGACCGGCGAGGCAGTCAAGAGAGCGTAGATGCTGGGATCCGGCTGCTGACTCCAAACCAGGCTGCCGGTGCCGGCATCCAGCCCCAGCACTTTAGCGCTGTAATGCTCCTGAAGGCCGAGTGCCGAACTGGCCGTAGTGATGATAAGGTTGCCAGCCAGCGCCGGCGTAGTTCGAGAGAGCGCGCCTGCCGGCATCCCGTATTCCGACATGGAGTGCGACCAAATCAGCCGCCCCGTCGTCGCGTCGACTTTGTACAGATAACCGCCCCAGTCCGGGAAGTAAACGGCCTGGATCGTCCCGTCCACGGAGGGTGTCGCGGACACATCGTCGGTGGTGTTAAACGTCCATCGCAAAGTAAGTCCGCCTACGGTCGCGGGACTGAGGATGCTTTCGCTGCCGGCCGAGCGGGTATTGGAGAGGTTTTGGCCGGCAAAGGGCCAGGACGCGACGGTTTGCCCTTCCAGTGTGCCGGCCGTGCCGAGAAGCAACCCAAGTACCGTGGCGCCAGCCAGCACGGACGCGGGTATCAGCGTCGCGCTCGGGCGAACGCAAGGGATCCTCTGTTGTTGCGCGGGGCTCGTATCTCGTTTGCAGTCCAAGTCTTTTCTCCTGATTGGCGCTTGCGGCACGCGGACGCTTTCTGGCGCCCGGCTAGGAGCCGCCTCGCAATAAAAGCGGGAAATTCTGGTGAAAACCGTAAAGCCAGCGAGCATATTTTGCTGGCCCGCCTCTGGAAAGACGCGGTGCAGATGTGATAATCTTCACTAATCAAATACCGCCTTCCCCGGGGGGGGTGCGCATGGATTCGCCAGCTCACCGGATTACGCAACTGCTCCAGGCCTGGAGCGGAGGGGATCCAAGCGCGCTCGATCAGTTGATGCCCGTGGTGTACGATCACCTGCACGCGCTGGCGCAGTGTTACATGGCCCAGGAACGGCCGGGACACACGCTGCAAGCCACTGCCCTGGTGCATGAGGCGTATCTGCGGCTATTAGATTCCGCGCACCCAAGCTGGCAGAATCGGGCGCACTTCTTCGCTTTGTGCGCGCGCATGATGCGGCGCATTCTGGTGGATTGGGCCCGCTCCCGGCAGACGCTGAAACGCGGGAGCGATGTGCCGCCCCTATGCCTCGCGGAATCGCTGGCCGTAGTGGGGCACCCCAGCACGGACCTGGTCGCGATCGACGAAGCTCTGACGGCCTTGGCCGCGATAGACCCGCGCAAGAGCCAGGTCGTGGAATTGCGCTTTTTCGGAGGACTGAGCGCAAAGGAAACCGCCGAGGTGCTGAAAGTCTCGGAGGAGACGGCCCTGCGGGATTGGAAGATTGCCAGGAGCTGGCTGCGGCGCGAGTTGAGCAAGGAGCGGCTTGGAATCTGAGCGCTGGCATCAAGTCGAGCAGCTTTTTCACTCCGCTCTGGCGGTGGACGAGAGTGAGCGGGCGGACTTTGTAGAAAAAGCCTGCGGCGGAGATGAGTTCTTGAAGCGGGAGGTGGCATCGCTGCTGGCGCAAGGAGCCGACAGTTTTCTGGAGGCGCCGGCGATGGACGTGGCGGCGAGGGCTCTGGCAGTCTCGGCCGCGGCGGGCGGCGCGCGAAGATCGATCCCGGCCACAGTGGGCCGCTACCGGGTGGTTCGCCTGGTGGGCGAGGGCGGCATGGGGGCCGTGTATGAGGCGGAACAAGAGCAGCCCCGGCGCGTGGTAGCGCTCAAACTGATCAAGCCGGGTTTTGCCACCGCCGAAGCAATGCGGCGATTTCAGTATGAATGCCGGGCATTAGGCCGGTTGCAGCATCCGGGAATCGCGCAGATCTACGAAGCTGGCACGGCGGATACCGGATTCGGTCCTCAGCCGTTCTTCGCCATGGAGCTCATCCGTGGCCGGCCGTTACTGGAGTATGCGGAGGCGCACCAGCTTGACACGCGCGAGCGGCTGGCGTTGATGGTCAGAATCTGCGATGCCGCCGGGCACGCGCATCAACGCGGCGTGATTCACCGCGATCTGAAACCGGGCAACATTCTCGTGGACGAGACGGGGCAGCCCAAGATTCTGGATTTCGGCGTCGCGCGGGTTACGGAGAGCGATGCGCAACTGACGCAGCAGACCGCCTTGGGGCAACTCGTGGGAACCCTTGCCTACATGAGCCCGGAGCAGGTGACCGGGGACCCGCAGGCTCTCGACATCCGCAGCGATGTGTACGCGTTGGGTCTCATCCTCTACGAACTACTGGCGGGTGGACCGCCCTACGACATCGAGCGGAAGCCGCTGTCCGAAGCGGTCGCGGTAATTCGAGAAAAAGAACCGGCGCCGCTCGGGTCTATCCATCGCAGCTTTCGGGGCGACATCGAGACCATCGCCGCCAAGGCATTGGAAAAGGAAAAGGGGCGGAGGTATGCTTCGGCCGCAGACCTGGCGGCCGACCTCCGGCGCTGCCTGGCGGACGAACCCATTGCGGCGCGGCCGGCGAGCGCCAGTTACCAGGTTCAAAAGTTTGCGCGGCGTCACAAGGCACTGGTGGCCGGCACAGTGGCCGTGTTTGTGGCGCTGGCCGCGGGAGCGGCGGCGAGCACCTGGGAGGCGATCCGCGCGCGGAAGGCCGAGTGGGCGGCCGTGGAGCAACGGGACCGGGCCACAGCGGCCGAAGCGCGCGCGCAGCAAGAGCGGAATGCCGCGATAGCGGAGAAACGCCGGGCGGATTCCGAAGCCGCCACGGCCCAGGCGATCAGTGATTTCCTCCAAAACGATCTGCTCGCGCAGGCGAGCGTGTACGGCCGGACCCAAGAGAGCAGCCAACCGGATCCCGAACTGAAGCCTGATCCCAACATGACGGTGCGAACAGCCCTGGACCGGGCGGCGGCCCGGATTCAAGGGAAATTCGACCAGCAACCGGAGGTGGAGGCTGCCATCCGGGAGACGATCGGGCATACCTACATGGGCGCCAGCGTCTGGACCGAAGGACGAAAGCAATTCGAGCGCGTCCTGGAATTGCGCCGGCGGGTATGGGGGTTAGAGGACCCCAAGACGCTCCATGCCATGTCTCTTACCGCGTGGGCCTTGATGGTGGAGGGAAAGCACGCGCCCGCGGAGGCAATATACAGGGAAGAACTCGAGATCAGCAGGCGCAGGTGGGGACCTGAGCATTCCGAGACCCTATACGCGATGGAGGACCTGGCCTTCTTCTATACGGAGCAGGGAAGGTACGCCCAGGCCGAGGCACTGCAAAAGCAGGTTCTCAATACCTTCCAGCGCCTGCGGGGTGTGGGGCACTCCGATACGCTCTCAAGCCTGGTCGCCGTGGCGAAAACCTATCTGTATGACGGCAAGTACGCACAGGCCGAACCGCTGCAAAAGCAGGTCCTCGAGATCGAGCGCCGCGTGTCCGGTCCCGACCGCGCCGCGCCGGCCTTATTGGATCTGGCGAGAATCTACGACGCACAGGGGAAATACGAACAGGCCGAAGGTCTTTACAGGCAGGCACTCGAGAGCAGCCGCCGCATCTGGGGTCCTCAGGATCCGCAAACTCTTTTTTGCCTTTCCTATCTGGGTAACATGTACCAGCGGCAGGGCAAATACGCACTGGCGGAAACCTATGCCGGGCAGGTGCTGGCGGAACGAAGGCGCGCCTACAACGCGGACCATCCGCTAACCCTGGATGCGTTGGGCGACCTGGTGCTGGCCAAACAGTCGCAAGGGCAATTCGCCGCCAGCGAGTCTCTCGCGCGCCAGGCCCTGGAGATGGACCGAAACAAGCGGCCGGATGACTGGCAATGCTTCCGCACGGAGAGCCTCTTAGGCGCCAGCCTGGCCGGGCAGAAGAAGTATGCGGAGGCGGAACCCCTCCTGCTGGAGGGCTACCGGGGAATGGCGGCACGAAAGAGCCGGATCCGGGCCCCGGACCGGTATAACCTGGAGCTAGCCCGGGAGTGGATCGTTCAACTCTACAACGCATGGGGCAGGCCGGAGCAAGCCGGCGCTTGGGCGGCCGGCCGTCACTGAGGCCGCAAACCGATCCTCCGGCCGCGCCCCGGTTGGATTTGCAGAAGCCTGGGTGTAATTAGCGCAAGAAGGCCTCGGCGAGGCCGCCGTCCACGGGAATCAGGTGCCCGGTGGTCTTGGCGGCGCGTTCGCTGGCCAGCCAGCAGATGGCTTCGGCGCAATCCTGCGGCGTGATGGCCAGGCCCGTCAGCGTGCGCCGCGCGTAAAAGTCCGCCAGCTTCTGGCGGAGCGCTTCGGTGGGCTCGTCCTCGCCGAAGGCGATGCCGTACTTGGTCAGCGAGGCAATCAGCCGGTCGCGGGGGAACATCGCCGAACCCTGGACCACGGTGGCCGGCGCGATGCCGTTCACGCGCACCAGCGGCGCCATGCCCACGGCCAACTCGCGGACCAGGTGGTTGACGGCACTCTTGCTGATGTCATACACCTCGCTGCCGCGCTTGGGCACCACGGCGTTGGCGGAACTGGTGAGGATAATCACCGCCGGAAGTTCCTGGGCGAACAGCATGGTGCGGGCCTCATCCGTCAGCAGGTGATTGCCAGTGACATTGATCTCGAGCGTGCGGCGCCAGCGCTCGTCCGAGACCAGGCCGCTTGCGTCGGGCGCCTCGAAGATGGCGGCCGTATTGATGACGCCATCCACGCCGCCGAAGCGCAGGGCGGTCTCGGCGAGGGCCGCGCGGATGGTCTCGCGTTTAGCCAGGTCCAGGGCGCAACTCGCCACGGCCTCGCGCCCGGCCGCTAAAGCGGCCCGCCTGGCGGTCTCCGCCGCGGCATCCGCGTCCCGGTCGGTGACCATCACGTGCGCTCCGCGTTCCGCCAGGCGGAGAGCCGTGGCCCGGCCGATGCCGCTACCGCCGCCCACCAGCAAGAAAATCTTCCGGCTGAATTCCTTCTCCGCCGGCATGCGGCGCAGCTTGGCTTCTTCCAAGGCCCAGTATTCGATGCGGAAGGCTTCTTTCGGCGGCAGGGCCACATAGTTCCGGTGGCTGGTAAAATCCGCGGAATCCTCCGCGCGCTTGGCCTGCGGCAGGGCAACCGGCGCCGGGTTGCCCTCGCCCAAGGCCGTCGCTCCCGCCATCACGTGAATCGCGTTCAGGTAGAACTCGCCGGTGATGCGCGCCTCGGTCTTGTGCTTGCCGAAGGTGAACATTCCCAGCCCCGGAATCAGCACCACGGACGGATTGGGATCCCGCAGCGCGGGCGAATCCGGCTGGGCGTAGTTGTGATAGTAGGCGGCATATTCTTCGCGGTAAGTCTGGGCACCCGCCGCGATTTCGCGCTTCAGCTTGTCTTCGTCCTCGGCCTGCGGATTCCATCCGATATACAGCGGGCGGATGCGCGTGCGCACGAAGTGATCCGGGCAGCTCGTGCCCAGCCGCGCCAGTTCCCGGGCGTCGCGCGAGTTGACGAAGTGCAGCACCTCAGGCGAATCGTTGTAGTGCGCGATGGACCGCCGCTGGGTGGCCAGCTTGCCGCGCAGGTAGGGGAGGATCGAGGCGGCCAGAAAGCGCGCGTCTTTTCGGGCCATGTGCTGCGGGCCGCCGAAAAGCTGATCGCCCAAAGCGTCCTGCCGCTCCATCACGAACTGCCCCAGCTCATCGATCACCGCCAGGCTGTGGCGGTAACATTCCCGCGGGGTATCACCCCAGGTGAACAGGCCATGGCTTCCCAGCACGATGCCGTCGCATTGCGGATTCGCCTCCGCGGTGCGCTGCAACATCAAGCCCAGCTCGAAGCCCGGCCGCTGCCAGGGAAGCCACACCAGATGGCGCCCGAAGCGGCGGTTGAACTCTTCCAGCCTGGCTTTCCCGTTGGCGCTCGCCGCCAGGGCGATGGCCCAGTCGGGATGCAGGTGATCGACGCAGGGGAACGGCAGAAAGGCGTGCAGGGGCGTGTCAATCGAGGCCGCCACGCGGTTCTCGCCGAAGGCCGCCAGCGGGTAGTACGAGACCATCTCGTCTTCGTGCTCCTCGCCGCGGTACATCGAGCGCAACTGTTCGAGCCGGTCCAGGTACAGAATGGCGAAGCCGTGCCTGCCGATGCTGCCCAGATCGCCGCCGCTGCCTTTTACCGCAAGCACGCGCACGGGCAGTCCGGTGAACGGATCCGGCAGCTCGAACTTGGAGCTGGTGTTGCCGCCGCCGAAGTTCGTGATGCGCAGGTCGGCTCCCAGCAGGTTCGAGCGGTAGCGCAGTAATTCGAGAGGGTCGCCGGCCCGCTCGCCGGCATAGGCGTCATCCCAGAGGTCGCAGAGATATTGCATTGGATGTAGTGTGGTTTCTCCCAGAATAGCGGAAAAAAGACTCGCTTCGGAGGATTCGATAGAGTAGATAGCATGTCGTCAGCCAGCCGTCGCGAATTCGTCCAACGCGCCGCCGCGGCCGCCGCACCGGCCGTGCGTCCGTCGTGGGGGCAGCAGAGTCCCAACAATCGCATCAACCTGGCGGTGATCGGCTTCCGCGGCCGCGGCCGCGACCATTACCGGAACTTCGCCCGCATTCGCGGGGTGCGCGTGGCGTACCTGTGCGATATCGACGAGCGTCTGTTTCCGGCCGCGGTGGCGGAGATCGAAAAGATCGGCGGATACCGGCCGCAGACCTTCTTCGATATCCGGAAGCTGCTGGAGACCAAGGACCTGGACGCCGTATCCGTGGCCACCCCGGACCACTGGCACGCGCTCGCCACCATCTGGGCCTGCCAGGCGGGCAAGGACGTATACGTGGAGAAGCCCGTGTGCCACAACCTGCGCGAAGGCCGCAAGATGGTGGAAGCCGCGCGCAAGTATGGCCGGATGGTGCAGGCCGGGCTGAACCGGCGCAGCGAATTGCGCAACCTGGCGGGCGTGCGTTTCGTGCAGGGCGCCGCGTTCGGACCGGCCTACCGCGCCCGCGCGGTGGTCTACCGCGGGCGGCTGAGTGTGGGCACGGTGCAGGAATCCTCCATTCCGAACGGCGTGCATTGGGACCTCTTCCTGGGCCCGGCGCCCTACCGGCCCTTCACGTTGAACCGCTTCCATTACGGATGGCACTACTTCTGGGACACGTCCACCACGGAGGTGGGCAACAACGGCGTGCATGCGCTGGACCTGGTGCGCTGGGCCATGGACAAGCACGCGCATCCGGTGAAGGTGCAGTGCTACGGCGGCTTGTTCGCCGACCACTCGGACCAGGAGACGCCGAACATGCAGGTGGCCAGTTTCGAATATGCCGACGGCACCATTTTCGAAGCCGACGTGACCACGCTGCCCAGCCCCTCGTTCGGGGGCGTGCAGATGGGCGAATTCTTTTACACGCCGCAGGGATACATCACGTCGGCGCAGAACTGGACGACGGTGGTGGGAGACTTTGTGGCCGGGACCACTCCGGACCCGCCCTCGGGCATTTCGCTGCGAGCCTCGAACCTCAGCTTTCCGAAGATCTCCTACAAACCCGGGCCGCCCATACCCGATGCGGCGGGGCAGGAAGTCAGCCACTTTCAGAATTTCATCGACTGCGTGCGCTCGCGGAAGCGCGAAGACCTGCACTGCGAGATTCTGGAAGGGCACATGTCCACGGCGCTCTGCCACCTGGCCAACATCGCGTTTCGAACCGGCAGGAAACTGACCTTCGATCCGGCCACGGAGACCTTTCCCGGAGACGCGGAGGCCAACCAATACCTCACCCGCAAGTACCGAGCGCCCTACGTGGTTCCGGACCAGGTGTAGGGGGCTGGGGCGCGCCGCGGTCAGATAGATTGTGTCTGGCCGGTCTCCGCGGCGCGGTAGCAGGCGAAGATGGCCTTGAGCACCCGCGCGCTCTCGTCGCCGTTCAGCGGAAAGGGTTCGAGGCCGGCGCAGGCGCGCGCCACAGCGCGAACGAAGGGGGAATAGACGTCTCCCGGCGGCTTGCGGGTGCTGTCCCAACGGTACACCTGGGGATTCGGGTCCGCGGTGCTGTACCATTCGAGCGGGACGTTGGTGTACTTGTGCACCTGCAGCCAGCCCTGCGAGCCCCAGATTTTCAGGTGTGAATGATAGCCCTTATCCAGGTAATAGCCCGAGGTCAGCGTGCCCAGCGAGCCGTTTTCGAAGCGCATGGCCACCACCGCGCTGTCTTCGACATCTAGCGGCTGCCCGCCTACGTTGGCGGTGAAGCCCGTGACGGCCCGGACGGGTAAGCCGGTCACGTACATGGCCAGGTCCAGCCAGTGAATGCCCAGCCAGATCAGATGGCCGCCTCCGGCGCGCGCCTTCAGCGCTCTCCAGACGTTGCGGTAGCCCGGATCTTTCAGCCGGGTCTGATCCGCGATGATGTGCGCCTCCACCCCGTACACTGTGCCGATCTTTCCCTCGCGAACCAGCCGCCGGGCCTCCAGGATGACGGGATCGACGCGGTTGGCGAGGGCCAGGAGGAGCTGCCGGTGACGGCTCTGGGCCTTGCGGTTCAGCCGCTCGAATTCCTCCAGGCGCACGCAGGCGGGCTTCTCGGCGAGCACGTGGCAGCCGGCCTCGAGCGCCGCATCGATGGCCGGCGGAGACTCCACGCCATCCAGGCTGACCAGGGCCAGCTCGGGTTTTTCCTGGCGCAGCATGGCCTGCCGGTCCTGATAGCCCGCCGTCAACTTGCCGGCCAGCAATTTCCGCGCCAGGGGCAGCGATTGGCCGCTCGGGTCGCACACCGCGACCGCGGCCACCACTTCGGCCAGGCGCAGCGACTCGAAATAGGAACTCAGGTGGACACCGCCGGCGCCGGTGATGACGGCGGCTTTAATGCTTTTGGACGCCGGCGCGCCCGGCGACAGGGCTGGAAGAGCGATCCCGGCGCCGGCCAGTTTGGCGAATTCTCTCCTTTGCATGGCGTCTCAAAGGATGGAATCCGGCGCGCGGGAAAGTCAAGTCCGCGGCGGCTAGCCTTCTTCCACCACGCGGAAGCCCAACAGGGAGCCGGCGGTCTGCACCGGCACGCGATATTCTCCGTAGACCGTGACCCGGTGCCATCCCCAGCGCCAGTCCGCGGCCAGCTTGCGGGCGTCCTTCGGTTCGGCAGCCAATTTCGTGCGGCAGGCGCGATCGTCATCGATATTCGCGACCGTCCTGGCCTGATGCATGACCAGGGTCTTCTCTTCGGGCACCAATTTCAGCGTGGTGGTCATCTCGCCCAGCGGCAGCAGGGACCGTACGGCCGCGCCCTTGCGATCCTCCGAATGGCTGCGAATGTGATACGGATTGGCGGCGCCACCGGGGCCGAACACTTTGTTCGGCGCCACGCAATGGGCGTAGATGATCTGGTTCTTGGAGGTGTCGATGACCGGATCCGAGATGTAGCCGGGCCGGCCCACCAGGTAGGTGAGCAGCAGCATAGTGCTGGCGGATTGCAGGTCCGCCTCGCAGGCGCCGACCAAACCGTCGTTGTTGAGCTGAAAAAAGCCCAGGCAGGGATACGCCGCCATCTGGCCGCCATAGAACAGCCGCAGGCAGTCGATGGCGATGCCCTGCGCGTGATGCCGTAACATCAGGCCGGACATGCCCACGTACATGGCGCCGGACTTCTGGATTTCCGCGCGCGAGGGCTCCACGATCCGGGCCGCGCCCGCGGCCCACGCCTGCGCCCACTGGACAGCCTCGGCACGGTCCGCGCTCCGATAGGCGTCGTCCAGTTCCGCGGCGCTGATGGTCTGAATTCCGACTCCCAGGGTGTCCCGGTACAGAGCGGGAGCGGCCCCCAGGTCGCGGTTGACGACGTCCAGGATTGTCGACTTTTGGAACTTCCGGAGAGCCTCCAGCACATGCACGGCGTCCGCGACGTCCGTCAAGCGGCTGGAAGAGACGCCGGCCACGCGCATGCCTTTGCGCAACGCCTCGCCATAAAGGCCCAGGAACTGCCCGGTGCCACCGTACAGATCGTCCGCCAAAATCGCCGGGCGGCCGGAAAACACGATCGCGCGGGCTGCCGAAGAGGGGATACCGAGAAGATAGACCAGATAGCCGTCCACTTCGCCGTCGCCTTCCAGAACCTTCTTGCCGTCGGCTTCTTCCTGAGCCCACACCGGCAGGAAATCAACATTGGGACAAGCCCGGCGCAGGCGCTCGGTCAGTTCTTTCTTGCGGCTCTCGTAGTCATAGCCCTGATAGGGCCATCCCTCCAGTTTCGGGTCCGGATGGGTGTAGACCAGCCGCAGTTTCATCCGTTCGTTAGGAACCAGCGACTGTGGGGTGGCGGCCGTCGCCCGGCACACGGCGGGGCAAGCCAGGCAGGCCGCCGCGCCGGAGCAGCCGGCCAGAAATCCGCGCCGGCTCAGAATCGAAAAGTGCCCTGACGTCTGCATCTTGACGCTCCTTCGGGAATTATAGCCAATATCAGGCCTGTTTATCGTTTAACCTGATGATTCGCTCCCCGGAGGCCGCCGGGCGTGAATCACCGGACGGTTTCCGGCTTGGACTCTGCCTGGCTCGGGGTCCCGGCGCGCAATTCGTCGATCTCGGTGAAGGTCCGCTTCCGATGCAGCGAGAAGTACGCGGCCGCAAAGGTTACCATGGCGAGTCCGAGCACCGAGGTGAACCCGATGAGACGTTCCACTACGCGCACAGGAGCGAAGGCTTCGCGGGTGGACTGGCACACCAGGACCAGCCACGCGAGATTCCTAAAATCGCGCTTCAAGCCCGTGTCCGCAAAGCCGATCAGTGTCTGCCCCACGTTGGGCAACTCCGCGACGATGTATCCCCTCTCGCGGCCATGCACGGTGCCCAAGGCTTCCTGAACGGCGGCATATTCGCCGGATTTCAGTTTCATCGCCAGGTCCACCTGCGGAGCGCTGATCACAGTGCCGTCCTCCTTGACCAGCAAGGTGCGGGCGGTAGGTCCCAACTGCAGCCGGTTGATGACCGGGAAGACCGTGGTCACATCGACCAGCGCATCCAGCGTTCCGATGAACCGGTTGGTGCCTTCCTCCATTATGGGGAGGCCGATGCCGATGTAATTCGATTTGGTCGCCTCGTCGTACAGAATGTCGGTGAGGCTCACGGCGCCGCGGCCCTGGGCATAGATGTTCTGCCAGTATTCCTCGTCGGCCTGGTAGTAATCCAGGGTCTTGTGCGAGGCGGCCACGGCTACCCCCTTGGCGTCCGTCACGGTGATCCGCAGGATGCGGGAGTCCAGGTCGTGATAGCGGCGCAGCAGGCGCGAAGCGCGCGACGACAGCATCGCTCTCACGATCGGGTCGGCTGCCGGCGTGTTCCAGGCTTTATCGATCTTCTCGATCTTGGCGGCAACCGCGGCGTCGGGCATACCCTCCCAGGAGCGGTTGGAGGCCACCACGGCATCCACGATCGCGGGTTCAACCGTCATCTCGCCGACGTCCAATATGCGTTCGGTGATGAACTGATGGGTCGCGGCGGCCGTACTTTCGGCGATGACTTTGAAATGACCCCCGATGGTGGCCTCGAGCGACCGGTAGGTGTGCGTGATGGCATATAGCCCTGCCAGGCTGACCGGCACGATCGTGAACATCAAGCCGAGCAGCAGCTTTTGAAACGACACCCGGAACTCGAGCCGTTCTTCCATTGGCATGGCGAAGCTCCTTTCCCTTGGCAGTGATTTCTCGGGACGTACCTGCGGCGGGCTGGCCGCAGGCGGACGGCAAGACAGGCTGTGAGAGGCCGCATACGCAGCCCTCCATCCTCATAGCCGGGATTCCGCATGGACTCTCCGGCTGACCAGAACTATACACCCAAGCACCGCCGGGCGGAAGCGGCCCAAACAAGGGGCTGCGTTTATTGCACGGAGTTGAGGTAGGCGATCAGATCGGTCAGTTGCTGGGCATTGTTGAAGCGAGGCCAGGGGATTTTGGCTTGCCGCATCCGCGCGAACATTTGCGGGCCGTGGTGCCAGAGCGCCGACATGATGGTCACTTCAGAATATGATCGTCCCTGGCCGGGTAAAGGCGGGGCCCCGAAAGCGCCGCGCATGTGGCAAGAGGCGCAGCGTTTCTCGGAGAAGACCTGCTTCCCATGGACTGCATCGCCGGAGGCATACACGAACTGGCGCATCCACAGATAGCTGAGGAGTTGGCGCATCTCGCCGGCTTTCAGCTCCGGAGGCGGCTGGATCATGCGCGGGGCGTGGTTCCACATGTCCACGGCGATGTCGGTCAGGGTCAAGTCGTGCAGGCGGTTATCCAGCGACAAGTTGCCGGTGTGGCAGCGAATGCAGCCTTTGACCTCGAAGAGCGCCTGGCCTCCCTGGCCTGACGTGTAGGAGAAACGGGAAGCGGCACTCTGCATCTCGGGCAATTGACGCAGCCAGGCGAGGATGTCCAGCAAATCCTGGGTGCTGAGTTGCACCCAGCCCAAGTGGCGCCGGGCGAAAGCCTCGCGCATGCGGCCGCTGTGGTTCCACATCTGCTGCACCAGCACGACGGGATCGCTCAGAGATTCCCACTTGACCACGGGCGGCGCGTCTTCGGCCAGCGAATCGCGCACGCCGTGGCATGAGCCGCAGTGCTTGTCGTGGAAGACCCGCTCCCCGCGTCCGGCATCGCCCGGTTTGTCGAAGAACCGGCTGGAATAGAAGAATGCGAACAGGTCCGCGGCAGCGTCCGCGCTGAGCTTCGGCCGTTCGATGCCCATCCCCTCCATGGCCGCCCACATCACGGGCGCGTGGTTCCACATGGTGCTGGCCAGCAGCGCGGGCGTGAAACTGCGATCCACGCGGCTGCCCAGGTCCGGCGCCGTTTTGCCGCCTTTGCGGTTCACGCTGTGGCATTGGGCACAGCGCTCCGTCTGGAACACCCTCTCGCCCCGCTGGGAGTCTCCAGGAACGACCTGCAACACCGCCGCCTGAAGTCCCAGCGAGAGGGCCCCTCCCAGCAACACTTTTCCTGGCTTTCGCATCCTGGCTCCTGTTGAAGATTCCCCGGAACTGACTTCTCTTTGCTATTTTTCCACGGCAGAGGGATCACTCAGAAATTCGGCAATCCGCCTGCCGATGGTCGCCGCTCAGCAGCTTTTCGTGTCAGCTCCGCAGGCGAAAAGCCCGGAACTGCGGGAGCAATTCGAAGGAGTGCGTTACACCGGCAACCGGCTCGCCAATCTGCTGGATGTGGGACTCGGCCAGGGTATCTTCGCCCGCGACGAGGCGCAAATATCCGATCTTCAACGGATCAATACCCATGATGCGGCAGCAGGTGGCGTCCACCGCCACCACGTCGCGCCCGGCCACCAGCACGCCCGCGCGCCGGGGCGTGCCCTGGATCGGACCGTTGCCCTCCATGCCTACGATCCCGTCCACCAGCGCGAACTGGCGGGGAAACGCAACATGCAGATCGGCAATACATTCGTGGATGCCCGCCCAGTGCAGCACGTTCTTGGGCCAGCCGTAGACTCCGCCCGGCACCAGTCCGAAGAGATTCTTCATGCTGAGCGTAGCGCCGGTCCAGTGATGCGTTTTCAATTTAGGAAGTGACACCAGGAGATCGCAGCGGAGAGCCGTGTTCGGCAAGTACAAGGAATCCAGCCGGGAATACCCGCCGCGGAGGCGAGTCAGCGACACCTCGTCGAGGTTGAGGTCCGTGAAGATGTCTTCGAAATTCGGGATGGCCTGGAAATAGCCGGCCGCATCGGCCAGGTCCAGGGTGTTGCGGCGGTGGCCGGGCCCCTCCGCGATGCGCACCTCCGCCGCACCCATGGCGCGGAATGCTTCCAGAGTGGCGTGCACAAACATCGGATGGGTGTTGATGGCGCTCTGAGGCTCGAACTCCACGAGGTTCGGTTTGAGCACGACGCGCTTGCCGCGCACGTTCAAACGGTGCATCTCCAGCACGCGGCGGACCTCGGCGTATAGACCCGGCCCATATTCCGGCGCGCGCAGGATGGAAACCGCGGGCGGCGGTGCAGCGGATCTGCGCACCGAGCATCCGGCCGCAGCCAGCGCAGCGACCGACCCGGTCACGAGGCTACGGCGGTCCAGGGTGCGGCTCATGCCGGGTCTCCCAGAAAAAAGTTCCGGCCCTGCGCGGCGGCCTGCACCAGGATCCACAAGGACGAATCGCGAACTCCCCGGTAAGGCGACGGCGCGACGACCGTCTGCGGCTGGCGCGCGTGCGCCTGTAGCCCAAGGAACAGCCAGCCAGCGGCTTCGGCCGAGCGGCAGTCGCGCCAGTGGCGTTCGGCGGCGGCCAGGGCTTTCCCGAGTTTGGGGGAACGGCTTCCGTGCAACGCCAGCAGCGCCACCCCGGTGGTCTCCGGATAGGAATTCCCGTCGTAGCCCAGGGCCCGGCTGGAGCCGTGATTCCAGCCGCCATCGGCGCACTGCCGGGCGAGCAGGAATTCCTTCCCCTGCGCGATGCGTTCCGTCAGGAGGGGCTGCCGGTTTCTCCGGACGGCTTTTTCGAGCGCCAGCACGGCCAGCGAAGTAGGTGTAACCCATGCCGCCGTGCCGGGAAACCAGGGCCAGCCGCTATGGCTCAATTCCTCGCCTACGGAGTAGCCCAATAACCTCTGCCGCAATCGGTAGACCCAGCCGGATTCCTCGCCGGTCTGCCGCAGCAGCCAGGCAACAGCGGCGTCGTGCCCAACAGCGCCGATCTTATCGGCAGGCAGCAGCGCCACCAGCGACGTTACCCAAGTGCTCTGGGCGACGGCCGGTTGGGGCGCCCAACCGCCGTCGGGGCGCTGTTGCCGGCGGAGCCAGTTCAGCCCGCGTTCGAAACTCGCGCCATCCGGCTGCACGGCCAGTTGTGCCAGTAGCGCATAGACCGTCGGCTCCGTCCAGGAGGAGCCGCGAATGTACGGCCAACCGCCATCCGGGTTCTGACTGCTCAAGATAGGTGAAATCAATTCCATCTTAGAGTCTATCGCCAGGCTCGCTGGCGCGCGTACCCGTGAAGCCTCGCGGCCGCGCGCCAGCAAGTGGTGTTTTTCTCATTTTCTAGCGCTCGGCCTTGCGCTTCCGGCGGCGCGCCAGGAACATCAGCAGGAACACTCCGGCTGCCAGCCAGATCGCGGTCTGCATAAATGTGCTGTTCATCGCATTCTCCTTTCTGTAGAATCTTCCCCGTTAACGCAGCACCCTATGTGAGCGGCGGCGCTTGAAATACAAAGCCAGCGTGACTCCGGCCATCAGCCAGAGCAGAATCGACATTTCGGTGCTTTCCATGCCCACCGTTGTACCTCGTATTAATGAATCTGCCTCATCATCGGGAACAGGTTCTTGAAGATCTGCAACAACCCGGGGCCGGCCGTGACCAGCATCATCGACGGAAGGATAAAGAAGAAGATCGGGAAAACCAGTTTGACTCCCACCTTCGCGGCCCGCTCCTCGGCCTCCTGCCGGCGGCGGGTGCGCATGAAATCCGAATGCGTGCGCAGAGATTCAGCCATGCTGGTGCCAAAGCGGTCATTCTGGATCAGAATCGCCACCAGCTTGCGAATCTCCTCTTCGCCGGTGCGGTCCGCCAGGTTGCGTAGGGCCTCGGCGCGGCGCTTGCCGGCGCGCATCTCCAGGTTGACCAGACCCAATTCCTCGCTAATCTCCCGGTGCGTGGGCATCAGCTCGCGCGTCACGTACATCATGGCCTGGTTCAGTCCCAGGCCTGCTTCCACCGACACCACCATCAGGTCCAGCGCGTCGGGCAAGGAAAGGCGCAACCGTTCCTGCCTGGCGGCGACCCGTTTTTCCAGCAGGATGTTCGGCAGCACAAATCCCGCGGCCGCACCCGCCACCACGAGCACGATGCGCAGAACCGGGTTGTCCGTCAGGCGCTCCCGGAGCAGCAGAGTCAGGAAGAGCAACAGCACCGTGGAGATCACCTTGATCCCGTAGATCACCGCCACCGCCTGGTCGGAGCGGTAGCCCGCGCGCACCAGGTCGCGGCGGACGGTTTTGGTGTCCGCGGGCGATACCGGCAGCGCGCCGCCCACCTGCTGCAAAACCTTGACAACCACGCGTGGCTCGCCGGAGGGCGCTTCGCCTGGCACCGCGGCGGAAGCCGCAAATGACGGCTCTTCCAGTTGCCGCAGGACGCGCGCCGAGCGGGCATACCGCCGGTAGCCGTAGAAGGAGATGCCGGCCATCAAAGCCGTAAACAGGATCAGGGGAATGACAACGGGAGGCAACATGCTCACACCTTGATATTGATGATTTTCCGAATACAGACATTCCCCAGCACCTGCGCCCCGATCGCAGCCATAATCAGCTTACGGCCGTCCGGGTCGGCGACCATGCCCGGCAGATATCCGGGGGCCACCACCAGCAGGGCGAACGCGGTGGCAATGGGCAGCACAGTGAGGATGAGGGCGGTCAGGCGTCCGTGCGCGCTGGCGGCCTTCACCTGGCCTTTCAGGCGGAAGCGCTCGCGAATGAGGTGCGATAGCCGCAACAGGATTTCGCTCAGGTTCCCTCCCGTCTGCCGCTGGAGCAGAATCGCGGAGGCGAAAAACCTCGCGTCCAGCAACGGCACACGGCGGGTGAGGTTGCGCAGCGCGGTCTCGATGGTCGCGCCCAGATTCTGCTCGTTGAAGAGGGCCCGAAACTCCTGCCCCAGGGGGTCGGCCAGTTCTTCGCTGAGCATTTCCAGGCTGATGGTGAAGGCGTGCCCGGCGCGCATGGAACGCGCCAGGAAATCCAGCGCCTCGGGAAACTGAGCCTCCATCTCGGCCAGGCGTTTGCTGGCCTTACGGCGCACGAACAGATAAGGCAGCACGCTGCACACGGCCGCTCCCACTAGGGCGGTAATGCCCCTGGTCAGCAGAAGGGGAAACCGGAAGCCCAGCAGGGCGCCGACGAGCGCCGCCACGACTATGTAGGTTGCCAATTGCTGCGGCGTCCAGTCCAGACCCGCCTGCTGGATACGCTGTTCCGCCGAACGCGTGAAATTGCAGGCATCGAGCACGCGGCGCACGGGCGAGCGGCCCGGTTCCTCCAGGTCTTTGAGCAGCTTGGAAACGGCGGCGGGTCTGGAGCCCTCGACGGTCAGCAGCATCTCGCTGACGCTCTTCTTCCGCCGGTCCTCCAGATACTTCATCCCCAGGCTGACCGCCAGCATCACCAGGGAGAAGATGAGCACGAAGCTGAGGATCAGCAGGAGGGACACGTCAGTTCACCTCCACCACGGTCTGGAACATGGCGGACGGCAGTTCGATGCCGCAGGCGCGGATACGT